>CAZDFD010000001.1:0-122405 GCA_964504655.1 uncultured Geminicoccaceae bacterium
GTCGCGGGGACCCCTGAGCCCGGCCGGCAAGGCGCGGGCCTCGCGCAACGCGCTCCGCCACGGCCTCGCCGCCGCCGTCCACCTCGTCATCGACGGCGAGGACCCGGCCGACCTGGCGCACCTCGTGGACGGGCTCCGCGCCGAGTACGACGACCCCCGCCCCAGCCGCGCCGTGCTCGTCGAGCGGCTCGCCGCCGCGGTCTGGAAGCTGCGCCGCGCCGAACGCCTGGAAGCCGCCCTGCACGCCCTGCCGCCGCGCCCGGCACCGGGCTGGATCGGCCCCGATCCGGGCCTGCCCACCGCACTCACCCGCCTGCCCGAATACGCCACCCTCGTCCGCCACCAGGGCCAGCTCGAGCGCTTCCTCCTGCGCGCGCTGCGCGCCCTCGAGCCGCCCGACCCCGCGGGCCCCGCCGAATGCGACTCCTCCGAGCTCGGCCCCTCCGAACCCGGCCCCTGCGGACCCGCGGTCGACGACCTCGACTGGCCCGCGCCCGACCGGTCCGAGACCGCGACGGCCGTCCTCGGCGCTGCGCCGGCGCCCGAGCCGGCTCGCTCCGAGCCCGCACCGCCGGAGCCCGACCCGGTCGGCTCCGAGCTCCTCGACCCCGGCGCCCACGCGGCCGGCCCGCCGGGCCGGGTCGGCCGCGAGCCGCCCGCGGCCGCAGGGGCCCCGAGCCCGGCCGAGCCCCCCGACGCCGCGCCCCCCGGAGCCGAGCCTCCCGGGGCCGAGCCCCCCGAAGCCAACTCCCTCGGAGCCTCGCCTGCCGCGGCCGCGGCCGGCGGCGCCGCCGACGGGGCGGGAGGGCCGGGGCAGGCGGCGGGCGCGGAGCTCGGGGCGCTCGCCCGGGCCTGCGCCGAGCGGCTGCTCCGTGAGGGCCGGCCGCAGGAGGCCGCCCGGCTCGCCCGGCTCTGGGTGTCGCCGGCGCTGCGGCGGGCGGGCGGGCCGCCCGAGCCCGCGCCCCCGGAGCCGCTCGAGGCCATCCTCGCCCGGGCGCTCGCCGACGCCACGCCCGAGGAGCGGGCCGAGTGGGACGGGCTCGGCTACGACAGCTGGGTGGTGCCGCCCGGCTGTGGCCGAAGGCCGATGGCCTCGCTCGAGGCCGAGTGGGTCTGCCCGGCCGACCGCTGGCGGGTGCTCGAGGAGCTCTTGTCCGTCGCCGACCCGGCCGAGGAGGCCCGGGTGCTCGGCCATTTCGCGCGCGCCGGGCTCGACCCGGGCCTGGACCATCCGGCCTTCGCCGGCCGCACGGCAGCCCCGCTCCCGCTCTCACCCACGGACGAAGCACCCGAGCCGCCCTCCGAGGCGGCCCGGGCGTCCGGGCCCCCGTCCGCCACCGCCTCCCCGCCCCCGACTCCCTCCTCGTGCGAAGCCCCGTCCCCCTCGGAAGCCCCGCGCCCGTCCGCAGCCCTGCCCGGGCCCGAAGCCGCGTCCGGTCGCCCCCGCGCGCCCAATCCCTTGTGGGTCAGGCTCGGGCAGGAGGCCGAGGCCTATCACGGCGCCGGCCGCGCCCGCCGCGCCGCCGAGGCCTGGCTGCGCCATGCCCGGGAGCTCGGGGTCCCGGTCCCGGCCCATGCCGGCCTCGACCCGGCCGCCTCCGAGCCCGGCTCCCCGCCCGTCCCGGGCGATCCCGCGGCCGCGGCGCCCCCACCCGCGACGGTCTGGCCGCAGGGCGTCGGGATCCGTCCGCCGGCGCCACTACCGCCCGACTGGCCCTGGTCGCCCGAGGACGGGCTCGCCCCGGAGGAGCTCGCCCGGCGCGCCGCGAGCGCCCCACGGCCCGCCCCGCCGGGCCGGACCACCGTCCCGGCCGCCCCCGCCACGGCCGCCGGCCGGACCGGCCCCGGCACCACCGCGCCACGGGCCCCGGGCCCGGCGCTCGGCGCCGGCACGACCGCGCCATCGGCCACCGCCGCGTCCTTCCTCCTGGACGACCCGCCGGGGGCACGCCGGCCCCGGAGCCTGCCCGCCTGAGCGGAGCGCCGAACGAACCCGGGCCGGGTGCCGGCTCAGCCGGTCTCGAGGCCCACGGGCGCCGGCGTGCGGCGCTCGGGTTCGGGCCGCGGCGGTGCCGGCGGCGGGCCCGGGGCGCCGTCGCCGCCCTCCCGCGGCGGCAGCTCGAGCCGCCCGCGCCGGCCGCAGCCGGCCGGGCCCAGAGCCAGGAGCAGCGGTGCCGCCAGGAGCCCGAGCAGCCCCCGCCGGCTCATCGGGCGGTGCCGCCCAGGAACCGGGCGCGCGCCGCCGCCACCGCCTCGCGCACGCGGACCGGTGCGGTGCCGCCGAGGCTGGTCCGGCTGGCGACCGAGCGGTCGACCCCGAGCACCTCGCGCACGGCCGGGCCGAGGCGCGGGTCGAGGGCCCGGAGATCGGCGTCGGCCAGATCCTCGAGCCCGCAGCCCTTCTCCTCGGCGCGGCGGGCGGCGGCGGCCGCGACACCGTGCGCGGTGCGGAACGGCAGACCCGCCACCCGCACGAGCCAGTCGGCCAGATCGGTCGCCGTGGTGTGCCCGAGGCCGGCCGCGGCGCGCAGGCGGGCGCTATCGAAGCGCGCGCCCTCGAGCATGGCGGCGGTCGCGGCCAGGCACAGCTCGAGCGTGTCGGCGGCGTCGAAGAGGCCCTCCTTGTCCTCCTGCATGTCCTTCGAGTAGGCGAGCGGCAGCCCCTTGAGGACGGTGAGCAGCCCCACCAGATGGCCGATCACCCGCCCGCTCTTGCCGCGCACGAGCTCGGCCGCGTCGGGGTTGCGCTTCTGCGGCATGATCGAGCTCCCCGAGGTGAACGCCTCGGGCAGCCGGACGAACCCGAACTGCGGCGTCGACCAGAGGACGAGCTCCTCGGCCAGGCGCGAGAGATGGACGGCACAGATGGCCGCGGCGGCCAGATGATCGAGGGCGAAGTCGCGGTCGGAGACGGCGTCGATCGAGTTGGCGGCCGGCCGCGCGAAGCCGAGCTCGCGCGCGGTCGCCTCGCGGTCGATCGGGAAGCTCGTCCCGGCCAGGGCCGCGGCGCCGAGCGGGCACTCGTCCATGCGCGCCCGGGCGTCGGCGAAGCGCGAGCGATCGCGCCCGAACATCTCCACATAGGCCAGGAGATGGTGGCCGAGGGTGACGGGCTGCGCCGCCTGCAGATGCGTGAAGCCGGGCATGACGTCGGCCGCGTGCGCCTCGGCCTTGTCGAGAAGTACGGCCTGCAGGTCGCGCAGGAGCCCGTCGACCCGGTCGACCGCGGCCTTGACCCAGAGACGGAGGTCGGTCGCCACCTGGTCGTTGCGCGAGCGGGCGGTGTGCAGCCGCCGCCCGGCCTCTCCGATCCGCTCGGTGAGCCGCGCCTCGAGGTTGAGGTGGATGTCCTCGAGCGCCGGGTCGAAGGCGAAGCGCCCGGCGGCGATCTCCTGGCCGATCGCCGAGAGCCCGGCCAGGATCGCGTCCCGGTCGGCCTGGCTGATGATGCCGCGGGCCGCGAGCATGCGGGCATGCGCCATCGAGCCCCGGATGTCCTCGGCCCAGAGGCGGCGGTCGAAGCCGATCGAGGCGTTGATCCGCTCCATGAGCGGCGCGGGTCCGCTCTCGAAGTGGCCGCCCCAGAGCTCGCGCGCGGTCTTGGCCGGACCGCTCACGGCGCCGACCCCGGATCCTGGAGACGAGCCTTGCCGACGCTCCGCACCCTGGCGCTCCTGCTCCTGCTGCTGGCGCCGTCCGCCGGGCGTGCGGCCGGCTTTCCGATGGTCTGGTCGGCCGATCCCAGGCCCCTGCCGGAGCTCGCCTTCGAGACGCTGGACGGGCGCCCGGCGAGCCTCGCCGAGCTGCGGGGAAGGGTCGTCGTCCTGAACTTCTGGGCCACCTGGTGCACTCCGTGCCGCGAGGAGATGCCCTCACTCGACCGGCTCCAGGCCGCGTTCGACCCGGCCGAGGTGGCGGTCGTCGCGCTCTCCGTCGACCGGGCCGGAGCGGAGCGCGTCCGCGCGTTCCTCGACGAGATCGGCGTGACGCGGCTCGCCGTCTATCGCGACCCCAGGGCGGCGACAAGCCGCGCCGTCCGGCTTCCGGGGCTGCCCGGGACCCTCCTGGTCGACCGCGAGGGCCGCGAGGTCGGGCGCCTGCTCGGCATCGCCGCCTGGGACGGGCCCGAGGCCCTCGCCGCCGTCCGCCGCGTTCTCGACGGCGGCTGAGCGGACCGACCCGGCTACTGCACCGCCGCCGTGCCGAACAGCAGGTTGGGCAGCCAGAGCGACAGGATCGGCACGTAGGTGGTGATCCCGAGGAAGACCAGAAGGACCCCGAGCCAGGGCGTGGCGGCCTTGACCACCTCCCAGACGCTCATCCCGGTGATGCCCGAGGTGACGAAGAGGTTGAGCCCGACCGGCGGGGTCACCATGCCGATCTCCATGTTGACCACCATGATGATGCCCAGGTGGATCGGGTCGATGCCGAGCTGCACGGCGATCGGGAACAGGATGGGCGCCAGGATCAGGATGATGGCCGACGGCTCCATGAAGTTGCCGGCCACGAGCAGGAGGATGTTGACCACGAGCAGGAACTGCCAAGGCGTAAGTCCCGCCTCGATGATCGCCTGGGCAATGGTCTGCGGGATCTGCTCGGTCGTCAGAACGTGCGCGAAGAGGATGGCGTTGGCGATGATGAACAGCAGCATCACCGTGACCTTGGCGCTTTCGACCAGCACGTGCGGGATGTCGGTCCAGCCGAGGTCGCGGTAGACGAAGAGCGCGATCAGGAAGGCGTAGACCGCCGACACGGCGGCGGCCTCGGTCGGCGTGAAGATGCCTCCGTAGATGCCGCCCAGGATGATGACGATCAGCATCAGGCCCCAGATCGCCTCGCGGCCGGTCCGGAGCGTGTCCGCCCAGCTCGCTCGCGGCTGCCGCGGCAGGTCCTGGACGGTGGCAGCGATCCAGATGGCGGCCATCAGCATGAGACCCAGGACGATGCCGGGGACGACGCCCGCCATGAACAGCCGGCCGACCGAGGTCTCGGTGGCGGCCGCGTAGACCACCATGACGATCGAGGGCGGGATCAGGATGCCGAGGGTGCCGGCGTTGCAGATCACCCCGGCCGCGAAGTCGCGGCTGTAGCCGGTCTTGATCATGCCGGCGATGACGATCGAGCCGACCGCTACGACCGTGGCCGGGGAGCTGCCGGAGACCGCGGCGAACAGCATGCAGGCCATGACGCCCGCGATCGCGAGCCCGCCGCGCAGATGGCCGACGCAGGCGATCGCGAAGTCGATCATCCGCCGGGCCACCCCGCCCGTGGTCATGAAGCTGCCGGCCAGGATGAAGAAGGGGATCGCCAAGAGCACGTACTTCTCGCTGGTCTCGAAGAACTTGAGGGCCAGCGAGGCGAGGCTGTCCTGGGCGAACAGGAGGATGGTGAGGACGCTCGCCAGCCCGAGCGAGATGGCGATCGGCAGGCCGAGCAGCAGGAACGCGAACAGGGTGGCGAACAGGAAGCCGGTGGTCATCGCTCGCCTCCCCCGACCAGCCGCTGGCGCTCGCGCAGGACGTCGGCAGCCTCGTCGCCCAGCTCGAACCCCTTGGCGCGGCCCTGGAGGATCGCGAAGCCCTGCTGGAGGAGCCGGACGCCCAGGAGCAGGAAGCCGATCGGCAGGACGATCGTCAGGATCCAGCGCTCGACCGGGATGTCCTCGGCCTCCGTTCCGAGCCGGTGCAGACGCTCGACATAGCGCCAGGAGCCGAAGAGCATGACCCCGGCGTAGAGGAGCGAGAGCGCGACCGCGACCAGCCCGACGGTCCGCCGCGTGGCGATCGGCAGCGCCTTGACGAGGATGTCGACGCCGATGTGGGCGTGCACCCGCACGCCATAGGAGATGCCGAGCAGGATCAGCCAGGCGAACAGGTAGACGGTCGCCTCGAGCGCCCAGATCAGCCCGGCGTTGAACAGGTAGCGGAGCACCACCTGCGTGAAGGTGAGCAGCGTCATGGCGGCGAGGAGGAGGGCGAGCAGCACCTCCTCCAGCCGCTCGATCAGACGTGCGACCACGTCCCCTCCCCCCGGCGCCGCGCCCCGCCCGCCGGGGGGCGCGGCGCCCCGCCCGGCCCTCGGGCGATCAGCTGGCCTTGTTGGCGGCCTTGGCGGCCTCGATCAGCTCCTTGCCGATGTCGGTCGCGAACTTGTCCCACACCGGGGTCATCGCCGCCTTCCAGGCCTGACGCTCCTCGGCGCCGAGCTTGATGATCTCGGACGTCCCGGCCTTGACGATCCGCTCGCGGTCCGCCTGGTTCAGGTCCTCGGCGATCTTGTTCGCCTTGACCGTCACCTCGTCCATGATCTTCTCGAGCTCGCCGCGAATGTCCTTCGGAAGCCCGGTCCAGAACTCGGTGTTCGTCACCACCATGTAGTCGATGATGCCGTGGTTGCTCTCGGTGATGTACTTCTGCACCTCGTGGAACTTCTGGGAATAGATGTTCGACCAAGTGTTCTCCTGCCCGTCGACCGTGCCGACCTGGAGGGCCTGGTAGACCTCGGCGAAGGCCATCTTCTGCGGGTTGGCCTTCAAGGCCTGGAACTGGGCCAGGAGCACATCCGAGGCCTGGATGCGGAACTTGAGCCCGGCCGCGTCCTGCGGCATGCGCAACGGCTTGTTGGCCGAGAGCTGCTTCATCCCGTTGTGCCAGAAGGCGAGCCCGATGAAGCCCTTCTTCTCCATCGAGCGGAGCAGCTTCTTGCCCTCGGGCCCGTTCTGGAAGCGGTCGACCGCCTGGACGTCGTCGAACAGGAAGGGCAGATCGAACACCTGCAGCTGCTTGGTGTACTTGTCGAACTTGGACAGGGACGGCGCGATCAGCTGGACGTCGCCGAGGGCCAGCGCCTCCATCTCCTTGGCGTCGCCGAACAGCGAGCTGTTGGGATAGACCTCGACCCGGACCTTGCCCTTGAGCCGCTCCTCGGCAGCCTGCTTGAACATCAAGGCGCCCTGGCCCTTGGGGGTGTTCTCCGCCACCACGTGGCTGAACTTGATCACGATCTCCTTGGCCTCGGCCGCGAGGGCGAGGACCATGCCACCGGCGAGCGCCGAGGCCGCGAGGAGGGTGCGAGTGAGCTTGTTGCGCATGGAATGCCTCCGCTGCGCGCTCGCGCGACCGCAGCGGGCGGGAGCGAGCGTCTGCGGCACTCGTGCCACGCGCAAGGGTGGTTTGCAAAGGGTCGCGCGCGTTTCCGCCGCGGCCGTCCTGCTCGCTGCCGGCTGCGCCCGAGCGCCGGCGCCGGAGCCGCCGTCCACGACCGTGGGCTGCCCGGCCGAGCTCGCGGCACTGGGCGTGAGCTTCGAGCCGTGGGCGGCGCCCTCCTCCGGCGCCTGCCGCATCGAGCAGCCGGTCCGGGTGACCGCGAGCCGGATCGCCCTCGAGCGACCCCTGCTCACGAGCTGCGCCATGGCGCGCGCCTGGGCCCGCTTCGAGCCCGAGATCCAGGCCATCGCGCGCCGCGAGCTCGCTGCCGAGCCCGTGCGCCTGCTGCACATGGGCAGCCACGCCTGCCGGGGGATGACCGGCAATGCCGGCCGGGCGAGCCTGCACGCGACCGCGCGCGCCCTCGATCTGGCCGGGTTCGAGCTGTCCGACGGCAGCCGCGTCGTCGTCGGCGAGCACTGGCACGATCAGGGCCGGCGCGGGCGTTTCCTGCGCGCCCTGGCGCGGGCGGCCTGCGGGCGCTTCGCGATGGTCCTCACCCCGCGAAGCGACCTCTTCCATCGCGATCACATCCATGTCGACCTCGGCCCGTTCGCGGGCTGCGACGCCTGAGAGGTCTCCCTTGCGATTCCTGGAACGCGGCTTCGTCGATCGCCTCGCGCCCTGGCGGGACGCGCACGCCGCTACCATCGCCGAGAGCCCCGAGGGGCTCGTCGCCGCCTGGTTCGCGGGCTCCAAGGAAGGAAGGCCGGACGTCGCGATCTGGTTCGCGCGGCAGGAGCGCGGCCGCTGGGGCGAGCCGGTTCGCCTCCTCAAGGGCCAGGACGGCAGGGATGCGCCACAGCCCTGCTGGAACCCGGTCCTCCACCAGCTGCGCGGCGGGCCGCTCCTCCTGTTCTACAAGGTGGGACCGCGGCCGCGGCGCTGGTGGGGCATGCTGACGAGCTCGGAGGACGGCGGGCGGAGCTGGAGCCGGCCACGGCGCCTGCCGGACGGGATCTTCGGGCCGGTCAAGAACGCCCCGCTCGAGCTGCCGTCGGGCGCGCTTTTGTGCGGCTCCTCCTCCGAGCTCTTCGGCTGGCGCTGCCAGATCGAGCGGACCGACGACGGCGGGTGGAGCTGGCGACGGGTGGCGATCTTGAACCACCCCTTCACGAACCTGCCGGGGGGCTTCAAAGCCAACCAGGCCACACTCGTCGACCATGGCGGCGGGCGGATCCGGGCGCTCTGTCGGACCAAGCAGGGCTTCATCGCCGAGAGCTGGTCGGAGGATGCCGGCGAGCACTGGTCGCCGATGCGGGCGACCGACCTCCCGCACCCCAACGCCGCCTTCGACGCGCGCCGTCTCGCCTGCGGCCTGTTCCTCCTGGTCCACCATCCGAGCGCGCAGGGTCGCGACCGGCTCGTCGCGAGCCTCTCCGAGGACGGACGGACCTGGCGCACCGTGCTCGAACTCGAGAGCGAGCCGGGCCAGGAATTCTCCTATCCCTCGCTGCACGAGGACCACGCCGGCCTCGTCCATCTCGTCTATTCCTGGAAGCGGCGGCGGATCGCCCATCTCGTGCTGGAGCCCTTGGGATGAGCGGGAGCGCAGGGCTGGAGCTGCGTCACGGCCGGGTCCCGCACGCCGCCAACCTCGCGCTCTGCGTAGGCCTCCTCCTGCTCTTCGCCTGGCACGCTGCGACCGGCGTCGAGGGCGCGGCCGCGCTCCTGTTGCCCGCGGCGATCCTGTTCGGCGGCTTCGGGCTGCGGAGCGGCCTGCTCGTCCTCGACCGGCACCCCGTCGCGATCCTCGACCGCGAGGGCATCCGGATCCCCGAGCTCCTGGCCCGGCCCCTCCCCTGGCGCGCGGTCGAGGCGGTCGAGGAACGGCGGTTCGGGCGCAGCCGGCTCTTCCTCTACGTGGCGGACACGCGGCCTTGGCTGCGGCCGGAGCGGCGGGGTGGCTTCGGCCCCGAGGCGCTCGGCAGCCTGCTGCCGGGCTTCGCCCGGCCGCGGATCACCTTGGCGACCCATTGGCTCGACCACTCGCACGCCGCGATTCGCGCCGCGGTGGCGGAATTCTGGGGGGCGGCCCGGGCGGCCGAGGTGGAGCCACCCGCGGGGTCGGCCGAACAAAGAGCAGCTCCCCGGTACGACGGCTTCGAGGCCCGGCCGTGACGGAGCGATCGCCCGAAAAGCTCGTGATCGGCTGCGGCGCCGGGTTCGCCGCCGACCGGCTCGATGCCGCGGTCGAGCTCGTCGAGCGGGTGGAGCTCGACTGGCTCGTGCTCGAGTGCCTGGGCGAACGCACGCTCGCCTTCGCCCATCGCGACCGCCGGGCCGATCCGGCGAAGGGCTACAACCCGCTCCTCGAGCGGCGGATGCGCGCCCTGTTGCCGCTCTGCCGCCGACGCGGGACGCGGCTCCTTTCGAACATGGGTGCGGCCAACCCGCGGGCCGCCGGCGAGGCGACCGTGCGGGTCGCGCGCGAGCTCGGCTTGGCCGGGCTCGAGGTGGCGATCCTCCTGGGCGACGAGGTGACCGCGGCCCTCGACCCCGCGACCCCGTTGTGGGAGGGCGGGCGGCTCGCCGACCGCCCGGGTCTGGTCGGCGCCAATGCTTACCTCGGCGTCGAGCAGCTCCTGCCGGCGCTCGCAACCGACGCCGCGGTGATCCTCACCGGCCGGGTCGCCGACCCTTCGCTCTTCTTGGGACCCATGGTCGCGCGGTTCGGCTGGCAGCTCGACGACTGGCCGAAGCTCGCAGCGGGCACGGTCGTGGGCCATCTGCTCGAATGCGGGATGCAGGTCTCGGGCGGCTATTTCGCCGATCCGGGCAAGAAGGACGTGCCGAAGCTCGCCCGCTGCGGCTTCCCCTTCGCCGAGGTCGGAGCCGACGGAACCGCGGTGATCGGCAAGACACCGGGGTCGGGCGGCCGGGTCGATCGGATGACCGTCGCGGAGCAGCTGTTCTACGAGGTCCACGACCCGACCGCCTACCTGACCCCGGACGTCACGGCGGACTTTTCGACCGTACGCATCGAGGAGGTGGGGCCCGACCGCGTGCGCGTTTCGGGCGCGCGCGGCCGGCCGCGGCCTTCGACCCTCAAGGTCACGGTCGGCTTCGACGGCGGCTTCCTCGCCGAGGCGGGCGTCTCCTACGCCGGACCGAACGCCGCGGCGCGGGCCCGCCTCGCCCGCTCGGTGCTGGAGGAGCGGATGCGCGCCGTACACGGCTTCTCGGGCCCCTTGCGGATCGACCTCGTCGGCCTGCGCTCCCTGCACGCCACGGCCCTTCCCGAACCGCCCGAGAGCGAGGACGTGCGGCTGCACGCGGCCTTGCGCGCCGGCGACCGGGCCACGGCCGAGCTGCTGCTGTGGGAAGTCGAAGCGCTCTTGACCTGCGGGCCGGCCGGCGGCGGGGGTTATCGCGGCACGATCGTGCCGCAGGTCACGACCGCCTCGGCGAGCCTGCCGCGGGAGCGGATGAGCGCACGGGTCGAGGTGCTCCAGGCATGAGCCGGCGCGTCCGCCTCCACGCGATCGCCCACGCCCGCGCCGGCGACAAGGGCGACACCTCCAACGTGTGCTTGTTCGTCTACGATCCCCGGCACTACCCCGCGCTCGTCCGCGCGGTCTCCCCGGAGCGGCTGCGGGCGGCGTTCCCGGAACTCCTGCGCGGACCGATCCGACGCTTCGAGTTGCCGCACCTCCACGGGGTGAACCTCGTGATGGAGAACGCCCTCGAGGGCGGGGTCAACGCCAGCCTCAACCTCGACGGCCACGGCAAGAGCTGGAGCTTTCTTCTCCTGTCGCTCGAAGCCGAACTCGAGGGAGACGAGGCTCAGCCGCCCGCGGGCCAGCCGGCATAAAGGTCGTCGCGGGTCCAGGGCAGGACCGAGGCGCCGCGCCGGGTCGCCACGACCTGGAAGAGGCGGAGCGGCCCCTGCGCGAAGCCGACGCTCACACCGGCCAGATAGGCACGCCACATCCGCGTGCGCTCGACGCCGACCAGACGCTCGGCCTCCGTTCGTGCGGCCTCGAGGCACTGGTACCAGAGCCGGCAAGTGCGGGCGTAGTGCCGGCGCAGGCCCTCGACGTCGTGGATCTCGAAGCCAGCGTCTTCCATGACCTCGAGCGTGTGGCCGATATGGTCGAGGTCCGAGCCCGGGAAGATGTAGCGGAGGATGATCCGGCGGCTGGCACTCGGCCGGCGGAAACGGCGCGGGTCGGCCTTGGCGCGGCGGGTGATGCCGTGGTTGAGGAAGACGCCGTCCTCGGCCAACAGATCGCGGATCTTGCGGAAATAGGCGGGATGGCGGTCGATGCCCACATGCTCGTACATGCCGATGCTGGCGATCCGGTCCCAGGTGCCGGAAAGCTCGCGATAGGCGCGCAGCTCGATCGTCACCCGGCCGGCGAGCCCGGCCTCGGCCACCCGTGCGCGGGCGAGCTCGGCCTGGGCAGCGGAGAGTGTCACACCGTGACCGACGATGCCGTGATGGCGGGCGGCGTGGATCAGGAGTGCTCCCCAGCCGCAGCCGATGTCGAGGAGCCGGAGCTCGGGGCGCAGGCGGAGCTTGCGGCAGACGAGCTCGAGCTTGTCGCGCTGGGCGGTGGCGAGATCGCCCTCCGGGTCACGGAAATAGGCGCAGGAATAGACCATCGCCGGGTCGAGGAAGAGCGCGTAGAAATCGTTGCCGACGTCGTAATGGAAGCGGATCAGCGTCTCGTCCGCCGCCCGACCGCTGCGCGCCGGACGTTCGCCTTCGGTGAGCGCATGGCCTACCGGCGGGATGCGCGTGCGCGCTCGCCAGAGAGGCACGAGCGCGCCCCAGGGGAAGCCCGCGAGCAGCGATCGCCATCGCGGCCGGCGGGCGCGCTTGCGCGTCGAGATGGCCTCGAACAAGCGCAGGAGGTCGCCCTCGACCGGCTCGAGCCCACCCGCCACGTAGGGACGGAAGAGCGTGTCGAGGCCGGGGCGGGCGAGGATCGCGCCCAAGACGCCGGGTCCGGTGATCGCGACCGTGCCGGCCGGCGGGCCGTCCTGCGGCTCGACCCGGCTGCCGTCCCAGAGCCTTACCGCGACGGGCAGGCCGGATGCCGCGAGCAGATGGGCGACGAGCCGGCGGGCCGCCTCGGCCAAGCCCGGGTCGGCCTGCTGACCCCCGGTCACACCGTCGCGCCGGCGCGCAACCGCGCACGCAGCGCGCGCATGCCGGAAAGCTCGACGCCCTGCTCGCGGACGAAGCCGGCGAACGCGGGATCGCCCAGGATGCGGTACTCGTCGGTCCGCCAGTGCGCCCGATCGGGCACGATCGTCTCGATGTCGCCCGGCGCGTTGGCGTGCAGCGAGAGGAAGGTGACGCCGGGACGCAGCTCGGCGATCAGCCGGCGGTAGGTCGCATCGGCCTCCGGCGAGGGGACGCCCGGGGTCATGAGGAAGCGGTCGACGAACTGGGCACCTTCGGCCTCGAGCGTCTCGAGCCAGGGGCGATAGTCCTCGGGACGCACCGCGCCGAGCTTCAAGACGTCGAGGTAGCTCGCGATCTCGCGTGGCAGGAGCACGGGCAGCCGATAGGTGCTCCCGAGGCGGAGATAGATCTCGACGAGCTCGGGGACGGCCGCTGCTCCCATGTGCGTGTCGAGATGCGTCACGTCGATCCCGGCCGAAAGCGCCGCCTCGATCTGCGCGCGCATTTCCTCTTCGGCGGCCACGGGATCGACGTGGCGGCGCAGGAGCACGCAGTTGCGCCACAGGTAACCATCGTCGTCGACGAGCCCGCCCTTGCGCGAGTTGCCGGTCAAAGGCCGCCAGCGATAGCCCTGCCACTCGCTCGTGAGCGTGAGGTGCACGCCGAGGTCGAGGTCGCGGCGGGTGCGGAACGCCTGCGCGATCTCCGGGAACCAGGGGCAGGGCACCATGACCGAGCCGCAGGTGAGCGCCCCTGCCTTGGAGAGCTCGAGCATCGCCCGGTTGGCACCGTGGCACATGCCGACATCGTCGAGATGCGGGATCAGGATGCGGCGTTCGCTCATGCGGCAGGTCCGAAGGCCGGGCACGCGGAAGGGTGCCCGGCCGGGCCGGGCCTGTCGAGGCTCAGACGACCGCGGCGATCGTCCGGCGGAAACGCAGGAGGGCGAAGCTCGCGAAGGCGGTGCCGATCGCGGCCATGGCGAGGAGCCGCGGCCAGAGAATGTCGAGCCCCGCCCCGCGGAACAGCACGCCTTGGGCGAAGGCCACGACGTGGGTGGTGGGCGAGAGTTGCATCGAGAGCTGCAGCCAGCGCGGCATGCTCTCCAAGGGCGTGAAGCCGCCCGAGAGCAGGTTCAAGATCACGAAGACGGGGATCGAAAGGAGGCCGAAGCGGGGCATGGTCGTGGCCACGGTCGAGAGCATGACCCCGAGAGCCGTCACCGCAAGGAGGTAGATCCCGGCACCGAACGCGAACAGGAGAAGGGAGCCGGCGATCGGCACACCGAGTACGCCGCGCACCACGGCCTGCAACGAGAGAAGGGCGGCCACGAGCACGAGGAGGCCGTTGGCCCAGAGCTTGGCCGCCACGACCTCGAACGGCCCGAGCGGGAGCGTGAGGAGATGTTCGAGCGTGCCGTGCTCGCGCTCGCGGATGACGGCCGCCCCGGCGAGCACGATCGCGAGGATCGTCAGGTTGTTGACGAGCTGGGTCACGGCCAGGAAGCGGCCGGCCTCGAGGTTCGGGTTGAAGCGGGCGCGGACCTCGAGGCGGATCGGCACGGCCCCGGAGGCGGCCTCGCGGCCGAGGAAGCGTGCAACTTCACGCTCGAGGATGGCCCGCGCATAGGCGGCCCCGTTGCCGGCGAGCGTCATCGCCGTGGCATCGACCAGAAGGGCGAGCTCGGGCCCACGCTCGCCCAAGAGATCGGCCTCGAAGCCGGCGGGGATCAGCAGGACGAAGGTCGCCTGGCCGCGCTCGAGGACCCGCTCGACCTCCTCGAGGCCGATCGCCCGAGCGGGCTTGAACCAGGGCGGCAGGAACGCCTGGGCGAGCCGGACCGAGAGGGCCGAGCCGTCGAGGTCGACCACGGCGATCGCGGCGTCGCGGACCTCGGTGCGCACGCCGCGCGCGACCGTGACGATCGCGATCGTGAAGGTGTAGGCGACCAGGCCCAACAACACCGGATCGCGCAGCACCGCCCAGAGCTCCTTGAGGCCGAGCCGGAAGACGATCCGCAGGCGCGCCACCGCCTCAGCGCTCCTGCTCGGGCAGGAGAAGGACGGCGAACGTCCAGAACAGGAGGACGAAGCCCCCGATCGCGAGCAGGTCGGGCCAGAGCGAGTCGAAGCCCAGGCCCTTGTTGATCACGCCCGCCGTGATCCTTTGGAAGTAGAGTGCCGGAAAAGCCTCGCCGATCGCCCGGGAGACCGGGTCGAGGGTGGCGACCGGGTAGAGCATGCCCGAAAAATTGACCGTCGGGATCATGCAGAGGATGGCGGTCGCGAAGATCGCGGCGATCTGCGAGCGGACGAAGGCCGAGACCACGAGGCCGAAGGCGGTCGTCGCGGTCACGAAGAGGAGCGCGCCCGAGGCGAGCGCCAGCGGATCGCCGCGCAGGCGATTGTCGAACACGGCCAGGACGATCAGCAGGAGGGACGCGAAGCTCGCGAGGCTCGTCGCGATGTAGGGAAGCTGCTTGCCGAGCAGGAACTCGAGGCGGGTCGCGGGTGTCGTCCAGAGGTTGACGATCGAGCCGAGCTCCTTCTCGCGCACGACGGCGAGGGCGGCGAGCATGGCCGGGATCATGACGAGCTGCATCATCATGACGCCGGGCGGGATCGCGGCCGAGGAGAGGAAGGCCTGGTTGTAGCGGAAGCGGGTCTCGAGCCGGAACGGCGCCCCCGAGGCCTCGGTGGGGGCGAGGTCGCGCAAGGCCCGCTCGACCACGCCCAGCACATAGCCGCGGGCGGTCTCGGCGCGCGTGGTGTTGGCGCCGTCCAGCCAGACCGCGAGCTCGGGCTGCCGGCCGGCCGCGAGATCGCGGCCGAAGCCCGGCGGGATCGCGAGGAGGAGGGCGACGCCGGCGGCTTCGAGCAGCCGATCCGCCTCGGCCTGGGTCGCGACCTCGCCCGAAGGCTCGAAATAGCGCGAGCCCTCGAGGGCGCGGACCACCTCCCGGCTCTCGGGCGTGCGGTCGCGATCGAGCACGGCGAAGCGGAGGTTCTCGACGTCGAAGGAGATGCCGAAGCCCATGGTCGCCAAGAGGACGATCGGGCCCAGGAGTGCGAAGGCTAGGCGGATCGGATCGGCCAGGAGCTCGGCCGCCTCGCGCCGGGCGAAGGCCCCGAGCCGGGCGAGCCAGAAGCCCCGGTTCGGCTGCGCCTCCGCGGGCGGATCGGGCAGCAGGATCGGGGCGGCCGGGCCGTCTCCCGGCCGATCGGCACACTCGACTCCGGCCAAGAGTGCCACGAAGGCGGCCTCGAGGTCGCCGCCCCCGTGCGCGAGGGCGATCGCCTCGGGCTCGCCCACCGCCAAGACGCGGCCCGCGTGCATGAGCGAGATCCGATCGCAGCGCTCGGCCTCGTTCATGAAGTGGGTGGAAAGGAAGATCGTCACGCCGTGCTCGCGCGCCAGGGCGATCAAGATCTCCCAGAACCGGTCGCGGGCGATCGGGTCGACGCCGCTCGTGGGCTCGTCGAGGATCAAGATCTCGGGCTCGTGGAGGGTCGCAACGGCGAGCTGGAGACGCTGGCGCACACCCAAAGGCAGCGCCGGCGGCCGCCGCTCGGCGACCGAGCGGAGCTCGAAGCGCTCGAGCTGGGCGGCCACGCGGCGGTCCCGCTCGGCCGCACCGAGGCCGTAGATCGCGGCATGGAGCTCGAGGTTCTGGCGGACGGTGAGCTCCTCGTAGAGCGAGAAGGACTGCGACATGTAGCCGATCCGCCGACGGGCGGCGCGCGAGTCGGCGCCGGCCGGCTCGCCGAGCACATAGGCCTCGCCGGAAGTTGGCTCGAGCAGGCCCACGAGCATCTTCATGGTCGTGGTCTTGCCGCAGCCGTTGGAACCCAGGAAACCGAAGATCTCGCCGCGCGCGATCGCGAAGCCGACCCCGTCCACCGCGGTGAAGTGGTCGAAGCGCTTGGTGAGATCGCGCGCCTCGATCACCGGGCGCTCCCTATCGCCCCGCCGAGGTGGGGGGCGATGGATCGGTCGATGCGCGCGCCGCCGCTCGGCCGGGAGGAGGGCCACGAAGGCCTCGTCGAGCCGGCCGGTCCCGGTGCGCGCGCAGAGCTCGGCGGGCGGGCCCTCGCCCAAGATTCGGCCCGAGTCCATCGCGACGACCCGATCGAAGCGCTCGGCCTCGGCCATGTAGGCGGTGGCGAACAGCACCGTCATCCCCGGCCGGCCGGCGCGGATCGCCGCCAGGAGCTCGAAGAACCGGCGGCGGGAGAGCGGATCGACGCCGGTCGTGGGCTCGTCGAGGATCAAGAGGTCGGGGTCGTGGACGAGGGCGCAGGCGAGCGCGAGCTTCTGCTTCATCCCACCCGAAAGCTTGCCCGCCGGTCGGTCGAGGAAGGAAGCGAGCCCGGTCGTGACACCCAGGGCCTCGATCCGCCGCCGGGCATCGGCCGGGGCGAGGCCGTAGAGCCGGGCGAAGAAGCCGAGGTTCGCGGCTACGGAGAGGGTCGGGTAGAGGTTCCGGCCGAGCCCCTGCGGCATGTAGGCGACCCGGGTGGCGAGCCGGTTCCGGTCGGCCCGGCGCGACGGGTCGAGGCCGAGCACCCGGAGCTCGCCCCCCTGGAGCCGCCGGGCGCCGGCCAGGAGGGCGAGGAGCGTCGATTTGCCCACGCCATCCGGGCCGACGAAACCCACGAGGGCACCTTCCGGGATCTCGAGCGTGACCGAGTCGAGCGCGCGCACGCGCCCGTAGTCGTGGACGAGGCCCCGACCACGGATCGCGGGCTCAGCTCCGGGCGGCATCGGGCAGCCGCACGGCGAGCCGCTCCGGCCACACCACGCCCGGATCGACCGCGAGATGGACCGTGCCCGGGACGCCGGTCTTCACGACATCGGCGTGCGCCCGCAGGAGCTCCGGCGGGATCCGCACCTGGACGCGGAACATGAGCTTCTCGCGCTCGGCCTCGGTCTCGACGTAGCGCGGGGTGAACTGCGCTTCGGAAGCGACGAAGGTCACGCTCGCCGGGACCACCCATTGCGGCGCGGCGTCGAAGACGATCCGCGCCTCGGCGCCGTAGCGCAGCCGCCCGGCAACCGCGGTCGGCACGAAGACGACCATGTAGACGTCCTCGAGGTCGAGCAGCGAGACGACGCGGGCACCCGGTGCGAGCACCTCCCCCGGCTCGGCCAAGCGATATTGGACCCGGCCGGCCTTGGGCGCGCGCAGGGTGTATTCGGCGAGGTCGCTCTCGATCCGTGCCACGGTCGCGCGCGCCGCGGCGATGGCCGCCTCCGCCCGCTGCACGCCGGCCCGGGCGGCAGCGAGCGCCGCCTCGGCGGTGGCCTTCTGGGTGCGCCGCAGATCCACGACCTGGCTCGGGGTGAAGCCGCGCTCCCCGAGGCTCTGGGCTCGCTCGAGCTCGTGGATCGCGAAGGCGAGCTCGCTCTCGCGCTGGCGCTCGAGCGCGCGGGCCTCGGCCAGCACCTGCTCGGCCTGGTGCCGCGCCGCCTCGGCCTCGCGCAGCCGGGCTTCGACCTCGCTCGCCTCGATCCGCGCCACCACCCGGCCGGTCTCGACCCGATCGCCCTCGCGCACGAGGACCTCGACCAGCCGGCCGCCGAAGCGGGTGGCGATGTCGATCCGCCGCGCCTCGCTGCGGCCGTGGGTGCGCCAGATACCCTCGGGAAGCGGCACCTCGCGGCCGAACCTCCACCAGGCGGCGCCGCCTGCGAGCAGGAGCGCAGCCAGGACCAGGGCGGTGAGGAGCGAGCGTCCCGACACCGGCTTCCGGGCTCCGGACGGGTGGGACGGTCGCATCGGCGGCGCCCCGCTGGCGAGGAGATAGACGAGCTCGTGGCCGGGCACACCCCCAGCGGGAGCGCCGAAGCGCCTCAGGGCAGGAGCCGCAGGGGCTCCTCGAGGACCCGGTTCTGGTTCTTGAACCAGAGGCGCACCTCGAGCCGGGGCGAGCGGCCGAGGCCCTCCCGACTCGCTGTCAGGGCCAAGGCGTGACGGTCGTGCCGCTCGAATCGGAACCGACCGTCGGCGGCACTCGTGGTCCGGCCGATCGGGATGAGGCTCACGACGCCGCGTTCGGCGAGCACGACCTCCGCACCCTCGACCGGGGCGCCGTCGGGCCCGACCACCCGGCCCTCGAGGATCCCCTCGTCGTGGGCCGCCACGTAGAGGTTCCAGGCGAGCACGACGAGGCCGATCGTCCCGAAGGTCAGCGTGTAGCGGTTGACCAGGAGCGCGCGCAGGACGCTCATCCCTTGCGCGCCCCCGAGGTCAGGCCGCGGATGAACTCCTTCTGGGCGAGGAGGAAGACCAGGAGGCCCGGAGCCAGCACCATCACGCAGAAGGCGTAGAGCGCGCCGGTGGCGTCCTCGAACTGGGCCAGGAACGCCGACAGGCCGAGCGGCAGGGTCTGCATCCGCTGCTCGCGGGTGACGATCAACGGCCACAGGAAGTCGTTCCAGGACCAGATGAAGGAGAGGATCAGGTTGGTCGCCACCGCGGGCTTGGCGAGCGGCAGGATCACCCGCAGGAGGATGCGGCTCTCCGGAACGCCGTCGATCCGCGCCGCCTGCACGAGCGATGCCGGGATGGCGTCGAAGTTCGCCTTGAAGACGAAGATGCAGATGATGTGCGAGAAGGCCGGCAGCGCCAGGCCCAGATGCGTGTTCAAGAGCCCGAGCCGGCCGGTGATCAGGTAGGCCGGGATGATGGTGGCGTGGAACGGGATCATCATGCAGGCGAGGAGCAGGAGGAGGATCCAGCGCTTGCCGGGGAACGCCTTGGTCAAGGCGTAGCCCGCCGCGGCATTGAAGATCAGGTTGGCTAAGATGACCATCGCCGCGACCAGCGCCGAGTTGAAGAGGTAGCGCGGGAACGGGATCGTGTACCAGGCATCGACGTAGTAGAAAAGGTGAGGATCGACCGGCAGCAGCGCCGGCGGATAGCTGAAGATGTTCTCGCCGGTCACGCTGGTCTTGAGGACCCAGTAGAACGGCACGAGCATCAGCAGGCTGACCGTGCCGAGGGCGAGATGCACGGGCCAGGCGGGCGGGCGGCGGCTCATTCGCTGACCTCGGTCCGGCCGGCATCGCCACCGGCGAACCAGTTGCCGACGAGCGCGATCGCGAGGAACAGCGTGAACATCACCATCGTGACCGCGGCCGCGTAATCGAACTGGGTGCGGTGGAACGCCACCTTGTAGACGTAGGTCACCAGGAGCTCGGTCGCGTGACCCGGCCCGCCGCCGGTCATCGTGTAGATCAGATCGAAGCTCGTGAAGCTCGCAATGATCCCGATCACGAAGCAGAGGAACAGGGACGGCCGCAACAGTGGCAAGGTGATCCGGAAGAACTGGGCGTGGCGCGGCACCCCGTCGACCGAGGCGGCCTCGTACAGGTGCGGCGGGATGCTCTGCAGGCCGGTGAGCAGGATGATCATGAAGAAGCCCACGATCTGCCAGATCGCGGCCAGGATCACCGAGGGCAGCGCGGTGGCATAGGTCTCGAGGAAGCGAATCGGCTGCTCGATCAGACCGCTCTCGCGCAGCACGAAGTTGATGAGGCCGACCTTCTCGTCGTAGAGCCAGCGCCAGATCACGCCGACCGCGACGACGGTGAGCGGGTAGCTCAGGAAGACGATCGTGCGGTAGAGGTTGCGGCCGCGGATCGGGCGGTCGACGAGCAGGGCCAGGCCGAGCGCCAGCAGGATCGCCAGGGGCGCGGTCGCCATGTACTTGAACGTGTTCCAGAGGGCCTCCCAGAACACGTCGTCGAACAACAGCATCTCCTCGTAGTGGTCGAGCCCGGCGAAGCTCGAGCTCTTGCCCGGTTCCCAGTAGCGGAAGGAAAGCCAGAGGTTCCAGAGCAGGGGCAGGATCCGGAACAGGGCGAAGACCGCGAGCGCCGGCAGGAGCAGCGCCCAGACGAGGGCGTACTCGCGGTGCCGGCGCCGGGCGAGCAGGCGCTGGCGGCGGCGCGGGAGGGCGAGGCCGGCCAAGGGGTTGGGCGAGCCGCGGCAGGCCGCGGCCCGCCGTCTCCGCTCAGGCGCGCCGGAGCAGCCGGCTCACCTTGCGGTCGGCCTGCTCGAGGGCGTCCTTGGGGTTCTTCTGGCCGAGCAGCGCCGCCTGGATCTCCGGCCAGAAGGCGTCCTTGATCTTGGCGTCGAGCGGCGTGACCCAGTCACCGGTCGCCTTGTCCATGTTGGCGAGGGACAGCCTCAGGGTCTCCGCCTTCAACGGATCCGTGAGGCCCTTGATCAGGGCATCGTCGACGTTGCGGTTGAGGGTCAGCACGGTGAAGGTGTCGGCCATCACCTTCTGCCACTTGTCGCTGGTCGCGATCTTGATCAGCTCCCAGCAGGCGTCCGGATCCTTGGTCGCCTTGGAGATGCCGAATCCGTGGCCGTTCGGGACTCCCCAGCCTCCCGGCCAGGGCACGACCGCCAGGGTCTTCTCGTTGGCCCAGTCGGCCTTGCCCATGATCCAGAACAGCGCGGCGCCATGGCCCTGGTACATGCCGATGTTGCCGGCGGCGAAGGCGTTGTTCGGCTCGACCCAGCGTCCGGTCCAGGAAATGTTGTTGATCGCCCCGTCGGTGGTGGCCTTGGCCAGGCGGCCCAGGACCTCGGCCGCCTTGGGGGTGTTGAAGGCCGTGGCCTTCAGGTCCTTGGTCAACAGCTCGACCCCGTTCATCGCGAACAGGGCCCAGTACAGCCAATCGAAGTTCAACGTAATGAATCCCGACCGCTCGGGTCCGGTCTTCGCCACCTTGTACGCATGGTCGAGGATCTGATTGAAGTCGGCAGGTGGCGCGGCCAGCCCCGCCTCTCCGAACAGCTTCTTGTTGTAGATCATCAGGGTCTTGGAGAAGTAGTAGGGCAGCATGTACTGCCGCCCGTTGAACTGCCAGAACTTGAGCGCCTCCGGGTTGAAGCGGGCCTTCACCTCGGGCTCGCGCTCGAGGTAGGGCGTCAGGTCGACGAGGCCGTCGTTGGCGGCGTACTCGACCCAGAGGATGCCCTGGACGTCGATCACGTCGGGCGGCGTGCCGGCCGCCAGCTGCGTCTGGTAGAAGGGCGCCCACTCGGTCCCCTTCTTGTCGATCCACTCGACATCGACGCCCGGCTTGACCTTGGCGAGATCGGCGAACCAACCGCGGAACTTCTCCTCGTACATGGGGAGGTTCCAGCTGAAGAAGCTGATCCGCTTGGCCTGCGCCCCGGCCGGACGGACGAGCGCCGGCGCGGCGAGCGCGCCGGCCGTGGTCCCCAAGAGCGTCCTGCGGGTGAACCTCATCACTGCCTCCCTGGCTGCTGCCGCCCCGTCGCTCCCCCGGCGAGGCGCACGGGCCCGCCGGAGCGGAGCGATTCCTCGATCGCGAGTGCGACCTCGACCGCCCGTCGGCCGTCCTCGGCCGGCACGAGCGGGCGCGCACGGGCGAAGGCCGCCGCCGTGGCGCGCGCCTGCAAAGCGAGCTCGACCAGTTCGCCCGACGCCGCCGGCGTGTGGTCCTCCTCCTCCTCGCTCCCGTGCCGCCGGGCACGGAGCTCGAAGACCGGATGCTCGCTGCGGGCGTCGGCCGCGGACCAGGAGCTCCGGAGCGCCCCCTCGGTGCCGACGAGCTCGACCGCCAGATGGTGCCCGAAGCCCTCGAGGGTCTGGGCGAGGCTCGCGATCGTGCCGTCGGCGAACCGCAGGCCGGCCGTGAAGGAAGGGGCCAGACCGTCGGGCCGCAGCCGGCCCTGCGCCGTCACCTCGACCGGCTCGCCGCAGGCCGCGCACCACCAGAGCAGGAGATCGATGTGGTGGATCGGCTCCTCGAGGATCCAGGAGCCGACCCGCGCCGGGTCGTGCCGCCAGCCGCGGCCGCCCGGTCGGAACGGGAAGCGGAACAGACCGAGCCGCACGAACCGTGGCCGGCCGACCGGGCCCTCCCGCACCAACCGCTCGATCGTCGCCCACTGGGCGCCCTGGCGCAGCTCGAACCCGACGGACAGCGGCCGCCCGGTCCGCTCCGCCGCCTCGACCAGCCGATCGCAGTCGGCGAGCGTCGTGGCCAGCGGCTTCTCGACCAGGACCGCCTTGCCGGCCTCGAGCGCCGCCAACGCCATCATCGCGTGCAGGTGGTTCGGGGTCACGATCGCCACGGCGTCGAGATCGGGCGCCTCGACGACGGCGCGCCAGTCGGCACTCACCCGCACACCCGGGTGGTCGGCCCGTGCCGCGGCCTGGTTCTCCACCGAGGACGTTGCGATCGCGGCGAGCTCGACGCCCGGACAGTCGGCCAGGCATCGGGCGTGGTGCCGCCCGAACGCCCCGTAGCCGAGGATTGCCCAGCGCTGCGCCATCGGCCGTCGGCCTCCCGTCGAGGCGAGTGTCCCACGCGCCGTCCCCGGCTTCAACCGGACGCGGCCGGCGACCGCCCGGGCTCAGCCACGGGCGAGCGACCGGCCCGAGGCCCGGTCGAACAGGTGCAGCCGGGCGAGGTCGGGCTGCAGACGGATCCGCTCCCCGACCGCCACGGGCACGTTCGGTGGTAGCCGCGCGATCAGCTCGTGGCCGGCGACGCTCACGAGCACGAGTGTGTCGCTGCCGAGCGGCTCGACCACCTCGACCGGGGCCTCGAGGACGGGGCCGCCCTGGCCATCGTCGGCGCCGAGCGCCTCCGGCCGGAGGCCCAGGGTCACTGCTCTGCTGCCCGCCGCCGAGCCCGGCGGGACGTGCGGCAGCGGCCACACCGCCCCGTCCGGCAGGCCGAGGACGGCCGCGCCGCCGGCGACCCTGAGCTCGCCCGGCAGCAGGTTCATCTGCGGGGCGCCGATGAAGCTCGCCACATAGGTCGTCGCGGGCCGGTTGTAGAGCTCGTCGGGCGACCCGCACTGCTCGATCCGCCCGTCGCGCATCAAGACGATCCGGTCGGCGAGGGTCATCGCCTCGACCTGGTCGTGGGTCACGTAGACCACCGTGGTGGCGACCCGCTGGTGGAGCTTCTTGATCTCGGTGCGCATCTGCACGCGCAGCTTGGCATCGAGGTTCGAAAGCGGCTCGTCGAAGAGGAACACGCGCGGGTGGCGGACGATCGCCCGGCCCATTGCGACCCGCTGGCGCTGGCCCCCGGACAGCTCCCGCGGCCGCCGATCCAGGAGCATCTCGATGCCGAGGATCCGGGCGGCCTCGAGCACCCGCCGGCGGATCTCCTGCTTGGGCGTCCGTCGATAGACCAGGCCGAAGCCCATGTTGTCGAACACGCTCATGTGCGGATAGAGGGCGTAGTCCTGGAAGACCATCGCCACGTCGCGGTCCTTGGGTTCGACCTCGTTGACCAGCTCGCCCCCGATGCGGATCTCACCGTCCGTGACGTCCTCGAGGCCGGCGATCATGCGCAGCGTGGTCGACTTGCCGCAGCCGGAGGCGCCGACCAGCACCACGAACTCGCGATCGGCGATCGCCAGATCGATCCCGTCGACGGCGGTCACCGAGCCGTACCGCTTGGTGAGCGCCCGCAGCGTCACCGGCGCCATGCCTGCCTCCCTCGCCGCGCGCAGCCTATCGCCGCGGCGGCCACGAGGCGAGCGTCCCCGAACCGCGGCTCGACACCGACCGATGCATGCCCGGCCGGCGAGGCACGGCCTCGCAAGCTCATCCGCTCCGCGGCTAGGCTGCCGGGCGTGAGCAGAAGGTCCGAGGAGGCATGAGGGGTGCCCCCGCGGCGGCAGGTCGGGGCCGAATGCTCGCCGGCCTCGGTCGTGGTCTGATGTTGGCGCTCTGGCTGGCCGAGCTCGCCTGGCTCGCGACCCGCCACCCCGACCTGCCGCGGCTCGCGGCACCACTGCTCGCCGGCTACGGCCTCGTCGCCTTAGCGAGCGTCCGGCCGGGGGCCCGCAGACTGGCTCTGCTCCTGCTCGTCCCGGCCATCCTGTTGACCCTCCTCGATCGCCGGCCGGAGCTGCTGCACCAGGGTCTCGGGCAGGCGCTCGTCTATCCGGCCTTCCTCGCCACGATCCTGCTCGTGCGGGCCTCGGCCGCGGTCCACCCGGCGGTCGAGCGGGCGCGACTGCGCACCACCGCCCTCGCCAGCGAGGCCCGCACGGCGGGCTTCCTCGCGGGAGGCCACCTGTTCGGCGCGGTCCTCACGGCCGGCAGCTTCGCGCTGCTCGCACCCCTGCTCGATCCGCGTGCGCCCATCGAGGAGCGGGCCCGGCTCGGGGCACTGGCTCTGCGCGGCTCCTGCCTCGCGGCGCTCTGGTCGCCGTTCTTCGTCGGCATGGCTCTGGTCACGCGGCATCTGCCCGAGCTGCCGCTCTGGCAGGTGGCGGCGACGGGCCTCGGCCTCACCGGGCTGGCGCTCGCTGTGACGCTCGCGACCGACGGACGCGGCGCGGCGGACGGCCTCGGCGCGGCGCTCGGCGCCCTGGCGCCGCTGCTGCCGCCGGTCCTGGGTGCCGCGTCGCTGATCGTGGCGGCCTCGGCCCTCACCGGGCTCAAGAGCCTCGAGACCGTTCTCCTCCTCACCCCGCCGCTGGTGGGTCTCTGGCTACTCGGTCGACCGCGCGGCACCGCCACGGCCGTGCTCGCTCGGGTCTGGGCCGATCTGGCGCGCCTTTCCGAGGAGGTCCTGCTCGTGGGCGTCGTCACGGTGCTCGGGCGGGTGCTCGCCGGCGCCTCCTGGACCGCGATGCTGGCCACTCCCCTGCACGCCGGTCTGGTGCCGAACGGGGTGCTCATGGGCGGTCTCCTGGCGGCGATCGTGCTGCTCGCCGTGGCCGGGCTGCATCCGCTCGCCACGGTGGCGATCGCCATGGCGCTCCTGACCGACGGACCGCCACCGGTGGCGCCGCTCGCCCTCGCCGGGGTCGGTCTCCTGGGCTGGGCGCTCGGCACCATGGTGGGCTCGACCTCCTTGAGCCTGCTCGTCGCACGCACCAGCTTCGATCTGCCGGGCCGCTCGCTGTCGCCCGGACCGAACGGGCGATTCGCCGCCCTGTTCGGCACCGCTGCGGTGGCGACGCTGACGCTTCTGGATGCACTCCTGGGGCGGCCGCCCCGATGATCGCCGAGGCAGCGGGCAGGTACGGATGAACGAGGTGCGGATCGAGCGGCTCGTGGGCGACCGGATCGCCGAGTGGATCGAGGCGCTCGCCCGTCTGCGGATCGTCGTGTTCCGCGAGTGGCCCTATCTGTACGACGGCGATGCGGCGTACGAGCGCGTCTATCTGCGGCGCTACGCCCAGGAGCCGCGTGCCGTGCTGGTCGGTGCCTTCGACGGCGGCGAGCTGATCGGCGCCTCGACGGCGCTGCCGCTGCTGGCCGAGCCGCCCGAGCTGGTTGCACCGGTGGCGGCGGCCGGTCTCGATCCGGAGCGGACCTTCTATCTCGGCGAGTCGGTCCTCCTTCGGCCCTACCGCGGGCGCGGGCTGGGGGTGCGGTTCTTCTCCGAGCGCGAGGCCCACGCGCGCAGCTTCGGCCGGTACCTCCATGCCTGCTTCTGCGGCGTGATCCGCGAACCCTCGGACCCCCGGCGGCCGGCCGGACACGTCGATCTCGACGGGTTCTGGGAGCGTCGCGGCTATCGCCGGCTCGACGGCGCCGTGGGCGTGATCTCCTGGAAGGAGATCGGCGAGGCGGCCGAGAGCCCGAAGCGGTTGCAGTTCTGGTCGCGCCGCCTCTAGCCGGCGGCCGGCGACGCCGCCCGACGGGCGCGGGCGAAGGAGGCTGCGATCGCCAGGAGCGCGACCGCGGCCGCGGCGAACCCGCCGCGATAACCGATCGGCTCGAGGAGGAAGCCCAGGAGGGCGGCGCCGACCGCCTGGCCCACGAACAGGCCGAACGCGAACAGTGCGATCGCGGCGCTGCGGTCGAACGGCGCCATCTGCGTCGCGTTGGTCTGCAGCGTGTTGTGCAGCATGTAGTAGCCGAGGCCACAGAGCGCCGTGGCCGGCGCTGCGAGCCAGGCCGAGGGGGAAAGGGCGAGCAGCGCGAAGGCGAGGCTGAGCCCGGCGCCGCCGGCGAGCGCGAGCCCGGGCTCGCCCATGAGCCGAAGCAGGTGGCGGACGAGCATCGCGTAGACGAGGCCGCCCACACCGAAGGCGGCGAGCACCAGCCCGATCGTGGTGTAGGACACGGCGAAGGCGTCGCGGAGGAACGCACCCACATAGGCGAGGGCGCCGAAGCAGAAGAACCCCTCGAGGGTGACGGTGACGAGCACGGTCCGCGCCCAGGGCAGTCGCAGCACGCGCAGATACTGGAGCAGCGGGCTCGCGGCCGCCTCGACCCGCCGGTCGACGAGGGGGCCCGACGCGACCTCCCGCCAGAGCAGAGCCGCCACGAGGGCGAAGCCGGCGGCCAGGAGGACGAACACCGTGCGCCAACTCAACAGCTCGGCCAGCAGGCCGGCGGTGGCCTGACCGGCGACGACACCGCTGATGTGGCCCATCAGGAAGCGGGCGAGCACCGGCTGGCGACGCTCGTACGGCACGGTGTCGCCGATGTGCGCCATCGACATCGGGATGATCGCGGCGCAGGTGAGGCCGGACAGGAAGCGTCCCGCGGCCAGCCAGGACAGCGTCGGGGCGGCGGCGGTCAGGCCCGTAGTGACGGCCGTCAGTGCGGTCATGGTGGCAACGGTTCGGAACGGGCCGATCCGCGCACCGACGGGGCCGTAGACCAGCTGGAAGGCCCCGTAGGCCAAGGTGAAGGCGGTGATCGCGATCGCCGCCTGGGGGACCGAGGCCGCGAACGACCGCGCGATGTCGGGCAGCAGCGCGTCGCACACGCGGGTCGTTCCGGCCGCGAAGAAGCCGGCCATCGCCAGGAGCAGGATCGCGCGGTTCACGGGTCGCGATCGCGCTCCGCGCGAACCAGCACGAGCTGGAGGTTGCGCACGTCGATCACGACCTTGCCGCGGTTCTCGAAATTGACGGTCACGCGGCCGCCGACCGAGGACTGCACTTGGCCTAGGCCCCAGTCCGGGCAATCGGGATGGCGCACCAGGGCACCGGGCACGAGGCTGAGCTCCGGAGGCGCGGTCGGCCGGTTCGCCATCCAGCGAGCCTAGATCGGTCGACCGCCGCCGACAACGCGACGGGCCCGAGCTTGGCCGCGCGCCACCTCGGCTTGCCCCGAGGCGACCCGACCTCCATCATCCCCTCTCGGTCTGGCGGGAGGTCGGATGGCGATCGTCACGCTCGTGCCACCTGGCGGTCACGACCGCCGCGGTCGCGGTCGTCCGCATCCCAAGGGTCGCCAGGTCGACCCGCACGCGCTCGAGGAGGTCCGCTCCGCGCTCGGCCGACGGCCGCCACACCCGGACCTGCTGATCGAGCATCTCCATGCCCTGCAGGACCGCTTCGGCCACCTCTCGGCCGCGCACCTCGCGGCGCTCGCCGCCGAGCTTCGCCTGGCTCAGGCCGAGGTGTACGAGGTCGCCACCTTCTACGCGCATTTCGACGTACGGGGCGACGGCGAGCCCGCGCCCCCACCCCTGACCCTCCGGGTCTGCGACGGTGTCGCCTGCCTGCTGCACGGCGCGGAGCGGCTGCGGGCCGAGCTCGAAGCCGGGCTCGATCCCGAGCGGGTGCGGGCCGTGCGCGCCCCCTGCATGGGTGCCTGCGATCGGGCGCCCGTGGGGATGCTGGGCGGGCGGCTCCTGGCCCCGGTCTCGCTCGAGCGGGCCCGCGCCGCGGTGGCGGATCGGGCGGTGGCGCCGCTGGTACCGCCGGCGCCGGATCTGCGGGCCTATCTGGCGGACGGCGGTTACCGGCTTTGGCGGGAGCTCCGCGCGGCGGGCGAGCCCGAGGCGGCGCACGAGCGGATCATCGCCGAGCTCGACCGCGCCGGGCTTCGCGGCCTGGGCGGCGCCGGATTCCCGACCGCCCGCAAATGGCGGATCGTGCGCTCGTATCCGGGCCCCCGCGAGCTCTGCGTCAATGCCGACGAGGGCGAGCCCGGCACCTTCAAGGACGGTTGGCACCTGTCCCGCCACCCGCACCGGTTCCTCGAGGGGATGCTGATCGCCGGCGAGGTGGTCGGTGCCGAGCGGATGTGGATCTACCTGCGCGACGAGTACCCGGACATCCGGCTCCTGCTCGAGCGCGCGATCGGCGAGCTCGAGGCGGAGGGTGTGGCCGAGCCCGGCCGGATCGTCCTGCGCCGCGGCGCCGGCGCCTATGTCTGCGGCGAGGAATCGGCGCTGATCGAGAGCCTCGAGGGCAAGCGCGGGCTGCCACGCCACCGCCCACCCTACGTGGCCGAGCGCGGCCTGTTCGGTCGACCGACGCTGGTCAACAACGTGGAGACGCTGAGCTGGGTTCCGGTGATCCTCGAGAAGGGAGCCGACTGGTTCGCCGCCCAGGGCCGCCGCGGCGCCAGGGGGCTGCGCTCCTTCTCGGTCTCGGGTCGCGTGTGCGAGCCCGGGGTGAAGATCGCCCCGGCCGGCATCACGCTGCGCGAGCTCGTGGACGAGTTCTGCGGCGGCATGGCCCCCGGCCATGTGCTGCGCGCCTATCTCCCAGGTGGCGCCTCGGGCGGCATCCTGTCCGCGCGGCTGGCCGATCTGCCGCTCGATTTCGGCACCCTCGAGCCGCACGGCTGCTTCATCGGCAGCCACGCCGTGATCGTCCTTTCGCAGGCCGACGATCTGCGCGCGGTGGCACGCAATCTCATGGCCTTCTTCGCCGACGAATCCTGCGGCCAGTGCACGCCCTGCCGGGTCGGCACCGAGAAGGCCCTGGCCCTGCTCGAGCGGGAGCGCTGGGACGGCGCGCTACTCGGCGAGCTGTCCCGTGCGATGCGCGAGGCCTCGATCTGCGGCCTCGGCCAAGCGGCTCCCAACCCGATCGACAGCCTGTTCCGCCACTTCCCCGAGCTCTTCGCCGCGGACGAGCTGCCGCGGCCCGCGGAGGCCTGAGCCCGTGAGCGAGCCGATCCTCTTCACCCTGGACGACCGCCGGGTCGAGGCCCGACCGGGCGAGACCATCTGGCAGGTGGCGGAACGGAACGGGATCGCCATCCCGCATCTGTGCTGGCTGCCCGAACCCGGCTACCGGGCCGACGGCAATTGCCGCGCCTGCATGGTCGAGATCGAGGGCGAGCGCACGCTCGCCGCATCCTGCATCCGCACGCCCGCGCCGGGCATGGTCGTGCGCACCGGATCGGAGCGAGCGACCAACGCGCGGCGGATGGTCATCGAGCTCCTGCTGGCGGACCAGCCGCCGCGCGCCGACGCCCACGATCCGGGCAGCCGCCTCTGGTCCTGGGCCGAGCAGATGGGCGTGTCGGAGAGCCGCTTTCCGGCGCGACCCGAGAAGCCGGCCGCCGACTGGTCGCATCCGGCGATGGCGGTGCAGCTCGACGCCTGCATCCAGTGCACCCTCTGCGTGCGCGCCTGCCGCGAGGTCCAGGTCAACGACGTGATCGGCCTGGCTTGGCGCGGGGCGCACGCCAGGATCGTCTTCGACCAGGACGATCCGATGGGTCACTCGACCTGCGTCGCGTGCGGCGAGTGCGTGCAGGCCTGCCCCACGGGTGCCCTGATGCCGGCGCGGCTCGTCGACCGGGCGACCGGTCGCGGTGCCTACGGCGCCGACCGGTCGGTCGACAGCGTCTGCCCTTATTGCGGCGTCGGCTGCCGGTTGACCTTCCACGTCCGCGACGATCGGATCGCCTACGTGACGGGTGCCGACGGACCGGCCAACGAGAACCGGCTCTGCGTGAAGGGCCGCTTCGGCTTCGATTACCTGGAAAGCCCGGAGCGGCTGACGAGGCCACTGATCCGCCGGCCGGATGCGCCCAAGACGGTCGACCCGCCGATCGACCCGGCGAGCCCCTGGACGCATTTCCGCGAGGCCAGCTGGGAGGAGGCGCTCGAGGTCGCGGCGGCCGGATTGCGGCGCGTCAAGGAGCGCTTCGGGGCAGGCGCGCTCGCCGGCTTCGGCTCGGCCAAGGGCTCGAACGAGGAGGCCTACCTCTTCCAGAAGCTCGTGCGCACCGCCTTCGGCACCAACAATGTCGACCACTGCACGCGGCTCTGTCATGCCTCCTCGGTGGCGGCGCTCATGGAGGGGATCGGCACGGGTGCCGTGACCGCTCCCTTCACCGAGGCGCGCAACGCCGATCTCGTGGTCGTCATCGGCGCCAATCCGACCGAGAACCACCCGGTGGCCGCGACCTACATCAAGCAGGCGGTGGCCAGAGGCGCCAAGCTCGTGGTCATGGACCCGCGCGGCCAGGCGCTGCGCCGGCACGCCACCTGGATGCTGCAGTTCACCCCGGGCAGCGACGTGGCGCTCCTGAACGGCCTGCTCAACGTGATCGTCAGCGAGGAGCTCTTCGACCGCCAGTACGTCGCGGCGCATGTCGACGGGTTCGAGGAGCTCGCGGCCCACATCCGCGCCTTCCCGCCCGAGGCCATGGCCGAGCTCTGCGGCGTACCGGCCGCGACGCTGCGCGAGGTCGCCCGCGCCTATGCCGGCGCGCGGGCGGCGATCGTCTTCTGGGGGATGGGTGTGGCGCAGCACACCCGCGGTACCGACAATTGCCGGGCCCTGATCGCGCTCGCCCTGCTCTGTGGCCAGGTCGGCCGGCCGGGCACGGGGCTCCATCCCCTGCGCGGGCAGAACAATGTCCAGGGCGCCTCGGACGCGGGGCTCATCCCGATGATGTTCCCCGATTACCACAAGGTCGGGGATGCCGCCTGGCGGGCCGAGCTCGAAGCCGTCTGGGGACATCGGCTCGATCCGGCCCCCGGGCTCACGGTGGTCGAGATCCTGCAGGCCGCTTCCTCGGGGGCCATCCGAGGCATGTACGTGATGGGCGAGAACCCGGCGATGAGCGATCCGGACAGCCATCACGCGCGGATCGGGCTCGCCCGCCTCGAGCATCTCGTGGTCCAGGACATCTTCCTGACCGAGACCGCGATGTACGCGGACGTCGTCCTGCCGGCCTCGGCCTGGCCCGAGAAATGGGGCACCGTCACCAACACCAACCGCCAGGTGCAGATCGGCCGGCCGGCCCTCGTGCCACCCGGCGAGGCGCGACAGGACTGGTGGATCCTCCAGGAGATGGCACGCCGGCTCGGGCTCGACTGGGCCTATGGCGGACCGGCCGACGTGTTCGCCGAGATGAAGCGGGTGATGCGCTCGCTGGACAACATCACCTGGGAGCGGCTGCTGCGCGAAGGTACGGTCGGCTATCCTTGCCCCGCCCCCGACCATCCGGGCCGGGGGGTGATCTTCGGCGAGGGCTTTCCGACCGCCGACGGGCGCGCCCGGCTGGTCCCGGTCTCGCCCGTGCCACCCTCCGAGCAGCCCGACGAGGAGTTCCCCTTCGTGCTCGTCACCGGCCGCACGCTCGAGCACTGGCACACCGGGGCGATGACCCGCCGCGCACCCGTCCTGGATGCGCTCGAGCCCGAACCGTTCTGTGCCATGGCCCGCGCCGACATGGAGCGCCTGAAGCTCGCCCCGGGCGACCGGCTGCGTCTTTCGACCCGGCGCGGGGCGATCGAGCTCATGGCCCGCGAGGATCCGGCGATCGCCCCGGGCACCGTGTTCGTGCCGTTCTGCTACGTCGAGGCGGCGGCCAATCTGTTGACCCGACCGGAGCTGGACCCGTTCGGCAAGATTCCCGAGTTCAAGTACTCGGCCGCCCGCATCGTGCCGGCAGGGTCAACCGCTCTCACCTGAGGCGGCTCGATGCGGGCACGGCGACGCGCGGCCGGGGACCGCGTCCTCGAGCAGGCTGCGGGCGATTCGCACGATGTCCAGCGCGGCCGGCGCTCCGGGATGACGGTCGAGCAGCGGCTGCTGCCGGGCGATCGTCTCGACGACCCGGGGGTCGCGGCGGACCACGCCCAGGAGCGGTGGATCGACCGCAAGGAAGCGCCGGCACGCGGTGGCCAGGACGCGCCAGGTCTCGATCCCCTGGGTCGCGTCGTCGGCCATGTTGGCAAGGACCGCCAGGCCCGGATGACGGCCGAGACCGACCTTGACGAGCGCGTAGGCGTCGGTGAGGGCCGTGGGCTCAGGGCTCACCACGAGCAGGGCGCGGCGGGCGATGCCCGCGAGCGCGAGCGTCCGACGGCCGATCCCTGCGGGAAGATCGAGGACCGCTGTGTCGTAGCCGCTGGCGAGCGCCGCGAACTCGGCCACGAGCCGGTCCAGAGCCGGCCCGTCGAGGGCCGCCAGCCACTGCCAGCCCGAAGGACCGAGCAGGAGGTCGAGGCCGGTGCCGGCGTCGTGCACGACCGCCTCGGCGAGCGGCCGCCCCTTGGCCAGGGCTCGACCCAGATGCCGCGTGTCGGTGAGCCCGAGCTGAACGTCGAGGTTGGCGAGCCCGAGATCGGCGTCGATCAGAAGGACGCGGCGGCCGGCGCGCCGCAACGCGTGGGCGAGGCTCGCGGCCAGGAAGGTCTTGCCGACGCCGCCCTTGCCGGAGGCGATCGCCACGATGCCGTTCACGGCCGCTCGACCAGCTGTCGCGGCGCCCGGGCCAGGAGCAGTCGGGCGAGACCGGAGGCCGTCCAGGGGACGAGCGGCTTGCCGATCTCCGGGCCTGTGGTCGCCCAGGCGAGCTCGAGGCCGAGCTCTGCGGCGGCCACGAGCCCGCCCAGCCGGCGCGCCGCGTCGAGCCGCGTCGTGATCATCCGGCGCACTCCCAGAACCTGGAACGTGGCGGCGATCTCGACCGCGTCGCCGACGGCGAGACCGGCCGGCATGACGAGCACGGCCTCGAGCCCGAGCCGGCGGACGGTCGCGGCGAGCTCCGCCATTTCCGTCCGGTCGAACGGATTCACCCCGGGCGAATCGACCAGGACCAGCCCGCCGGAGCGCACCGTCCCGGCCTCGGCCTCGATCGGCGCAGGCACGAGCCGCATCGGGGCCAGGAGCGCCCGCAGCTGATCGAGCGCTCCGGCACGTCGTTCGTCGGCGTTGCGAACCTCGACGGAGAGCCCCGCCAACAGGCCCATCGCTGCGAGCCGCGCCACGGTCGTGGTCTTGCCGGCCCCCGGCGGCCCGACCAGGACGAGCGAGCTCGCGGGAGACGGCTCGGTCGGGCCGAACCGCAGCCGGCCCGCCAGCGCCGAGGCGAGGAGTAGACCGGGGTCGGAGGGGCCGCAGACCACCCCCCCGAGCAGGCTCGAGACGGCGCCGGCCGCGAGCCCGTGGTGCTCGAGCGCGGCCGCTGCCGTCGCCAGCGCCGGAGCCGGCGGTGCCGGTGCCAGGAGGGTTTCGAGATCGGTCTCCGAGGTGTCGGCCGCCGCGGTCAGGCGGACGCGGCCGGCCTCCTCGCGGGTCGCCACGATCACCGCCTCCGCGCCGAGCGCCTCCCGCATGCGGGCGAGCGCCGCTTGCATGCTCGGAGCCTCGAAGGTGCGCAGGCGCATCGTTCAGATCTGCCCGAGCGCCTTGAGACGCGCCTTCGGGTGGATCTCGTTCTGGGACAGCACCACGGTCGAGGGTCGGAAGCGCTCGACGATCGAGCGGACGTAGGGCCGGATCGCAGGGCTCGTGACCAGCGCGGGCAGCTCGCCCTTGAGCGCCTGCGCCTCGAACGCCTCGCGCGTCACGCGGATGAATTCCTGCAACTTCGACGGCGGCATCGCGAGCTGCCGCTCGTCGCCCTGGCCGACGAGCGCGTCGGCGAAGGCCTGCTCCCACTCGGGCGACAGCATGAGCAGCGGAAGGTAGCCGCCCGGCCCGGTGCAGGCGGTGCTGATCTGGCGCGCCAGTCGGGCCCGCACGTGCTCGATCACGAGGACGATGCTCTGGGTGTGGGTCACCGCCTCGGCGATCGCCTCGAGGATCAGCCTCAGGTCGCGCACCGACACCCGCTCGGCGAGCAGGCCCTGCAGGACGCGCTGGATCCCGCCCGTCGTGATGCGTGCCGGAACCAGGTCCGACAGCAGCTTCTGGTAGTCCTCGCCCAGTTCCTTGAGGAGTTTCTGCGTTTCCGCGAACGACAGGAGCTCGGCCAGGTGCTCCTTGATGATCTCCGTGAGATGGGTGGTGACGACGGTCGCCGGGTCGACGACGGTGAGTCCGCGAAAGGAGGCCTCGTCGCGGAGCGCCGGTGCGATCCAGCTCGCGGGAAGGCCGAAGGTCGGCTCGGTCGTGGCCTCGCCCGGGAGGTCGATCGGCCGCCCGAGCGGGTCCATGACGAGGAGCATCGCCGGTCGAAGCTCGCCGCGCCCGCCCTCGAGTTCCTTGATGCGAGCCACGTAGACGTTGGACGGCAGCTGGATGTTGTCCTGGATCCGCACCGAGGGCAGCACGAAGCCGAGCTCCTGGGCGAGCTGGCGGCGAAGGGCCCGGATCTGCTCGGTGAGCCTCCCTCCCTGGGCCTCGTCGATCAGCGGCAAGAGCCCGTAGCCGAGCTCGAGGCGAATGGGGTCGATGGCGAGCGCCGCCGACACGGCCTCGTCCTGGCCAGCCTGGGGCCGCGCGCCCGCGGCCGGGGCCGCTGCGGGTGCTGCCGCCGGGGCGGGTTGCGGTCGCGCGCGCCGGGCGAGCCAAGCCGCGCCCGCCGCGAGCCCGAGAAATGGCAGAGCCGGCAGGCCCGGAAGAAGCGCCAGGGCCACGCCGAGACCGGCTGTGACCCCCAAGGCCCTGGGAAACGCCCCGAACTGGGCCAGCAGCGCCCGATCGGCCCGGCCGGTGACACCGGCCTTGGTGACGAGCAGGCCCGCCGCCATCGAGACGAACAGCGCCGGGATCTGCGAGACGAGGCCATCGCCGATCGTGAGGAGCGTGTAGGTGGCGGCCGCGTCGGCGAGGCTCAGACCCATCTGCGCGACGCCGATCAGAAGGCCGCCCACGAGGTTGATCGCGGTGATCAGCAGCCCGGCGATGGCGTCTCCGCGCACGAACTTGGCGGCACCGTCCATCGCCCCGAAGAACGCGCTCTCCTCCTCGAGCGCGCGCCGCCGCGACCGGGCGGCCGCCTCGTCGATCAGTCCCGCCGACAGGTCGGCATCGATGGCCATCTGCTTCCCGGGCATTGCGTCAAGCGAGAACCGGGCCGCAACCTCAGCGATGCGCCCGGAGCCCTTCGTGATCACGACGAAGTTCACGATCACCAGGATCGCGAACACGATGAGGCCGATCACGAAGCTCCCCTGCATGATGAAGCGGCCGAACGCCGCGATCACCTGGCCGGCCGCCTCGGGTCCACCGTGACCCTCGGCCAGAATCAGCCGCGTCGAGGCGAGGTTCAGCGCGAGCCGCAGCATCGTCGCGATCAGGAGTACGGTCGGGAAGGAGTTGAAGTCGAGCGGCCGCTCGATGAAGAGGGCGGTCAGCAGTATCAAGACCGAAAGCGTGATCGAAACGGCGAGCAGCAGGTCGAGGAGGAGCGCAGGCAACGGCAGGATCAGGACCACGAGGATCGCGACGACCGCGAGCCCGAGGAGAACGTCGCCCTCGCGGAGCGAGCGGGCGATCGCCGGCCAGCCGCCGCCCACGACACCCTGGACCAGGGTCAGCACCGATCGGCTCCCGCGCTTTCGGCCGGGGCTTCCCGCCCGGGCCCCGGAACGGCCACCCCCTCGTCGAGGAACTGCTTGAGCTTATTGCGGAGCGTTCGGATGGAGATCCCGAGGATGGCGGCCGCATGCGTCCGGTTGCCGGCGGTGTGCCGCAGCGTGTCGAGGATCAACTCGCGCTCGACGTCGGCGATGGTGCGGCCCACCAGACGGGCGTCGATGGCGTTGTCCCGCGGCGGTTGGACGCCAGGGGGACCCAGGACGATGGCGTCGGCGTCGATGGTCGGGCCGCGCGCCAGAAGCACCGCGCGGTGCAGGCAGTTCTCGAGCTCGCGCACATTGCCCCGCCAGGGATGGCGGGCGAGCTTGGCGAGCGCTCCTTGGGTGAGGTCGCGCTCGGGCAGGCCGTTGAGCCTCGCGAAGACGAGGGCGAAGTGACGGGCGAGGGCGACGATGTCGCTCTGCCGCTCGCGGAGCGGTGGCAGGTGCAGGCCCAAAACGTTGAGACGGAAGTAGAGATCCTCGCGGAACGCCCCCTGCGCCACCGCCCGTTGCAGGTCGCGATTGCTGGTCGCGATCAGCCGGATGTCGACCTTCACCGGGCGTGAGCCGCCGACCCGGTCGATCTCCCGCTCCTGGATGGCGCGCAGCAGCTTGGCCTGGAGCCGCGGCTCCATCTCGGTGACCTCGTCGAGCAGGAGCGTGCCTCCGCTGGCTTCCTCGAACTTGCCGAGACGCCGGGCGACTGCGCCGGTGAAGGCGCCGCGCTCGTGCCCGAACAGCTCGCTCTCGAGCAGATTGTCCGGGATGGCGGCGCAGTTGACAGACACGAACGGCCCCTTCGATCGCCGGCTGTGCCGGTGCACGAAGCGGGCCATGACCTCCTTTCCGGTGCCGCTCTCGCCCGTGATGAGGACGCTCGCCTCGGCCGGGGCGTACTGGCGAGCGAGCTCCAGAACCTGTCGCATCGCCGGATCCTCGCTGACCGGCTCGCCACCGTCACCGGCCAAGCCCGCGATGACCGCCGCGATGAGCTCCGGGTCGGGCGGAAAGGGAACGAACTCCTTGGCACCGCTGCGGATCGCCGCCGCCGCCGCGCGCGGTTCGGCGTCGATTCCGTAGGCGACGACCGGAAGCCAGATCCTCTCGGCCGCCAAGCCGCTCACCAGGGCCGCGATGTCGAGCCGAACGTCGGCGAGCAACAGATCGGCTCCTCGGCCCTCGCGGAGCTCCGCCAGGGCCTCTGTGATCCGGGCGCGATGCCGGACCTCGGCTCCGCGTCCGGCGGCGATCGCGCAGGCCTCGACGACCTCCCGTGCGTGCTCTCCGACGATCAGCAGCCGCATGCCCCCTCCATCGCCCGTAGGCGTTCCCGACGCTCGTCCCCGCGGCCGAGGGATCCCGCCGCTCGTCGCCGACCTCGGGCCGCCGACGACTTCGACGCGCGTGTCGCAGGCGCGCTCGGGTTGCCGGTCAGAGCCGGACCTGGTGTGACCCGAGGCGTCGACGACCGCGGTCCAGCGGCGTCCGTCGAGCAATGCGATCGGCGGTGGCTCTGCTCCGGGATCTCCCGGGGCGTGGCCGCGCCTCCCGACGGCCCGGCACCCCGGCTGCGCACTGCGCACGCAGAGCCGTGGTCCGGGAGCCGCGGGCCGCTCATGTCTCACCCCTGACGATCTCGGTCATCGTGATGCCGAGGCGATCCTCGACGACCAGCACCTCGCCACGAGCGACCAGACGGTTGTTGACGTAGATGTCGACGGGATCTCCCACCTTGCGATCGAGCTCGACGACCGCGCCGCGCCCGAGACGCAGCAGCTGATTGACGGGGATCGTCGTCCGACCGAGGACGGCCGAGACCTGCACCGGCACGTCGTAGACCGCGCTCAGCCGCTCGAGACCGCCCGTCGCGAGGGCCTCGCCGCGGGCCTCCTGCATCGACGCCTCCTTGGGAACCGGCTGCAGCTCGGTGTCCTTGGACATCTCAGTCTTCCCCCTCTCGCTGGCTCGGAGCGACGGACCCGGCGAGGGCGGCGAGCACGCGCTCCGCAACCGCCGCGGCCCAGCTCGCCGCGTCGAGCTCCGACCACATGTCGCCGCAGCTGAGCCGGACGAGCCCGTCGCCGGCGTCGTGCGGGCGCACCTCGCACGGCCCCTCAAGCCCCGCCCGGGCGAGAAGCGCGGGTACGGACGCGGCGAGCGCGTCGAGCGAGCCCTGCGGAACCTCGAGGACGAGGGCGGCCGGGCGAGGCTGCCCCGGGGCGGCCCGCAGGATCCTCTCGACGGCTTCCGCCAGCCGCACCTCCTGCAACCTCGGGACGAGCGCGCCGAGTGCCGAGGCGACCGAGCGGCGGAGGACCTCGCAGAACGTGGCGTGGCGCTCGGCCAGATCGGCGCGCAGATCGGCGACCGCGATCTCCAGCCGGGCGCGGAGCGCGGCGTCGGCGTCGGCGGCTCGTGCCGCCGCAGCGCGCTCGGCGGCCGACGCGGCGACCGCCGCCGCGGCGGCGCAGGCCCGGGCGAGCTCGGCCTCGTCGAACAGGAGCTGCGCCAAGGGCTCGGCCGCCTCGTGCGGCTCCACGACGGTGGTCGCCGCCGCCGGCTCGGGCTCGACCGCGGCGAGATCGCCCAGCTGCAACGGACGGGCTTCGACCCGCGGCTGCGACACACCCAATGCCGGCCCGTCGAGATGGATCCGGTGCCCCGGTACTATCGGCTCGAAGATCGGCATCGCCCACATCCTCAATACACCAGCTGATCGTCCTTGCCGTCGGCAAGGAAGACCTCGCCAGCGGCGGCCAGCTCCTTGGCCATGTTGACGAGGAACTGCTGAGCCTCCTCGACGTCGCGCAACCGCACCGGGCCCATGGCCTGCATGTCGTCACGCAGGATCTTGGCCGCCCGCTCCGACATGTTGCTGAAGAACAGAGTGCGCATTTTCTCGCTGGCGCCCTTGAGAGCGACCGCGATCCGATCGTTCCCGGCATTCCTCAGGAGAAGCTGGACGCCCGAGCCGTCGAGGCGCGCCAGGTCTTCGAACGTGAACATCAACGTCTTGATGCGATCGGCCGCCTCCTTGTCGCGCTCCTCGAGACTCGCCATGCAGCGCGCCTCGGTCGCCCGGTCGAGGTGGTTGAAGATCTCCGCCATCACCTCGTGGGTATCGCGGCGCTGGCCGCGGGCGAGATTGCCCATGAACTCGGCGCGGAGCGTCCGCTCGACATCGGCGAGCACCTCGTGTTGGACGACATCGAGGCGGAGCATGCGCACGATGGCCTCGCTCGCCAGGTCCTCGGGCAAGTTGGACAGCACCCGGGCCGCGTGAGCAGGCTCGATCCGCGACAGCACGACGGCGATCGTCTGCGGATATTCGTTGCGAAGGTAGGAGGCGAGCACCGTCTCGTTGACGTTGCCGAGCTTGTCCCACACGGTTTTCCCGGTCGGTCCGCGCAGGCTGTCCATGATCTCCTCGAGCCGATCCTTGTCGAGAAAACGTGCCAGCAGCCGCTCGGTGGCGTCCAGACCGCCGGAGACATCCCCCGTGGTGGTCATCATTTGGCCGAATTCCTCGAGCACCCTCTCGACCACCCGACTGTCGACGCGGCCGAGCGTGGACATCGTCTGGGAGAGCTCCTTGACCTCGTCGATCTCGAGGGCCGCGAAGATCTGTCGGGTATGCTCCTCGCTCAAGGCGAGCAGCACGACTGCGGCCTTCTCGGGCCCACTCAGGCTCTCGTGGCTGGTGACGTCGGGCACGGCGGGCCTCGCTCAGCGCTGCTTCAGCCAGACTCGGATGACCCGGACCGCGTCGTCCGGGCGATCGGCGACCAGCCCCGACAGATGCTCGAGGAGTGGCCGGGCGGTCGGCGTCGCATCGGCCTCGGCGCTGCCCGGCTCGAGCTGCGCCGCCGGCTGGACCGCACTCAGCTGGCCGGTCGCCTCGGCGCCCCCGCCCACGAGCGCCGGCTGCGGGCCGGCGACGGCCGGCGGCTCGATGGGCGCAGCCGGCCGCAGGCTGCGGACGAGGGGTCGCACCCCGAACAGGAGCACGAGGACCGCCAGGATGGCCAGCCCGGCGAGCTCGCCGACGCGTGCGAGCTCGTCCCGCGACAGCGAGAGCGGGTCGCTCTCGGGGGGTGCCGCAACCTCGGGCTGCAGGAACGGCCGCGAGACCACCTCGACCACGTCGCCCCGCTCCTCGTCCACACCGGCGGCGCTACGGACCAAGGCGGCCAGCTGGGCCAGCTCCTCGGCGCTGCGCGCCTCCTGCCGACGGGTGCCGTCCGGGGCGACCGTGGTGACGCCGTCGACCTGCACCGCGATCGACAGCCGACGGATCTGGCCGGGCCGGCGGGTCTGGCTGCGGACGGTGCGGGAGATTTCGTAATTGACGGTCTCTTCGGTACGCGAGGTGCGCTCGGCGGCGGCCGGCCCGCCGGGCTGAGCGTTGCGCTCGGTCGGCAGGTTGTTGCTGACCGAGACCGTCCCGGCCTCGCCGTCCCGGCGGTCCCCGCTCTCCTCGACGGTCTGGGTGCTGCGGGCGACCTGCCCGTTCGGATCGTATTGCTCGGCGGTCGTGCTGACCTCGTCGAGCTCGAGGTCGGCCGTGACCTCGGCCTCGACCCGACCCGGGCCGATGGTCCGCTCGAGCAGCTGCAGGATCTTGGCGCGCAGCCGCTGCTCCAGGGCCAGCCGCTGCTCGTCGAGGTCGGCGCCACCCAGGCCACCGGCCGCACCCTCGCCCCCGCGCGCGAGGAGGTTGCCACGATCGTCGACGATGGTGATGCGCGAGACGTCGAGGCCCGGCACGGCGGCGGCCACCAGGTTGCGGATCCCCTGGACCTGGCGGCGCTCGAGGCCGGCGGAGGAGGCGAGGGTCAGTACGACGGAGGCCGAAGCCGCGTGCCGGTCCCGCTCGAAGAGCTCGCGGCGCGGCAGCACCAGGTGGACGCGGGCGCCGCGCACGGGACGGATCGCGGCGATGGTGCGGGCGAGCTCGCCCTCGAGCGCGCGGCGGAGATTGACATTGGCGAGGAAGTCCGACGTTCCGAGTGGCCCGCCGCGGTCGAACACCTCGTAGCCGACCGATCCCCCCACGGGCAGGCCCTGTTCGGCCAAATCCATGCGCAGGCGGAGCGCCCGGTCGGCAGGAACCAGGAGCGCGTCACCGGCCGGGCTCAGACGGTACGGAACCGCCCCGGCCTCCAGTCGCTCGATGATCCGGCGGGCGTCGTCGGTGGCGAGGCCACCGAACAGGAGCGTGTAGGGCTGCTCGAGCGAACGCGCCACGACCAGCGCGAAGAAGGCGGCGAGCGCCACCGTCACGGCGCCGAGCGCCAGGATGCGGCCGGCGCCGAGCGCCCGGATCTGGGCCAGGAGCCCCTGCGGCGGGCCTGCGGCCGCCGTTCGATCGCCTTCCGCCGGCGAGCCGAGCGTCTGGACCTCGGTAGCCATGACCTTCGTGCCGTCGCGCCCCTGCGCGCGGGCACCCTAGGTCGGCTCGGTAAAGACCCCGTTAACGGCAGCGATGCCGGCCGCTCAGCGGAACTCCTGCAGCCGCGTCACCCGCAGCCCGACCAGCCCGTGCCGGTCGATCAGCCGCTCCCACGAGGCGTACTCCTCGGCCGACAGGTTGTAGCGCCGACAGGCATCCTCGAGGGTCAGGAGGCCCCCGCGGACGGCCGCGACCACCTCTGCCTTGCGGCGGGCGACCCAGCGGCGCGTCGACGGTGCCGGCAGGTCCTCGAGCCGCAACGGCAGGCCGCTCGGCCCGATCGCGATCGTCGACCGCTCCAACTGTTGCTCCGACATCGACATCTCCGTCCCGAACCTCTGGCGATCCCCCGTCTCGGGTGCTGGGCCGATTCCTAGCCCTGCCCGCTTAATGCTCGGCTAATCGGCCCGGCAATCGACGAAGGCATGCACCAAGGTACTCTACCTCGGACCAAGTCTCAGAGGTCAACGACGAAGCCGGATCAGCTCGTCGAGCATCTCGTCAGTGGTCGAAATGACCCGAGCATTGGCCGAGTAGGCGCGCTGCGTGATGATCATCTTGGTGAACTCGTCGGCCAAGTCGACGTTGGAGCTCTCGAGAGCGGAAGGCGTCAGCCGCCCCGCGCCGCCCTCACCCGGTGCCCGGAGCATGAACTCGCCCGACAGGTCCGAGGGCGCGTAGACGTTGCCGGAGCGCGGGTCGAGGCCGGCCGGATTCGGGAAGGTGGCGAGCGGCAGTCGATAGAGCCGGCGCTGCTCGCCATTCGTGAAGGAGCCGAGGACGAAGCCGTCCTCGTCGATCGAGACGCCGTTGAGCGTGCCCACCTCGGCGCCGTTCTGCGACACGAAGGCGATGTTGGTAGGGCTCGCGAACTGGGCGAGGCCGTCGGTCGAGCCGATCTCGCCGAGGTCGATCGCGATGTCGCTCGGATCCGCACCGGTGGTCGCCAGCCACTCGATCGAGGCGCCGTTGACACCCGCCACCAGCGGAGTGAGGCCGTTGGCGGCCAGGGAGCCGTCGCCGGCGAAGGTGACGGTCCCCGAGGCGATCAGGCCGTTCGGATGGGTCGCGATCTCGACGTCGGCCACGGCGGCGGCGACCTCGACGTTCCACACGTTGGCCGTCGGATCCTTGAGGAAGGCGAAGGTCAGGTCGTGGGAACGGCCGAGGCTGTCGAAGACCTGAACGGCCCGGGTGAAGTGCGGCTCGACGCCCACCCCGGTCGCCAGGAAGGCCGCCATGTCGCCGGCAGCGTACGCGCCTGCGAAGGCCGCCTGGTCGGCGTCCAGGTTGGCACCGACCGCGACCTCGGTCGTCGCGAGCGCGATGCCGTTGGCGATCTGGACATTGACGGTCTCGAGCTGGTTGACGTCGACGATGTCACCGTCGCCGTCGAGCCGCCAACCCTGCAGATAGAAGCCCGAGGGCATGCGCAGATTGCCGAGTTCGTCGGTCGAGAAGTCGCCCGCTCGCCCGTAGAGCTGTTGACCCGTGCCGTCGACGGCCTCGTTGACCACGAAGAAGCCCTGGCCGATGATCGCGACGTCGGTCGACGAGCTGCTCGACTGGATCAGACCCTGGCTGCCGATCGTGTAGAACGCCTGGGCGGTGACACCGCCCGGGCGGTAGGTCTTCGAACCCGCCTCGCGCGCCACCATGCTCGTGAACTGCGCTTCCGCGAGCTTGTAGGCCGTGGTGTTCACGTTGGCGACGTTGTCGGAAATGATGCTCATCGAGCGGCTCTGCGCCGCGAGCCCGGTCACACCGGTGTACAAGGAGCCAAACAGGGTCATCGGGGGCGTTCTCCCTAGGGCTTTCTGGTTGGGGCTCCGGCTCAGCCGGTCGTGGTGGGGACCGCTCGGACGGACTCGGCGGCGAGCGGGATCCCGTCCGCCAGAAGGACGAGCCCGCTGTCGCCGGTCTCGACCGCCTCGATCACGGCGGTCCGTTCGAGCCGTACGTCGACCGGTGCGCCGCCGGCATCGACCGCGGCGACCGCGATCCGGTAGAGGCCGGCCTCGGCACGGCGCCCGTCGAGCAGCTTGCCGTCCCAGTCGAAGCGGTTGGGGCCGGCGGCGTTGGTTCCGGCGGCGCTGTGCACCAACCGTCCATCGGCGTCGAAGACCCGCACCGTCACCGACTTGGCGGGACCGTCGAGCTCGTAGACCGTGCTGCCACCCGAACCGTCGACCAGCATCCGGCTGCCGTCGACCCGGACCGTGCGGCCCACCATCGCCAGACCCGCCGCGGCGGCGCTCGTCCGCGTGAGGCTCACGAGCTGCTCGAGCTGACGGTTGGTCTTGAGTGCCTGCTCGACACTGGAGAACTGCACGAGCTGGCTCGTGAACTTCTCGGTGTCCATCGGTGACAGCGGGTCCTGGCTCTTGAGCTGGGTGGTCAGGAGCTGGAGAAAGGTCTCGAAGGTTGCGGTGAGGCCGGTCTCGTCACGGGTGCGCGACGGGGCGAGGGAAGTCGAGCTCGCGCTCCCGGCAGAGGCGGTCGTGACGGTCGGCATGGGGATCTCCCAGGGGCTCAGATCACGAGGTCGAGCAGGCGGAGGGAGAGCAGCCGCGGCACCGGCTGGGCCTCGCTCGGGCCGCCGGGCTCGGCAGAGGTAGCCGCAGCGGTGGGCCCAAGGGTGCCACGCCGGTGACCGCCCTCCTGCCTGAGGCCGAGTTCGAGGCCGCCCGAGGCCAGCTCGAGCCCGCTCGCCACGAGCATGCGCTCGATGGTCCGCTGCTCGCGCATCAGCAGCTCCAGCGTCTCCGGCCGCTCGACCAGAACAACGGCCCGCGCTCGGCGCCGCTCGCCGGTCGAAACCGTGATCTCGACCGAGCCGAGTTCGGCCGGCTCGAGCTGCAACCGCAGGCCGTCGACCGGCCCGGAGCCGCGCTGCAGGATGGTCGCGGCGACCTGGATCGAAGGCGGCTGCGAGGCCGCTGGCAACGGAACCGCGCGCTGGCCCCCGAAGGTCTCGGGCGCAGGCGAGAACCGGGTAGGGCTCTCCGGCTCGCCCGCCAGGAATGCGCCGACGAGCGTGGGATCATCGGTCGGCGGCATCGGAGGTCCGCCCGATGGCGCGACCGTCTCGCGCGGTGCGGAGGCCCGCTCCCCGGCAAGCTCGTGGGTGGCGCTCGGCCCACCAACGCCGGCGCCGGCCGGACGCACCGCCGAACCGGGCGCCTCGCGCGAAGCGGCTGCCCGCGGCAGGGCCCCATCCCCGGTCGCGTGCTGGTCGACGGGTGCATCTGGTTGCGTTCGGGTCTCGGCGACGCTGGCGGGGGCCGGAGTCGCTCCGGCGCGGGCAGCGGGAGCCGAGACGGTCGCCGAAACCAGGGGTTCGACAGTGGCCCTTCGTCCGACCGCTGGAAGCGCCATCGGATCGCCCGGGGAGTCGGTCCTGGCCGAAGGAGGAACGGCCGACATGGCCGCAGCGGCTACCGGCGGGGTGGGCGTCGGCTCGATCCGGGCCACCCGGCCTTCCGATCCGAGCGGCTGGCGCCCGTCGCGTGCCTGCGCCAGGGCGGCCGGCGAGATGTTCAAGCCCGCGAGCGGCGTGTGGTGATCCGTTGCTCCGGATACGCCGTCCGTCTCCAAGACGGCGACCTCTGTCGATGCGTCGACCGAGCCCGGCATGGGGTGCGGCGGTGTCGGCTCGAGATCGCGCGGACCCGCAACGACGGCCGCTGGCTGAGGCCCGAGCGTCGCAGTCGTAGCCGGTGCCGGCTCGGGGAAGGCGAGGAGCGTCGCCGACCGGTCGGCATCTCCGGCCCGCCGCAGAAGCACGCTCGGCACCTCGGTCTCGGGGCTGCTCGAAGCCGTTCTCCGGGGCGGTGTCCCGGGTGACTGCGGCACCGGCGACGGTGCCACCGTCGCCATCGGCACGGGCGACATCGGGACCGGCGACGGCGGTGGCGGGGCGGATGCCACCGGCGCCGCCCCGTCGGTCGACGACGACCCCGGAGGCTCCGCCGCCGGCAACGGCCCGGCAAGGCCCGGCGGATGACCTGCCAGGAGCGCGAGCAGAGCCGCGAAGCCCTCGGCTGCCGCGGCCGGGTCGTCGGATCTGGGGCCCGCCGGAAGGGCGGACAGGTTGGTGGTCGCGGCGGGGGCTGACAGCATGGCGCCCGTCCGATCGCAAGGCCTGTGCCACGGCCGGAGGGCGCCGTTCCGTGCCGGCCTCCGCGAGGGTCGCCCGATCTGCCGCCGTCATCCGCCCGGAAGCTTTTGCCGGACCAGGCAACTTCGTCCCGGCGCGGCGCCCCGCCGATCGGGGCGGGCTCAGACCATGCTCGGGAGCACGCGGTCCGGCGGTCGATGCCCGTCGACGAAGGTCTTGATGTTGATGATGACCTTCTCGCCCATGTCGAGCCGGCCCTCGATCGTCGAGGAGCCCATGTGCGGGAGTAGGACCACGTTGTCGAGCTGGCGCAATTTCGGATTGATCGCCGGCTCGTGCTCGAACACGTCGAGACCCGCACCGGCGATCTCCTTGTCGCGCAGCATGCGGGTGAGCGCCGTCTCGTCGATCACCTCACCGCGGCTCGTGTTCACGACGATCGTGTGCCTCTGCAGGAGCTTGAGCCGCCGGGCCGAGAGGAGATGGTAGGTCGCCGGGGTGTGCGGGCAGTTGACACTCACGATGTCGACCCGGGCCAGCATCTGGTCGAGGCTCTCCCAGTAAGTGGCCTCGAGCTCGGCCTCGAGCGATTCGTGGACCCGGCGGCGGTTGTGGTAATGGATCGAGAGCCCGAAGCCGCGCGCCCGGCGGGCCACCGCACTGCCGATCCGCCCCATGCCGACGATGCCGAGCCGCTTGCCCCAGATCCGATGGCCGAGCATGGCGGTCGGCGCCCAGCCCTGCCACTCGCCGGACCGCGCGAGCCGCTCGCCCTCGACCAGTCGGCGGGCGACCGCGAGGATCAGCGCCATGGTCATGTCGGCGGTGTCCTCGGTGAGCACGCCGGGCGTGTTGGTCACGGTGATGCCGCGCTTGTACGCCGCGTCGACGTCGATGTTGTCGACACCCGTGCCGTAGTTGGCGATCAGCCGGAGCCGCTCCCCGGCCTGCGCCAGGACGGCGGCGTCGATCCGGTCCGTGACGGTCGGGACGAGCACGTCGCAGCCCTGCAGGGCCTCGACGAGCTGCGTTCGACCGAGTGGTCGATCGGCGGCGTTCAGACGCGTGTCGAAGAGCTCCATCATCCGGGCCTCGATCGGCTCCGGCAGCTTGCGGGTGACGATCACCACGGGGCGGGAACGGGGCATCTCGAGGCTCCGGCGACCCTGCTCGACGGCACTCCGTCCGCTAGCAGAAATGCCCGGCGCGCTCAAACGGCCGCGGCCCCCTGGACGCGCGCGGCTTGCCGCCTATAGGAGGCGTCGATGACGCCCGTCCGGGACTCGTCCGCCGGCCGCCGCACGCCGCACTGCCTCGCGGCGCTGGTCGCGTTGGCGGTCGCGCTCCTGGGCGGCGCGGCCCTGGCGCAGAAGGTCGGCGACAGCGGTCTGCCCCTGCCGCGGTTCGTGTCGCTCGCCGGCGACTCGATCAACGTCCGCAGTGGGCCGGGCCGCACCTATCCGATCCGCTGGGTCTACTCCCGGCTCGGCCTGCCCGTGCGGATCGTCGAGGAGTTCGACGCTTGGCGGAAGGTCGAGGACCACGAGGGTGACGTCGGCTGGATCCACGGCAGCCTGCTGTCGCGGCGGCGTACCGTGATCGTCACGGCGGAAGTCGCGCAGCTGCACCGCACCCCCGCCCGCGACGCCCGCGTGCTGCTGCGAGCCGAGCGCGGGGTGATCGGCCGGCTGCTCGATTGCGACACGGCCTGGTGCTTCCTCGACGTCGACGGTACGCGCGGCTGGATGGAGCGCGGCGCACTCTGGGGCGTGCTGCCCGAGGAGATGCGCAACTGAGACAGGCCGCGGCCAAGCGCCGGGCTCGGGCCGATCGTCAGTGCCCGGTGAGGATCCGCTGGACCAGCTGCCGCACGGTCGGCACGAATCCGTTCGCATAGAACGGATCCTGCCGGAAGCGGTAGGCGTTGTGTCCCGAAAACATGAGCTGCTCGTCGATCGGGTCGCCGCGGCCGTGCGCGATCTCCTGAAGCGTCTTCTGGATGCAGAAGGAGCGCGGGTCCGGCAGCTTGCCGGTGGTGTGATCGTCCCGGTCCTTCCAGTTGGAGAAGGCGCAGTGGCTGAGGCAGCCCATGCAGTCCGACTGGTCGCGCCGAATCCGGCGGTGTTCGTCGGGTGTCACGAAGACGAGCGTATTGTCGGGCGTGCGCATGGGATGGCTGAAGCCGGCGGCGATCCAGGCCTGCGCTCGGTCGTGGTCGGCAACGGTCAGGAACACGCTCTTGCGGCCGTAGGCGAGAGGCACCGTGAACCCCGCCACCGCATCGGGCTCACTGCGAAACTCGACCTGACGAGCCGACCGGGCCATCAGCTGGTCGAGGAATCGATTCTTGACGGCCGAGCTGTAGAAGCCGGTCGGGCTGAAGCGATGCAGCAGGACGTCGCCCGGCACGAGGTCCAGGAGCCGCTTCTTCCAGCTCTCCGGGATCGGGCTCTCCTTGGTCAGGAGCGGGCGGGTGCCGAACTGGAACGCGATCGGGCCGAGCTCGCGCGAGCCGATCCAGTCCTTCCAGTCCTTCAGGTGCCAGACGCCGCCGGCCATGACGATCGGCAGCTCGTCGAGGCCGAAGCCACGCATCAGTTTGCGGAGCTCGAGCACCCGCGGGAAAGGGGCTTCGGGCTTGGTCGGGTCCTCGCTGTTCGACAGACCGTTGTGGCCGCCGGCCAGCCAGGGATCCTCGTAGACGACGGCCCCGAGCCACTCCTGGAAGCGGTGATAGGCTCGCTTCCAGAGCGCATTGAAGGCGCGGGCCGAGGACACGATCGGGTAGTAATAGACCTCGTAGCGGGCACAGATCTCGGCCAGCCGATAGGGCATGCCGGCACCACAGGTCACGCCGTGGATCAGCCCCTTGGCCCCCTCCAGCACGCCCTGCAGCACGCGCTCGCAAGCCGCCATCTCCCAGAGCACGTTCATGTGGATCCGGCCCTCGCCGCGGCGCGAGCCGTGGGCCACCCGGGCCTGGCTGATGCCGGCACGAATCGAGTAGCTGATCAGCTCCTCGTGCCGGGCCTTGCGGTCGCGGCCGCGGAACACGAGCGGTACGTACTCGCCATTGTCGTCGAGCAGGTCGGCGTTGACGCCCGAGATGGTGCCGACGCCGCCGGCCGCGGCCCAGGCGCCACTAGAGCGGCCGTTGCTCACGGCGACGCCCTTGCCGCCCTCGACCAGGGGCCAGACTTCGGCTCCGGAGATCACCATGGGTTGCACAGCGGCGCTCATCGTCCAGGCTCCGCGCGCGGGGTCGGCAGGGCCCCCGCTCTTCTGCCGCCACGCCCACGGAGCAGGTCCGCTCGGCGCTGGCCGAGCCGCCCTGCCCCGCGGGGTGTGCTCTCGTCAGGGTTTCGATTCACCTCGGCCGAGCTCGCGCCTCAGAACGGCGCGCGCTGACGCCGGCGACCGTCGCCGCGCTCGCCCCGGTCCCCGGCGCGCTCGCCGCCGCGGTCTCGCGGCGCGTCGCTTCGCGGCGCCCCCTCGGGCCGCGGCGGGCGCGGCTGGACCGGCAGCTCCGCCCCGGTGGTCTGATCGACCGCGCGCATGCTGAGCTTGATCTTGCCGCGATCGTCGATCGCCAGGACCTTGACCTTGACCTGATCGCCCTCCTTGACCACGTCGGTCACCTTGCCGACGCGCTCATTGGCAAGTTCGGAGATGTGGCAGAGGCCGTCCTGGTTGCCGAGGAAGTTGACGAAGGCGCCGAAGTCCACGACCCGGACCACCTTGCCGTTGTAGATGGCCCCCACCTCGGGAGTCGCGGTCAGTCCCCGAATCCAGTCGACGGCGCGCTGCGTCGCCGCCGGATCGGCCGAGGCGATCTTGACCTTCCCGTCGTCCTCGATGTCGATCTTGGTACCGGTGGTCTCGGTGATCTCGCGGATCATCTTGCCCCCCGGGCCGATCACCGCGCCGATCTTGTCGGTCGGGATCTGGATCGTCACGACCCGCGGCACCGTCTCGCGCATCTCGCTCCGGGCCGAGCCGATGGCCTTCGCCATCTCGTCCAGGATGTGCATGCGGCCGGCCCGCGCCTGGTCGAGCGCGACGCGCATGATCTCCTCGGTGATGCCGGCGATCTTGATGTCCATCTGCAGCGAGGTGACGCCCCGCTCGGTGCCCGCGACCTTGAAGTCCATGTCGCCCAGATGATCCTCGTCGCCGAGGATGTCCGAGAGCACCGCGAACCGCTCGCCCTCCTTGATCAGCCCCATGGCGATCCCGGCCACCGGGCACGCCAGCGGCACGCCGGCGTCCATCATCGCGAGCGAGGCGCCGCACACGGTCGCCATCGACGAGCTGCCGTTGCTCTCGGTGATCTCCGAGACGACGCGGATCGTGTAGGGGAACTGGTCCTTGGGCGGGAGCAGCGGATGGGTGGCCCGCCAGGCGAGCTTGCCATGGCCGACCTCACGTCGGCCGGGCGATCCCATCCGACCCGTCTCGCCGACCGAGTAGGGCGGGAAGTTGTAGTGCAGCATGTAGTGCTCGCGCGCGTCGCCCTCGAGCGCGTCGATCATCTGCTCGTCCTGGCCCGTGCCGAGCGTCGCCACGACCAGAGCCTGGGTCTCGCCACGGGTGAACAATGCCGAGCCGTGCACCCGCGGCAGCACGCCTACGGCCGCCTCGATCGGTCGGATGCTGGTCGTGTCGCGGCCGTCGATCCGGCGGCCCTCGTTGAGGATCCGCCCGCGGACGACCTTGGCTTCGAGCTCCTTGAAGCGTTCGGCCACCACCAGCGCCCGGGCCGGATCGTCGGCGGCGAGCTCGCTCAACGCCCGGGCCTTGACCGCCGCGACCTTCTCGTGGCGGGCCTGCTTGACGGGCTCCAGATAGGCCTGGGCGAGCTCGGTCGCGGCGATCCGCTCGAGATCGGCGTCGAGCGCCGTGTGGTCGGGCGGGTTGAAGTCCCAGGGGTCCTTGGCGGCCGCCTCGGCCAGCGCGATGATCAGGTCGATGGCCGGCTGGAATCCTCGGTGGCCGAGCATCACGGCCTCGAGCATGGTCGCCTCGGACAGCTCGTGGGCCTCGGATTCGACCATCATCACCGCGTCGCGGGTGCCGGCGACGACCAGCTCGAGCCGGCTCTGCTTGACCTGGGCGATCGTCGGGTTGAGCACGAGCCGATCGTCGATCAGGCCGATCTTGGCGGCGCCGATCGGCCCGAGGAACGGCACGCCGCTCAAGGTGAGCGCCGCCGACGCGCCGATCATCGCCACGATGTCCGGGTCCGTCTCGCCGTCGTGCGCCAACACGGTGCAGACGATCTGCGTCTCGTGCTTGAAGCCGTCCGGGAACAGCGGCCGGATCGGTCGGTCGATCAGGCGGGAGACGAGGGTCTCCTTCTCGGAGGGACGGCCTTCCCGGCGGAAGAAACCGCCCGGAATCTTTCCAGCTGCGAAGGCCTTCTCTTGGTAATTGACGGTCAGGGGGAAGAAGTCCTGCCCAGCCTTGACCGTTCGCGCCGCGACGACGGTGCACAGCACGACCGTCTCGCCGAGCGAGGCTAGGACGGCGCCGTCGGCCTGACGGGCCAGCCTGCCCGTCTCGAGCGCGAGGCGCTTGCCACCCCAGTCGATTTCCTTGCGCGTGACGTGAAACATCGGGATCTTCGCCTTTCACCGCGCCCGCCCGGGGCGCTCCTCGGCATCGACCGCCGGCAGCGGCGCCGCCCTCAGCGGCGCAGGCCCAGCCGGTCGATGAGCTGCTGATAGCGGCCTTGGTCGCACCGCTTGAGATAGTCCAGCAGCCGCCTGCGCTGCCCGACCATCATCAGGAGACCACGCCGCGAGGCGTAATCCTTCTGGTGGGTCTTGAGGTGCTCCGTCAGGTTGGTGATCCTCTCGGACAGCAACGCGACCTGCACCTCGGGCGATCCGGTGTCACCAGCTCCGGTTGCATAGTCCTTGATGAGCGCCTGCTTGCGCTCGATGGTGATCGACATCGGCCCTCTCCTACGGCCGGGCGGCTTCGCCGCCCTTGAGGTTGAACACCCGCAACGGGCTCAGCTCGGCTCCCTCGAGACGGGCGAGCGCCACGAGCTCGCCGGCCTGGGTCACCTTGATCGTGGTCCCGTCGACCGCGTCCTCGCCCAACAGGCGCGGGACGATGCGGATCGGCTGGCCACTTCGGAGCCGCAGCGCCTGCGGCTCGGTGACGGCGAGCGCCGGGATGCCGGCCAACGCCGTCGCCACCGAGATCAGCGCCTGGGGCAGCGAGTCCTCCTCGACCAGCCGCTCCAGAGCGTCCAAGGTCAATGCGCGATCGAGCCCGAACGGACCGACCGCGATGCGGCGCAGCTCCGCCACGTGGGCGAGACAGCCGAGCGCCTCGCCGAGGTCGCGGGCGAGCGCCCGCACGTAGGCGCCCTTGCCGCAGAGCATCTCGAACGACGCATGGTCGGGGTCCGGGCGAGCGACCAGCCGCAGATCGTCGATCCGCACCCGCCGCGGCTCGAGCGCCACGGGTTCACCGCGCCGCGCCAGATCGTAGGCACGCTCGCCCTGCACCTTGACCGCCGCGAAGGCCGGCGGCCGCTGCAGGATCTCGCCGCGGAACGGCACCAGGGCGGCCTCGATCTCACCGTCCGAGGGCCGCTGCTCGCTCGTCGCGACGACCTTGCCCTCGGCATCGTCGGTGTCGCGGGCTTCGCCCAGACGCAGAGTGAAGCGGTAGGTCTTGCGCGCGTCCATCACGTACTGGACGGTCTTCGTGGCCTCGCCGAGGGCGATCGGCAGAACCCCGGTGGCGAGCGGGTCCAAGGTGCCGCCATGGCCGCATTTCTGGGCCTGGGTCAGCCGCTTGACCCGGTTGACCACGTCGGTCGAGGTCTGCCCGGCGGCCTTGTCGATCGCGAGCCAGCCGTGGATCGGCCGTCCCCTACGCGCGCGGCTCATGCTCCTCCCCTTCCTCGGAGAGGTGCAACCGGGCGCGCTCCTCGGCCATCAGCCGCTCCAGCCGGGCCGCCTCATCGAACAGCTCATCGGCCACGAAATGCAGCCTCGGGGCGTATTTGAGGTGCATCCGACGGGCCAGCTGGCCGGCGAGTGCCGGTGCGGCGTGGTCGAGCGCCGCGTGCACGGCCGCCGAGAGCGGCTGGCCGAGCAGGGTTGCGAACACCGTGGCGTGCTTCAGGTCCTTCGAGACCCGCACCTCGGCGATGGTGACGCTCGCGCCCTCGAGGCGCGGATCGTGCACCTCGCCACGCATCAGGCTCTCGGCCAGAAGGTGACGGATCTGCTCGGCGACACGCAGCTGGCGCTGCGACGGCTCGCCGGCGCGATCCTCTCCCTGGCGCCGACCCGAGGCGGACTCAGAGCGTCCGGGCAACCTCTTGGACCTCGTAGGCCTCGATCACGTCGCCCTGACGGATGTCGCCGAAGCCCTCGATCGACATGCCGCACTCGAAGCCCTCCTTCACCTCCCGGACGTCGTCCTTGAACCGCTTGAGCGAACCCAGCGCACCTTCGTAGATCACCACGTCGTCGCGCAGCAGGCGGGCCCGAGCCCCGCGCTTGATGAGCCCGTCCGTGACCATGCAGCCGGCGACCTTGCCGACCTTCGAGATCGCGAACACCTCGCGGATCTCGGCCCGGCCCAGCACCACCTCCTTGGCCTCCGGGGCGAGCATGCCCGAGAGCAGGCCCTTCACCTCGTCGAGCAGCTCGTAGATGATCGAGTAGTAGCGGATCTCGATCCCGGCCCGTTTGGCCAGCTCGCGGGCCGGCGCGTTGGCGCGCACGTTGAAGCCGAGGATCACCGCCTTGCTCGCCTGGGCGAGGGTCACGTCGCTCTCGGTGATGGCACCCACGCCACCGTGCAGCACCCGGACGCCGACCTCCTCGGTCTTGAGCTTCTCGAGACCGGCGGTGATCGCCTCGAGCGAGCCGTGCACGTCGGATTTGACGACCACTGCCAGCTCCTTGAGCGTCCCTTCCTTGATGCCTTTGAACATCTCCTCGAGGGAGGTCGGCTTGACGGCTCCGGAAGCGACCTGTTGCTGCTCGCGCTTCTTCCGCTGGCGGTACTCGGCCACGTCGCGGGCGCGTTTCTCGCTCTCGACCACCTGCAGTCGGTCGCCCGGCTCGGGCACCCCGTCGAGGCCCAGGATCTCGGCCGGCGCGGCCGGGCCCGCCCGGTCCACGGCCTCGCCGCGGTCGTCGTAAAGGGCGCGCACGCGGCCCCATTGCGCCCCGGCGATGACGATGTCGCCGACCCGGAGCGTGCCGTTCTGCACCAGCACGGTGCAGACCGCGCCGCGTCCGCGGTCGAGCTTCGCCTCGACGATCGTGCCCTGCGCCGGACGGCTCGGGTTGGCCTTGAGGTCCAGGAGCTCGGCCTGCAGCTGGATGGCCTCGATCAGCTTGTCGAGGCCGGTCCGCTTGACCGCGCTCACCGGCACGGCCAGCACCTCACCCCCGAAATCCTCGACGACCACCTCGTGCGTCAGCAGCTCCTGCTTGACGCGATCGGGGTTGGCCTCGGGCTTGTCGATCTTGTTGATCGCCACGACGATCGGCACCTTGGCGGCCCGCGCGTGCCGGATCGCCTCGATGGTCTGGGGCATCACGCCGTCGTCCGCGGCCACCACGAGCACGACGATGTCGGTCACCGAGGCGCCGCGCGCCCGCATCGCCGTGAAGGCGGCGTGGCCCGGCGTGTCGATGAAGGTGACGGGCAGACCGTCGCCGATGGACACCCGGTAGGCGCCGATGTGCTGGGTGATGCCGCCGGCCTCGCCGGCCGCGACGTTGGCCGACCGCAGCGCGTCCAGGAGCGATGTCTTGCCATGGTCGACATGGCCCATGACGGTGACCACCGGCGGCCGTGCCACGAGCTCCTCGGCACGGTCGGCGGCTCCCTCGATCCCCTCCTCGACGTCCGCCTCCGACACGCGCTTCACCTTGTGGCCGAACTCGCCGACGATCAGCTCGGCCGTATCCGCGTCGACCAGCTGGTTGATCGTCGCCAGCACGCCGTTCTTCATGAGGGCCTTGATGACCTCGGCGCCGCGCACCGCCATCCGGCTGGCCAGCTCCTGCACGGTGATGCTCTCGGGCAGGACCACCTCGCGCGTCACCGGCTCGCTCGAGGCGACCTGCTGACGCTGGCGCTGCTGGTGGCGGCGGAGCGCCGCCAAGCTGCGGACCCGCTCCTCCTCCTCGCCATCGAGGGCCACCCGGATCGGGCGGGGCTTTTCCTCGCGAGCCGGCCTGAGGGTCGGGCGGGTGGTCTTGGCCTTGAGCTTGCCGCGCCGGGCCTCGGCCTCCTCCTCGGTCTCGGCGGCCGTACGCTCGGGCTTGGCGGCTCGCTTCGCCGCGTCGCCCTTGGCCTCGGCCGGCGCCGGCGCGGGCGAAGCGGCCTCGGCCGGCGCGCCGCCCTTCTCCAGCTCGCGCGCGCGCCGCTCCTCGTCCTCGAGCAGTCGGCGGGCCTGCTCCTCGGCCTTGCGCCTCGCCTCCTCCTCGGCCCGCTTCCTCGCCTCCTCCTCGGTCTTCCGCTTGGCCGCCGCATCCTCCTCGGCTCGCCGGCGGGCCTGCTCCTCGGCGCTGCGGCGGGCCAGCTCCTCGGCTCGCTTGCGCGCCTCCTCCTCGACCTTGCGGGCCTCTGTGAGGGCCTTGAGACGGACCTGCTTCTCCTCGTCGGTGAGCGGCTTGAGGACCACGTGTCGGCGCGAGGCGGCACCGCCCCCCGGGCCCGACGGACCGGGCCTGGCGACACTGGCGCCGACGGTCGGACGGGCGGGAGGCGGAGGCGGCGCCGGCGCGGGTGCAGCCGTGGCCGGGGCAGCGCTCGGCTGCCCGGTCGGCGCCGGCGCCGCTGGCGCCGGCGGTGGGCTGCTCGGTCGGGCGGGCAGCGGCCGCGCCTTCTTGACCTCCACCGCCACGGACTTGCTGCGTCCGTGGCTGAAGCTCTGGCGCACCACGCCGCTCTCGACGGTCTTCTTGAGCTCGATCCGCGGCGGCGCCGGCCGGGCGATGCCGATCCGCGGGTTCTTGTCCTCGCCCTTGACGTCCGTCATCGATCGTCACCGCCTTCTTGCGTTTCGCTCCCGCCCGGCGCTTCCGGCCGGGTCCCATCGGCGAGCCCGTCGAGCCGGGCGAGCTCCCGCCGCAGCCGGTCGGCCAGACGTCCCCGGGCGACCGCTGCGTAGACCAGCTCCTCGCGGCCGAAGGGCCGCCCGAGCTCGGATCGCCCGAGACCACAGGCGACCGGCACGGCGCCGGCGAGCCGGCGCAGCTTGGCCGCCTGGCTCGCCGCGTCGCGGGCGATCAGCAGCAAGCCGATGCCGCCCTGTCGAAGCGCCGCTTCGACCTGGTCGAAGCCTGCCACCAGGAGGCCGGCCCGGCGGGCCAGCCCGAGCAGGTCGAGGCAGCGCCGACGCAGCGCGGCCTCGACCCGGGCCGGCAGGTCGACGGCCGGCCGCGCCGGCGCGCCGGCGGCCTTGGCGAACAGATTGCTGCGAACGGCCCGGGCGATCAGCGCGCGATCGGCGGCCACCCAGATCCCGCGCCCGGGCAGCCGCTCGTCGACGTCCGGCACGACGACGCCGTCGGGGGCGAGCACGAACCGGATCATGCCGGCCCGATCGCCGGCCGCGCGGGCCGCCGCGCAGCGCCGTCGGCCGGCTGGCTCGATCTCGAAGGAGAGCGCCTCGCTGCTCACGCCGGTGCCGTGGCCTCCTGCTCGCCGGCGGCGGCCGGCGGCTCGATCCAGCCGAGCCGGACCCGCGCGTCCATCACGATCTCACCCGCCTCGACCGGTCCGAGCCCGGCGCCGGGCAGCATCTCGGCGAGCTCGTCGCCCGCGAGGTCCGCCAGATCCTCGAGCGAGCGGACTCCCTGGCGCGCCAGCTTGACCACCGTGTCGAGCTCGAGCCGATCGAAGCTCAGAAGATCGTCGGCCACGCCCAGCTCGCGGGCCTCGGCCTCGAGCGCCTGACGACGCTCCTCGAGCCAGCTCTGGGCGCGTTCCTTGAGGGCGGCCGCGATCTCCTCGTCGAAGCCCTCGATCTGGGCCAGCTCCTCGTCCGGCACCGCCGCCAGCTCGTCGATCGAGGTGATGCCCTCGGTCACCAGAAGCTGGGCGATCACCTCGTCCACGTTGAGCGCTGTCGTGTACATCTCGGTGAGCTCGCGGAACTCGCGCTGCCGCCGCTCGGAGTCCTCGGTCTCGGAGACGATGTCGATGTCCCAGCCCGTGAGCTGGCTCGCGAGCCGGACGTTCTGGCCGCGCCGGCCGATCGCGATGTGCTGCATGTGGTCGGGGACGATCACCTCGATGCGCTTGGCGTCCGGATCGAGCACGACCTTCGAGACCTCGGCCGGCGCGAGCGCGTTGCACACGAACGTGGCAGGATCCTGCGACCACGGAATGATGTCGACCTTCTCGCCGCCGAGCTCTTGGACCACCGCCTGCACGCGCGAGCCGCGCATGCCGACGCAGGCCCCGACCGGATCGATGCCGCTGTCCTTGGAGATCACCGCGATCTTGGCCCGCGAGCCCGGGTCGCGCGCACAGGCCTTGATCTCGATGATGCCGTCGTAGATCTCGGGAACCTCCTGCTCGAACAGCTTCATCATGAAGCCCGGATGCGTTCGGGAAAGGAAGATCTGCGGGCCGCGCGTCTCGTGCCGAACGTCGTAGACGTAGGCACGGATCCGGTCCTTGATGTGGAAGATCTCGCGCGGGATCAGCTCGTCGGGGCGAACCATGGCCTCGGCCCGGCCGAGATCGACGAGGACGCCGGAGCGCTCGACGCGCTTGACCTCGCCGACCACGATCTCGCCGATGCGATCCTTGAAGTCGTTGTACTGACGCTCGCGCTCGGCGTCGCGCACCTTCTGCACGATCACCTGCTTGGCGCTCTGCGCAGCGATCCGCCCGAGATCGATCGGCGGCAGCGGCTCGAGGATGTGGTCGCCCACCTGGGCCGCAGGGTTGCGGTCGCGCGCCTCCTCGACGGTGATCTGCTTGGCCGGTTCCTCGACGGCCTCGACCACCTCGAGATCGCGGTACAGCTTGATCTCGCCGGTGCGCCGGTCGATCTCGGCCACGATCTCGTGCTCGAGACCGTATTTGCGACGCGCCGCCGTCTGTACGGCCTGCTCCATGGCCTCGACGACCTCGCCGGCGCTGATGCCCTTCTCCTGGGCGACAGCCTCGGCCACCCTCAGGAGCTCGCCGCGACCGAACCCGGCAGTCTCCATCACCGTCCCTCTCCCCGTCAGCCGGCGCGCCGGCGCCCGCCGGCGCGCGGCGCGGCCCCCGGCACCTCGGCCACGAGCCGAGCCCGCCGAATCGCCGCGAGCGGAATCGTGGCCGGGCCGTCCTCCGCCTCGATCGTGACCGCCGCCCCGTCGCACCTGCCGATCGTGCCGGTGAACCGACGCCGACCGCCGAGTGGTTGATCCGTCTCGATCCGCGCCCGCTGCCCGAGGAACCGGCGGAAGTGCTCCTCGGTGACCAGTGGCCGCTCGATACCAGGCGAACTCACCTCGAGCCGATAGGTCTGCGGAATCGGGTCGGCCACGTCGAGGACCGCCGACACCGCGTGGCTGATGGCGGCGCAATCGTCGACCGTCATCACGCGGGCATGGTCGATCGGCTCGGCGACGATCTGAAGCGTCGGCCGGCCGCCGCCCATCAGGCGCACCTGAACGAGCTCGAAGCCCAGGGCGCCGAGCGTCGGCGCGATGAGCGAGGCAAGATCGGTCGAGGACGAGATCCCTGTCAAACGAACACGCCAAAGAGAGCGGGCGACAACCCACTCTCCCCCTAGAGCAGTCGGAGTAGGAGTTCGTCTCTATATGGCCTCGAACGGCCGTTCAGGCAAGCCCCAACCGCTGCCCCGCACCCCGCCGCCGGCAGCGCAGATAGACCGGCGGGCGGCCGGCCGCGAGGGCCTTCGCCTCGTAGCGCGTGCGGCGATGATCCGGCCCGGGCACACGCCAGTCGGCCGACCGCTCGGCGGTCCAGAGGAGGCGCGGCTCGCCGAGGATCGCCGCGAGCATCCAGCGGGCATAGCCGGGATCGTCGGTCGCGAGCCGCAGCTCGCCGCCGGGAGCCAGCACCCGCGCCATCTCGGCCACGGTGGCGGCGTTGACGATCCGCCGCTTGTGGTGGCGGCTCTTCGGCCATGGATCGGGAAACAGCACGTCGATCCGCTCGAGGCTCGCTTCCGGCAGCGACGCCAGGAGCAGCCGCGCGTCGTCGACCAGGATTCGCACATTGTCGAGGCCGTTGGCCTCGACGCCGGCCAAGAGGCGTGCCACGCCCGCGAGGAACGGTTCGACCCCGATGAACCCGACCTCGGGGCTCGCCAGGGCCTCCGCCTCGAGATGCTCCCCGCCGCCGAAGCCCACCTCGAGGCGCACCCCTCGGACGGGGCGCGCGAACAGCGCGCGCGGCTCGAGCTGGCCCGCCTCGGGCAGCTGGACGCTCAGACGGGGCAGCAGCTCGTCGAGAAGCCGCCGCCGGCCGGGCCGCAGCCGGGGACCGCCGCGCCGACCGTAAATCTGCCGATGCTGCGACCCCGCGACGCGGTCCTCCAGAGCCGCGGCACCGGTCAGTTGAACGCCCGGCGCAACTCGTCGACGAGGTCGCGCCGCTCCCAGGAGAACCCGCCGTCGCTGTCCGGTGCCCGGCCGAAATGACCGTAGGCCGCGGTCCGCGCGTAGATCGGGCGGGACAGGCCAAGATGCTGGCGGATGCCGCGAGGGGAGAGATCGACCATCTCGCGCAGGGTGCGACCGAGCCGGGCCTCGTCGACCTCGCCGGTGCCGAGCGTGTCGACATAGACCGAGAGCGGCTTCGAGACGCCGATCGCGTAGGCGAGCTGGATCACGCACTTGCGGGCCAGACCCGCGGCCACGACGTTCTTCGCCAGATAGCGGGCGGCATAGGCCGCCGAGCGGTCAACCTTGGTCGGGTCCTTTCCCGAGAAGGCGCCGCCGCCGTGCGGCGCAGCTCCGCCGTAGGTGTCGACAATGATCTTTCGGCCGGTGAGCCCCGCATCGCCATCCGGCCCACCGATCACGAACCGTCCGGTCGGATTGACGTAGAACTCCTGTTCCGGGCACATCCAACCCTCGGGCAGCGCCGCCAGGACGTAGGGCCGAACGATCTGCTTCACGTCTTCGGACGGGAGTTCCTCAACGTGTTGGGTCGAGACCACGATCGCGGTGGTCCCGACCGGCCGGCCGCCGACGTAGCGCAGCGTGACCTGGCTCTTGGCATCCGGCCCGAGCTGCGGAAGCTGGCCGGCATGGCGGGCCGCGGCCAGTCGCCGCAGGATCTCGTGAGCATAGTGAATCGGTGCCGGCATGAGTTCGGGCGTTTCGTCGCAGGCGAAGCCGAACATGATGCCCTGGTCGCCGGCTCCCTCGTCCTTGCCGAAGGCCGCGTCCACACCGCGCGCGATGTCCGCCGCCTGTTCGTGCAGCAAGACGTCGATGTGCGCGTGCTGCCAGTGGAAGCCCGGCTGCTCGTAACCGATCGCCTTGATCGCCATCCGCGCGGTGTGCCGGATCAAGTCGGCCGTGATCCGGCTGCCCGGCCCCGGCCGGCACTCCCCGGCGATAACGAGGCGGTTGGTGGTGGCCAGTGTCTCGCAGGCGACCCGGGCCTCCGGATACTCGCCGAGGAACAGATCGACGACCTCGTCCGAGATCCGGTCGCACACCTTGTCGGGGTGACCCTCGGAGACGGATTCGCTCGTGAAGAGGTAATCGGACGCGGCCATCGCGCGGCGAGCTCCCGGGCAGGGCGGCGCGCGACCCTGCGCGCCCGCGGTCCGGCCGGACCGCCGCGCCGGCTTAAGGCAGGAACCCGACCTCCGGTCAAGTCGACCGACGGTCGGCCGGGCGTAGCTCCGTGCGCGCGTCGCTCACCGCGCGTACGAGCTCGTAGAGCCGTCGGCGGACCACGGGATCGCCGATCTCGTTGAAGGCGCGCACCAGCTCGAGCGTCTCCCGGCGGTCCACACTCGGCGGCTGGGCCGATGGAACGGCCCGCCGCGGTGGCTCGAATACGAACCCGACGCCGGGCTCGGCCAGCCCTGGGGCCGGCAGGGCCGCGACGTCGCGATCCGCGTCTCCCGTCCCCAGCTCCTCGAAGAACCACGTCACCGGCACGCTCAGGATCCCGGCCAGCTGCCAGAGCCGGCCGGCACCGATCCGATTGGCGCCGCGCTCGTACTTCTGCACTTGCTGAAACGTGACGCCGAGGAGATCACCCAGCCGCTCCTGGCTCAGTCCCATGAGCGCACGGCGCAATTTCAACCGTCGCCCGACGTGGCGGTCGATCGGATCGACCGTACCGTGGCCAGCGGATGTCAGCGGCCTCGCCATCACCGAGCCTGTCACACACCTCGCTCGCGCCACTCTAGCCAAACGATCAGGCCCAATACAACTATAAATAGATATACGGGCGTCCAACCGCCCGATTGACGATACAGGGTTGGCGTGGCGAGTCGCCCGGGCAGCGGGTGGTCGAGCACGCCCGTCGTCCGGAGTTCCAGTCGCGCCAGCGTGCGCCCCTGGGCATCGGCAACGAGGGAGATCCCGGTATTGGCGGCCCGCACCAGCGGCAGGCCCTCCTCGACCGTGCGCAGGACCGCCATGGCCGCGTGCTGGTGAGGGCCCGGGCTCCGCCCGAACCAGGCGTCGTTGGTGAGGTTCAGTAGGAACGCCGGGCGATCGTCCGGGTCGACCGCGCGACCCGGGAAGATCGCCTCGTAGCAGACGAGCGGGCTCATCGCCGGCAGACCGGGCAGGCGCAGCGTCCGCCGGCCGGGCCCCGGCACGAAGTCGATCGTGCCCCGCGTGAGCTTCTCGAGACCGAGCCGGCCGAGCAACGTCCGCCACGGGAGGTACTCGCCGAAGGGCACGAGGTCGACCTTGTCGTATCGCGCGAGGATGGATCCCGCGGGGTCGAGCGCAAAGACCGCGTTGCTCGCGGTCGGCGGGTCGGCCTCGAGCTCCAGCCGGTCGCCGCCGGTCACGAGCACGCCACCGGGTGGCGCTGCCTCGCCCAGGATTTGGCGGAGCGCCGGCTCCCGTTCGATCTGGTAGGGTACCGCGCTCTCCGGCCAGATCACGAGGTGGAGCGGCTCCGACGCCGGCTCGACCGAGAGCGCCAAGTGGCGACGCAGCCAGATCGCGCGCTTCTCGGGGTCCCACTTGTGGTGCTGGGCGACATTGGCCTGGACGATCCGCAGCTGGACGGCCGGGTCGGCCTCGGGCCGGACCAGGACGAGCCTCGCCCCGCCGGCCGCGGCCAGGAGCGTCAGGAGAACTGCCGCCAGGGCCGGGCCGGGACGGGGTCGGGGCGCGTCCCGGAGCAGCGCCGCTCCGGGCAGCATGGCGACCAGTGCCGTGAGCAGCGACAGTCCGTCGCTGCCGACCCAGGCGGCCGGCTGGATCAGCGCCGGCCAGGGCGCCCACACGATCGCGAGCGGGTTCCAGGTGAATCCCAGGAGAATGTCGTCGCGCAGACCGTCGGTGAGCGTCCAGGCGAGCGCCAGCGCCATCGCGGCCGTGACCGGCGAGCGCCACGGGCGAGACCGCGCGAGGAGCGCTGCGGCTGTGGGAAACAGCGCGTTGAGGGCGGCGAGCCCGACCACCGCCGGCACCGCCAGGGCGCCGAACCGCTCGGCGTCGGTGAAGAAGGCGATCCCGATCCAGTAGAGCCCCGCCAAGTGCCAGCCGAGGCCGAACGCGAAGCCGCGTGCGGCCACCGCCCGCGGCCCCGCCGCGGCGTGCAGAAGCGCCAGCCAGAGCGAGAAGGCGAGCAGTGTGGGGAGCAGATGGAGCGGCGGCAGCGCGAGCGAGGCAGCGACGCCGAGCACCAGACAGCCTGCGAGCGGCCAGCGATCGAGCCGGCCCCGCGGCCCTGCGCGGCCGCCCGCGGCCGGCGCGCTCCGCACCGGATGGAAGCTCAAGCGGCCGGCCGGGCGATCTCGCCCTCCGGCTGGCCGGACGGCGGCCGGCTCACGCAGACCCGCTTGATCCGGCGCGGGTCGGCGTCGATCACCTCGAAGCGCACGCCGCTCGGGTGCTCGACCCGCTCGCCCCGGGCCGGCACCCGGTCGACCAGGGCGAAGATCAGGCCGGCTACGGTGTCGGCCTCGTCGCGCTCGTCGGCGGACAGCAGCGTCAGCCCGAGATGCTCCTCGAGCTCTTCGAGATCGAGGCGTCCGTCCACCTCGAGCGAACCGTCGGCGCGCTCGACCAGCTGCGGCGGCCCGAGGCTCGTCTGCTCGTCGGCGATCTCGCCGAGGAGCTCGCCGACCACATCCTCGAGCGTCACCAGGCCGTCGGTGCCGCCGAACTCGTCGACCACGACCGCCAGGTGCTGGCGGCTGGTCCGAAGCTCGAGCAGCAACTCGAGGACCCGCATCGAGGGCGGCACCACCGGCACCTGTCGGACCACCTGCTCGAGCACGAAGCTCTGGCCGTCGCCCCAGTAGTCGAGCAGGTCCTTCAAATGGACGATCCCCACCACCTCGTCGAGCGTCTGCCGGTACACCAGCAGGCGCGAGTGGCGGGCTGCGCGCATCGCCGCCACGACGTCGCCGAGGCTCGCCTCCACGGGCACCGCCTTGATGTCCGAGCGCGGGACCATGATGTCGGCCACCTCGAGCTCGCCGAAGCCGAGCGCGCGCTGCAGCAGTTCGCGCTCCTCGCCGGACAGACGCCGCTCCGAGCTGCTCTCGGACTCCTCGATGATCTCCTCGAGGGTGCGCCGCAGCGAGCCTTCCTGCTCGGCCCCTAGCGCGAGCTCGCGCAGGCGCCGCATGATCCCCTCGAGCAATGTCGGCGACGGGCTCTCGCGCCGCGGCACCGGTCTCATGCGGTGATCTCCGCGCGGTACGGGTCGGGGACGCCGAGGCCGACCAGGATCCGCCGCTCGAGCGCCTCCATGGCTTCGGCTTCGGCCGGCGTGTCGTGGTCGTGGCCGAGCAGGTGGAGCGTGCCGTGGACCACAAGATGCGCCAGATGCTGGGCGAGCGTCTTGCCCTCCTCGGCTGCCTCCGAGGCGCTCGTCTCGAGCGCCAGGGCGAGGTCGCCGAGCGGCCATCCGAGGCTCCGCGGGAAGCCGACCGGGGGAGGACCCGCCGGGAACGAGAGCACGTTGGTCGGCCGGTCCTTGCCGCGCCAAGTCCGGTTGAGCGCCTGGATCGTGGCATCGTCGGCGAGCAGGACATTCACCGCGAGCCCGCCCGCCCTCGGGCGCGCTGCCTCGATCGCGGCCGTGACGGCGCCCCGGCAGATCGTCTCCGGCCCGGTGACGGCCGAGCGCCACCCGGCCGCGTCGACGGTCACCTCGATCTGGTGACTGCTACTTTCGCTATCCATCGCTCGATCTGGCGGCCCGCGGCGGGCGCCGTACCCTTCCTTCCTGACCCGACCGCTTCGGGGTCCGAGCCTCATAGGCCTCGATGATCTGGGTGACCAGGGGATGCCGGACAATGTCGCCGCGGTCGAACCGCACGATGCCGATCCCCGGCAGGCCGGACAGCCGGTCGACGGCGTCGGCGAGGCCGGATCCGGCGCCGGCCGGCAGATCGGTCTGGGTCGGATCGCCGGTGATCACCATGCGCGACCCCTCGCCGAGCCGGGTGAGGAACATCTTCATCTGGGCCGGGGTGGTGTTCTGCGCCTCGTCGAGGATCACGAAGGAATTGCTCAAGGTGCGACCGCGCATGAACGCCAAGGGCGCGATCTCGACCTGGCCGCTCTCGATGCGCAGCTGCACTTTGCCCTCGGGCAGCATGTCGCGCAGCGCATCATAGAGCGGGCGCAGATAGGGATCGACCTTCTCCTTCATGTCCCCCGGCAGGAAGCCCAGCCGCTCACCCGCCTCGACGGCCGGCCGCGACAGCACCAGCCGCTCGACCCGGTGCTGCTTGAGAAAGGCCACGGCCATGGCAACCGCCAGGTAGGTCTTGCCGGTGCCGGCTGGGCCGAGCGCGAACACCAGATCGAAGCGCTCGAGCGCCCGCAGATAGGCGAGCTGGTTGGCGGACCGGGCGACGACCAGCTTCCGGTCCGTGCGGACCGCGTGGTGCTCCGCCCGCTCGCCCGCCTCGCCCTCGGGCCGTCGCATCCGGAGCGCCGCGTCGACCTCCTCGCGGCCGATCGCCACGCCCCTGCGGAGCTTGCCGTAGAGTTCCTCGAGCACGGCCGCGGCGACGTGCACGTCGTCGTCGTTGTCGCCCTGGATGAACACCTCGTTGCCGCGGCTCACGATCGTCACCGGCAGCTTCTGCTCGATGCGCGCGAGGTTGACGTGGTGCTGGCCGAACAGAGCGGCGCAGGTAGCGTTGTCGTCGAAGCGCACGCGCTGGCTGGCACCGCGCAGGCTATCGAGCTGGCTCACGGTCTTCAGGCGCGGCCCTCCCCGGTTGTGCCGGCCGCCCGTCGGCCGGCGAGGCTGTGCGCATGTGAGCCCGTGATCGTGACATCCACGAGATCACCCGGCCGGAGGCCATCGCCCTCGAGGTGCACCGACTGCTGCCACGGCGTGCGCCCGACCACCTGTCCCGAGTGCCGCCCGTCACCCTCGATCAGCACCGGGAGCGTGCGGCCCACCATGGCTGCGTTGAAGGCCTCCGCCTGCTCGCCGAGCAGGGCCTGCAGCCTGGCCAGGCGTTCGACCTTGACGGTCTCCTTGATCTGACCGCGCATCGAGGCCGCGGGCGTTCCCGGCCGGGCGCTGAACTTGAAGGAGTAGGCCTGCGCGAAGCCCACCGCGCGGACGAGGTCGAGTGTCGCCTCGAAGTCGGACTCGCGCTCGCCCGGAAAGCCCACGATGAAGTCCGAGGAGAGCGCCAGGTCCGGCCGCACGGCGCGCAGCCGCTCGACGATCTGCCGATAGGTCTCGGCCGTGTAGCCCCGGTTCATCGCCTCGAGCACGGCATCCGAGCCCGACTGCACGGGCAGGTGCAGAGAGGATGCGAGCGTCGGGATCGCACCGTGCGCCTCGATGAGATCGGCACTCATGTCCTTGGGATGCGAGGTCGTGTAGCGAAGGCGCAGGACGCCCTCCAGGTCGGCGAGCTCGGCCAGGAGGCGGGCGAGCGACCAGCTGCGCCCGCCCGGCCCTTCGCCGTGATAGGCGTTGACGTTCTGCCCGAGCAGCACGAGCTCGCGCGCGCCGCCGCGGACCAGTCGCCGCGCCTCGGCCAGGATCGCCGCCGCCGGCCGGCTCGCCTCGGCTCCCCGCGTGTACGGCACGACGCAGAAGGTGCAGAACTTGTCGCACCCCTCCTGCACCGTCAGGAAGGCCGAGACCGGGCCGACCGTGGCGCGCTCCGGCAGGTGGTCGAACTTGCTGTCGACCGGGAACTCGGTGGCGAGCGCGCTGCCGCGCTCGCGCTCGCGCCGGGCGACGAGCTCGGGCAGCCGATGGTAGGCCTGGGGCCCGACGACGATGTCGACGAACGGCGCCCGCTCGAGCATCGCCTCGCCCTCGGCCTGGGCGACACAGCCGGCGACGGCGAGCAGCATCGTCTCGCCCCGCCCGGAACGTCCGGCCCGAAGCCGGCGCAGGCGGCCGAGCTCGGAATAGACCTTCTCGGCCGCCTTCTCGCGGATGTGGCAGGTATTGAGGACCACGAGGTCGGCCTCCTCGGCCGCCTCGACCCGGCGCCAGCCGTGCACCGCCATCGCCTCCGCCATCCGGTCGGAGTCGTAGACGTTCATTTGACAGCCGTAGGTGCGGATGAAGAGACGCCTGGTCACCGCCGGGCCGTTCGCGGCATGGAGCCTCGCGCTGCAGCAGGGTCCCGACCCGCGCGGATCAGCGATCCCCTGCAGCCCTTATACCGGCAATCGGCGGCGGAGCGAAGACGGCCGCAGCGGACGGCGCGTCGAGCCGGCACCCGCGGGTGCCGGCTCGCGTCGGCGTCACGCCATGGCCCGGCGGCCGCGCGCCCGCGGCTTGGTGCCGAGACCGATCTTCTTGGCGAGGCTCGAGCGCTGCTCGGCGTAAGCCGGCGCCACCATCGGGTAGTCGTCGCCAAGCCCCCAGCGCTTGCGATACTCGTCTGGGGTCATATTGTACCGCGTCTTCAGATGACGCTTGAGCATTTTGAGCTTCTTTCCGTCCTCGAGGCAGATGATGTACTCTGGCATCACCGACTTCTTGATCGGAACAGCAGGCACTGGCTTCTCGGGAGCTTCCTTTTGCTCCTCGACACCTTGTGTCGCCAAGCTGGAGTACACCAGCTTGATGAGCTGGGGGATGTCGCCCACGGAAACCGTGTTGTTGGACAGGTGGGCCGATACGATTTCCGTCGTCATGGACAACAGCTCGTTCGGGCTTATCTTCTCGGTCATTCCAGCGCGTCCCTAGGGGCCGAGTAAACCGGCGGTCGGTGCCGCACCATATGTGGATCGGGGGAATTCGCAAGCGGTTTTTGCACGGCGAGGCAAGACAGTCGATGGACATGGGCGAGACGATGCACGAGCTCGACATCACCGGCGAGGTGTGCCCGATGACCTTCGTCCGGACCAAACTTCGCCTGGAGCGGATGGCGGACGGCGAGATCCTGCGCATCCGGCTGCGCGACGGGGAGCCCCTGACCAACGTGCCGCGGGCGCTGGCCGACCACGGCCACGAGATCCTGCGGCTCGAGTCGCTCGGTGACGCGCTCTGGTCGCTCGAGGTCAGGAAGCGGGACCAGCACCGGCGCTGACCCGCCGGTCGAGGCCGGCGGGCGGCCGCGCCAGCGCCCGGTCGAGGTCGCAGCGCATGGTGTGAGCGCCGATCCGGCTGCCGTCGGCACGCTGGTAATAGTCCGGCCGGATCCCGACCGGCTCGAACCCGTGCGCGCCGTAGAGTTCCTGGGCCGAGTGGTTGTCGATCGCCACCTCGAGGAACATCACCCCCGCACCGCCGGCGCGCGCCCGTTCCATGGCGGCGAGCAGCAGCGCGCTGCCGACCCTCCGACGCCGCCAGCCGGGAGCCACGCCGAGCGACAGCAGCTCGCTCTCCTCACGCGTGACCCGGGCGATGGCGAAGCCGACGCCTCTGAGCGCGTCGAGGCCGGCCAGTCCGCCCTCGTAGAGCCGGGCGATCAGCCCGAAGCCACCCGGTAGCGCCAGCAGGTGGGCCAGGTCGGCGCGGCTCCAGGGCTCGGTGAAGCAGCGTCGGTGGAGACGCGCCAGCCGGCCGAGATCGAACGGGCCGACCGGCTTGATCGCGACCGTGCCGGCGCGGCGCAGGCCGAGCATGTCAGACCGCGACGACCAGCGGGCGGCCGGCCTCGGGCCGGGCGTCCGGCCGGCGCAGATAGAGCGGGCGGATCGCCGGCCCCGGCAGGGGCGGCCGGCCGCGGCCGGCCCGCGCGAGCGCGGCACGGGCCAGCGCCAACCCGCTGGTGCGCACCACCTCCGCTGGCCCCGCGGCCGTCAGGGGCGAGCCCGGCTCCGGATCGACCAGCACCCACCGCGGCGCCCCGACCGTCGCCGCGGCGATGTCGTCCGGTCCGAGGAGGCTCGGCTCGCCGAGCGGGTGGTCCCGGTCGGCGAAAAGCTGCGCGGCCATCTCCCCGCGGCCGGCCGGAGCGAGGACGAGCACGGGGCCATCCCCACCCGCGAGCTCGGCGCCGAGCTCCAGCGCGCTCAACGCATGCACGGGCCGGCCGGTCGCCAGCGCCAGTGCCCGGGCGGCCGCGACCGCGGCACGGATCGCCGTGAAGCTGCCCGGACCGGTCAGGACCGCCAGCGTCTCGAGCTCGCTCAGCCGAAGCCCGGCCTCCTCGACCACCTGGCGGACGAGGCTCGGCAGACGCTCGGAGGGCGTGCCGACGGCCACCCGCTCCACCGCGCCGCGCGGGCCGCCCAGGGCCGCCACGGCCGAGCCCGCGCCGCCGACCAGCAGGGCCAGGAGCCGCACGCCTCGCGGCTCAGCCGACCGCGCGCACCTCGACCACGTCCGGCACGTAGTAGCGCAGCAGGTTCTCGATGCCGGCCTTCAGGGTCATGGTCGAGCTCGGACAGCCGGAGCAGGCGCCGCGCATCTGCAGGTACACGACGCCGCGCTCGAAGCCGCGGAACACGATGTCGCCGCCGTCGCGCGCCACCGCCGGGCGCACCCGGGTCTCGATCAGCTCCTTGATCTGAGCCACCGTCGGATCGTCGGCGGTGGTCTCCTCGACCTCGGCCTCGGCGCCCTCGGCCAGAACCGGGTCGCCCGAGAGGAAGTGCTCCATGATGGCGCCGAGCACGGCCGGCTTGAGCTCGTGCCAAGCCAGCCCCTCGCGCTTGGTCACGCTCACGAACTCGGCGCCCAGATAGACGCCCGCAACCCCCTCGACCGCGAAGATCCTAGCCGCCAGAGGCGAGGCCGCAGCAGCCTCGGGATCGACGAACTCGGCCACCCCGCGCGCCATCACCGCGCGGCCCGGCAGGAACTTGAGGGTCGCGGGATTGGGCGTGGGCTCGGTCTGGATGAACATGCGGTTCTCCCCGCTCACCCGCTGCACATGGAGCGGCCGCAGCCGCGCCGCAAGAGCGGCCCACCGCTCACTTCTGCAGGATATTCACCATCTCGTAGAGTTGGAAGCGCGCCAGCAGAAGCAGATAGCCCTGCGCCAGCAGGTGGTTCGGCCAGAGCAGGCCGTCCGGGGTGCCGTTCGCCACCACCCAGGGCTGCAGTTCGCCCGCCCGGGCGAGGCTCGTCAGGAGCTGGTCGTAGACCCGCCGCGCGCCACGCTCGTCGAGCACCGGCGCCATGTCGCGGCCGAGCTCGCGCAGGAGGACGTGGTACGCGTAGAGCCTGCCCTTGTTGGCGTAGAACAGGTCGTCGGCGTCCCAATCGTACCAGGCGCCGGCGCGCGCCACCGCCTTTTCGTCGACGGCGGCGGCCGCGGCGCCGAGGTCGGCCGCTATCCGCTCGAGCGTCGCCATGAGGTTGTCGGCGCGCCGCTCGAACACCGCTTGACCGCGTGCGAGGCGCTCGTTGTACCGCCTGAGGTCCTCGGTGGCCCGGCGGTACTGGCTCTCCGAGGAGGGTTGCACGGGCGTGCTCGACCACTCGAGAAACCAGACGTCGCCCGGGTAGCTCAGCCGACCGGCGGCGCCCTCGGCATCGGGATCGACTTGGCTCGTGCCGCGGACCCGCGACAGATGATCGCGCAGCTCGATCGAGAAGCGCGCGACCGCCGCGACCACGCCCTTCTGGAAGTTGGGCATGTTGTCGAGCAGCGCGGTCGGCTGGAACCACGGATCGTTGGCGGTCCAGCGGTGCACCTCGACCTCGCGCTCGACCAGAGCCGCGGCGGCAGCGACCGCGCGGCTCGCGGGCGGTGCCACCTCGAGGGTCTCGCCGAACGAGCGGTCGTCGTCGATCCGGTGGAACCAGAGCGCGCCCACCACATAGTAGAGCGCCACGAGCCCGATCAGCAGGGCCGGCAGGAGCAGCCAGACGAAGCCGCGGCTGCGGACGGCCGGTTGCGGAGGGGTCGCGCTCGCCACGGCTCGCCGCTCAGAGCTTCAGGAAGCCGACGCGGTCGTAGACCTCGGCCAGCACCGGTTCGGCGATCGCCCGGGCCCGGGCCGCACCGTCGGCGAGCACGTGGTCGATGTGGTCCGGGTTCGCCAAGAGCCCACGCATCTCGGCGTTGATCGGCGCCAGCTTCTCGACGCACAGCTCGGCGAGCCTGGTCTTGAAGGTCGAGAACAGGGTCGTTCGGAACTCCTCCTCGACGGCGGTGCGCGGGCGATCCGCCAGGGCCGCGTAGATCGTCAGGAGATTGCTCGCCTCGGGCCGAGCGGCCTCGTCCGCCCAGACCCCTTCGATGCTGTCGGACTTGGCACGCCGGATCTTCGAAGCGATCGCCTCGGCGTCGTCGGTGAGGTTGATGCGCGACTGGTCGGAAGGGTCGGACTTCGACATCTTCCTGGTGCCGTCGCGCAGACTCATCACGCGCGTGGCCTCGCCCAGGATCATCGGCTCGGGCAGGGGGAAGAAGCCCTCGCCGAAGCGCCGGTTGAACGAGGCCGCGACGTCGCGGGAGAGCTCCAGATGCTGCTTCTGGTCCTCGCCCACCGGCACGTGCGTGGCCTTGTAGGCCAGGATGTCGGCCGCCTGGAGGACCGGGTAGGCGTAGAGGCCCACGGGCGCGTTCTCCCGGTCCTTGCCCGCCTTCTCCTTGAACTGGGTCATGCGGTTGAGCCAGCCGAGCGGGGTCACGCAGTTGAACACCCAGGCTAGCTGCGCGTGCGCCGGCACGTGGCTCTGGACGAAGAGGATCGAGCGCTTCGGGTCGATCCCACAGGCGAGCAGGGCGGCTGCCACCTCGCGGCTGTTCGCGCGCATCGCCTGCGGGTCGTGCATGGTGGTGAGCGCATGCTGGTCGACGATGCAGTAGATGCAGTCGTGGCTCGCCTGCAGCCGCACCCAGTGCCGGATCGCGCCCAGATAGTTACCGAGATGGATGCCACTCGTGGGCTGGATGCCGGAGAAGACGAGACCTCGCATCGGCGGGCGGATCCGGGGTGCTGGCGGACGGGCCCCCTGACCATCACGCGGTCCCCCGCCTGTCAAGCCGGCGGTCCGGCGCTCAGAGGGCGGTCTCCGGCCCCGCCGGACGCCGCCTGAGCGCCGCCGCCCCGAGCTCGGCGAGGTCGGCGGCGCCGGCCAGCTGGACGGCGGCCAGGTACGCCCCGAGCGCCGCCCCGATCGTGAGCAGGAGGCCGGCCGGCGTCGCCACGCCGGGCACGAGGCCCGCGACCGCGCCGAGCGTCAGGGCGAGCGCCAGGTTGAGGAGCACCAGTCGGACGGCGCGGCGACGCAGGCGCTCGCCCGGGACGAGCCCGCCGCGACGGCGCAGGAGCCAGCCCAGAAGGGCGGCGTTGAGCCAGCTCGCCAGCGCCGTGGCAAGGGCGATCCCGACATGGCCGAGCCGGCCCACGGTCAGGAGGATCACCGCCACGTTGGCGAGCAGGGAGGCGGCCGCCACCAGGACCGGCGTGCGGGTGTCCTCGCGGGCGAAGAAGCCAGTCGCCAGCACCTTGATGAGCACGTAGGCGGGCAGGCCGACCGCGAAGGCCGCGAGCGCCGAGGCGGTGGCCCGGGTCGCCGCGGCGTCGAAGGCGCCACGCTCGAACAGCACCTCGACGATCGGCAGGGCGAGCGTGGCGAGCCCGATGGCCGACGGCAGGCTCAACAGGAGGGCGAGCTCGAGCGCACGGTCGAAATTCTGCCGGGCGGCGTCGTCGCGGCCGCCGCGCAGCTGGCGGGCGAGCAGCGGCAGGAGGGCGGTCCCGAGCGCCGCGCCGATCAGGCCCAAGGGGAGCTGCACGAGCCGGTCGGCATAGAACAGGTAGGACACGGCACCGGTCGGCAGGTGCGAGGCGAACCAAGTGTCGATGACGAGGTTGAGCTGGTAGACGCCGGCGCCGACCGCGCCCGGCAGGACGAGCCGCCAGAGCCGGGCGAGCCGGGGCCGGTCGACCGACCCGGGCCAGCGCGGCCGGAGCGGCCAGCCGATCGCTGTCGCCACGCCCAGGAGGAGGGCGAGCTGGGCCAGGCCCGCCACGAGGACGCCCCAGGCGAGCGCATGCGCGGCGCTCGCCCGCAGCACGACCGCGAGGCCGAGCGCCGCAACGAGCGCCAGGTTCAGGAGGATCGGCGCGAAGGCGGCGGCGGCGAACCGGCCGAGGCTGTTCAGGACCCCGCCCACGAGCGCGGCGAGCGAGATCAGCATCAGGTAGGGGAAGGTCACTCGGGCCAGCTCGACCGCCAGCAGGTGGCGCTCGCTTCCGGGCGCGAACCCGGTGGCGATCACGCGAACCAGCCACGGCATGCAGAGCTCGGCCAGGGCAACGACCGCGAGCAGGATCGCGAGCATGACCGCGAAGGCGTGGCAGGCGAAGGCGCGAGCCGGGCCTGGTCCCTCCTGCTCGAGCGTGCGCGCGAAGAGCGGCACGAAGCCAGCGTTGAAGGCACCCTCGGCGAAGAGCCGGCGCAGCATGTTGGCGAGCTTGAAGGCGACGAAGAAGGCATCCGCGGCGACGCCGGCGCCGAGCACCGCGGCGATCAGCAGATCGCGCAGGAAGCCGAGCAGGCGCGAGGCCAGGGTGAGCGCGCCCACGGTGAAGGCGGCGCGCACGAAGCTCACCTCCGGGCTCCGAACGGGGCGCGCACCGCCCGGGCGAGCCGCTCGAGGGTGAGCGTGGCGAGACCAGCGGCGAGGCCCCAGAAGGCCGGCCCGATGCCGAGCAGCGCGAGCCCCGAGGCACTCACCGCCAGGGTCACCACCGCGGCGAAACGATGCGGCTCGCTGCCGAGCGCGGTGGCCAGCGAGCCGGCCAGGGGGCCGAGCAGCGCCACACCCGCGACCGTGGCGACCAGCACCGGCGGGAGCGCCGCCACGAGGAGCGCCAGGGAACCGCCGAACGCCGCCAGGAGGAGCCACCAGCCGGCGTAGAACACCCCGGCCCACCAGCGCCGGCCGGGCTCGGGGTGGACGTCCGGGCCGGTGCAGAGCGCCGCGGTGATCGCCGCAAGGTTCGTGGCGTGCGCGCCGAAGGGCGCGGAGGCGAGCGAGGCGAGCCCGGTGAGGCCGAGGATCGGGCCGGCCGGCACGGCGTAGCCGGCGGCCCGGAGCACCGCGAGGCCGGGCAGGTTCTGCCCGGCCATGGTGACGAGGAAGAGCGGCACGCCCAGCCCCACGAGCACCGCCGGCTCGAACCGCGGGGTCACCCAGACGAGCGGCGAGAGCCCGAACCCCAGCGGCAGGGGGCCGAGGAGCCCGAGCCCGGTGGCCAATGCCAAGCCGCCCGCGAGCACCGCCAGCACGGCGCCGCTCGGGCTCGCGAGGCGCACGGCCAGGAACAGCGCCAGGAGCGGCAGAACGAGCGCCGGGGTGCTGGCCGCCGCGTCGAACAACGCGGTGGCAAAGCGCAGCAGGATGCCGGCGAGCATCGCCGCCGCGACCGGCATCGGGATCGCTTCGACCAGCCTGCCGAGCGGACGGACGGCGGCGGTGGCGAGCAGGAGCAGGGCCGAGAGCAGGAACGCGCCGACCGCTCCCGGCAGATCGGTGAGCCCGGGCGAGGCGGCGATCAGCGCTGCCCCGGGGGTGGACCAGGCGGCCACCACCGGGATGCGGTGGCGGAGCGAGCCCACGAGGCTCACCGCCGCCTTGGCGAGCGCGAGCGCCGCGACCCAGGAGGCGGTCGCCTCGGGGCCGGCGCCGACCGCCGCGGCCGCCGCCACCACGAGCGCGATCGTGCCGCCGAAGCCCACGAGCGTGGCCACGAGCGGGGCGAGGGCCAGAGAGAGGCGCACCGGCCGGCAGCGTCGCGGGTGCCGCTCAGGCGGACCGAGCCGGCGCCGCGAGCGCCTCGAGCAGCCGCCGCTCGACCCGCGCCAGCTTGCTCCGGGCCGTCACCTTCATGCCGAACACGTCCTTGACGTAGAAGACGTCGACGACCCGCTCGCCGAACGTCGCGATGTGCGCGCTCTGGATGACGATGCCGAGTTCCTTCAAGCCCTTGGCGAGATCGTAGAGGAGCCCCGGCCGGTCCCGGCCATTCACCTCGAGGACGCTCAGCGTGCGGCTGGCGGTGTTGTCGACGAGCACCCTGGGCTCGACCTCGAACAACTGCGTGCGGGTCGCCGGCCGCCGGCGGCCGAGCTCGCGCTCGAGCCAGCCCGGATCGGCGAGCGCTCGCTCGATGTTGCGGCGGATCCGCTCGAGCCGCGGCGCGTCGTCGATCGCAGCAGCGCTCTCGGCGTCCTGGAAGCCGAGCACGTCGAGGGCCATGCCGTCGCTCGTGGTGAAGATGTGGGCGTCGACGATGCTGGCGCGGCTCACTGCGAGCGCGCCTGCGATCTCGAGGAACAGGCCCGGATGGTCGGGCGTGTAGATCAGCACCTCGGTGCGCGCCCGGAACCGGTCGACGCGGAAGTCGATCGTGAGCTTGGCGCCGGCGGCATCGGCGGCACGGATCAGCCGGGCGTGGCGGAGATGCTCCTCGAGCGGCAGGCCGAGCCAGTAGCGCGGGTTGTGCCGCTCGAGGTGGGCCTCGACCTCGGCTTCCGCCCACCCTCCCTCGGCCGGATCGACGAGGGCGGCGGCCAAGCGCCTCCGGGCCGCCTCGACGCGGGTGGCGCGCTCGCTGGCGGCGTCGCCGGTCTGCATGGCGGCCGAGGCCCCGTGGTAGAGATCGCGCAGGAGCTGGCCCTTCCAGCCGTTCCACACCCCGGGCCCGACCGCGCGGATGTCGGCTGCCGTGAGCACGAGCAGGAGCCGGAGCCGCTCCGGCGATTGGACCTTCTCGACGAAGTCCTGAACGGTCTTGGGATCGTCGATGTCGCGCTTGAAGGCGATGTCGCTCATCACGAGGTGATGGCGGACGAGCCAGCGGACCGTGTCGGTGGTGGCCTCGTTGAGGCCGAGCCGGCGGCACAGCCGCTCGGCGATCTCGGCGCCCACCTCGCTGTGGTCGGCGCCGCGGCCCTTGCCCAGGTCGTGGCAGAAGGTGGCCAGATAGAGTTCGGTCCGCGAGACCAGCTTGGGCATGATCTCGGTGGCGATCGGCAGCTCGTCCCGAAGCTCGCCACGTTCGATCTGGCCGAGGACTCCGATCGCTCGGATCGTGTGCTCGTCGACCGTGTAGACGTGGTAGAGATTGTGCTGCATCTGCGCCACGACGCGCCCGAACTCGGGCACGAACCGCCCGAGAAGGCCGGCCTCGTTGAGCCGGCCCAGCGTCGACGCCGCATCCTTGCGCGACAGCAGCATCTCGAGCAGCAGGCGGTTGGCCTCCGGATCGGCCCTGAGGGTCGCATCGACCCGCCGCAGGTTCTGGCCGACCGCGGTGAGCGCCTGCGGGTGAATGTCGAGCTGTCGCTCCTGCGCCAAGTGGAACAGCTCGAGCATGGCCACCGGACGGCGCTCGAACAGGTCGGGCTCGGCCAGGTCGAGGCGGGCGCCGTGCACCAGGAAGCCACCGATCCGGCGCCGGCCGAAGCCGAACCGCGGCAGCCGGAACTGGACGCGTCGCTGGTGGCGGTCCTCGAGCGCGGCGCAGACGATCCTGGTGAGCGCGCCGACCTCCTTGGCCACGAGGTAGTAGCGCTTCATGAAGCGCTCGACGGCGCGCATCCGGCCGCGGTCGCGGAAGCCCATGCGCCGGGCCAGCTCCGGCTGCCGGTCGAAGGCCAGCCGCTCCTCGGCCCGCCCGGAGAGCCAGTGGAGATGGCAGCGCACCGCCCAGAGAAAGCGGCGCGAGCGGCGGAAGGTGGCGAGTGCGCTCGGGGTCAGCACGCCGGCGGTCACGAGATCGTCCGGATCGCGCACCCCGTAGAGGAAGCGTCCGATCCAGGTGAGCGTCTGCAGGTCGCGCAGGCCGCCCTTGCCCTCCTTGACGTTGGGCTCGAGCAGGTAGCGGCTGTCGCCGGCGCGGCGGTGCCGCTCGTCGCGCTCGGCGAGCTTGGCCTCGATGAACTCGGCCGCGTGCCCGGCGCGGATGTCGCGGTCGTAGAGACGGACGAGCTCGTCGAACAGCGCCTGGTCGCCCCACAGGAACCGCGCCTCGAGGAGGGCCGTGCGGACCGTGAGATCCTCCTTGGCGAGCTTGATCGACTCGGCCGCGGTGCGGAGTGCGTTGCCGACCTTGAAACCGAGGTCCCAGAGCCGGTGCATCAGGAACTCGGTCATCTGCTCGACGTAGGGAGCCGGCTTGTAGGGATGCAGGAAGAGCAGGTCGACGTCCGAGAATGGTGCCAGCTCGGCCCGCCCGTAGCCACCCACGGCCACGACCGCGAGCCGCTCGCCAGTGGTCCGGTTGGGGCTCCCGAAGAGCCGCCGGTCGGCCCAGTCGAGGGCCGCCCGGACCAGCTCGTCGACCAGCTCGGCGAGCTCGGTGTGGACCCGCTCGGGCGCGCCGCCGGCCTCGAAATAGGCGCGGATGGCGGCGCGGCCCTCGGCCAGCCGCGCCGCCAGCGCTGCGTCGAGCTCCACAACCGCGCGGGCGTCGCCGGCGAGCGGCGCGGCCAGGAGTGGCCGCACCGGCTCCGACGGGGCGAGCGCGACCGCCACGGCTCAGCCGCCGGCCGCCCGAGCGCGGCTCGTGCCAGCCGGTCGCACCCGGCCCGTGCTTGTTTGCCGGACCTCGGCTGCTATCCTCTGCACATGCCGTTGCTCGAGGCTCGGATCGGGACGGAGTCGGTGCACGAGTTCCTGTCGATGGGCGGCTACGGGACCTATGTCTGGGCGGCCTACGGTGCCACCCTCGGCGTGCTCGTGGCGCTGTTCTGGCAGAGCTGGCATCGGGCGCGCAAGCGCACCGCCGAGGCCGAGCGACTGCGGGCCGAGCGACGGGCCGAGGCCCGCCGGCCAGTCCGCCCCGTCGTGGCCGAGCGGCGTCCAGCGGCGCCCTCGGGCGACCGCTGAGGCCGCGGGGGCGGAGCGGTGCGCCTGCGCAAACGACAGCGGCTCGTGCTGGTGGCGCTCGTGCTGCTGCTCGGCGCCGGCTCGGCGGCGCTCGTGCTGGCGGCGCTCGGTGGGAAGGTGTCGCTGTTCGTGGCGCCGTCCGACCTTGCGGCGCGCGCGCTCGAGCCCGGCAAGCGGTTCCGCCTGGGCGGCCTCGTCGAGCCGGGCACGGTCGAGCGGCTGGCCAGTGGCGAGGTGCGGTTCGCCGTGACCGACGGCGCCGCCAGTGTGCCGGTCGCTTATCGCGGCATCCTCCCCGACCTGTTCCGCGAGGGCCAGGGCATCGTCGCCCAGGGCACGCTCGAGGCGGGCGGGCTGTTCCGTGCCAGCGAGGTGCTCGCCAAGCACGACGAGACCTACATGCCCCGGGAGGTGGCCGAGGCGCTCAAGCGCACGGGCCATTGGAAGGACGGGGCAGCGGAGCCATCGCGGTGATCGCCGAGTTCGGCCACTTCGCACTCGCCCTGGCCATGGCGGTGGCGGCCGCCCAGGCACTGCTGCCGCTCGTCGGCGCCGCCCGTCGCGACGCCACGCTCGTGGCCTTCGCGCGGCCGGCCGCGCTCGTCCAGCTGCTGCTCGTGACCCTCGCCTTCGGGGCGCTCGTCCACCTGTACGTCGTGTCCGACTTCTCGGTCGCCAACGTCGCCGCCAACTCGCACCAGTCGAAGCCGCTCGTCTATCGGATCAGTGGCGCCTGGGGCAACCACGAGGGCTCGCTAGTTCTGTGGGTCTGGATCCTGGCCCTCTTCGGCGCCGCCGTCGCGGCCTTCGGGGACAACCTGCCGGCGACCTTCCGGGCGCGGGTGCTCGGCGTGCAGGCGCTCATCGGCGTGGGCTTCCTCGCGTTTCTGCTGTTCACCTCGAACCCCTTCGAGCGCCTCGATCCAGCACCCCTCGAGGGTCGCGGCCTCAACCCGATCCTCCAGGATCCGGGCCTCGCGATGCACCCACCCATGCTCTATCTGGGCTATGTGGGGTTCTCGACGACCTTCTCTTTTGCGATCGCCGGCCTGCTGGAGGGCCGCGTCGACCCCTCCTGGGCGCGCTGGCTCCGGCCCTGGACGCTCGCCGCCTGGACCTCGCTCACCCTGGGCATCGCTCTGGGCTCCTGGTGGGCTTACTACGAACTCGGGTGGGGTGGGTTCTGGTTCTGGGATCCGGTGGAGAACGCCTCGTTCATGCCCTGGCTCGCGGGGACCGCGCTCCTCCACTCGGCGATCGTCGTCGAGAAGCGCGACACCCTGAAGAGCTGGACCATTCTGCTCGCCATCCTGACCTTCGCGCTCTCGCTGCTCGGCACCTTCCTGGTTCGCTCGGGCGTGCTCACCTCCGTGCACGCCTTCGCTTCCGATCCGGCCCGGGGCGTCTTCATCCTGGCCCTGCTCGTGGTGGCGATCGGCGGCGCGCTCGCGCTCTATGCCTGGCGTGCGCCGGCGCTCCAGGGTGGCGGCATGTTCGCGCCGGTGTCCCGTGAGGGTGCGCTCCTGCTCAACAACCTGCTGCTCGCCTCGGCCACCGCCACGGTTCTGCTCGGCACGCTCTACCCGCTCGTCCTCGATGTCCTTGGCGGTCCCAAGATCTCGGTCGGCCCGCCCTACTTCAATGCTACGTTCGTGCCGTTGATCGTACCCGTGCTCGTGGCCCTGCCGGTCGGGGCCGCGCTCGCCTGGAAGCGCGGCGACCTCGGGGCCGCGGTCGGCCGCCTGTGGGTCGCGGCCGCGGCGAGCTTGGCCCTGGCCCTCCTGGCGGTGTGGCTGAACGACCTGCGCGCGGGTCTGGCCATGGTCGGCTACGCGCTCGGTGCCTGGGCGATCCTGGGCTCGCTCGCCGAGCCGCTCGGCCGGGCGTTCGCGGGTGGGCCCGACCTGCGTCGGGCGGCTCGCCGCCTCCTGGGCCTGCCGCGCGCCACCTGGGCCATGGTGCTCGCGCATGTCGGGCTCGGCGTCCTGGTGATCGGCGTCACCGCGACCTCGACCGCGCAGAACGAGCGCATCTTGACGCTCCGGCCCGGTGAGACCGCCGAGATCGCCGGCTACGCGGTGCGCTTCGAGGGGGTGCGCGAGGTGCAGGGCCCGAACTGGATCGCCCAGCGCGGCACCTTCGACGTGACCCGGGCGGGCGCGCCGGTGACCAAGCTCGCTTCCGACAAGCGCTTCTTCGTGGTCGAGCGGCGGCCCACGACCGAGGCCGGCATCCACACCACGCTCGGCCGCGACCTCTACGTCGTGCTCGGCGATCCGGCCGGAGACGGCGCCTGGACCATGCGGCTCTACCACAACCCGCTCGTCGTCTGGATCTGGGGTGGCGCCGTGCTCATGGCGCTCGGCGGCCTGCTGTCGCTCTCCGACCGGCGCTTCCGGGTCGGCGCCCCGCGCCCGGCGCGGGCGCCACTCGCGGTGCCGGCCGAATGACCGTCGGGGTCGAGCGGGGGGCGGCGCCGGCGGCCGCAGCGCCCTCGAGACCGTTGCCCCGGCGCTGGCTGTTCCTCCTGCCGGTCCTCCTGTTCGCGGGCGTCGGGGTGTTCCTGGCGCTCGGTCTCGGCCGCGACCCCGCCACCCTGCCCTCCGTGCTGATCGACAAACCCGCCCCGGCCTTCGCCCTGCCGCCGCTCCCGGGCCGCGACGAGCGCGGTCTGTCGAGCGCCGACCTCGGCGGCCGGCCGATGCTCGTCAACGTCTTCGCCTCCTGGTGTGGGCCGTGCCGGATCGAACACCCGGTGCTCGAGCAGCTCGCCCGCGCCGGTGTGGTGATCCACGCCGTCAACTACAAGGACGATCCCTCGGACGCCCTGTCCTTCCTGCGCACGCTCGGCGATCCGTTCGACCGCGTCGGCGTCGACCGCCAAGGCCGGACCGCGATCGACTGGGGCGTCTACGGCGTGCCGGAGACCTTCGTGATCGACCGCGAGGGCCGGATCCGCTACCGACATGTGGGTCCGCTCCAGCCGCGCGACGTCGAGCGGACGATCCGCCCGCTCCTGGTCGAGCTCGCCCGGTGATCGGCGGGACCCCGGCTCGCCGCCTACTGGGCGCCCTCCTGGCCCTGGCCCTCCTGCTCGCGGCCGAGGCCCCGGCCGCCACCTCGCCGGACGAGATCCTTCCCGATCCCGTACTCGAGGCGCGCGCCCGGGCGCTCGGCAAGGAACTGCGCTGCCTCGTCTGCCAGAACCAGTCGATCGACGATTCCGACGCGCCCCTGGCCAAGGACCTCCGCCGCCTGGTGCGCGAGCGCCTCCAGGCCGGCGACAGCGATGCGCGGATCCGCCAGGACCTGGTCGCCCGCTACGGCGACTTCGTGCTGCTCGAGCCGCCCTTCAAGCCGGCCACCTGGGCGCTCTGGATCGGCCCGGCCGTCGTGCTCCTGGCGGGCGCGGCGCTGGTATTGGCGTTCCTGCGCCGGCGCGTGGCGCCGGTGGCCGAGCCCGAGCTCAGTGCCGAGGAGCGCACGGCGCTCGCCGCGCTGCTGCCGGGCGAGGGCCGCGATCGTCCGGCATGACCCTAGAGCTGCTCGTCTTCGGCGTCCTGAGCCTGCTCTGCGTCGGCGGGCTCGCTTGGCCGCTGCGCGGCCGTTCGGCTGCCGCCGAGGTGCGGCCCGAGCTCGCCGTCTATCGCGACCAGCTTGCCGAGCTCGAGCGCGACCGGGCGCGCGGTGTTATCGGCACCGAGGAGGCAGCCGCCGCCCGGCGCGAGATCGAGCGGCGGCTCGTCCGGTCCGCCCAGGTGACCGGCCCGGCCCTCGCCGTCACCCGCGGCGGGCGCGTCCTTCTGGGCTTCTCCCTCCTCCTGGTTCCGGCGCTGGCCGCCCTCACCTACGTCAAGTTGGGCTCGCCCGGGCTGCCCGACCAGCCGCTTGCGGCGCGCCCGGCACCGCCGGCCGAGGGGCCTGACATCGCCGCCCTCGTGGCGCGGCTAGAGCAGCGCCTCGCGGCCGACCCGTCGGCGCTCGAGGGCTGGCTCCTGCTCGCCCGCTCCAAGGCCGCGCTCGGCGATCCCGTGGCCGGCGTCGCAGCCGCCCGCCGCGGTCTGGCGCTCGACCCGTCGTCGAGCCCGGCCCGGACGAGGCTCGCCGAGCTCCTGATCCAGGCCTCGGGCGGGACCGTCCCGCCCGAGGCCCGCGACCTCCTCGAGCAGGTCCATGCGGCCGATCCGGGCGAGCCGCGCGCGGCCTTCTTCCTCGGGCTGGCTGCGGCGCAGGCGGGCGAGCCGGAAGTTGCGCTCGCCACGTGGCGCGGCCTCCTGGCCGAGGCGCCGGCCGACGCCCCCTGGCGGGCAGGGGTGGTGGCGGCGATCCGCGAAGCGGCGGCCGGGACTGGCCTCGAGGTCGAGGCGATGCTGGCGGCGACACCGGGCCGGCCGGCCGCCGCGACCGCCGCATCCTCGCCAGAGGCGCACGAGCGGGCCCGCGCGATCGCTGCCCTGCCGCCCGAGGAGCGGGCAGCGGCGATCCGCTCGATGGTCGAGGGCCTCGAGGCCCGGCTTTCCGCCGATGGCGGCGACGTCGAGGGCTGGCTCCGCCTCGCCAACGCCCGCCGTGTCCTGGGCGAGGTCGAGAAGGCCCGAGCCGCCTTCGAGAGGGCGCTCGCGCTCCGGCCCGACGATCCGGCCCTGGTCTCGGACTATGCCGGGCTCCTGCTCGGCCCGGCCGAGCCCGGCGACGGCCTGCCCTCGGTCGGCGCGGACGCCAAGGCGGCCTACGAGCGCTTGGCGCTGCTCGCCCCCGACGACCCCGAGCCCTGGTGGTATCTGGGCATCGCCGCCGCCCGCGAGGGCCGCCGCGAGGAAGCCCGCCGCCACTGGCAGCGGGTGTTGTCGCTGCTCCCGGCCGGCCACCCCGACCGCCCCACGGTCGCCGACCGCCTCGCAGCGCTCGGGAGCTAGCGCCCGCCCCCTACTCCGCCGCCCGCTGCCAGCGCGCCGCGGCCGCGTCGTCCTCGGTGCGAGCCTCGACCCAGCGCTCGCCTGCGGGGGTCTCCTCGAGCTTCCAGAACGGCGCCTTGGTCTTGAGCCAGTCGATCAGGAAGGCACAGGCCTCGAGCGCCGCGGCACGGTGTGCGCTCGCGGTCGCCACGAGGACGATCGGCTCGCCCGGCAGCATGCGGCCGACGCGGTGCACGATCAGAAGGTCCTCGAGCGGCCAGCGAGCACGCGCCTCGGCCGCGATCCGCTCGAGCTGACGCTCGGTCATGCCCGGATAGTGCTCGAGGGTCATGGCGAGCACGCGCTCGCCCTCGTGCTCGCCGCGCACCAGACCGACGAAACTCGCGATCCCGCCGACCCCGACGCGGCCGCGCGCGAAGGTGGCCAGCTCCCGGGCCGGCTCGAACGGCGCCAGGGCGATGCGGACCGTCATCCGCCGGTCACCGGCGGGAAGAAGGCGACCTCGCGGGCACCGGCGAGCGGCCGGGCGTCGTCGGCGAACTCCTGGTCGACGGCCGCGCGCACCACGCCGGCGGCGGCGCAGGCCTCGGCGAAGCGGGGATGACGGGCACCGAGCCAAGCCTTGAGCTCGCCCAGGGTGACGAGCCCGGGCGGCGGCTCCAGCTCCTCCTCGGCGACCCCGACTCGCTGCCGGAGCCAGGCGAAGTAGCGGATGCGCATGGCTGCGATGATCCCGCGGCTGCTAGGGGCTCGTCCCGCGAGCCGGTCTGAGGGTCGCCTCGGCTGCACGCTCGTCCAGCATGTGGCCGACGCTTCTTTGAAGATAATCCCATCCAGTGACCAATGTCAAGATGGCGGCGGCCCAAAGCCCCCAGAACCCGATCTCGGGCACGAGCAGCCACCAGGGCCCGGAATCGCCGACGATCAGGAATCCCAGAGCGGTCATCTGCACGGCGGTCTTCCACTTGGCGAGCCGGCTCACCGGCAGCACGAGGCGGGCCTCGGCCAGGTACTCGCGCAAACCCGAGATGGTGATCTCGCGCAACAGGATGACGAGCGCCGGCAGGATGGGCGCCCGGTCGAAGCCCACCAGCAGCAGCACGGTGGCGGCCACCAGGAGCTTGTCGGCGACCGGGTCGAGCCAGCGGCCGAGGCGCGACTGCTGCTGCCAGTTGCGCGCCAGCCAGCCGTCCAGGTAGTCGGTGCTGGCGGCGATCGTGTAGACCGCGCAGGCCAGCCAGCGGGCCCAGGCGCCCTCGACCCAGAACAGGCCGACGAGCACGGGGATCAACCCGATCCGCACGAGCGTCAGGAGGTTCGGCGGGCTGGTCAGCATGCGCAGAGCCACCTCGCTCAGCGGCTGTCGTGGAAGTGATCGTAGATCGCTCGCGCGACAGCCTTGTTGATTCCTGGTACCTGCTCGAGATCCAGGAGCCCCGCCTGCGCCACGGCCCTGGCCGAGCCGAAGTGCTGCAGGAGAGCCCGCTTGCGCGACGCGCCGACCCCGGGCACGGCATCGAGTGCCGAGCGGCTCAGCTCGCGTGCCCGCCGCCCGCGATGCGTGGTCACCGCGAAGCGGTGCGCCTCGTCGCGCAGCCTCTGGAGAAAGTAAAGGACCGGGTCCTTGGGGTCCAGGGCGAACGGCTCGCGACCCGCCATGAAGAAGCGCTCGCGGCCGGCGTCCCGCTCCGGGCCCTTGGCGACCGCCACCACCACGAGATCGCCGAGCCCGAGCCCCTCGAGCACCGTCGTGGCCACAGCGAGCTGGCCGGCGCCGCCGTCGACCAGGACGAGATCGGGCCAGCCCGGGCCGGCCCGCTCCGGGTCCTCCTTGACCAGCCGGGCGAAGCGCCGCTCGAGGACCTCGCGCAGCATCGCGTAGTCGTCGCCGGCCACCGCCTCGCGGCGGATCGCGAAGGTCCGGTAGGCCTTGCGCTCGAAGCCCTCGCGGCCGGCCACCACGAACGCGCCGACCGCATGCGAGCCCTGCACGTGGCTGTTGTCGTAGATCTCGATGCGCTCGGGCGGCGCCTCGAGGCCGAGCCGCTCGGCCAGCTCGGCAAGAAGCCCGGCCTGGGTGCCGAGTTCGGCCGCGCGCCGCGCCAGCGCCTCGCGGGCGTTCCTCGTGGCGAGCTCGACCAGCTGGCGGCGGGCACCGCGCTGCGGCGCCACGAGCGCCACGCGGCGGCCGGCGCGCAGCCCCAGGGCCTCGGCCAGCAGCTCCTGCTCGGGTACCGGCTCGGACAGGAGCAGGAGCCGCGGCGGCGACCGCTCGCTGTAGAACTGGGCCACGAAGGCCTGCACGATCTCGCCCGGCGCGCTGTCTCGCGTGTGCGCCGGAAAGTAGGCCCGGTTCCCGTAGTTGCGCCCGTCTCGGTAGAAGAACACCTGCAGGCAGGCTTGCCCGCCCTCGCTTGCCAGAGCGATCACGTCGGCGTCGCCCACCGCGTCGGTGTTGATACCCTGGCGGCTCTGGATGTGCGCCAGCGCCTTGAGCCGGTCGCGGCAGACCGCCGCCGCCTCGAAGTCGAGCCGCTCGGCTGCCGCCTGCATCTCCGCCTTGAGCCGCTCCTGGACCTGACGCGAGCGGCCGGTCAGGAAGTCGCGAACCTCAGCCACGAGCCGGGCGTAGGCCTCGGGTCCGATCCGCCCGACGCAGGGCGCGCTGCAGCGCTTGATCTGGTGGAGGAGGCAGGGCCGCGAGCGGCTCTCGAGGACCGAATCGGAGCAGGACCGCAAGGGGAACGCGCGCAGGAGGGCGTTCAAGGTCTCGTTGACAGCGCCGGCCGAGGCGAACGGCCCGAAATAGTCGGTGCCCGGCCGTTTGGCCCCGCGGTGCTTGCCGAGCTTGGGGAAGGCGTGGTCGTGGCGGAGCGCGATGAAGGGGAAGCTCTTGTCGTCCCTGAGGACGATGTTGAACAGCGGCCGCCAGCGCTTGATGAGGTTGGCCTCGAGCAGGAGGGCCTCGACCTCGCTCGAGGTGGTCGTGACCTCGAGCGCGCGGGTCAGCGACACCATCCGCTGCAGGCGCGTCGTGAGCTTGGGGAGATGCGCGTAGGCGGCCACCCGCTTCCTGAGCGAGGCAGCCTTGCCGACGTAGAGGAGCTGGCCTCGCTCGTCGAGCATCCGGTACACGCCGGGCCCGTTCGGCAGTGTGGGGAGCTGCCGTCGGATCAGAGCTGCGCCCTTGGGCGCGGTCTCCGAGGATGCCGGCGCTGCGGCCTCGAGAAGCTCGGGCATCGACGGTCCTTGTGGGTAGCGCGGCCGCCGCGGTCAAGCGGGGGCGGGTCGACCGCCCCCGCCCCGACCCTACTTGCCGAGCCGCTCGAGCATCGCCCGCATCTGGACGATCTCGGCCTCCTGCGCCTGCACGATCGCCTCGGCGAGCTTCCGCACCTCCGGGTCCTTGCCGAAGGCGAGGACCACCTTGGCCATGTCGATGGCACCTTGATGGTGCGGGATCATGCCCTTGACGAAGTCGACGTCGGCATCGCCGATGTAGGCGATCGCCATGTCCTGGTGCATGCGCGCGTTGGCCGCCTTGAACGCCGCCGTGGCGGGTGTGTCGGCGGCGGTCGCCCCGCCCTGCATCATGGGCATCTGCCCGTGCTGCATCATGGGCATCTGGCCACCCGGCTGGTGACCGGCGCCGTGGCCGGCACCCTGCGCCTGAAGCTGGCCGGGCAGCCCGAGGGCCAGGACACCGGCGAGCGCCACGATCCGCGTGTTCCTCGACATCGATCCATCCTCGTTGACGAAAGGTCGTACCCCATCGGCCCGCGGTCGCGGGCGACCCGGGCCGGGCTCAGCGCGCGGGGACGACCGGTGGCGGCCGCCAGGGCCCGTCGTCCGGGGACCGCCGGGCCAGCCGGCCCGTCGGCGGACGCTGCCGGCCGGACAGGCCGGGCGCCGCGGCGTCGCCGACGGCGGTGGGCAGGAGGGCCGGGCAGTGCACGACGCAGCAGGACGGCGTGCAGCAGGTCGAAGCCATCCGGCCTAGCCGGTGCCCGATCGCCGCCGCGAGCCACAGCTCGGGCGCCGGGCGAGCGACCTCGACCGACCCGCTCGCGGGCAGGGCACGCCCGTGCGGACAGGGCGCCGCCTCGGCCGGCCGCCCGGCTAGGGCGGCGAGCGCGAGGAGAGTCAGCAGGACGAGGCCGTGGAGGCCGCGGCGCCACATGTTTCGACGATAGCCGGGTTCGCCGGCCCCGTCACCGGCCCAGGCCGCCGGCCAGGAGCTCGCGGAACCCGTCCGGGTCGATGTTCGAGCCGCAGACCAGCACGCCCACCCGGGCCCCCGCCAGCCGCTCGCGGAAGGGGCCCAGCAGGGCGGCGAGTGCCGCGGCCCCGGCCGGCTCGCAGGCGAGCTTCAGGGCGTCGAAATAGAGCCGCACCGCCTCGACCATCGCCGCGTCCGGGATCCGCGCGATGCCGTCGAGGAACCGCTGGCATAGGCCGAAGCTGTAGGGCAGCGCGAACGGGGCGCCGAGGCTGTCGGCGATCGTCGCCACGCGCTCGAGCCTCACCGGCCGCCCTGCCTCGAGCGATCGGGCCATGCTGTCGGCGCCCTCGGGTTCGACGCCCAGGACGAGCGTCTCCGGGCTCGCCTGCTTGACCGCGGCCGCCACCCCGGCCGCCAGCCCGCCACCGCCGATCGGCACGATCACGGCGTCGAGCCGGCCGGCCTGATCGAGCCATTCGAGCCCGAGCGTGCCGGTGCCGAGGGCAACGGCCTCGCCCTCGAAGGGGTGGACAAGGAGCCGGCCCTCCTCGGCCACCACCCGCTCCACGAGATCGAAGGCGACCCTCACATCCGGTGCCGGCACGACCTCGCCACCCTGCCGCCGCACCTTCCGGACCCGCGCCGGGCTGGCCGACGCCAGCATCACGACCTTGGCGTGGACCCCGAGCCGGCGGGCCGCCCAGGCGGCGGCGATCGCGTGGTTGCCGGCGGAGACCGCGGTCACCCCCCGCACCAGCGCCTCGGGCGGCGCTGCGAGCAGGCTCGCGAGCGCACCGCGCGCCTTGAACGAGCCGGTGTGCTGAAACAGCTCGAGCTTGAGCACCACTCGGGTGCGCGGCGGCAGGCGGTCGGCGATCTCCTCGCCGGTCCATTCGAGGATGGGCGTGCGCGCGATCCGCCCGGCTAGCCGCGCCGCCGTGGCGCGGATGGCCGCGAGGCTCGGCGCTGGTGCGGGCGGTAGCGGGTCGGATGTGGTCGGGCTCACGGCGCGGACTGTCGTCGCCGTGTCCGCGCCGGTCAACGGCGAGGTCCGCAGACGCTCGGGGGCTCCCCTGGACGGCCGGATCGGGTTAGGAGAATGCGATCGGCCCGACGCTGCTCGGGGGCTTGACGGTCGTTCACCCTTCGCGCGATCAAGGCCTTCGATCTCGACTGGAGGTAGAGGCTTGGCACGACCCTCCCTGGCCAAGCTGCGGCCGCCGCCCGACCCGCGGGCGAGCCTGATCGGCGAGGCGGTGGCGCTGCTCGAGCAGGACCTGCTCCGGGTGCGGGAGCAGCCGGGCCGGGCACCGCGCACCGCCAAGCTGCTCGACGAGGGCGTGCCCAAGAAGGCCAAGAAGGTCGGCGAGGAGGCGGTCGAGCTGGCGCTCGATGCGGTCGCGGGCGAGCGCGGCGCGGTGATCGGCGAGACCGCCGACCTGGTCTACCATCTGGTCGTGCTGCTCGACGCCCTCGGCATCGGCTGGGACGAGGTCGCGGCCGAGCTCGGCCGCCGCCGCGACCGCTTCGGCGTGGCCGAAAAGCTGCCGAAGGCGCCGGCCGAGCCGGTCCCCTGAGCGATCCGCGGATCAGCCGAGGCCGACCCGCACAATCAGGAGGATCCCCACCGCGACCAGCGCTTGGCCGATCAGCTCCTGGCGATTGGCGCGCTCCCGGAAGATCCGACGGCCGACCAGTAGCGCCATCAGCATCTCGACGAGGCCGAGCGTGCGGACCGAGGCCGCCGGGGCGAGCGAGAAGGCCGTGAACCAGCCGGCCGAGCCGAGCGCCCCCATTGTGCCGGCGAGGAGCGAGGCCCGCCAGGCGCGCAGCACCGCCAGGACGACCGGACGGTCGGCGAGCCAGAGCCAGCCGACCAGGAGCACCGTCTGCAGCGCCTGCGCGAGCAGGAGCGCCCAGGCGGCGGCCGGGAGCGAGCCGGGCCCTCCGGCCGCGAGGATCGCCGCCCGGTAGGCGACCGCGGCGAGGGCGAAGCCGGCGCCCGTCGCGAGCCCGCGCCAGCCGACCGCTCGCGCCTCGGCGCCGAGCAGGTCGGCGGGCGCCAGCCCCTTGCCCGAGAGCAGCAGGACCCCGGCCGTGGCGAGCACCACAGCGAGCCAGCCCGCGGCCGGCAGGAGATCGCCCAGGAGCAGCCACCCGCCCACCGCGATCAAGAGGATCTCGGTCTTCGACCAGGCCACGCCGACCGCGAAGTTGCGCCGGCCCATGAGGTCGAGGAGGAGGAGGGTGGCGAGGATCTGGGCCACCGCGCCGACCGGCAGGGCGACCAGGAAGCCGGTCGCGCCGAGGTCGACCGGGCGCGGGTCGAGCCGGACGGCGAGGAGCAGCAGGAGCAGACTCGCCGGCAGGCCGTAGAGGAAACGGACCAGCGTGGCGCCGACCCCGCCGAGCTCGGCCACGAGGCCGCGCTGGAGGGCGTTGCGCGCGGTCTGGGCGGCCGCCGCCGCCACCGTGACCGGGATCCAGAGCCAGCCGGGCAGCATCGGCGGGCGGCCTCGTCCGTTGCTGGTCCGACCGGCGCCGGCCGGCGCCGGAATACCGCAGATGCCCGGCTTAGGCCGCCAGGTCTCCCGGCGGAAGCCCCGTGCACACCCAAGGGAGCGGCGCGGCGTGGAGGGCGCGGCGTCGAAAGGCCTCTCCAGGTCCGGCGAGGAAGGAGGCGTCGCCCGGAGCGGCGGCGTCGATCCGCTCGTCGTGGGCTTCCGCGGCCGGGTCGTGAAGCGTACCGAGGAGCGCTTCCTCGCGAGCTTCGGAGGCCTGCCAACGATCGCCGGCGCGCGTGGCGATCCCGACGTCGGTCCGGCTGCACGAGGCCGGCCGGGACAGGTGTCCCTTCCCGCGCGATCCAGGCTTCGCGGGCACTGCGCGAGCGGATCGGCGGCCGGCTGCCGTTGGCGCTGCGCGATCCGGCCCCGAGGAGGCGCTCGCGTCCACCCGGGCCGCGTGGAACGCCCGCCTCGGCCGAGCCGGCGCTCGCCTCAGCCGGCGGTCGGCTCGAGGCGCCCCTCGACCAGCCGCCAGACCCGGTCGGTGCGCCGCGCCAGCTCCGGGTCGTGGGTCACGAGGAGGACCGCCGTGCCGGCCTCGCGCACCACCTCGAGGAGCAGGTCGAGCACCTCGGCCGCGGTGTGCGGGTCGAGATTGCCCGTGGGCTCGTCGGCCAGGAGGAGCGCCGGGCGGTTGGCGAGGGCGCGGGCGATCGCGACGCGCTGCTGCTCGCCGCCCGACAGTCGGCCGGGGCGGTGGTCCGCTCGGGCGCCGAGGCCCAGCCGGTCCAGAAGAGCGCGGGCGCGCGCCTCGGCGCTGCCACGGGCGACGCCGGCCAGGAGCTGCGGCAGGACGACGTTCTCGGCCGCAGTGAAGTCGGCCAGGAGGTGGTGGAGCTGGTAGACGAAGCCGATCCGGGCGCGTCTCAGCCGGGTCCGCTCGGCATCCCGCAGCCCGCTCGTGGCGCGGCCCTCGATCGCCACCTCGCCGGCCGTCGGCCGCTCCAGCAGGCCCGCGATGTGGAGGAGCGTCGACTTGCCCGAGCCCGAGGGGCCGACCAGCGCCGCGAGCGTTCCGGCCGCGAGCTCGAGCTCGGCGCCCCTGAGGATCTCGAGGGTGAGCCCGCCCTGCGCGAAGCTCCGCCGGATCGCGGACAGGCGCAGCACGGGCGGCGGGTTCATTCGTAACGCAGTGCCTCGACCGGATCGAGCCGGGCGGCGCGGAAGGCCGGGTAGAGCGTGGCGAGCAGGGAGAGGACGAGGCCCATCGCCACCACCCGCGCGGTCGAGGCGAACTCGACGCGGGCCGGAAGCTGGGACAGGAAGCGGATCTCGGCCGCCCACAGCTCGGCCCCGGTGAGCCCCTCGAGCCAGCCGCGGATGGTGTCGATGTTGAGCGCGAAGGCGAGACCCAGCACCAGCCCGGAGGCCGTGCCCACCACCCCCAAGGTGGCACCGGCCAGGACGAAGACGCGCAGGATCGCGGCGCGCGTGGCGCCCACCGTGCGTAGCACGGCGATGTCGCGACCCTTGGAGCGCACCAGCATGGTGAGGCCGGTCACGATGTTGAACGCCGCCACGAGGACGATCAGCGTCAGGATCAGGAACATGACGTTGCGTTCGGTCTCGAGCGCGGCGAAGAAGTGGCGGTTGAGCTGCTGCCAGTCGACCAACCGGCCGGCGCCGCCGGTGGCGGCCAGCAGCGCCGGGCGCAGGGAGCGCACCGCCTCGGGGTCGGCGATCATGACCTCGACCGCGCTCGCCCGGCCGTCGAGCTCGAGCCAGGCCTGGGCGTCGGCGAGCCGGACGAAGACGAAGCTCGAATCGTACTCGAACATGCCGACCTCGAAGACCGCCCCGACCTCGAAGGAGCGGATGCGCGGCATCGTGCCGAACGGCGTCGCCGTGCCCTTGGGCGAGATCAGCGCCAGGCGCGAGCCCGGGCCGAGCCCCAGGCGCTGGGCCAGCCTCGAGCCGACCGCGATCCGCCCGCCCGCCTCGAGCGCGCCGAGACTGCCCTCGCGCACGGCCCGGGCGAAGATCGCCCGCGCCTCGAGATCGGCCGGCCGCACCCCGCGCAGCACCACGCCGGCGGCCGCCCCATTGGCGGTCGCCATCGCCTGGCCCTCGACATAAGGCGTCACCTCGACCACGCCCGGAACCCCGCGCAGCCGCTCGGCCAGGGCGTCGAAGTCGGCGAGCCCCTCGGGCCCGGCCACCACCGAGGCGTGGCCGTTGAAGCCGAGTACGCGGCCCAGCAGCTCGTGGCGGAAGCCGTTCATGACCGCGAGCACGACGATCAGCGTGCCCACGCCGAGCGCGATGCCCACGAGCGCGAAGCCCGCCACCAGCGAGACGAAGCCCTCGCCTTTGCGCGGCCGCAGATAGCGGAAGGCGACCAGCCGCTCGGCCGGGCTCAGCATTCAGCCCTGGAGGCGGGCGAGGAGTGCTTCGAGGTCGAGCTCCTGGCGGGCGCCGCTGCGGCGCTCCTTGAGCTCGACGGTGCCGGCCTTGGCGCCGCGCGGCCCGACCGTGACCTGCAGCGGCAGGCCGATCAGGTCCATGGTCGCGAACTTGACGCCCGCACGCTCGTCGCGGTCGTCGACCAGAACCGACACCCCGGCGGCTTGGAGCCGGGCCTCGAGCGCCTCGGCCATGGCGGTGGTGGCCGGGTCGTCGGGCCGCAGGTTGACGAGTCCGACCCGGAACGGCGCCACCGGCTCGGGCCAGACGATCCCCTGCTCGTCGTGGTGCGCCTCGATGATGGCGCCCACGAGCCGCGACACCCCGATCCCGTAGGAGCCCATCTCGACCAAAACCTCGCGCCCGTCCGGGCCGGTGACGGAGGCGCCCATCGGCTTCGAGTACTTGGTCCCGAAGTAGAAGATGTGGCCGACCTCGATGCCGCGCCCGGCCCGGAGCCGCTCCGCCGGCAGCGGGCAGGCGGCTGGATCGTGCTTGTCGTCGGTCGCGGCGTAGAGCGCCTTGAGCCGGGCGATGTCGAGGTCCGGGGCCCCGAGGTCGATCTCCTCGAAGGCCCGGTCGTAGAACACTTGGCTCTCGCCGGTCTGTGCCAGGATCTGGAACTCGTGGCTCATGTTGCCGCCGATCGGGCCGGATTCGGCCTGCATCGGGATGGCGGTCAGTCCCATCCGCCGGAACGCCCTGAGGTAGGCCACGAACATCGCGTCGTAGGACCGGTGCGCGCCGGCCACGTCCAGATCGAAGCTGTAGGCGTCCTTCATGAGGAACTCGCGGCCGCGCATCACCCCGAACCGCGGCCGGATCTCGTCGCGGAACTTCCACTGGATATGGTACAGGTTGAGCGGCAATTGGCGGTAGCTCTTGACATGCCGGCGGAAGATCTCGGTGACGTTCTCCTCGTTGGTCGGCCCATAGAGCATCCGGCGTTCGTGACGGTCGAGGATCCTGAGCATTTCCGGCCCGTAGGCGTCGTAGCGGCCGCTCTCGATCCACAGATCGGCCGGCTGGATCGTCGGCATCAGGATCTCGATGGCACCGGCCCGGTCCATCTCCTCGCGGACGATCTGCTCGACCTTCTTGAGGACCGCGAGGCCCAGCGGCAGCCAGCTGTAGATGCCGGCGGCGAGCTGCTGGACCAGGCCGGCCCGGAGCATCAGCCGGTGCGAGACGATCTCGGCCTCGGCCGGCGCCTCCTTGAGGACGGGCAGGAAGTAGCGCGACAGACGCATGGGAACCTTGCGGGTCGGGTCGAAGGCGGGCGCACTCTAGTGGCCGCCCCGGGGTGCCGCAACCGCGCGGCCGGCCAAGCGCCACCGCCCCTTGTCGCCGAGCCGTCATCATCCTAGGTTGGCCGCATCTCAACGGGGAGCCCTGCCGTGGCCGCTGCCACGCCCGGGCTGAGAGGCGCGCGAGCGCGACCCGTCGAACCTGATCCGGGTCATGCCGGCGAAGGGAGTTGAGATGCCCGCCCCGAGCCCTGCCGGACCGCCGTGCCGCCATCGCGTGGAGCCGTTGATGGCGGGGCCCGTGCCGTCGCGGGCCCTGGCCTTCCTCGCCGGCCGGGCGAGCCTCCTGCCGGAAGCAGAGCGGCCGCGGGTCCATCTGCTGACGAGCCCCGCCGCCGTCGCGCGCAGCGCCGACCTGCTGCTCGCGGCCGGCGCCGAGCCCTCGGCCACCGCCGACCCGGCGACCGTGGCCCCGTTCGTCGAGGCGGCCGGCGCGCTTCTGGTCAATCTGGGCATGCTCGAGCCGAGCCGCGAGACCGCGATCGGCCATGCCGTGGCGACCGCCCGCCGGCTCGGCCGTCCCTGGGTGCTCGACCCGGTCAAGATCGGCACGAGCCCGGCCCGACTGGCACTCGCCCGCCACCTGCTCGCCGCCGGCCCACAGGTCCTCAAGCTCAACCGCTCCGAACTCGCGGCGCTCGCCGGCGGCGATGGGCCCGAGGCGGTGCTGCGCCTCGCCCGTCGCCACGACCTCGTCGTGCTCGCCACCGGCACAACCGATCTCGTCAGCGACGGGCGGCGGCTGGCCCTGGTCGCGGGCGGCAGCCCGCACCTCACCCGGGTCACCGCCGCCGGCTGCGCGCTCGGCGCGCTGGTCGCGGCGTTCCTCGCCGCCGGCGAGCCGCCGTTCGAGGCGGCCCTGCTCGCCAGCGCCGGACTGGCGGTGGCGGCCGCCCGGGCCGCGGCCGCGGCGGCCGGCCCGGGCAGCTTCTGGCCGGCCTGCCTCGACCGGCTCGCGGGGCTCGGCCCGGCCGACCTCCTGGCCGAGGCGCGGGTGGCCGAGCCGCCCGCCTTCGACCTCCGCCTCTATGGCGTGCTCGACCCGGCCCGCTCGCTCGGCCGGCCGCTGCCCGAGCTCGCCCGCGCCGCGGCGGCGGGCGGCGCCACCCTCCTGCAGCTGCGCATCAAGGAGGGCTCGGCCCGCGCGCTGGTCGAGGCGGCCCGGGCCATCCGGGCCGCCCTCGTGGGCACCGGCGTGCCACTCTTGGTCGACGACCGGGTCGACGTCGCCGTCGCCGCCGGTGCCGCCGGGGCGCATGTCGGGCGGACCGACCTCGATCCCGGCACCGCCCGGGCGATCCTGGGGCCCGAGGCGATCCTGGGCGTGACCGTCCACCACGGCCACGAGGCCCGCGCGCTGCCAGCCGGCATCGCCAGCTATGCCGGGCTCGGGCCGGTCTTTCCGACCGCCTCCAAGGACCCGGGCGACCCGCCGCTCGGGCCCGAGGGCCTCGCCCGGCTGATCGGCGAGGTGCGGGCCGCGCACCCCGGCCTCCTGGTCTGCGGCATCGCCGGGATCGAGGCCGGCAACGCCGCCAGGGTGATCGAGGCCGGCGCCGACGGCGTGGCGGTGATCTCGGAGCTGTTCATGGCCGACGACGTCGCGGCCGCCGCCCGCCGGCTGCGCGGCGTGGTGGACGCGGCGCTGGCGCGGAGGAGCGAGCCGTGATCCCGATCGCGCTCACCGTAGCCGGCTCCGATTCGGGCGGCGGCGCCGGCATCCAGGCCGACCTCAAGACCTTCTCGGCGCTGGGCGTGTTCGGCTGCTCGGCGGTGACCGCCCTGACCGCCCAGAACACCACGGGCGTGCAGGGGATCTTCCCGGTCGATGCGGCCTTCGTCGCCCGCCAGATCGATTCGGTCTTCGCGGATCTGCGGGTCGACGCGGTCAAGATCGGCATGCTCGGCAGCACGCCCGTGATCGAGGTGGTGGCCGAGGCCCTGGCCCACTGGCGGCCGCCACTCGTGGTGCTCGACCCGGTCATGGTCGCCAAGGGCGGCGACCGGCTGCTCGAGGAGGACGCGGTCCGGGCGCTCCGCGAGCGGCTCCTGCCGCTCGCCACGCTGATCACCCCGAACCTGCCCGAGGCGGCGGCGCTCTTGGGCGAGGCGCCGGCCACCGAGCGCCGCGCCATGCCGCGCGTGGCGGCCCGGCTGCAGGGCCTGGGCGTGGCGAACGTGCTCCTCAAGGGCGGCCATCTCGAAGGGCCGGAGAGCCCCGATGTGCTGCTGCACGGCGGCGAGCTGGTCTGGCTCGAGGGCCGGCGGGTGGCGACCCGCCACACCCACGGGACCGGCTGCACGCTCGCCTCGGCGATCGCTGCCATGGCCGCCCGCGGCCGGCCGCTCCCGGCCGCCTGCTACGATGCCAAGCGCTGGCTCGAGGGGGCGCTGGCCGCCGCCGAGCGGCTGGGCGTCGGCCGAGGGATCGGCCCGGTTCACCATTTCTGGCAGCTCTGGCCGACGCTGGAGCACGGCCGATGACCAGCCGCCGCACGATCCTGGCCGCCGCGGCCGCGGCCCCGGTGGCAGCCCCGGCGGTGCTCCGCGCCGACACGCCGCGACGCTGGCGGATGGTGACCTCCTGGCCGAGGGGCCTGCCCGGGCCGGGCACCAACGCGCAGCGCCTGGCGGAGCGGATCGGCCGGCTCTCGGGTGGCCGGCTCGAGGTCCTGCTCCACGCAGCCGGAGAGCTGGTCCCGGCCCTCCAGGTCCTGGACGCGGTCGCGGGCGGGCTCGCCGAGTGCGGCCACAGCGCATCGCTCTATTGGACCGGCAAGGCGCCGGCCGCGGCACTCTTCACGACCGTGCCGTTCGGCCTCACTCCGAGCGAGCACGTCGCCTGGATCGAGCAGGGCGGCGGCCAGGGGCTCTGGGACGAGCTCTACGCGCCGTTCGGGCTCAAAGCCTTCATGGCCGGCAACTCGGGCGTCAACATGGGCGGCTGGTTCCGCTCCGAGCTCGGCGGCCTCGCCGACCTGTCCGGCCTCAAGATCCGCGCCGTCGGGCTGTCGGGCGAGCTCTTCCGGCGGCTCGGCGCCACCCCGGTGGCGATGGGCATCCCCGACGTCTTCCCGGCGCTGCAGAGCGGGGCGATCGACGCGGTCGAGCTCCTGGGTCCGGCCTCCGACCGCGCCCAAGGCCTGCACCAGGTGGCCCGCCACTACTACTATCCGGGCTTTACCAAGCCCAATGGCACGGCCGAGCTCCTCGTGGCGCGACGCGCGTTCGAGGCCCTGCCCGACGACCTTCAGGGGATCGTCCGGGCGGCCTGCGAGGCCGAGACGCAGAGCACGCTCGCCGACTACGAGACCCGCAACGCCCAGGGCCTAGCCACGCTGGTCCAGGAGCACGGCACCAAGCTCGCCCCCTGGCCCGGCGAGATCGTCGAGCGGGCCCGGGCGATCGGCCGCGAGCTCCTGACCGAGCTCGCCGCCAAGGGCCCGCTCGAGCGACGGATCGTCGAGTCCTACGAGGCGGCTAGGCGGCGGCTGGCGCCCTGGTCGCAGGTCGGCTGGGCGGCCTTCCTCTCGGCCCGCGGCCGGGTCGGCTGAGGCGCCCGCATGACCGCCGCCCTCCACCACCTCGTGGCCCCCGCCTCGCTCGCCGGCCGCCTGATCGCAGCCGATCCCGACCTCTGGCGGGCCTATACCGAGCACGCCTTCGTGGGCGCACTCCAGGCCGGCGCGCTGCCCGAGGCCGCGTTCCGAGCCTATCTGGTCCAGGACTACCGCTTCCTCGTCCACTTCGCCCGTGCCTGGGCGCTGGCCGCGGTCAAGGCCGAGGATGCCTCCGAGATCCGCGCCTGCGCTGCCACCGTGCACGCCCTGATCGACGAGGAGCTGAAGCTGCACATCGGCTATTGCCGGGGCTTCGGCCTCGCCGAGGCGGACCTCGCGCGCGCCCCCGAGCACCCGGCCACGACCGCTTACGCGAGCTTCGTCCTCGAGCGCGGCCTCTCGGGCGACCTCCTGGACCTCCTCGTGGCGCTCGCCCCCTGCGTGGTGGGCTATGGCGAGATCGGCGCCCGGCTCCGGGCCGATCCGCTGACCCGGCTCGAGGGCAATCCCTACCGGGAGTGGATCTCGACCTACGCCGGCGAGGCCTATGCGGAGGTCGCCCGCGCCGCCTCGGCCCAGCTCGACCGGGTGGCCGCGGCGCGGATCGGCGCGCCGATCGAGCGGAGTCCGCGCTGGCCGGGCCTCGCCGCCATCTTCGCCCGGGCGACCGCGCTCGAGGTGGCGTTCTGGCAGATGGGCCTCGATGCGGCCGGCTGAGGCGGGCCCGGCACCCGGCCTCCGCCTCGAGGTCGAGCGGCTGGCCTTCGAGGGCCGCACCCTGGTCGAGGATCTCCGCCTCGAGGTGCCGGGCGGCCGCACCACCTGCCTGCTCGGCCCCTCGGGGGTCGGCAAGAGCAGCCTGTTGCGGCTCCTGGCCGGGCTCCTGCCCGGGGCGCGTCGGAGCGCCGGCGACGGGCGCCCGCTCGAGGGCCGGATCGCCTGGATGGCGCAGGCCGATCTGCTCCTTCCCTGGCTCACGGTGGAGGACAACCTGCTCCTGGGCTTCCGGCTGCGCGGCGCCAGTCGCGCCGCCCTGGCCGAGCGGCGCGAGGCCGCCCTGGCCCTCCTCGAGCGGGTCGGCCTCGCTGGCTCCGCCCGGGCCTTGCCGCACACGCTCTCGGGCGGCATGCGGCAGCGCGCCGCGCTCGCCCGCACGCTGGTCGAGGACCGGCCGATCGTGCTCATGGACGAGCCGTTCTCGGCGCTCGATGCGATCACCCGCCACCGCCTGCAGGAGCTGGCCGCCGAGCTCCTGGCAGGGCGGACCGTGCTGCTCGTCACCCACAGCCCCTTGGAGGCGCTCCGGCTCGGCCACGAGGTACGGGTCATGAGCGGCGTGCCGGCCCGGCTCGACCCGCCGCTCAGGCTGCCCGGCCAGCCGCCCCGCCCGGTGGCCGATCCGACGCTCTTGGCGCAGGAGGCGCGCCTGCTCGAGCGACTCGCCGCGGCCGCGCCCCTGGCGGCGGCGGCATGAGCCGGCTGCGTCCGCTGGTGATCGCCATGGGCCTCCTCCTGCTCTGGCAGGCGGTCGTCTGGGCCACCGCCGCCCCGGCCTTCATCCTGCCGGGCCCGCTACGGGTCGCGGCCACGCTCTGGGCGCGGCTCGACCTGATCCTGGCGCACGCGGCCACGACCGCCCTCGAGATCGTCCTCGGCTTGGCGCTGGGCACCCTCCTCGGCGCGGCGGCCGCCCTCCTGCTCACCGCCTCGGCCCGGGCCAAGGCCTGGCTCCTGCCGGTGCTCGTGGCGAGCCAGGCGCTGCCGGTCTTCGCCCTGGCACCGCTCCTCGTCCTCTGGCTCGGCTACGGGCTGCCCTCGAAGATCGCCATGGCGGTGCTGATCATCTTCTTCCCCGTCGCCGCCGCCTTCCACGACGGGCTGCGCCGCACCCCGCCCGGCTGGCTCGAGCTCGCCCTGGTCATGGACGCCCGGCCGGCGGCAGTGCTCTGGCGGGTGCGGGTGCCGGCGGCGCTGCCGGCCTTCGCCTCGGGGCTCCGGGTGGCGGCCGCAGTGGCGCCGATCGGTGCCGTGGTCGGCGAGTGGGTCGGCAGCTCGGCGGGCCTCGGCTACCTGATGCTGCATGCCAACGCGCGGATGCAGACCGACCTCCTGTTCGCCGCCCTCCTCGTGCTGTGCCTGATGGCCCTCCTGCTCTGGCACGCGGTCGACCGGGTGCTGCGGCGTGCGGTGTTCTGGCCCTCCGAGACCCTCCACCCCGGCTGAGAGCGGAAACCCCGATGCGTCGGCTGCTCACCCTCCTGTTCCTGCTCCTCGCCACGCCGGCGGCCGCCGCCGAACGGCTGACCGTGCTGCTCGACTGGTTCGTCAACCCCGACCACGGGCCCTTGGTGATCGCCCGCGAGAAGGGCTTCTTCGCGGCCGAGGGGCTCGAGGTCGATCTGGTGGCCCCGGCCGACCCGAACGATCCGCCAAAGCTGGTCGCCGCCCGCCGGGCCGACATCGCGATCGGCTACCAGCCGCAGCTCCACCTGCAGGTCCAGGAGGGCCTGCCGCTCGCCCGCTTCGGGACCCTCGTCGCCACCCCGCTCAACAGCCTCGTGCTGCTGGAGGGCGGGCCGATCGGCCGGCTCGCCGATCTCAAGGGCCGGCGGATCGGCTACTCGGTCGGCGGCTTCGAGGAGGCGTTGCTCGGCGCCATGCTCGAGCGCGCCGGGCTCGGGCTCGCCGATGTGCGGCTCGTCAACGTCAACTTCGCGCTCTCGGCGGCGCTGCTGTCGGGCCAGGTGGACGCCGTGATCGGCGCCTTCCGCAACTTCGAGCTCAACCAGCTCGCGCTCGAGGGCCGGCCGGGCCGCGCCTTCTTCCCGGAGGAGGAGGGCGTGCCGCCCTATGACGAGCTGATCTACTTGGCGCACACCGACGATCTCGGCCGGCCGGCACTGCGCCGGTTCCTGGCGGCGGTCGAGCGCGCGACTTTCTGGATCCTCAACCGGCCGGACGAGGCCTGGGCGGTGTTCTCCGGCACCGCCCGGGAGCTGCAGGACGAGCTCAACCGGCGCGCCTGGGCCGCCACCCTGCCGCGCTTCGCGCATGCGCCCGCGGCGCTCGATGCCGGCCGCTACGCCGGCTTCGCCTCGTTCCTGCATGGCCGCGGGCTGATCGGCCCGCCGCCGCCGGTCGCGCGCTACGCGGTCGACCCGGGCACGCGCTGAGCCACCTCAGCCCACCGCGGCGGCCGGCTGAGGGTCCGGCGTGCGGGCACGGGCCAGCGCCTCGGCGGCGGCCTTGGCCCGGGTGAAGGCGGCGTGAGCCGGGTGGTTGGGATGCTCGGCCGCGACGTGGGTGCGTGGGCGCACGCGGCCGTCGCGGAGCCGCTTGGCGAGCCATTCGAGGCGGGCGGGGTTGAGGCCCGGGATCGGCATCAGCGCCGGGCGCAGGTCGCGCAGATCGCAGAGCTCGGTCTCGGCGCGGGCACGCTCGCGGTCGACCCGGGCGGTGGCGCGGCCGAGGGTGCCGAGCGTTGGCAGCTCGCCCAGAGGTTCGCCGCGGGTGAGCCGGTCGAGCGTGCGGGCCTCGAGGGCGACCAGCCGCTCGCGCCGCCAGGTGGCGGCGACGATCGCCTCGACCGCGGCCTCCTCGGCGGCGTCCAGCGGCTCGAGGCGCAGCCGCCAAGCGGCGAGCAGAGCCCTGAGCCTAGCCGCCTCGGCGGGCGTGCCGAGGTCGAGCAGCGCCTGCAGCGCCGGCCCGGGCTCGGCCGGGGCGGCGGCGGGGTCGGCCGCGGGCGGGGCGGCGGGCGGCGGTGTGTCGGGAGCTGCGTGCATCGGAGGCTCCGAAAGGGGAAGGAGGGACCTCGAGGCATCCAGGCAGGATGATCGGACCATACTCCTAAAGTGCAGGCGAGGCAACCCACCCGCCGCAGCCATCTGCGAGCGAGCCGGACAGGCGGGCGCTGCGTAGAAGAACCCATGCGTCCGGTGCAGATCGTCTGGTTCAAGCGCGACCTGCGGGTGGTCGACCACGCACCCCTGGCCGCGGCCGCAGCCCGGGGGCCGGTGCTCCCCCTCTTCCTGGTCGAGCCGGAGCTCTGGCGTGAGCCCGACGCCTCGGGCCGGCACTGGGCCTTCCTGCGCGAGAGCCTCCTCGAGCTGCGCGTGGCGCTGGCCGGGATGGGTGCGCCCCTCGTCGTGCGCACCGGCGAGGCGGTCGACCTGCTCGAGGGCCTCCGCCAGAGCCTGCCGGTGGGCGGGCTGTGGTCGCACCAGGAGACGGGCAACGGCCGCACCTACGCACGCGACCGGCGCGTCGCCGCCTGGGTCCGGGAGCACGACATCCCCTGGCACGAGCCGCGTCAGTCGGGGGTGATCCGCTGGCTCGCGAGCCGGGCCGGCTGGAGCCGCCGCTGGGACGCCTTCATGCGCCGGCCGATCGTGCCGTCGCCGGTGCGGCTCGAGCCGGTGGTCGGCCTCGATCCGGGGCCGATCCCGGATGATCCGCCGGCCCTTCCGGCCGATTACTGCCCCGGCCGCCAACGCGGCGGTCGCGCCCAGGGTCTGGCGCTGCTCGCGAGCTTCCTGGCCGACCGTTGCCTGCCCTATCAGCGGGCGATGTCGTCACCCGAGGCCGGCGCGGCGCACGGCTCGCGGCTGTCGCCGCACCTGGCGACGGGCACGCTCTCGATCCGCGAGGTCCTGCAGGCCGCCGAGGCGGCGCTGGGTCCGCTCGCTGGGCTCGGCGAGCCCGAGGCACGGCGGAAGGTAGGAGCGCTGCGCTCGTTCATCGGCCGGCTGCACTGGCGCTGCCATTTCGTCCAGAAGCTCGAGGACGAGCCCGCGATCGAGTACCGCGCCTTCCACCCCATGCTCGAGGGACTGCGCGGCTGCGACCCCGAACGGCTCGCCGCCTGGAGGGAGGGGCGCACGGGCTGGCCGTTCGTCGATGCCTGCCTGCGCTGCCTCGCGGCCACCGGCTGGCTCAACTTCCGGGCCCGGGCGATGCTCGTGGCGGTGGCGTCCTACCAGCTCTGGCAGGACTGGCGCGAGCCGGGGCTGCATCTGGCCCGGATGTTCACCGACTACGAGCCCGGCATCCACTGGCCGCAGGTACAGATGCAGGCCGGCACCACGGGCATCAACGCGCTCCGGACCTACGATCCGGTCAAGCAGGGCCTGGACCACGACCCGGACGGGCGGTTCGTGGCGCGCTGGGTGCCCGAGCTCGCCCGGCTGCCGCTGCCGTTCCGCCAGCGGCCCTGGATGGCGCCGCCGCTGGTCCTGGAGGAGGCCGGGGTCGGCCTCGGCGCGCACTATCCGCGGCCACCGGTCGATGCGCGGACGGCCGCGGCCGAAGCCCGGGCGCGGATCGCGGCCGTGCGCCGCCAGCCGGGCTTCGCCGCGGCGGCCGACTCGGTCCAGGAACGCCACGGCAGCCGCAAGGCGGGCGTGCCGCGGCCCGACCGGCGCCGGCCACGGCCATCCGGCCAGCTCCGGCTCGATCTCTGAGGCCGCCTGTGCATAGGAAACCGCACCTGCCGACCAAGACCTGCCCGGCCTGCGGCAGGCCGTTCGCCTGGCGCAAGCGCTGGTCGCGGGTGTGGGCCGAGGTCGTCTGGTGCAGCGAGCGGTGCCGGCGGCAGCGGGCGGCTCAGCCGAGCAGGAGCCCGAGCGCGCCGAGCGCCGCCAGCGCGGCGCCGGCGAACCGGGCGGCCGGCGCCGGGACGAGCCTGCCGGTCGCCCGGCCGAGCCCGGCGCCGAGCCCGAGCAGGGCCAGGGAGCCTACGAGGAAGCCCGCGAGGTAGGCCGGGCCGAGGGCCGCGATCCCGTGGCCGAGGGCGTGCAGGGCGACCAGGGGCGCGGCGGCGAGCGCGGCCAGCCGGGCCGGCCGGTGCCGCGCGAGCGCGGTGAGCGCGCCCAGGCCCAGGAGGAGCAGGAGGTGATCGGGTCCGCCGAACGGGTGGGCGAGGCCCTGGAGCAGGGCTGCGGCCGGCTCGGCCGCTGGGCCCGCCGCCGGATGCCCGGGGTGGGCGAGCGCCGGGCCGGCCAAGACGGGCAGGGCGAGGCTTGCGAGGGCGAGCGTAGTACGGGTCAAGGCACGGTCCTTTCGAGCTCGGGGCGGACGTGATCGGGGATCCCGCCGGTCCGGTGGCGCGCCAAGTGAAACGGCGTGCGGGCGTGCGGGACGCGCGTCAGGAAATGGTAGCGGGCGACGTGATACGACGGGTCGAAGCCGAAGAAGTTGCGGCGCATCTGCGCGAGCTCCTCTGCCCGGTAGGCGGCGAGCGGCTTCCGCGCCTCGTCGGCCGCGAGCCGGGCGCGCTTGGCCGCGAGTCGTTTCGCGAGCGCCGGGTCGGCGGCGTGCCGACGGGCATGGTCGAGGACCGCCGCCTCGAACGGCCCCGGGGCGAGGTCGAGGACCGTGTCGACGAGCCCGAGCCGGCGCGCCTCCTCGGCGCCCACCGGCAGGCGGGCCGCCAGCACCTCGCGGCCCCGCTCCCCGGCCCGGCGCGGCAGGAGGTAGGTCCAGTACTCGGAGCCGAAGAGGTTGCCCATGTTCTTGTAGTGGGGGCTCACCAGCACGTCGGCGCGGGCGATCACCTCGTCGGCGGCGAGCGCCAGGAAGGCCCCGCCGGCGCCGGCGTCGGCGCCGAGGGCGGCGATGGTGTGGACGTGGTCGGCGCGGATCACCGCCTCCGCCAGATCGTCGATCGCCTCGATGTTGGCGAGCGACTCCTCGGCCGGGCTCGCCGCCGCCTCGATCGTGGCGAGGTTCATGCCCGAGCACCAGAAGTCGGGCCCGCCCTCGAGCACCAGCACGCGGATCGGCCGGGCGAGCGCCCGCTCAAGCGCCGCGAGGAGGCGGCGGGCCTGGGCGGTGCCGAGCGCCCCGGCCCGGTGGGCGAAGCGCAGCCGTCCGACCCCGCCCTCCTCGCGGTAGCCGATCGGGCGGAAGGTCGGGATCCCGGGGTCGAGCGGCGGCACGATCTCGGGCAGGCCCGCGAGCCTGCCGGCAAGCGCCAGCGTGGCCGGGACCTTGAACGGCCGCTCCTCGGGGGGTGCCGGCGAGCGCAGCCAGCCGATCCACACCGCCCCGTCGACGGTGGCGCGGCAGACCGCCTCCTCGCGGCGGGCGATCAGCGCGCCGGGTGGGCCGCGCAGCTGGCCCTCCTCGTACGCGTCGTAGAGCCGCACCGGCAGGCCCAGGAGCTCGTCCTCGACCCCGGGGCTGCCATCGGCCGCCCGGAGCTTGCGCAGTACCAGCTCGGTCGGATCGCTCGACCAGTCGATCCGCCGCTCGGCCGGGGCGAGCCGCGGCCGGAACGGTCCCGGCCGGCGGACGGGGCGGAAGGTCGGGTCGGCCAGCCGCTCGATCGCCTCGAGAACGCAGGCGACGGCGCCGGCCGCGACCTCGTTGCGGTACAGGCTGCTCTTGCTCGCCGCGCGCAGGGGGAAGGAGCGGCTGGCCCACACCGGGCCGGCGTCGAGCTCGGTCTCGGCCTCGAGCAGGGTGACGCCCCACTCGCTCCGGCCCTCGAGGATCGCGCGGTCGAGGGAGGACGGTCCGCGGTCGCCGGGCGGGCCCGGATGGACCACGAGGCAGCGCACGGCGCGCGTGATCGCCTCCGGCAGCGCCCGGGTCAGGTAGGAGGCGATCACCAATTCGGGCCGGGCGAGTGCGACCGCCTCGACCAGGACCGCGTCGTTGACGTCGAGCTCCAGCGAGACGGCGTGGCCGCGCCGCTCGAGCTCGACCCAGAGCCGCTGGGTCAGCCGGTTGAAGGCGCGGGCGAGGAGCAGGATGCGCATCGCCGGCCCCCTCAGCAGATCCGCGGCAAGGGCTCGCCGGCCAGCCAGTCGACCAGGCGGCGGCCGCCCATGCGGGTCTCGAGCTCGACCAGCCGGCGCGGGTCCTCGACCACGCGGCCGACGATCGCGGCGTCGCGGCCCAAGGGATGCGCGCGCATCGCGGCCAGGAGGCGCTCGGCGTCGGCCTCGGCGCAGATCGCCACGAGCTTGCCCTCGTTGGCGACATCGAGCGGGTCGAGGCCCAGGAGCTCGCACACCCCCCGGACCTCGGGGCGGACCGGGATCGCGCGCTCGACGATCCGCACGCCGACGCCCGACTGCTGGGCGATCTCGTTCAAGGTGGCGGCGAGCCCGCCGCGGGTCGGGTCGCGCAGCACGTGGATGTCGGGCACCGCCTCGAGCATTGCCGCCACGAGCCGGTGCAGCGCCGCGCTGTCGGAGAGGAGCTTGGTCTCGAGGTCGAGTTCGGCGCGCCGCGCCATGATCGCCACGCCGTGGTCGCCGAGGGTCCCCGAGACCAGCACCACGTCCCCGGGCCGGGCGCGGTCGCCCGAGATGGCGATGCCCTCGGCCACCACCCCGACCCCGGTCGTGGTGATGAACAGGCCGTCGCCCTTGCCGCGCTCGACGACCTTGGTGTCGCCGGTGACGACGTCGATCCCGGCGGCGCGTGCGGCCGCCCCCATGGAGCGGACGATGATCTCGAGAAGCTCGAGCTCCAGGCCCTCCTCGAGGATGAAGCTGGCCGCCAGGTGCAGCGGCCGGGCCCCGGCCATGGCCAGGTCGTTGACGGTCCCGTGCACGGCGAGCGAGCCGATGTCGCCGCCCGGGAACAGCAGCGGCGCGATCACGAAGGCGTCGGTCGTCAGCACCAGCCGGCCGGGCGGCTGATCGAGGACGGCGTGGTCGTTGCGGGCATCCAGCGCGGGGTTGGCGAAGGCCGGCCGGAACACCCGGTCGATCAGCTCGACCATGGCCCGGCCTCCGGACCCGTGCGCCATCTCGACCCGCCGGCTCATGCCACAGCCATCCGGGCGGCCGAGGCGGCGGGCGGATCGGCGGTCGCGGGCCGGCGATGGCGGGCATAGGCCCACCAGGCGGCGCAGGCCCCCTCGGCCGAGACCATGCAGGAGCCGACCGGGTTCTCGGGCGTGCAGCCCTTGCCGAACAGCGGGCAGTCGGGCGGCTTCCTGGCGCCCCTCAGGATCTGCGGGCAGAGGCAGGCCTTGTTCTCGCGCGCGACCTGGGGCTCGAGGGCGAACCTTCGCTCCGCGTCGAAGGCCGCCCAGCGGTCGCGCAGCCGAAGGGCGCTGTAGGGCACGGTGCCGAGCCCGCGCCAGGCGAAGGTGCGCCGCAGCTCGAACACGCGCCCGACCAGGGCCTGCGCCCGGAGGTTGCCGTCGCGATCGACCGCGCGGGTGTACTGGTTCTCGACCTCGGCCCGGCTCTGGTTGAGCTGGCGGACGAGCATCAGCACCGCCTGCAGCACGTCGAGCGGCTCGAACCCGGTGATCACGACGGGCTTCCGGTACTCCTCGGCGAAGTGCTCGTAGGGCCTCGAGCCGATCACCACGCTCACGTGCGCCGGGCCCAGGAAGCCGTCGATCGCCACCCGCTCGACCTCGCGCGCCTCGGGGTTCTCGAGGATGCTCGCGATCGCCGCCGGGGTCAGGACGTGGTTGCAGAACACCGAGAAGTTGGCGAGGCCGAGCGCGGCGGCGGTCTCGACCGCCACCGCCGTGGGCGGGGTGGTGGTCTCGAAGCCGATCGCGAACAACACGACCTCGAGCTCGGGGTGGCGGCGGGCGAGCTCGACCGCGTCCGCGGCCGAGTAGATCATGCGCACCTGGGCGCCCTCGGCGCGGGCGCGCAGGAGGCTGGTGCGGCCCGACCCCGGCACCCGCATCATGTCGCCGTAGGAGCAGAGCAGGACGCCCGGCCGGCGGGCGAGCGCGATCGCCATGTCGAGCCGGCCGACCGGCAGCACGCAGACCGGGCAGCCTGGCCCGTGCACCATCTCGACCTCGCCCGGCAGGAGGTCGGCGAGTCCGTAGCGGAAGATGGCATGGGTGTGGCCGCCGCAGAACTCCATCAGCCGATAGGAGCGGCCGGGCTCGACCTCGGCCCGGATCGCCTCGACCAGCCGGCGGGCGAGCTCGCCGTCGCGGAACTCGTCGACGTACCTCACGTCACCGCCTCCTCGGGCGCGCTCCGCCCCCGGGCCTCGGCCATCAGCGCCAGGGTGCGCGCAGCCTCGGCCTCGTCGATGCGGCCGAGGGCGAAGCCGACGTGCACGATCAGGTACTCGCCCACGCGGACATTCTCGACGAGCGCGGTCGACACCTCCTTGAGAACGCCGTCGAGCTCGACCTTGGCGCGGTCGGGGCCGAGGACCGCGGTCACCCGCGCGGGCACGGCCAGGCACATGGCTCACCCTCCCTCGAGCCGGAGCGCCGCGACCCAGGCCTGACCGAGCGCCAGGCCGCCGTCGCCGGGCGGCACGGCTTGCGGCCGCAGCGGCTCGAGGCCGGCCGCGGCCAGATCGGCCACGAGCGCGTCCACGAGCGGGTCGTTGACGAGGCATCCGCCGCCGAGCGCCACGACCCGAACCCCGGTCCGCCGGGCGGCCGCGGCGACCCAGGCGGCGAGCCCGCGGGCGAGCGTACCGTGCACGAGCTCGGCCCCGAGGACCGGGTCGCAGCTTGGCAGGGCCGCGAGCAGCGGCAGCAGATCGAGGCTGCCGTCCGGGTGGAGGGCGAAGCCGCCCTTGAGAACACGCGGGATGCGCACGAGCGCCTCGAGCCGCATCGCCGCCTCGGCCTCGTAGCGCTGCACCGGGCAGAGGCCGAGCAGCGCGGCGGCGGCGTCGAGCAGCCGCCCGCAGCTCGAGGTGGGCGGGCAGGCGATCCCGCGGTCGAGCAGCGCCAGGAGCGGCCCGACCACCCGGTCGGGGAACAGCGCCGGCGCCTCGCCGCCCCGGCCCATGGCGTGCAGGGCCGCGACCGCCATGCGCCAAGGCTCGCGCGCCGCGGCGTCGCCGCCCGGCTGGCGGAGATGACGGAGGTGGCCGAGCCGGGTGGCCTGGGCGCCATCGACCCGGAGCAGTTCGCCGCCCCAGACCGTGCCGTCCGGGCCGAAGCCGACCCCGTCGAGGGCGAGCCCGAGCGCCGGGGCCAGCCGGCCGTGCTCGGCGAGCGTGGCGGCGATGTGGGCGTGGTGGTGCTGGACCGCGATCGCGGGCAGGCCGAGCGCCCGGGCGAGGCGGGTGCTCGGCAGGTCGGGATGGAGGTCGTGGGCGACCGCCACCGGGCTCACCTCGAGCAGCGCCCGCATCCGGCCGATCGCCTCCTCGAGGAAGGCGAGCGTGGCCGCGTCCTCAAGGTCGCCCACATGGGTCGAGAGGAAGGCCTCGGCGCCGCGGGTGAGGCAGACCGTGGCCTTGAGTTGGGCGCCGACCGCGAGAACCGGGGCCACCGCCCGCGGCAGGCGGACCGGTAGCGGCACCTGGCCGCGGGCGCGGCGCAGGAAGGTGGGCCGCCCGGCCACGAGCTTGACCACGGAATCGTCGGCGCGCGCCACGATCGGTCGGTCGTGGCCGACCACCGCATCGGCGATGCCGGCGAGCGCCGCCCGGGCCTCGCCGTCGTCGGTCAGGATCGGCTCGCCCCAGCGGTTGGCGCTGGTCGCGACCAACACGAGGTCGGGCGGGTCGTGCTCGAGCCAGGCAGTGCCGGCCGGCCGCCCGGCCGCCTCGTGGAACAGGAGGAGGTGGAGGGGCGTGTAGGCGAGCATCAGCCCGAGGCTCGGCAGGCCGTCGGCCACCCCGGGCGCGACGCCACTGCCCGGAAGGGCGGGGACCAGCACGATCGGGCGGTCGGGCGCCTCGAGCAGCGCCGCCTCGGCCGGGTCGATGCGGGCCACCCGACGGGCCGCGGCGAGGCTCGCCACCATGACCGCGAGCGGCTTGGCCAAGCGGCCCTTGCGGGCGCGCAGCCGGGCGACCGCGGCTGGATCGCGGGCGTCGCACAGGAGGTGGAAGCCGCCGAGCCCCTTGAGGGCCACGATCTGCCCCGCACTCAGGCGGGCGAGCACCGCCTCGATCGGCTCGTCCAGGCGTGGGCCGCAGACCGGGCAGGCCAGGGGCTCGGCGTGGAAGCGGCGGTCGGCCGGGTCGTGGTACTCGCGCGCGCAGGCCGGGCAGAGCGGGAAGTCGGCGAGGCTGGTCTGCGGCCGGTCGTAAGGAAGGCCGCGGGTGATGGTGTAGCGCGGGCCGCAGCGGGCGCAGGTGAGGAAGGGGTAGCGCCAGCGCCGGTCGGCCGGGTCGAACAGCTCGGAGAGGCAGTCCGGGCAGAGCGCGAGGTCGGGGCCGATCGCGGTGGCGAGCTGGCCGGCGCTCTGGCTCGGGCGGATGGTGAAGGCGGTCAGGCCCGCGGCCGGCAGGCGCTCGACCTCGAGCGCGTCGATCCGCGCCGGCGCCGGCTTCTCGCGCGGCAGCTCGTCGAGGAAGGCCGCCACGCCCGCCCCCTCGACCTCGATCAGCACTCCCTCCGGGTCGTTGCCGACGAAACCCGCAAGCCCGTGGCGGGCGGCGAGCCCGTGCACGAAAGGCCGGAAGCCGACCCCCTGGACGAGGCCGCGCACCCGCAGCCGCAGCCGCTCGGCCGGGGCGCTCGGACGCGGGGCAGGCGCAGCCACGGGCCCTACTCGGCGGCCGCCGCCCGCAGCGCGCGGGCCGCCTCGATCCAGGCGAGCCAGCGCTCGAGGCCCTCGCCGGTGCGAGCCGAGAGGCGGATCGCCTGGATGTCGGGGCGGACCCGGCGGGCGTTGGCGATCAGCACGGCCGGATCGGCGTCGAGATAGGGCGCGAGGTCGGTCTTGGTCACCAGCAGGAGCGAGGCCGCGGCGAAGATGGTCGGGTATTTGAGCGGCTTGTCGTCGCCCTCGGCGAGCGAGCAGAGTACCACCTTGTGCGCCTCGCCGAGGTCGAAGCCGGCCGGGCAGACGAGGTTGCCGACGTTCTCGATCAGCAGGAGCGCGCCCGCCGGCGGGTCGAGCCGATCGAGGGCGCGGGCGACCATGGCGGCGTCCAGGTGGCAGCCCTTGCCGGTGTTGACCTGGACCGCGGGCGTGCCGGTGGCGCGGATCCGCTCGGCGTCGTTGGAGGTCGCCTGGTCGCCCTCGACGACCGCGATCGGCAGCCGCCCGGCGAGCGCCCGGATGGTGCGCTCGAGCAGCGTCGTCTTGCCGGCCCCCGGGCTCGAGACGAGGTTGAGCGCAAGGATGCCGCGGGCGGCGAGGCGGGCCCTGACCTCGGCGGCGAGCGCGTCGTTCTTGGCGAGCAGGTCGCGCTCGAGCCGCAAGAGCCGGCCCTCCGGCCGGTGCTCGTGCGGCTGGTGCTCATCCGATTCGTGCTGGTGGGCGCCGTGCCCGTGCGGGCCGTGCTCGTGGGGGATCCCGAGCGCGTGCAAGCGGGCATGCTCGGCATCGAGGAGGTCCTCGGCCGGGTGGCGATGGCGGCGGGCCGGCTCGCTCTCGAGCCCGGCCTCGCCGCCACAGCCGCAGGTTGCGCACATCAGACGACCTCCAGCTCGCGGAGCCTGAGCTCCTCGCCGCCGCGGACGAGCAGGCGGTAACCGCCGCAGCCCGGGCAGGGCTCGCCGCGCGCGGCGATGCTCACGAGGCCGCCGCAGTCGGTGCAGAAGGCGCTGCCGGGCGGGCGCTCGATCGCGAGCGTGGCGCCCTCGGCGAGCGTGCCGCGGGTCGCGACCTCGAAGCAGAAGGCGAGCGCCTCGGGCTCGACATGGCTCAGGGCGCCGACCTCGAGGGTGACCCGGCGGACCCGCACGAAGCCCTGGCGGGCCGCCTCCTCGCGCAGCGCCTCGACGAGGCTCTCGGTCAGCGCCAGCTCATGCATGGGCGGCCTCGAGGAAGGCGCCGGCGCCGGCGGAGGGGCGCCTGCCGGAGGCGGCCGGCACCAGCTCGAGCCGCCACGGCCAGCAGGGGTCGACCGCGGCCATGGCGAGTGCCGCGAGCCGGGCCGGCGACGTGCCCGACCGCGCGCGGCCGAGCGCCTGCAGCACCGGGTGATCGCCACGGATCGCGCGATCGGTCGGGGTCACCCAGGCGACCGAGGCGAGCCGCCCCTGGCGCAGCTCGACGCCCCAGACGAGTCGGCCGCGGTCGGTGCGCAGCGCCGCGCTGCCGCGGCCGGAGCCGAGGAGCGGCGCCGGCGCCGGCTCGGGAGCGGGCCCGGGCACGAGCCCGCGGACCCGGCCGAGCAGCCGCCGGTCGGCAGCGAGCCGCTCGGCCAGGCTGTGCGCCACCACCCGGCCGAGCGAGCCGCCGAGCCCGGCCGCTTCCGCCGCGAGCCGCTCGGCCAGGGGATCCCGGGCCAGGGGCGCGAGCGCCGCCTCGAGCGCGTCGTGGGCGGCGAGCAGCCGGGCGCGCTCGGCGACGAGGGCGGCGCGTGGCTCGGCGAGGCCGACCGCCCGGGCGAGGCCGTCGGCGGCGGCAAGGATCGCCTTGGCGAGGGCCGCCCGGACCGGCTCGCCCACGAGCGCCGGCCAGGCGACCGCGCGGCGGAGCGCCAGCGCCCGCGCCCGTTCGGCCAGGAGCAGGAGGCCGCGGGCGGCGCGCCGGGCCGGGCTCGCGGGCGCCGCGACGGCCGCCTCGGCAGCCTCGCAGAGCGCGACGGAATGCGCCCAGGGGCAGGCGGCGAGCAGCCGGGCGAGCCGCGCCGCGGCCTCCGCGACCGGCTGGCCGAGCAGGGCCGGGGCGAGGTCGGGCAGGCCCCTGGGCAGGAGCGCCGCGCGCTCGATCCGGCCGCCCGCGACCTCGAGCCGCAGCAGGACGCACGGCTCGGGCCCGGCGGCCGCGAGGGCGGAGGAGCGGGCGGGCGGCACCCGTGCTCTCCGCCGCTAGTCGCGCAGCTTCTGGAGCGCGGCGATCACCTTCCGGCGCTCCTCGGGCGCGAGGCCCGTGATCGTCTTCTTGGTACCGGGCGCCCAGCGCGGCGGGTCGGCCAGGAACCGGTCGAGCTCCTCGACGCTCCAGGTGCCGCCCTTGCCGCGCAGGGCCGGAGAGTAGCCGTACCAGGCGAAGCGCGCCTTGGGGGCGTCGACGATGCCCCAGAGCGGCGGCGCCACGCGCAGCGGGCCGTCGCGGTCGAGCGAGTGGCAGGGCAGGCAGACGTCGACCGCCTCGCCGGTCCGCGCCGGCGCCGCGGCGTAGCGGAAGGCGGCCGGCTCCTCCGCCGGCGCGCGGCCGCTCCAGGCGGCGACCCGGGCGCGCAGCTCGGCCGGGGTGATCGCCCAGCCGACGGCCAAGAGAAGGCCGCTCGCCAGGAGCGCCAGGAGCCAGGAAGCCGCGCGCCCGCGCATCGCCATCCCTCCCCTCCCGCCGGCCCGGGTGGCGGCGGGTCGTTGCGTCAGCCTGCCGCATGGAGAATCCACGGTCGGATTCGGCTCGCCTTGATCTGAATCAAGTCACGCATGCGACAGATGCGCTACGCGCATGTCTCGAGGGTCCGCGTCAGCGGAGCAGGAGGGGCGGCGATGCAGGGAGCGCTCAATCGCGGGAGCCCGACCGAGGAAGCGGCGCTGATCGAGGCGATCCTGGCGCGCGGTGGCCTCCAGGAGGAGGTGCCGGGCCTGCCGGGGGTCGACCGGCGGCGGTTCCTCACCTTCTGCACGGGCGTGGCGGCGACGCTCGGCCTGCCGGGCGCGGCCGGGCTCGAGATCGCCCGGGCCGCGAGCGCGCCCAGTCGGCCCTCGGTGATCTGGCTGCATGGCCAGGAATGCACCGGCTGCACGGAATCGCTACTGCGTGCCTACCACCCGACGCTCGAGACGCTGATCCTGGACGTCATCTCGCTCGACTACCACGAGACGCTGTCGACCGGCGCCGGCCACCAGGCCGAGGCCTACCTCAAGAAGATCATGAAGGAGCAGCACGGCAAGTACGTGCTGGTCACCGAGGGGGCCACGCCCACCAAGGACGGCGGGGTCTACTGCATGATCGCCGGCCGGCCGCACGTCGAGCGGGTCCGGGAGGCCGCCGAGGGGGCCGCGGCCATCATCGCGATCGGCTCCTGCGCCTCCTACGGTGGCATCCAGGCGGCCGACCCGAACCCGACCGGTGCCGTGCCCACCCACGAGGTGCTCGCCGGCAAGACGGTGATCAACGTCCCGGGCTGCCCGCCCAACCCCTACAATTTCCTCTCGACGGTTCTGCACCTCCTCACCTTCGGCAAGCCGCCGGCGCTCGACGAGGAGGGCCGCCCGAAGTTCGCGTACGGCCGCCTGATCCACGAGAACTGCGAGCGCCGGCCGCACTTCGACGCCGGGCGATTCGCGCTCGAGTTCGGCGACGCCGGCCACCGCCAGGGCTTCTGCCTCTACAAGATCGGCTGCAAGGGCCCGGAGACCTACGCCAACTGCCCGGCCATCGGCTTCAACGACGTGGGCTTCGGCGCCTGGCCCGTGGGCACCGGTCACCCCTGCTTCGGCTGCACCGAGAAGCACTCGGGCTTCAACAAGCCGCTCCACGCCCTGGCCGAGGTCAAGACCTTCGCCCCGCCGACCGCGTTCCCGGAGGTGGGCGCGCGCAAGGGCGAGGGGGTCACCCCGGCGGCCGCCGCGATCGCCGCCGGTGCGATCGGTGTCGCGATCGGTGCGGCCGGCATGGCGATGGCGCGCATGCCGGCCCGCCCGGCCGAGGGCGAGGACGGCCGCGGCGCCGGCTGAGGGAGACGGCCCATGACGGTCGATCGACGCGGGTTCCTCGGGGGCGCCTCGGCCGCTGGCGCCACGCTCGCGGCCACCGCCGGCGAGGCCCGGGGGGCGCTCCTGCGCGAGGCGAAGACGCTGCCGCCCGAGGCGGTCGGGATGCTCTACGATTCGACCCAGTGCATCGGCTGCCGGGCCTGCGTCGACGCCTGCAAGGAGGCCAACCAGGCGTTCGGCGCGGCGGTCGAGATCCCGGACCGGCACGCGGGGTGGAACGAGCGCACCTGGGACAGCCCCGAGGATCTCTCGGGCAGGACCTTCAACGTCATCAAGGCCTATCTGCACGGCACCCGGGCCAGCAAGGACGCGGTCGAGAACGGCTACGCCTTCGTCAAGCGGCACTGCCTCCATTGCATCGACCCGTCCTGCGTCTCGGTTTGCCCGGTCTCGGCGATGCGCAAGAACCCGCTGACCGGGATCGTCACCCACAACCCCGACGCCTGCATCGGCTGCCGCTACTGCGTCTATGGCTGCCCGTTCGGGGTGCCGCAGTTCCAGCTCGACGAGGCGTTCGGGCGGATCGGCAAGTGCCAGCTCTGCTACCACCTGCAGGCCGACGGCAAGATCCCGGCCTGCTGCGACGTCTGCCCCACGGGCGCCTCGCTGTTCGGCAGGGTCAGGGAGCTGCAGGCCGAGGCCGAGCGCCGCCTCGAGCTGAAGCCGGGCGAGGCCTACGCGTTCCCCCGCGGCCGGCTGGGGGACGATCGCCCGCCCAACCGCGCCGCTGTCGGCCGCTACGAGCCGGCGGTCTACGGGGTCAAGGAGGCCGGCGGCACGCAGGTCCGCTACCTCGCGGGCGTGCCGTTCGAGAAACTCGGCCTGCCCTCCGCCCCGGAGATCGCTCCGGCGCGGATGGCGGAGGGCATCCAGCACACCCTCTACAAGGGCATGATCGCGCCGCTCGTGCTGCTCGCAGGCCTGTTGGGCTTCGCCTGGCGGTCGTCGCGCGAGGAGGACGGCGGGCGGGCGGGGGAGGACCGCTGATGGCGAGCTTCGCGCCGCTGCGGGAACGGGCGCTCACCCCGCCGGTCCTGGTCCTGGGCACGCTCGTGGCGATCGCCGCCTGGTTCATCGCCCAGCGCTTCCTCTACGGCCTCGGCTACGTCACCAACCTGAGCCCGGGCTACCCCTGGGGCATCTGGGTGGTGATCGACATCGTGGTCGGCACCGCCTTCGGCTGCGGCGGTTTCGCCGTGGCGCTTCTGGTCTACATCTTCAACCGGCGCGAGTACCATCCCCTGGTCCGCTCGGCACTGCTCGGCGGCCTGTTCGGCTATTCGCTCGCCGGCATCTCGGTAATGATCGATCTGGGCCGCTACTGGCAGGCCTACAACCTTCTCCTGCCCTGGTACGCCCAGCCCAACTCGGTGATGTTCGAGGTGGCGCTGTGCGTCATGGCCTATGTGGCCGTGCTGGTGATCGAGTTTCTGCCGACGGTCACCGAGCGGCTCGGGCTCGCCCGCCTCGGCGAGCGGCTGCGCCGCTCGATGTTCCCGTTCGTGGCGCTGGGCGTGCTCCTGCCGACCATGCACCAGTCCTCGCTCGGCACGGTGCTCGTGGCCCTGGGCGGCAAGATCTCGCCCTTGTGGCAGACCCAGTGGCTGCCGCTCCTGTTCCTGAGCTCCGCACTCGCCATGGGCTACGCCTTCGTGATCGTCGAATCGACGCTCGCCAGCCAAGGCTTCCGGCTCCCCTCCGAGGCCACGCTCCTGCAGCGGATCACCGGTGTGGCACTGTTCGTGCTGGGCCTGTTCCTGACGGTGCGGCTCGTCGACCTCGTGCAGCGCGGCACGCTCCATCTGGCGCTCGCCGGCACCGCCCAGGCCAACCTGTTCCTCCTCGAGACGGCGCTGTTCGTGGCGGCCTTCCTGCTCATGCTGGTGCCGTCGCTCAGGGCCGACCAGCGGCTCCTGTTCCTCGCGGGATGCCTGCTGCTCGCCGCCGGCTCGCTCTACCGGATCAACGCCTACCTCGTGGCCTACGAGCCCGGCCCCGGCTGGGTCTACTTCCCCTCGGCCTCGGAGCTGATGGTCACGCTCGGCTTCGTGGCGCTCCACATCCTCGGATACCTCGTGCTCGTAAAGTGGTTGCCGGTGCTGCCGGCGCGGCCGGCGCGGCCGATCAGGGAGGCCCGCCCATGACCCGGATCGTCATCGACCCGATCACCCGGATCGAGGGGCATCTGCGGATCGACTGCGAGATCGACGGCGGCAAGGTCGCCAAGGCCTGGTCGTCGGGCACGATGTGGCGCGGCATCGAGCTGATCCTCAAGGGCCGCGACCCGCGCGAGGCCTGGATCTTCACCCAGCGCTTCTGCGGGGTGTGCACGACCGTGCACGCCATCGCCTCGGTGCGCGCGGTCGAGAACGCACTTCAGCTCGAAGTGCCGCTGAATGCCCAGTACATCCGCAACCTGATCGTGGCGGCGCACGCCATCCACGACCACATCGTCCACTTCTATCACTTGGCGGCGCTGGATTGGGTCGACATCGTCTCGGCACTCTCGGCCGACGTCAAGGCGACCGCGCAGCTCGGGCAGAAGCTCTCGGGCTACAGCCACAACGACGAGGTCGAGGTCCGCCGGGTCCAGGACAAGCTCAAGGCGTTCGTGGGCTCGGGCCAGCTCGGCCCCTACGCCACCGGCTACTGGGGCCACCCGGCGATGAAGCTGCCGCCCGAGGTCAATCTTTTGGCTGCGACCCACTACGTCCAGGCGCTCGACGTGCAGCGCACCGCCAACAAGATCGTGGCGGTGCTGGGCTCGAAGACGCCGCACATCCAGAACCTCGCGGTCGGCGGGGTCGCCAACCCGATCAACCCGGACAGCCAGTCGACGCTCACCCTCGAGCGGCTCTACGCCATCAAAGGCTGGATCGACCAGCTCGACGAGTTCGTGAACGAGGCGATGCTGGTCGACGTGGCAGCGGTGGCGGCGCTCTACGCCGAGTGGGCCGGCTACGGCGCCGGGGTCACCAACTATCTCTCGGTGCCCGACCTGCCGCTCGACACCAAGGGCACCAAGTTCGCGCTGCCCGGCGGCTACGTGCCGAAGGGCGACGTCGCTGGCTTCAAGCCGATCACGAGCTACCAGGACGGCTACTTCGAGAAGGGGGTCAAGGAGAGCGTCAAGCACGCCTGGTACCGCTACGAGGGCGGCGACCAGGCCCGCCATCCCTGGGACGGCCAGACCAACCCGAGCTACGCGCCCTTCGCCGAGGACGGCAAGTACTCCTGGATCAAGGCGCCGACCTTCTACGACGAGCGCGCCCAGGTGGGCCCGCTCGCCAACGTCCTCGCGATGTACGCGGCCGGCCACGAGCCGACCCGGCGGCACACCGATCGGCTGTTGAAGATCGCCTCGGCGGTGGCCGGCAGCGAGATCCCGCTCGCGGCACTGCACTCGACGATCGGCCGGATCGGCGCGCGGGCGGTGCGCTGCTCGGTCATGCTCGACGCGCTCAAGGAGCAGTGGGAGCTCCTGATCGCCAACATCGCCAAGGGCGACTTCGCGACCTTCAACCGACCGGTGTTTCCCAAGGGCGAGATTCGCGGCTTCGGCTACCACGAGGCGCCGCGCGGCATGCTCTCACACTGGGTGGTGATCAGGGACGGCCGGATCGAGAACTACCAGGCGGTGGTGCCGTCGACCTGGAACGCCGGTCCGCGCGACGACGGCGACCGACCCGGGCCCTACGAGGCCTCGCTGGTCGCCAACCCGGTGGCCGACCCGGAGAAGCCGCTCGAGGTGCTGCGCACCGTGCACTCCTTCGACCCGTGCATCGCCTGCGCGATCCACATGGCCGACCGCGAGCGGCGGCCGATCGTCCAGGTGCGGGCGTTCTGAGGAGCGGGACGGGACGTGCGCACCACCGTGCTCGGACTGGGCAATGTCCTCCTCTCCGACGAGGGCGTGGGCGTGCGGGTGGTCGAAGCGGCCGAGGCACGGCTCGGGCCGCTCGAGGGGGTGAGCTTCCTCGACGGCGGCACCTCGACGATGGAGCTCCTGGACCAGCTCGTGGGCGTCGACGCGCTCGTCGTCGTCGACGCGCTCCGCGGCGAGGAGCCGCCAGGCACCATCGTCCGGCTCGAGGGCGCGGAACTCGTGGCTTTCTTCCAGCGCACCCGGCTGTCGCCGCACCAGCTCGGGCTGTCCGACCTCCTGGCGGCGCTCGAACTCCTGGACGCCCGGCCGCGCGAGCTCGTGCTGATCGGCATCGTGCCGGCGAGCCTCGAGCACGGAATCGAGCTGACGCCGGCGGTCGCGGCGGCGGTGGTCCCGGCGCTCCGCCTCCTCGAGGCCGAGCTCGACCGGCTCGGGCACCACCCGGCGCTGGCCGCCTGAGATGTGCCTCGTGGTCCCCTGCCGGGTGGTCGAGGTCAGCGGCGCCTCGGCCACGGTCGAGCGGCTGGGCGAGCGGCTCGAGGTGAGCCTCGTCCTGCTCGACGGCCCGGTCGAGCCCGGCGCCTGGCTCGCGGTGCAGGCGCAGCGGCTGGCGGTGGCGCGGATGGACGAGGTCGACGCCCGCGAGCACTTGGCGCTACTCGACCGGCTGGCCCGCCTCAAGCCCATGGAGGTGGAGGCTTGAGCGCGGACCGTCTGACGCCCCGGGTGGCCGAGCTCGTGGCCAGGTTCGAGGCGATCGGTCGCGAGGTGATGCGCGAGCTGCCGATCTACAACCCGGCGCTCGAGGTCGAGGCGATCGGCTTCCGCCCCTGGGCCGAGGGCCGGCGCCCCTTCGGCGAGGGCTGGCTGGGGGTACTCGTGACGCCCTGGTTCATGAACGCCATCCTGCTGCCCGAGCGGCCCGAGCCGATCGACTGGAGCCGCGTCGGGCGGAGCGTCGAGGTGGCGCTGCCCGCCGGGCCGCGGACGATGATGATCGGCGCCGACGAGGCGATCGGCGCCTATCTCATGCTGTCGCTGCACTCGCCCATGGACCAGTTCAAGCACCAGCCGCAGGCCCGCTCGGAGGCGATGCGGCAGATCCTGGCGCTGACCACGCCGCCGCAGCCGCCCGACGCGGCGCCGGCCGAGCCCACGGTGGCGAGCCGGCGATCGTTGCTCGGGGGCGGCCGCCCGGCCTGAGGCGGCTCAGCGCAGCAGGCCGTCCGGCACGAGGCGACGGACCGGCACCGCAACGCCCACCCGCCTGCCCTCGTGCAGGATGCTTCCCAGATGCACCGCCACGACGCTCCAGCCCGTGGCCGCGGGGACCAGGAGCGGCGCGCCCGAGAGGCCCTGGCTCGCGACGCAGCCGTGCAGCACCAGCCCCGGTCGGGCGCCGGGCGCCTCGACCGGGCAGGGCGCCATGCGCACCGGCAGATGCGGGCGGTCCTGGGCGTAGCCCAGGAGCTGGGCGCCGTCGCCCCGGCCGCCGGCACGGGCTGGCCAGCCGACCGCGAGCGGCTGCAGGAGGTCGAGGTCGAGAAGCGCCCGCTCGAGCCGCAGCACCGCCCAGTCGGCCTCGAGGCGGGTCGGCAGCCCGTCGCGGTCGAAGGCCAGGTCGGGCGCCAAGCGGAAGCCGGTGGCGCGGGCGTGTGCCACCCACGCCCCGCGCCGCCAGCCGGCCACGAAGTGGACCTCGTCCGGCGCGTAGATCCTGCCCTGGCGCGGATGGCGCAGGCAGTGCGCGGCGGTGAGCACCTCGGCCGGGCCGACCAGCGTGCCGGTGCAGAAGCCGTGCGGGACGTTGACCCGGCCGATCGCGTTCCAGGCGAAGGCGGGCTCGAGCGCCTCGGGCGCGGCCGCCACCGGCCCGCCCCAGACGAGCGACAGGGCCACGAGGAACGCGCGGGCGGTCCTCATGCGAGACGGTTGCGGCGGCTCATGGCGCGACGCAGCATGGCGCCCGGGCGCAGGGCAGGCAAGCCGGGCACCGCGGGTCGGCCGAGCGCGGGCCGAGGGAGGACCGATGGGCTTCAGGCTGTGGTGGTCGCGGGGCACCGGCGCCTGGGCGCCGCAGCTCTGCCTGGAGGAGGCGGGCGCCGCTTACGAGCGGATCCCGACCGACACCCGCTCGGGCGCCCACAGAGAGGCCGCCTATCTGGCGGTCAACCCCTTGGGGCAGGTCCCGGCCCTGGCGCTGCCCGACGGCACGCTGATGACCGAGAGTGCCGCCATGGTGCTGCACTTGGCCGACCTGTTCCCCGAGGCTGGACTCATGCCGCCCGCGGGCAGCCCGGAGCGGGCGGTGGCGCTGCGCTGGCTGCTGATCGGGGCGAGCGCCCTCTACCCGGCACTCCTGCGCTACTGGTACGCCGAGCGTCACACCAGCGACCCGGCCGGCGTGCCCGGGATCAAGGAGGCGGCGCTCGCCGAGGTCGAGCGGTTGCTCGGCCTCGTCGACGGCGCGCTCCAGCCGGGCCCCTGGATCCTCGGCGAGCGCTTCTGCGCCACCGACTACTACCTCTTCATGCTCGGCCTCTGGCACCCGGCCCGCCAGGGCGTTCTCGAGCGTTTTCCCCGGCTCGGGCGGCTGATGCGGGCGGCCCGCGCCCGGCCAGCGGTCGAGCGGCTCTGGGCCCAGCACTACCCGATCGAGGGGGGCCATCCCTGGTCGACCTGGACCGTCTCGCGGGCTTCCTGATCGGCGCCGCGCGGGCCCGCCGCACCCTCGCCTACGGCGAGCTCCTGCGTGCCTTCGGCCGGCGCCCGGCGCCGCGCAACGTGGCGGCGCTCTGCCGTGACCTCGGCCGGCTCGAGGCCCTGCTGCGGCCCCGCGGCGTGCCCGACCTCGCCTGCCTCGTGGTGCGCGCTGCGGACGGGCTGCCCGGGGTCGGCTGGTTCACGAGCGAGAGCCGCGCCGGCGCCTTCGACGGCCCGCCCGACGGACCCGCCGCCCTTTCGCATCTGCGCTCCTGCCAGGAGCGGGCCTTCGCCTGGGCCGCCTCAGCGCGGGCGGAAGCGGTCGTTCTGGCCGGGCAGCGGCCGGGCGAGCAGGCCGTCCGGGCGGACCAGGAGGACGAGGGCCAGGACGGCGAAGGTCGCGACGTCGCGCCAAGCCCCGCCTAGGGCCGCGGTCCAGCCGGTCTCGAGCGCGCCGATCAGGAGCCCGCCCATGGCCGCGCCATGGACCGAGCCGAGGCCGCCCACGATCGCCGCGGTGAGCCCCTTGAGGCCGAGCAGGAAACCGGCCTCGGGCCCGAGCGTGCCGAACGCCACGACCAGGATCGTGCCCGCCACGCCCGCCGCGGCGCCGGCCAGAGCCAAGCAGTGGACCCGCAGCCGGTCGGGATCGAGGCCCATGAGCGCCACCATGCCCGGATCGTCGGCAGCGGCGCGCAGGGCGCGGCCGAGGGCGGTGCGGGCGAGGAGGTGATGGATCGCCGCCCAGGCGAGGAGCGCCCCGGCGACGATCGCCACCTGGCGGCGACTGGCCACCACCTCGAAGCCCTCGACCGCGAGTCGCCAGGCGGGCTCGGCCAACAGCGGTGGCAGCCAGCGCTCGCGCGCCCCGGTGGCGAGGCGGAGCCCCTCGCGCAGGACGAGCGACAGGCCGAGGGTGGCGACGAGCGGGGCGAGGCCGGGGCTGGCCCAGATCCGCCGCGCCGCACCGCCACCGCTCCGCCCGGAGGCGAGCGCCGTGGTGCCGGCGGCCAGGAGTACGGCGAGCGGGACGGCGAGCCCGAGCGGCAGACCGATCGTGCCCGAGAGACCGACCACGGCCACGAGCGCCACCGCCGCGCCGAGCGCCGCCAGATCGCCCAGGGCCAGATGCAGCCGGCCCGTGAGCGACCAGACCAGCGTGCAGGCGACGGCCAGGAGCGTGTAGGCGGCAGCGACGCCGGCGCCGTTGATCGCCTGCTGGAGCAGGAGTGCCGACTGCGGCGGGCGCGCCGGCGTCGGGTCCGGGGCCGGCACCGCCGCTGGCCGGGCGAGCAGGACGGTCTCGAGGAGCAACAGCGCCGCAGCCCCGAGCGCCTCGCCGTCGGGCAGGCGGACGGCCACGAGGCGGGGCGGGTCGAGCGCCCCCGCGGGTGCTGCGAAACCGCAGCGGAGCGAGCGCTCGGGCGGATCCGACCCGGCCGACCGCCAACGCAGCACGACCTCGAGGGCGGCATGCTCGACCCGGACCGCAGCGGCCGCCGGCGGGTCCGGCTCGACCCGCGCCAGGATCGCCCGGCAGAGGCCCTCGCGTGGCCCCTCGGCCGAGGCGCAGCCAGCGAGCAGGACGAGCGCCGGAGCGAAGCGCGCCCGCCAGCCGACGGCCGCGGCTCTGGCGGTCCGGCCGAGCGGTCTGGTAGCCTCCGAGGTCGGGACCAGGGAACCGGGGAGGCAGGCCGTGGGCGGCCGGGTCGGGTGGATCGCGAGGCTCGCCGCGACCTCGGTGGCGCTGGCCGGTCTCGTTCCGGTCGGCTGGGCGGGCACCGCCCGGTCGGCCGCATCCGCGCCGCTCCAGGCGGCGGGCCTCGAGTTCAGTGACGAGGAGGGCGGAGTGGTGCTTCGCGACGCCTTCGGCAGCGGCACGCCCGAGGACCCGATCACCCTCGTCGAGGACATCACCGAGGACGGTCCGGCGGTGGTCACCGTGCGCGGCATGCGGACGGCCTTCGGCAACCGAGCCACCCCGGGCCACGGCGTCGGCTTCGTGCTGGTCAAGATCGTGCGCAATCTCACGCGCCGGCCCTGGCACAGCTTCGAGATGGAGCTGCGCGAGATCAAGACCCGCACCAGCACCTTCGAGGACGGGCTCTCGTTCGGCCAGGCGATGGGCGGCGAGCGGGTGTTCGGTTCGGACCGGTTCGACGCGATGCGGCAGACCGACGAGCCGCTCGATTCGGTAGTGTTCAGCGGCGCCATCATCCAGCCGGGCGAGAGCGTCACCGTTCGGGTGGTGGTGACCGACTTCTCGCCCAACTGGCAGTTCTACCTCCTGCAGCGGCGCGACGCGCCGATCGCCCTCCTGCCCGACGCCGCCTCGGCGGCGGCCCTGCCTTGAGCGGTGAGGCCCGACCGCGCGGCGGGCCGGAAACCGAGCTCGTGGCGCGCTACCCGGGTCTCGCCGGGCTCGACCCGGCGGGCCGGGCGCGCCTGCTCGCAGCGGCCGTGCCGGTGAGCTTCGCGGCAGGCCGCACGCTGTTCCACGCAGGTGCCGCCTGCGAGGGCTACCTCCTCGTGCTCGAGGGCTCGCTCCGGGTGTCGCTCCTGGGCGAGGGCGGCCACGAAATCCTCCTCTATCGGGTCGGGCCGGGCGAGAGCTGCGTCTTGACGACGACCTGCCTCCTGGGTGGGCAGACCTACCCGGCCGAGGGGGTGGTCGAGGAACCGGTCCGCGGGCTGCTCCTGCCGGTGGCGACGGTCGAGGCGCTGCTCGACGCCTCGCCGGCCTTCCGCCGCTTCGCGCTCGCCCAGATCGGCGAGCGCTTGGCAGAACTCCTGACACTGGTCAGCGAGGTGGCGTTCCGGCGGATGGACGCGCGGCTCGCCGCTTGGCTCGCCGAGCGCGGGGCGCGGCAGGGACCGTCGCTCAAGGTGACCCACGAGGCGATCGCCAGGGAGCTCGGCACGGCGCGCGAGGTGGTGAGCAGGCTCCTCAAGGAACTCGAGCGGCGCGGCCTCCTCCGGCTCGGCCGCGGCACGGTCGAGCTTCGGCCGGATGCTTTCCGCACCCTCGGCCGGCTCGCCGGACGCGATGTCGCGCCCGTGGGTGACGAGGTCACCGACGCCGGCCCGCGCGCCCGCTAGACATCATGACGAGGGGCCCTTCGGCGGGCCCGTACGACGGAGGGAACGGGGATGTCCGTCAACATGGGGCAGATCGACCGGATGATCCGCGGGCTGGTCGGGCTCGTGCTGCTGGCGCTCGTCTTCGTGGGGCCGCAGACGCCCTGGGGCTGGATCGGGCTGATCCCGCTCGTGACCGCGATCGTCGGCGTGTGCCCGGCCTACTCGCTCCTCGGCATCCGCACCTGCCCGGCGCAGAAGGCCTGAGCAACCAGCGACGGCCCGGGGTTGCCGGGCCGCCCGCGAGCGTCGCGCTCCCGCTGGGGAGCGCGAGGCTCGCGGCCCAGCGGGGCCAGGGCGGGGCCGCGATCGTGACGGGTGCAG
>CAZDFD010000002.1:0-63465 GCA_964504655.1 uncultured Geminicoccaceae bacterium
GCTTGGCGAGCTCGTGCGCGGCGAAGCCGCCGAACACCACCGAGTGGATCGCGCCAATCCGCGCGCAGGCCAGCATGGCGACGAGCGCCTCGGGCACCATGGGCATGTAGACGATGACCCGGTCGCCCTTGCGGACGCCCAGGCGGACCAGCGCACCGGCGCAGCGGGCGACCTGGTCCTGGAGCTGGGCGTAGGTGATCGAGCGGACCGTGCCGGTGACAGGGCTGTCGTGGACGATCGCCACCTGGGTGCCGCGGCCGGCGGCGACGTGCCGGTCGACGGCGTTGTAGCAGGTGTTGAGGAGCCCGCCCTCGAACCAGCGGTAGAAGGGCGGTCGGGACCGGTCGAGAACCCGGTCCCAGCGCCGCTCCCAGGCCAGCGCCTCGGCCGCCTCCGCCCAGAACGTCTCCGGATCGCGCAGGCTGCGCTCCCAGATCGCCCGGTAGATGCTCATCACCCGGCCCCCCCTCGATGGCGACCGGCAGAGCTTAGGCCCGGGCCGGGCCGCCGCAACGCGGCGAGTTGACCGGAGCCGGCCCCGCGGTCGGCTCCGGTCGCCCGCCTCAGTTGCGGTCGCGCGGCGGTCCGCGGCGGTCGCCGTGGTGCTCCCGCATCGGCCGGTCGGTGGGCTCGAGCACGCCGTCGCCGTCGCGGTCGAGCCGCCCGAACATCCGGTTCACCGGCCGCTCGACCTCGACCGCCGTGACGATCCCGTCGCCGTCGGCGTCGAGCATCTGGAAGGCGCGGATCCGCATCGGCCGGGTCACCTCGAGCCACAGCGTCTCGAACTCGGCCTGGTCGAGCCGACCGTCGCGGCTCTTGTCGGCGCTCTCGAAGCGGGCCTTGCGGAACGCGTCGACCTCGGCCCGGCTGACCTTGCCGTCGCCGTCGGCGTCGAGCTGGTCGAGCATCATCATGCCCATCATGCCGGGCCCGCGGCCCATCGGCCCGAAGCCGCCGCCGTGCCAGCCCTGGGCGAGCGAGCTGCCGGCCCAGGCGAGCCCGGCCACGACCGCGGCGGCGCCGGCGAGCAGGACGAGGTTGCGGCCGTGGCGGCGGTGGGGCGGCCGCGGGGCGCCGCTCTCGGGGGTCTCGGACATCGGGGTTCCTCCTGGTGGTGTGCCCGCCGACCTTGCACCATCCGCCTGTCGCGCCCGTCTGTCGAGGCGGGCCGCCGCGGGTCGCGGTCGATGCCGGCCGTGGGCCCGTGCGACAGGCTGTTACAGGCCGCCCCGTGCGCCGCGCGGTGCGGTCCCGCAGAGTGAGGGCGCCATGGAGAGCACGCCGCACCTGCTCGTGGTCGACGACCACCGCGACATCCGCGAGCCCCTGGCCCGCTATCTGGCCAGGCACGGCTTCCGGGTGAGCGCCGCCGAGAGCGCACAGGCGGCCCGCCGCGTGCTGCAGGCGGGCGCGGTCGACCTCGTGGTGCTCGACGTCATGATGCCCGGGGAGGACGGGCTCGCGCTCTGCCGCCAGCTGCGCGCCCAGGGCGACGTGCCGATCGTGCTCCTGACCGCGCTCGCCGAGGAGACCGACCGGATCGTCGGCCTCGAGATGGGCGCCGACGACTATGTGACGAAGCCCTTCAGCCCGCGCGAGCTCCTGGCCCGGATCAAGGCGGTGCTCCGCCGCGCCCAGGCGCTGCCGCCGCGCCGCGGCCGGCCGCAGGGCGAGCGGCTGCGCTTCGATCGCTGGACCCTCGAGGTCGGCCGCCGCGAGCTCGTGGGCCCGGACGGCGTCGCGGTCCCGCTCTCGACCGGCGAGTTCCTGCTGCTCTCGGCCTTCCTCGACCATCCGCGCCTGGTCCTGTCGCGCGACCAGCTGCTCGATCTGACCCGGGGCCGCGAGGCGGCCCCCTTCGACCGGGCGATCGACAACCAGGTGCTGCGGCTCCGCCGCAAGATCGAGCGCGACCCCAAGAAGCCCGAGCTGATCCGCACCCACTGGGGCGGCGGCTACAGCCTCGAGGCCGAGGTGAGCCGCGCATGATCCGCCTCTGGCCCCGCACGCTGGTCGGCCGGCTGGTGGCGCTCGTGCTGCTAGCCGTGCTGACCGCACAGGCGATCGCCCTCCTGATCTTCGCCGACGAGCGGCGGGCGGTCTTCGAGCGGATCCGCGGCGAGCGGGTGGTCGAGCAGCTGGTCCCGGTGGTCCGGGTGCTGGCCGCGACCCCGGCGGCGAGCCACGCCGAGGTGCTGGCGGCACTCGCCGGACGGCCGCTGGCGCTCGCCCTCGAGCCCGCGCCCTCGATCGCCGAGACGGCCCGGGCCGGCCGCCACCCGCTCGCCCGCCGGCTCGCCCGCGAGCTCGGACCGGCGGCGCGCGCGGTGCTGGTCGAGCCGCTCGCCCGAGCGCAGCGCTGGCTCGAGCTCGACGGCGAGGAGGAGGGCGAGCGGCCCTGGCGACGGCCCCGACTGGTGGCCGCGGTCGCGATTGCGCTGCCGGACGGGCGCTGGCTCAACGCCCGGGGCGGGCTGCCGCCGCCGGTGCCGGGCTTCGCCCGGCCCTATGGCGTCATGCTGCTGCTGCTGGCGGGGCTCCTCGTGCTCGCGGTGCTGGCCGGGACGCGTCGCGCCACCCGGCCGCTGGCGGCGCTGGCCACCGCCTCGGAGCGGCTCGGCCGCGGTGAAGCCGGGGCGCCGCTCGCCGAGCAGGGACCCGAGGAGGTCCGCCGGGCGGTGGCCGCCTTCAACCGCATGCAGGAGCGGCTGGCGCGCTTCATCGCCGACCGCACCCGCCTCCTGGCGGCGCTCGGCCACGACCTCAGGACCCCGATCACGAGCCTCAGGCTCAGGGCCGAGCTGCTCGACGACGCCGAGGCGCGGGAGCGGATCATCGCCACCCTCGACGAGATGCAGCGGATGGTCGAGGCGACCCTCGCCTTCGCCAGGGACGAGGCGATGGGTGAGCCGGTGCGCGAGGTCGACCTCCTGGCGCTGGTCGAGGGCGTGGTCGAGGACCTGGCGGAGCTCGGTCGCGATGCCCGGCTGCTCGAGGCGGAGCGGCTCGTGGCGCGGATCCGCCCCGCGGCGCTCAGGCGCGCGCTCCGCAACCTGGTCGAGAACGCCGTCGCCTATGGCGGCCGCGCCCGGGTCCGCCTCTCGCGCGAGGGAGCCGAGGCCGTGATCGCGGTCGATGACGACGGGCCCGGGATCCCGGCCGACCGCCTCGAGGAGGTGTTCGAGCCGTTCGTCCGGCTCGAGGCCTCGCGCTCGGCCGAGACCGGCGGGGTCGGGCTCGGGCTGTCGATCGCCCGCGGCATCGCCCGCGGCCACGGCGGCGAGATCACCCTCGAGAACCGCCCCGAGGGCGGTCTCAGGGCGCGGCTGCGGCTGCCGCTCGAGGCGCCGCGCCCAGCGGGCCCGGTCTGACGCCCTCGGCGCCGCGCCTTTTGCGCCCCCGCTCGGCTTCCTCTAAGCTCGCCATCGCGCCGACCTCGACGGGCCACATGGAACAGTCGATCTTCGCCTTCATCCGCAAGTACAGCTGGCGGCAGCAGCTCGCCATCCTCGGCATGACCCTGCTGTCGTTCCCGCCGCTCTATTACTCGCTCGAGCTCCCCAAGACGATCATCAACCGGGCGCTCGGCGACCCGGACGGCCCCTGGGTCCTGCTCGGCCAGGACCTCGAGCGGACGCCCTATCTCTTCGCGCTGTGCGGACTGTTCCTGCTGCTCGTGCTGGTCGGCGGGGTCCTCAAATACGTCTTGAACGTCTATGCCGGGATCGTCGCCGAGCGGATGCTGCGCCGACTGCGCTACCAGCTCTACGAGCACGTGCTGCGCTTTCCGCTGCCGCATTTCCGCAAGGTCAGCCAGGGCGAGCTCGTGCAGATGATCAACGCCGAGACCGAGGCGCTCGGCGGCTTCGTGGGCGATGCCCTCTCGGTGCCGGCGTTCCAGGGCGGCACGCTGCTCACCATCCTGGCCTTCATGTTCATGCAGGATCCGGTCCTGGGGCTCGCCGCGATCGCCCTCTATCCCCTGCAGATCTGGCTGATCCCGCGCCTGCAGCGCCAGGTCAACCAGCTCGCCAAGCAGCGCGTCCGCCAGGTCCGCCGCAACGCCGAGCGGATCAGCGAGACCTGCACGATCATCCGCGAGATCCACGCCCACGACACCGCCCGCTACGAGCTCGCCCGCTTCAGCGAGCAGCTCGGCACGGTGTTTTGGATCCGCTTCGCGATCTACAAGAAGAAGTTCCTGATCAAGTTCCTCAACAACTTCATCGCCCAGCTCGGCCCGTTCTTCTTCTTCTCGATCGGCGGCTGGCTGGTCATCCACGGCGACATCACGCTGGGCGCGCTCGTGGCGGTGGTCGGCGCGCACAAGGACCTGTCGTCGCCGTGGAAGGAGCTCTTGACCTACTACCAGACCCTGTACGACGTCCGCATCAAGTACGAGCAGACCGTGGCCCAGTTCGCCCCGCCCGGCCTCAAGCCGATCGAGCTACTGACCGGCGAGCCGCCGGAGCTCGGCCCGTTCGTCGGGACGCTGCGGGTGGCCGCGGTCTCTCTCGTCGAGGAGGGTGGCGAGCCGCTGCTCGACGGCGTCGAGCTGACCATCCCGTTGCCGTCGAGCGTGGCGCTGGTCGGCCCGGTCGGCGGCGGCCGCGAGGAGCTGACCCTGGTCCTGGCCGGGCTGCTCGAGCCGAGCAGCGGCCGCGTCCTGATCAACGATCGGGTGCTGCACGAGCTGCCCGAATCGGTGATCGGCCGGCGGATCGCCCACCTGGGCGGTCAGCCGGCGCTGATCGCCGGCACGATTCAGGACAATCTCGTCTACGGGCTCGTGCATCGGCCGCTGCGCCCGGCCGAGGTGCCGCCGGAGCAGCGCTCCCGCCGCCAACGCGACCGCCACGAGGCGATCGCCTCCGGCAACACCACGGACGAGCTCGACGCCGAGTGGATCGACTGGGAGGCGGCCGGGGTGCACGAGCCGGCCGAGCGCCTGCCGGCCATGATCGCGGCACTCGACGCGACGCGGTTGACCGAGGACGTCTACATCCTCGGCCTCAAGGGCGCCCTGCCGCCGTCCCGCGCCGAGCTCGGCCCGCGTCTCCTGGCGGCCCGGCGCACGATGCACGAGCGGCTCGCCTCGGACGAGCGGCTCGCCCGGCTGGTCGAACCGTTCGACCCCGAGCGCTACAACGGCAACGCCACGCTCGCCGAGAACCTGCTCTTCGGCATGCCGGTCGGCCGGGTGTTCGACCTCGAGCACCTCGCCGGCCACCCCTATGTCCGCTCGGTGCTCGAGCGCACCGGCCTCGTGGCCGAGCTGCAGCGGGTCGGCTGGCGCTTGGCGCAGACCATGGTCGAGCTGTTCGCGGACCTGCCGGCCGATCACGAATACTTCCGCCAGTTCAGCTTCATCGCGCCCGAGGATCTGCCGGAGTTCAAGGCGATCCTCGGCCGCGCCACGGTCGACCGGCTCGACCGGCTGTCCGCCGGCGACCGCGACCGGCTCCTCGACCTGCCGTTCAAGCTGGTCGTCTCGCGGCATCGTCTGGGGCTCGTCGACGAGGCGCTCCAGGCACGCGTGCTCGAGGCGCGCCGGCTGTTCCGCAGTGGCCTCCCCGCTGGCCTCCTCGGCGCGGTCGCCTTCTTCGAGACCGAGCACACCAACCCGGCCGCCTCGATCCAGGAGAACATCCTGTTCGGAAAGATCGCCTACGGCCAGGCTCAGGCTGCGCAGAAGGTCGCGGCCCTGCTGGGCGAGGTCGTCGACCAGCACGGTCTGCGGGAGGCGGTGATCGAGATCGGCCTGTTGACCGAATGCGGCATCGGCGGCGCCCGGCTCACCCTGGCGCAGCGACAGAAGCTCGCCATCGCGCGCGAGCTGCTGCGGCGGCCCGAGCTCGTGCTCCTGCACGAGCCGGTCCAGGCGCTCGACGTCGGCGAGCAGCCGCTCGTGCGCGACGCCCTGCTCGAGGCGTTCCGGGCGAGCTCGCTGATCTGGTCGACCCAGGATCGGGAGTGGGCGCAGCGGCTCGACCGGGTGATCGTGATCGAGCGCGGCCGGGTGGTCGCGGACGGCGCCTCGGCCCGGGCGCTCGCCCCCGAGCCAGCCGCCGCGGCCCCGGCGACGTAGCAGCGGAGGACCGGCCGATGACCCTGCAACGCGACGTCGACGCGCTCCGCGCCATCCCGCTCTTCGCCAAGATCGAGCCGGCGCGGCTCAAGCTGCTGGCGTTCACGAGCGAGCATGTCGAGTACGACGCGGGCGACGTGGTCTGCCGCCAGGGCGAGGCGGGCGACGCCGCCTACATCCTGCTCGAGGGCACCGCCGACGTGCTGGTCGACACGCCCAAGGGGCGGATCAAGGTGGCCTCGCTCGGCAAGAACGACATCGTCGGCGAGATCGCCATCCTGTGCGACGTGCCGCGCACCGCCACGGTGGTGGCGGCGACGCCTCTGCACACGCTCCGGATCGCCAAGGACGGCTTCTTCAACCTCGTGACCCAGTTCCCCCTGGTGGGTGTGGAGATCATGCACGAGCTGGCCTCGCGCCTGCACCACACGACCCAGCGGCTGACCCACGTCTCGCTGCGGCTGGCCGAGCTCGAGGCCGGCCGGGGATGAGCGGGACCGCGGGCTCCTGGCCGGCCGTCCGGCTGCCGACCCTCGACTGGCTGGCGCTCGAGAGCCACCGCGATCGCTTGATCGACGTGCTGATCGCGAACGTCGGGGCACGGCTCCTCGAGGACGGGCTGCCGCTCGCCCGCGTCACCCTCCAGCTGCGCACCCTCCACCCCCAGTTCTACGGCGCCAGGCTGCTCTGGCGGCCCGGCATGGAGCGGGCCGAGCTGGCGCTGTTCGGCCACGGGATGACGGTCGACCCGAGCTATCTCAACAGCCCGGTGCGGGCCCTGTTCGAGGGGGCGGAGGCGATCCACCAGCGGCTCGATCTCGACACCCCGGCGCCGGGCGAGTTCCCGATCTACGCCGAGCTCCGCGCCCAGGGACTGACCGACTACGTCGCCCTGCCGATGAGCTTCACCGACGGCTCGCGGCACGCCTGCACCTGGGCCACGGCGCGACCCGGCGGCTTCCGCACGGACGATCTCGTGGCGCTCGGCGAGCTCCTCCCGCTGCTCGCCATGGCCGTCGAGATCCGCCTCAACCGGCGGATCGCGCGCACCCTCCTCGACACCTATGTCGGGCGGCACGCCGGCGAGCGCATCCTCGCGGGCGAGATCCGCCGCGGCAGCGGCCTCACCGTCCGCGCCGCGATCTGGCAGTGCGACCTGCGCGACTTCACCGCCCTGTCCGAGACCCGGCCGCGCGACGAGGTCCTGGACGTCCTCAACCACTTCTTCGAGGTCATGGCCGAGCCGGTCGAGGCGCAGGGCGGTGAGATCCTCAAGTTCATCGGCGACGGCATGCTCGCGATCTTCCCGCTCGAGGGGGAGGCGGCCTGCTTCCGGGCGCTGCGGGCGGCGAGCGACGCGCGCCGCGGCATGCGGGCGCTGAACCGCAGCCGCCTCGAGCAGGGCGCCGCACCCCTGGGCTTCGGCCTCGCCCTCCACGTGGGCGACGTGATGTACGGCAACATCGGCACGCCGAGCCGGCTCGACTTCACGGTCATCGGCCCGTCGGTCAACGTCGCCGCCCGGCTCCAGCAGCTCTGCAAGGAGCTCGGCCGGGAGGTGCTGCTGTCGGGCCCGTTCGCCGCCGGCTGCGCATGCGGCGCCGAGTTCCTCGAGCCGATGGGCCGCTTTCCCCTGCGCGGCGTGCAGGAGCCGGTCGAGGTCCTGGCCCTGGTCGAGCAGCCGTGAACCCGGCGCGGCGGCTGGCCCGCGCGCTCGGCTGGGAGCTGCTGCCGCTCCGCAAGGCGCGCGCGCCGGTCCGCCGCCTGGTCAACCTGCTGGAGCGCCGGGCGGTCGACCTCGTGGTCGACGGTGGCGCCAACGAGGGCCAATACGTCCGTCTTCTGCGCGCCGAAGGCTGGCACGGCCCGGTGCTCTCGATCGAGCCTATCCCCGAGCTGCACGCTCGCCTGTTGCGCGCGGCCGCGGCCGACCCGGCCTGGCGGATCGGGCCGGCGGTGGCGCTCGGTGCCGCGGCCGGCCGCGCCCGTCTCGAGGTCTCGACCGAGAGCGACATGAGCTCGCTTTTGCCGCGCACCGCCCGCCTCGACCGGCTCTCGCCCGGCTCGCGTCCGTGCCGGACGATCGAGGTGCCCGTGGTGCGCCTCGACCAACTGCCGGAGCTGCGCGAGAGCCGCTCGAGGCGCCTGTTCGTCAAGCTCGACCTGCAGGGGTCGGAGGGCGCAGCGCTCGACGGCCTGACCGGCCTCCTGCCCGCGATCGTGGGACTGCAGCTCGAGCTGGCGCTGGTGCCGCTCTATGTCGGCGAGAGCGACTGGCGCCAGATGGTCGACCGGCTGGCGGCGCTCGGCTACGTTCCCTGGCTGTTCCTGCCGGGCTATGTCGACCCGCGGAGCGGCCGCGAGCTGCAGATGGACGGCGTGTTCCTCAAGGACGAGGCGGGCCTGGACGATGGCGAGGGCTGAGGACGGGGTGGGCGGACCGCCGGCGGCGCCGGGCATCCTGGCGCCGATCCACCGCGACGGCTGGCGGTTCGTCGCGGCGTTCGTGCTGTTGGCGCTGCTGCTGGCGCTGCTCTGGCGGCCGCTCATCTGGCCCGGCCTCGCGCTCGCCGGCTGGTGCGCTTGGTTCTTCCGCGACCCGGCCCGGGTGACACCGGACGAGCCGGGCCTCGTGGTGAGCCCGGCCGACGGCCGGGTGGTGGCGGTGGCACCGCGCCGGCCGCCGCCCGAGCTCGGCCTGGGCGAGGCGCCGCTGCCTTGCGTCGGCATCTTCATGAACGTTCTCGACGTCCATGTGAACCGCACGCCGCTCGCCGGCCGGGTGCTCACCCGCGCCCACCATGCGGGCCGCTTCCTCAACGCCTCGCTCGACAAGGCTTCGGATCAGAACGAGCGGCTCTCCTGGCTGATCGAGGGCGAGACGGGCGCGCGTGTCGGGCTCGTGCAGATCGCCGGGCTCGTGGCTCGCCGGATCGTGCCGCTGGCCGAGGCCGGGGCGCGGCTCGACGCCGGCGACCGCGTGGGCTTGATTCGCTTCGGCAGCCGTTGCGATGTCTATCTGCCGGAGGGCGTGGCGCCGCTGGTCCTGCCGGGCCAGCGCACGATCGCCGGCGAGACGGTGCTCGCGGACCTCGACGGTCGGCGAGCGCCCAGGCGGGGACGGGTGGCATGATGCTGCGCAGCCGACGTCGACAACGGCAGCGGACGCGCCGTCCGCTGCTTCACATGGTGCCGAACCTGTTCACCATCCTGAGCCTCTGCGCGGGCATGACGGCGCTGCGCTACGGGCTCGACGGGCGCTACGAGCTGGCGGTCGCGCTGATCGTGGCGGCGGGCGTGCTGGACGGGCTCGACGGGCGCGCGGCGCGGCTCTTGAACATCCAGAGCAGGATCGGTGCCGAGCTCGACAGCCTCGCCGACTTCTTCAACTTCGGCGTGGCGCCAGCGGTCCTCGTGTACTTCTGGGCGCTGCAGCCGATCCGCGGCATCGGCTGGGCGATCGCCATGCTGTTCGCGGTCTGCTGCGCGCTCCGGCTGGCGCGCTTCAACACCGAGATCGACGACCCGCAGCGTCCGCGCTGGTCGCAGCACTTCTTCACGGGCGTGCCCGCGCCGGCCGCAGCCGGGCTCGCCCTGACGCCCATGATCACCTGGTTCGCGTTCGGCCAGGGCTGGTCGCAGAGTGCCGGCCTGAACGCCATGGCCCTGGTCCTGGTGGCCATCTTGATGGTCAGCCGGGTGCCGACCTTCTCGGCCAAGAAGCTGCGCCTCGAGCCCGACCAGATCGTGCCCACCCTGGCGATCGCCGGGCTCGTCATGGCCTTCCTCGTGACCGAGCCGTGGCTCACGCTCTCGATCGTGGCGCTGGCCTACCTGGTCTCGATCCCCATCAGCCTCGGGGTGGCGACGCGGATGCGGCGCGAGGAGGCGGTCACGCTCGGGGTCGCAGCGGCCACCTCCGGCACCTCGGAGCCGATCGCTCCGCCACCGCCGGGCCCGCCCCCCGGGGGGGCGCCAGCCAAGGACCGGATCGTGCCCTTCGAGCCGCGGCAGGGGCGGTCCTGACGGGGGCGGGCGCCGCGACCGATCCCCGTGCTCGACGCCCCGGCGCGCCGCCTGATCGACCCGCCGCTCGGCCGTCTCGGCCGGAGGCTGGCCGGCCTGGGCGTGAGTGCCGACGCGGTCAGCGTCGCCGGCTTCGCCCTGGGCCTCCTCGCCGCCCTCGCGGTGGCGCTCGGCTGGCCGGCACTCGGGCTCGCGCTCTTCCTGCTCAACCGGATCGCCGACGGGCTCGACGGCGCGGTCGCCCGCCACGCCGGGATCACGGACCGCGGCGGCTTCCTCGACATCGTCTTCGACTTCATCGTCTACGCCGCCATGGTGTGCGGCTTCGCCCTGCTCGACACGGCCGCGAACGCGCTGGCCGCCGCCATCCTCCTGTGCGCCTTCATGGGTACCGGCAGCTCGTTCCTGGCCTTCGCGATCATGGCCGGCCGGCGCGGTCTCGTCACCGAGGCGCGCGGCAAGAAGTCGCTCTACTATCTGGGCGGACTGGCCGAAGGCAGCGAGACGATCGCCTTCCTCGCCCTCGCCTGCCTCTTCCCTTCCGCTTTCCCGATCCTCGCCTGGGTATTCGCGGCCATGTGCTGGCTGACGACCGGCGCCCGTATCGCCACCGGCTGGCGGCTGCTACGCTGAGCGCCGATCGGCGTCTCGGGCGCCACGCGGGGGACCAGACGGGCCATGACCTATCGCACGATCCTGCTCCAGCTGGCCGACGATCCCGGCAACGAGGCGCGCCTTCGCGCCGCCCTCGAGCTCGGGCGCCGCTTGGGCGCCCGGCTCCTGGCCCTGCACGTGACCCCGCCGCCGATCGTCCCGGTCGGCTACGGCGAGGGGGCCGCCTATGTCGGCCCCGAGATCATCGAGGCGCAGCGGGCAGCCGCCAAGGCCGTCGCCGAGCGGCTCGAGGCGAGCTTCCGACGGGTCTGCGAGCCGGCTTCCGGCGCCCTCTGGCGGCACCTCGAGGGTGATCCGGGCGACTGTCTGGCGCAGCTTGCCCGAACTGCCGATCTCACGATCGGCTCGCGCATCGAGGCCCGCGGGATCGAGGCGCTGGCGCTCCAGCCGATCGAGCAGGCTGCCCTTGGCGCCGGCGGGCCGGTCCTGCTGGTCCCCCCCGATGGATTCCCGGCCGACCTCGGCCAGCGCGTGCTGGTCGGCTGGAACGGCCGCCGCGAGGCCGCCCGGGCGCTCAAGGACGCGCTGCCCTTCCTCGTGGCCGCGCTCGCGGTCGAGGTCCTGACGATCGGCGAGCAGGGCGCGGACAGCCTCGACGGCGCCCTGGCCCTGCTCCAGCGGCACGGTGTGGCGGCCGCCGGGCGGCGCCTCGAGGAGTCGACCGACGTCGGGGCGACGCTGCTCGGGCGGATGCAGGAGTTCGGCGCCGACCTCCTGGTCATGGGCGTCTACAGCCATTCGCGGCTGCGTCAGCTGGTGTTCGGCGGCGCCACCCGGCACGTGCTCCAGCACGCCCGCGGCGCCGTCCTGTTCAGCTGCTGAGGCGACCCGGACGCGCCAGCCCCGCCGCGAGCGCGAGCGCCGCCGCGGCCGCCGAGGCGAGGCCGTTCCAGCCGGCGAGCGAGAGCCCCATCCAGGTGAGCGCCACCCGGTCGCAGGTCGGCCGCGCCGCCTGCAGCTGGGCGCGCAGCTCCTCGATCGTGGCGGCGTCGCCCCCGGCGGCGCAGGTCGCGGGAACCGCCAGCCAGCCGACCTCGACGGCCACATGGTAGAGCGACAGCCCGGCGTTGCCGGCCAGGAGCAGCGCCATCACGAGCAGCGCGGTCCGCGGCCGCCCGACGGCGAAGCCGAGGGCGCCCACCGCCAGTGCCAGGCCCCAAGGCCAGCGCTCGAGGACGCACAGCGAGCAGGGCGCGTAGCCACCCAGGTGCTCGAGCCCGAAGGCGGTGGCGAGCGCCAGCGCGGCGGCGGCCGTGACCGCGCCGAGCACGGCGCGCCGGCGGTCGCTTCGGGTCGGGGTCGCGATGCCTGCCACGGCTCCCACGAGGTTCGGGCTCTCTCCGATCGACAACTCAGAGATAGCGCAGGGCGACGAAGCCCAGCACGATCAGGAGGGCGAAGCCGGTCGTGACGAGCGTCAGCCGCTCCTCGATGAAGCGGCGGATGGGCGAGCCGAAGGCGCGCAGGAGCGCGGCCACGATCAGGAACCGGGCGCCTCGCGTGACGATCGAGGCGAGCAGGAAGACCCAGATGTTGAAGGCGGCGAGGCCGCTCGCGATCGTGACGAGCTTGTAGGGGATCGGCGTCAGACCCTTGATCAGGATGATCCACAGGCCCCACGCGTTGTAGGCCTGTCGATAGGCCTCGGCCTTCTCGGCGAGTCCGTAGACCCGGATCACCCATGCCCCCAGGGTCTCGAAGAGGAAGTAGCCGATCGCGTAGCCGGCAAGGCCGCCCAGCACCGAGGCGACCGTGGCCACGAGCACGATCCGCCAGGCGCGGTCGGGGCGGGCCAGCACCATCGGCACGATCATCGCGTCGGGCGGGATCGGGAAGATCGAGCTCTCGAGGAAGGCGACGGCGGCCAGCGCCCGATCGGCCCCGGGCGCCGCCGCCTGCCGCATCATCCAATCGTACCCGGCGCGCAGCAGGCCCGGTCTCCGAACACGCGGTCCGCTCCGCACATAGACCAGGGTCGGAGCCACGGCAAGCAACGGCCGGCGGGGCGGTGCCCTTGACGACTCGTTAGGGCTTGCCGTGCGATCAGAGGGCGGCGCCGACGCTGCCCCGGAGACCGGCATGGATCCGCTCGCGACGCTCTCCTTGATCCTCCTCGCGATCGTGCTCGTGCTCGTGCTGATGGGCGTGCGCTCGGTCGCCCAGGGCTACGAGTACACCGTCGAGCGGTTCGGCCGCTACACGCGCACCCTCGGCCCCGGCCTCAACCTGATCGTGCCGTTCGTCGACCGGATCGGCGCCAAGCTCAACATGATGGAGCAGGTGCTCGACGTCCCCTCGCAGCAGGCCATCACCCGCGACAACGCCGTCGTCACCGTCGATGCCATCGTCTTCTACCAGGTGCTGGACGCCGCCAAGGCGGCCTACGAGGTGCGCGACCTTTCCTCGGCCACCTTGAACCTGACGATGACCAACATCCGGACGGTGATCGGCTCGATGGATCTGGACGAGCTGCTGTCGCGGCGCGACGAGATCAACGCGCGCCTGCTCGTCGTGGTCGACGAGGCGACCCAGCCCTGGGGCGTCAAGGTCACGCGGATCGAGATCAAGGACATCACGCCGCCGCAGGATCTGGTCGACTCCATGGCCCGCCAGATGAAGGCGGAGCGCGACAAGCGCGCCGCCATCCTCCAGGCCGAGGGCGAGCGGCAGGCGGCGATCCTCAAGGCCGAGGGCGAGAAGCAGGCGGCGATCCTCGAGGCCGAGGGGCGGCGGGAGGCCGCGTTCCGCGACGCCGAGGCACGCGAGCGGCAGGCCGAGGCCGAGGCCAAGGCGGCGGCCATGCTGTCGACCGCGATCAGCGAGGGCAGTCCACTCGCCGTCAACTATTTCGTCGCCGAGAAATACCTCAAGGCGCTCGAGGCGATGGCCACGAGCCCGAACCAGAAGACCCTCGTGCTGCCCGTCGAGGCGGCCGGGGTGATCGGCTCCCTGGCCGGGATCGCCGAGATCGCCCGCGAGGCCTATGGCGGGGCGCGCTCCGGGCCGGCGGCGTCGCCCGGCCCCTGGGCCGGGCCCTCGGCGGGCGGACGCTGAGCTGTGGCGCTCGAGGCTTGGCACTGGTGGGCGCTGGGCGGCGCCCTCGTCCTCCTCGAGGCGGTGGCCCCGGGCTTCGTGCTGATCTGGCCCGGGCTGGCCGCCCTCCTGACCGGCGGCCTGCTGTGGTTCGCGCCCGGCCTCGCCTGGCCCTGGCAGGTGACCGCGTTCTCGCTCGCCACGCTCGCGCTCGTGGCGGGCTGGCTCGCCTGGCGTCGCCGCCATCCCCCGGTGACCGACGAGGCGGCGCTCAATCGGCGGGGCGATTCCTATGTGGGCGAGGTCGTGACGCTGGCCGAGCCGATCGTCGACGGACGCGGCAAGGTTCGGGTCGGCGACACGGTCTGGCTGGCGCGCGGGCCGGACCTCGCCGCCGGGCGACGGGTCCGGGTGGTGGCCGCCCGCGGCACCCAGCTCGAGGTCGAGCCGGCGCCGGACGATCCTTGACCCCGGCCCGGCGCCGCCCTAGAGGCCGCGCGCGTGCCCCAGTGGCGGAACCGGTAGACGCGGCAGACTCAAAATCTGCTGCCCGTCAGGGCGTGGGGGTTCGAGCCCCTCCTGGGGCACCAGCATCCGCTCCGACGGAGCCTGCGACCGCAGGGGTGGCGACCCACTCGCATCGGCCGAACGCGCCGTTCGGCGCTCCCGTCCCCCGCTGTCGCGCTCGCACCGCCCGGGCTTCCGACCGGACGGCATACCCCGGTCCATCAAGGCTCCACCTGCCCCGAAGAATCGTCGGCCGTTAACGCCTCGTTCAGGACCGGCGGGGTACAAGGCCCGTGTGACGCGGCGCGGACCGCGCCGGGGCCCAGCCCCGGACGGGCTCGGGTCGGGTCACTGTCCTCCCTGACGTTGTGATGCCTCCCCTTTCACTCGGCCGCCCTCGGGCGGCCTTTTTTTTGCACGCCGTTACCTCACGCGGTAACTCCCGGCACGTACCAGTCCATCTTGTGGAGCTCCTCGTCGCTGGCGTGGCGGCCGGCAGGGATCCGTTCCGTGCCCTTCTGGTCCTTGATCGGCCCGGTGAAGGGGTGCAGCGAGCCCGCCACGATCCCGGCCTTGACCGCCTCGGCCGCCTGTCTCACAGCCTCTCCGACCTTCGGGCCGAAGGGCGCGATCTCGACCGCGCCGTCCTTGATGCCCATCCAGACGGCGTGGCTCTTCCAGGTGTCGTCGAGCACCGCCCGGGCCCGGCTCACATAGTAGGCGTCCCAGTTGTCGACGATCGCCGTGAGCTGGGCGTTGGGCCCGAACCGCCGCATGTCGGAGGCCTGGCCGAAGGCCATGAGCCCGCGCTCCTCGGCGACCTGCACCGCGGCCGGGCTGTCGGTGTGCTGGACGATGATGTCGGCGCCTTGGTCGACATGGGCCTTGGCGGCGTCGGCCTCCTTGCCGGGATCGTACCAGCTGTTGACCCAGATGACCCGCACCTGGATCGTGGGGTCGATCCGGTGCGCGGCGAGCGTGAAGGCGTTGATCCCCATGACCACCTCGGGGATCGGGAAGCTGCCGATGTAGCCGATCCGCTTGGTGCGGCTCAGATGCCCGGCGATCGTGCCGATCACGGCCCTGCCCTCGTAGAAGCGGGCGTCGTAGGTCGCGAGATTGTCGAGCCGCTTGTAGCCGGTGGCGTGCTCGAACCGTACCTTGGGGAAGGCGCGCGCCACCTTCTCGGTGGCGTTCATGAAGCCGAAGGAGGTGGTGAACACGAGCCCGTGGCCCGAGCTCGCGAGCTGGCGGATGACGCGCTCGGCATCGGGGCCCTCGGACACGTTCTCGACATAGGCGGTCTTGACCTTGTCGCCGAGGGCAGCCTCGATCGCCTGGCGACCCAGGTCGTGGCGGTAGGTCCAGCCATGGTCGCCGATCGGCCCCACATAGACGAAGCCGATCTTGAGCGGGTCGGCGGCGCCCGCCCGGCCGGCGAGCGCCAGACCGGCGGCGGTGCCGCCGGCGAGCTCGAGCAGGCGACGACGCGTCGGTTGCCAGGGCATGAACAGTCCTCCGGCTCGGGTCGGGCGGCGCGGACAGGCCGCCGACGTCCGCCATGGTGACGGCCCGGAGACGGCTCGGCAAGACCGCGCCGCCCGCCCGCGGCCCCGCATCCCTGGGGCGCGCCGGCTGCCGCGGCATCCGGCTTGACGGCCGATCGGCGGCCGCCGACGCTCGCCCGACCCCAGGGAGGTCGGAAGGATGGCGGACCGTCCACTCGACGGCCGTGTGGCGCTGGTCACGGGCGCCGGCTCGGGCATCGGCCTCGCGACGGCGCACGCGCTCGCCCGCGCCGGTGCCGATGTGGCGCTGGTCGATCTCGAGCCGGTGCGGCTCGAAACCGCGGCCGCGGCCCTGGCCGGTGAGCACGGGGTGCGGACCGCCAGGGCCGCGTGCGACGTCGCCGACCCCGCCGCCTGCGGCCGGGCCCATGCCGCGCTGGCGGCCGAGCTCGGTCCGCCGACGGTGCTCGTCAGCTGCGCCGGGATCAACGCCCAGCGGGTCGAGCCGCTGCACGTGCAGCCTTTCGAGCTGTTCGAGCGGATGCTCGCCGTCCACGTCCACGGCTCGGCGCGGATGGCCGCGCTGTGCGTGCCGGCGATGCGCGCCGCGGGCTTCGGTCGAATCGTCAACATCGCCTCGATCCTGGGGCTGATGGCGCTGCCCTGGCGGGCCGGCTACACCACGGCCAAGCACGCGATCGTCGGGCTCACGCGGGCGCTGGCGCTCGAGAACGCGCGCTTCGGGATCACCGTCAACGCCGTGGCGCCCGGCTACATCCTGACACCGGTGCTCGAGGAGCGCATCCGCCAGGGCATCCTCGACCATGGTCGCTACGCCGAGCGGACGCCGGTCGGCCGCTGGGGCAGGGCGGAAGAGGTCGCGCGGGTCATCGCGTTCCTGTGCGACCCCGACTCGGGCTTCGTCACGGGCGCGGTCTGGCCGGTCGACGGCGGCTGGACGATGCGCGGCGATCCGGGCGACGATCTCGGCCCACGGCCGGAGCCGACGCGGGAGGACGGGCATGGCGGCGGGCGGTAGCAACCTTCCGCGCGAGGAGCTCCTCGAGATGTACCGGCGGATGGTGCTGATCCGCCGCATGGAGGAGCAGCTCGCCCGCGACTGCGCGGCCGGCAAGCTGCCCGGTCCGGTCCATCTCTATGTGGGCGAGGAGGCCGTGGCGGTCGGCCTGTGCCAGCACCTGTCCGACCGCGACTGGATCACGAGTACGCACCGCGGCCACGGCCACTTCCTCGCCAAGGGCGGCGATCCTGCGCGCATGATGGCCGAGATCTACGGCCGGTCGGACGGGATCTGCGGCGGCTTCGGCGGCTCGATGCACGTGGCCGACTTCGCCAAGGGGATCATCGGCGCCAATGGCATCGTGGGCGGCGGCATCGCGCTCGCGACGGGCGCGGCGCTGGCGGCCCAGCTCGACGGCGACGGCCGCGTCGCGGTCTGCTTCTTCGGCGACGGGGCCGCCAATCAGGGCGTGCTCATGGAGGCGCTCAACCTGGCCGCCCTCTGGCGGCTGCCCTTGATCCTGGTGTGCGAGAACAACGGCTTCTCCGAGTTCTCGCCGTCCCCCACGGTGACCGCGGGCTCGATCGCTGCGCGGGCGCGGCCGTTCGGCGTGCCCGCCGTCGAGGTCGACGGCAACGACGTGGTGGCCGTCTGGCAGGCCGCCAGTGCCGCGGTGCGGCGGGCCCGCGAGGGCCAGGGTGCCAGCCTGATCGAGGCGCGCACCTACCGGACCCGCGGTCACGTCGAGTACGAGGTGACCTTCATCACCGAGCCCTACCGCGACGAGGCGGAGGTCGAGGCTTGGCGGGGCCGCGACCCGATCCCGCGCTTCGCCGGCCGTCTGGTGGCGGAGGGGCTGGCACGCACGGAGGAGCTCGAGGAGGTCGAGGGCTCGGTCGCCCGGATCGTGGCCGACGCGGTCCGCTTCGCCGAGGGCTCGCCGGAGCCCGCGGCCGCGGCGGCCCGCGGTCACATGTTCGCGACCGTCCCCTGAAGGAGCGCGCCATGGCCAGGAAGCGGCTGATCCAGGCGATGAACGAGGCGCTCCTCGAGGAGATGGAGCGCGATCCGCGGATCGTGCTGTTCGGCGAGGACGTCCGGGCGAGCCTGTTCGGCGACACCAAGGGTCTCTGGAAGCGGTTCGGCCCGGATCGGGTCCGGGACACGCCCATCTGCGAGGCATTGATCTCGGGGATGGCGGTCGGCGCTGCCGCGGCCGGTCGCCGGGTCGTCTGCCACATGATGTTCGGCAACTTCATCTATACCGGCATGGATGCGATCGCCAACCAGGCGGCGAAGCTGCGCTACATGACCAACGGGCAGATCAAGCTGCCGATCACCTACCTCGCGGTCTCGGGCGGCGGTCGCTCGGCCGCAGCACAGCACTCCGACGCGGTCCACCCGGTGCTCGCCAACCTGGGCGGGGTGAAGGTCGTCATGCCCGGCTCCCCGGCCGACGCCAAGGGGCTGCTCAAGGCGGCGATCCGCGACGACGATCCGGTCTTCTTCCTCCAGGCGGCCGGCCGCGGCGGTGAGGCCGGCGAGGTGCCGGAGGAGGACCTCGTGATCCCGCTCGGAACCGCCAGCGTCCGTCGGCCGGGCCGCGACCTCACCGTCGTCGCGATCGGCGCCATGGTCCGGCCGGCGCTCAAGGCGGCCGACGCCCTCGCCGGCGAAGGGATCGAGGTCGAGGTGGTCGATCCGCGCACGATCGTGCCGCTCGACCTCGAGACCATCCTGGGCTCGGTGCGGCGGACCGGCCGGCTGGTCCTCGTCGACGAGGCCCGCGACACCTGCTCGGTCGCGAGCCACGTCGCGGCACTCGTGGCGGAGCGGGCCTTCGAGGCGCTCCAGGCGCCGGTCCGCAGGGTGACCGTGCCCGATTGCTGCATTCCCTACGCGCCGGCGCTCGAGCGCGCGGTGTTGCCCGGGGTCGAGCAGGTGGAGGCGGCGATCCGCGACACGCTCGCCTGGCGGAGGCCGGCATGAGGCTGGTGCTCAAGTTGCCGCGCATCTCGATGAACATGCAGGAGGGCACCGTGGTCGGGTGGCGCCTGGCGCCCGGTGCCGCCTTCAAGGCCGGCGACGTGCTCTACGAGGTCGAGACCGAGAAGGTCACGAGCGAGGTCCAAGCACCCTGCGACGGGGTGCTCGTGGAGATCCTGGCCGAGGTCGGCAGCGATCTCGAGGTGGGCGATCCGGTCTGCCGGATCGAGCAGGCTGCCTGAGCCGGCGTCAGCCCGCGAGCCCGAGCAGGGCGGCCATCGCCAGACCGACGGCGATCCGGTACCAGCCGAACACCACGAAGCTGTGGCGCTGCAGGAAGCGCAGCAGCGCCTCGACGACGACCATGGCGGTGACCATGGCCGCGAGGAAGCCGACGGCGATGAGGAGGAGATCGTCGGCCACCAGCAAGGCGCGGTTCTTGTAGAGATCGTAGACCGTCGCCGCGAGCATCGTCGGGATCGCGAGGAAGAAGGAGAATTCGGCGGCGGCGCGCCGATCGAGGCCGAGCAGCACGCCGCCCAGGATGGTGGCGCCGGAGCGCGACACCCCTGGAACCATGGCGAGCGCCTGACAAAAGCCGACCGCCAGCGCCCTCACGGGCGGCACGTCCTCGGCGCGCTCGATCCGGACCGCGGGGCGCAGCCGCTCGATCAGTAGGATCGCCACGCCGCCGACCACGAGGGTGGTCACCACCACCCAGGGGGAGAACAGCACCGACTTGATGAAGCCGTGGAACAGGGCGCCCAGCACCATCGCCGGAAGGAAGCCCAGGAGCAGCGCCAGCACGAAGCGACGCGCCGGAGCGCTGGTCGGAAGGGCCGTCGCCACCCGCCAGAGCCGCCGGAAATAGAGGATGCAGACCGCGACGATCGCGCCCAGCTGGATCGCCACCTCGAAGACCTTGCCGGGCGGTCCGGCAAAGGCCATCAGCCAAGCCGCAAGGATCAGATGCCCGGTCGAGGAAACGGGAAGGAACTCGGTCAAGCCCTCGACGATACCCAACACGACGGCCTGAAGCAGGGCGGCATCCGACATGACGGCTCCCGACCGGTTGCGCCGAGACGAGCCGGCGCCGGCCGGCAGGGTCGTGCCCTGATCGGGCGGCCGGAGATCGGGGTCAAGGCCGCTCGCCGACCGCCGCCGCGCCTCAGATCCGCAGCAGCGGGTTGAGGAGCCGGCCGATCGGGCCGGTCAGTCGCAACGGCGCGTCGGTCACGGTGAGGCAGAGGCAGTCCCCGTCTTCGTCCGCGACCGGCCGATGGTCGACGTGCGAATCGGCGATCACGAGATCGCCGCGCACGTGATGGCCCAGCTCGTCCCGGAACCCACCCTCGATCACGACGGTGAGCTCGTGCCCCTCGTGGGTGTGGCGGGGCACCCGCTTGCCGGCCATGAGACGGATCAAACGGGTCCGAAATCCGGACGCCGGCAGCGGCAGATCGACCTCCTGGGCAGGCCCCAGATGCCGCCACGGCAGAGCCTCGAACCCGTTGGGCACCAGCCGACGCAGGGGCGCCGGCACGTGAGGGTCGAAGTCGGCCGCCGCCTCGACGCGGATCGGTTCAGCCCGCTCGATCGCCCGCTCCAGGCGATTCCAGGCGTCGGGCGCGAGCGGCTCCGGCTCGGCCGCCTCCAGGAGCACGCCGGCGAGCGCCCGGCAGGCCGCATAGCGGGCCCGACCGGCGGGCGAGAGGCAGAGATGGGTGCTCACGACGAGCGCGATCGGCTCCGGCAGCTTGGCGAAGGCGTGCTCGAAGAGCAGCTCGTCGACGGTGAGATCCTCGGTCATGCGAGCTCGTCCCCGAGCAGCGCCCGCAGCTTGCCCAACGCCAGCCGCAGCCGCGACTTGACGGTACCGAGCGGGAGCCCGAGCTCCTCGGCGATGGCGCTGTGCGGCTTGTCCTCGAAGTAGAAGATCTTGAGCAATCGCTTCTGCTCCTCGGGAAGGGTCTCGACGGCACGCATCACGAGGCCGCTCAGCTGGTTGAACTCCGCCACCGCGTCCCCGCGCGGCGCTGGGTCGATCTCGAGCTCGGGATCCTCGGGCTCGGTGACCGTCGGCCGGTCGCGACGCAGCGCGTCGATGCGCTTGTTGCGCGCAATGGTGAACACCCAGGTTGCGACCGAGGCCTTGGACGGATCGAACTGTCCGGCACGCCGCCAGATCGACACGAAGACCTCCTGGGTGAGGTCCTCGGCCGTTTCTTCGTCGCTGCCGAGCCGCCGAAGGTAGGCCTTCACGCGCGGACCGAAATGATCGAACAGGCGATGGAAGGCCGCGCGATCGCCTTCGAGTGCGACCGATCGGAGATCGCGTACGCGATTCCGCTCCGCCAGGTCCGGCTGCGGACGTCCCCTCCCGCTCTCAGACATGCACGCAGTCAACCTTGGGGCCCACCGCGTTGCAAGCCTGCGCGGCCCGTGTGCGACTTCGAGCGCGTGCGTCGCCACCATCCGACCTCCTGCTCGGCTGCGCTTACGTAGCGGCCCCGCGCGCGGATCAGTCGGGCCGACCGACGCGGCCTCTCACTTCGAGCTGCCACCCTTGAGGAGAGCCACGAAGCCCGCGCCGAGCGCCAGCAGGAAGGCCGAGGCGATCCCGGTCGCGAGCGCCGAGACGAACTTGGCCTTGGCCGCCTCCCAGGCGCGGGCCAACCGGACGGCGAGCCGGACGCCCTCGGCATCGTCGAGGCCCAGCCTCGCCATCAGCTTCTCGACCGCCCGCGAGACGGCGACCTCGGCGGCTCCGTCGGCCATGCGCTCGAGCTCCGCCAGGATCTGCGCCCGGCTGGTCGCGATCGATTGGTGCACCAGCTGCTGCTGCTGGATCACCGTGCGGAGAACGGTCAGCGAGTCCTCGCGCTCCCTGCTCCCGGCCCGGGCGATCGATTCGATCTGGCGCCGCAGGATGTCGTGCGCCACGCCCGAGCTCAGCAGGATCGGGGTGGTTCCGGCGAGCAGGCTCAACCGCTCGAGCGTCACCGCCCCGCGCCCGTCGGGCAGCTCGGCCGTCGTGACGATCAGCTCCGGCCGCCAGTCGGTACCCTCGAGCTCGCGCTCGGCATCGGCCAGGGTGGCGACCACACGCAGGTCGAAGCGGGAGCCGAGCGCACGCTCGAGCCCTCGCGCCTTGACCGTGTCGACCTCGCAGAGAAGCAGGCGCAAGGGCGGCGTTCCCCATCGGCTGCGATCCCTGCCGGATCCAGCACGCGAGGAGCGTATGGGGATTTTGTGCTGATGTCAAGGAATTAGAACCCTAACCCCGATCGGTCGTCAGCCTCTCGACCGGTAATCCCGCCGCTGCCAGCCGCTGCTCGATCAGAAGCGCGTGGCGACCGTTCCTGGTCTCGACCGTGAAGTCGACGTCGGCCTGGCGGGCGGAGCGGCGGGAGAAGGCGCGCTGGTGCACGACGTCCACGATGTTGCCGCGCGCCTCGGCGATCAGCGCCGTGGCCTGCGCGAGCCCACCCGGGCTGTCCGGGACCGCGACGCGTAGCCGGATCATCCGCTCGGAGCGGGCGAGACCGCGCAGGATCACTCCCGAGAGCAGCCGCCCGTCGATGTTCCCGCCCGAGAGCACGACGCCGACCCTGCGGCCGGCGAAGCGGTCGCGAAACAGATCGAGCGCCGCGACGCCGACCGCGCCGGCACCCTCGGCCACGGTCTTCTCGATCTCGAGCAGCAGGACCACGGCCCGCTCGATCGCCGCCTCGTCGACCAGGGCGATGGCATCCACACGCTCGGTGATCGCAGCGAGGGTGAGCACACCGGGGGCCTTGACGGCGATCCCGTCCGCGATCGTGGCGCTGCCCGCGAGTGCGCCGACGCGACCGAGGCGATGCAGCACACCCGGGTGACTGCAGGCCTGGACGCCGATCAGCTCGATACCCGGCCTGAGCGTCTTGGCCGCGATCGCCATGCCCGAGACGAGGCCGCCGCCGCCGATCGGAACCACGAGGACCTCGAGCTCCGGCACCTCGGCCAGCATCTCGAGGGCGACGGTGCCCTGGCCGGCGATCACGGCCGGGTCGTCGAACGGGTGGACGAAACTCCGCCCGGTCCGGGCGCAGAGTGCCAGGGCTTCGCCGGCGGCCTCGTCGACCGAGCCGCCGGCCAGAATCACTTCGGCACCCAGCTTCTCGGTGTTGTCGATCTTCACGAACGGGGTTCCGAGCGGCATCACGATGGTCGCTGGAATCCCGAGCCGGCGCGCGTGATAGGCCACACCCTGAGCATGATTGCCGGCCGACATGGCGACCACGCCCGCCGCCCGCCGCGGCGGCGGCAGAAGGAGCAGGTGGTTGAGCGCGCCCCGCTCCTTGAACGACGCCGTGTACTGCAGGTTCTCGAACTTGAGCCACACCCGGCAGCCCAGGATGTCGCCCAGGGTGCGGCTCTCGACGCAGGGGGTCTCGAGCAGGCTGCCGGCGATCCGCCCGGCCGCGGCGCGGATCTCCTCGAGGCCGGGAAGCGCCGTCCCGGCCGAGGCGGTTCGTTTTCCGGCGAGCTCGACCAGGCGTGCCGTCGGCTCCACCGTTGCGCTCGACACCGTCGCGCCCCTATTTGCCTCGGGCGAATCGGTCGCGTGAGGTCGAGGCATGCGGGTCCTCGTGGTGGGCTCCGGGGCACGCGAGCACACGCTCTGCTGGTCGCTCGCCGCGTCCCCGCTCGTCAAGCAGGTGCTGTGCGCGCCGGGCAACGCCGGGATCGCGCGCGACGCCGAGCTCGTACCGATCGCCGCCGACGCGATCGACGACCTCGTGCGCTACGCCCGAAGCAAGCCGGTCGACCTGGTCGTGATCGGGCCGGAAGGCCCGCTCGTGGCCGGGCTCGCGGACCGGCTTGCCGAGGCCGGCGTCCGCACGGTCGGCCCCGGCGCCGCGGCCTCGCGTCTCGAAGGCTCGAAGGCCTTCACCAAGGCCTTCTGCGCCCGGCACGGGATTCCGACCGCCTCGTTCCGGGTGTTCGAGGCCGCCGAGCATCGGGCCGCACGCGCCTTCGTCGAGGCCCACGGCGCACCGATCGTGGTCAAGGCGGACGGGCTCGCGGCCGGCAAGGGTGTCACGGTCGCCGCCACGGTCGAGGAGGCGTTGGCGGCGGTCGAGGCGGCCTTCGGTGGCGCCTTCGGCGCGGCCGGCGCGCGCGTGGTCGTGGAGGACCTCCTCGAGGGCGAGGAGGCGAGCCTGTTCGCGCTCTGCGACGGCCGTGACGCTCTCCTCCTCGGAACCGCCCAGGACCACAAGCGGGCGTTCGAGGGCGATCGCGGCCCGAACACCGGCGGCATGGGCGCCTACTCGCCGCCACCGGTGCTGACGGCCGCGACGATCGAGCGCACCTTCTCGGAGATCGTCCGCCCGACCCTCGCCGGAATGGCCGCTGAAGGCGCGCCGTTCCGCGGGATCCTCTATGCCGGCCTGATGATCGGCCCGGCCGGGCCGAAGCTCGTCGAGTTCAACGTCCGCATGGGCGATCCGGAATGCCAGGTCGTCCTGCCGCGGCTCATGACCGATCTCGGGCAGCTGCTGGTCGGAGCCGCGGATGGAATGCTCGGGCGAATGAGTGTGCGTTGGTACCCCGAGCACACGCTGGCCGTCGTGCTCGCGACCCGCGGCTACCCGGGACCGGTGCAGCGCGGCAGCGAAATCGGTGGCCTCGAGGCGTTGGACGGGCGGGACGACGTCCTGCTGTTCCACGCCGCCACCCGACGAGTGGAGGGGCGTTGGCTCGCCGACGGCGGGCGCGTGCTGACCGTGGTCGGGCGCGGCGCCGACCTCGCCGAGGCGCGCGATCGGGCCTATGCCGGCGTCGATGCGATCGACTGGCCCGACGGCTTCTGCCGGCGCGACATCGGCTGGCGGGCGCTCGGCGCGTCCCGTTCCACCTGAGGCCACCTGGGCGCATGCGGATCGTGCAGGCAGATCCGGCAGCGATCGGCGAGGCCGCCGCCCTGCTCCGCGCCGGCGAGCTCGTCGCGTTTCCGACCGAGACCGTCTACGGCCTCGGCGCCGATGCGACCTCGGACGCGGCCGTCCTGGCGGTCTTTCGGGCGAAGGGGCGCCCGCGGCACAACCCCTTGATCGTCCACGTGCCCGACGCCGCGGCGGTCGCGCCGCTCGCCGAGCCGGACGCACGCGCCGAGCGGCTCGCCTCGAGCTTCTGGCCGGGCCCGCTCACGCTCGTGCTGCGGCAGCGGCCGGGCTCGCCCGTGTCACGGCACGCGACGGCCGGGCTCGACACGGTGGCGGTCCGCGTGCCCGCCCATCCAGTAGCGCTGGCGTTGCTGCGCGCCGCCGAGAGGCCGATCGTCGCACCCTCGGCCAATCTCTCGGGGCGGGTGAGCCCGACGCGCGCCGAGCAGGTGGCGGCCGAGCTCGGTACCCGCGCCGCGCTCGTCCTCGACGGCGGCCCGTGCGCCGTCGGCATCGAAAGCACAGTGGTCGATCTCAGCCGGTCCGGACCGGCACGGCTGCTGCGGCCGGGCGGGCTCGAGCGAGCCGCGATCGAGGAGCTCGTCGGACCGCTCGCCGAGCCCGAGGCCCTCGAGGCACCTCGCTCGCCCGGCCGCCTCGCGAGCCACTACGCGCCGCGCCTGCCGCTCAGACTCGATGCGTGCGGCGTGGAGCCGGACGAGGTCCTGCTGGCGTTCGGCGACGACGCGCCCGCGGGCGCGCTCCGGACCCTCAATCTGAGCCCGCGCGGCGACCTCGCCGAGGCGGCGCGCGCCCTCTACACCCTCCTTCGCGAGGCCGATCGGAGCGGGGCCCGGCGCATCGCCGTGGTGCCGATTCCGCCGGGTGGGCTCGGCGACGCGATCCGCGACCGGCTGCGGCGGGCGGCGGCACCGCGCTGCCACGAGAGCGCCGTACCGGACGGCGCCGGCTGAAGCCTCAAGCGCGCGGAGCGACGCGCAGCCCGCTGACGGTGGTCAGCATGCCGGCGGTGACGAGCAGCAGCCCGCTGACGGCCGCGAGCGTCAGGGGCTCGCCCAGAACCGGGACCGCCAGCACGGCGCCCAGGCCGGGCACGAGCGCGGTCAGCATGGTCGTGGGTCCGGGTCCGAGGATCGCGACGCAGCGGGTGAACGCCACGAACGCGACGAGGAACGCCAGCAGGCCATGATAGATCCCTTGGGCCACCAGCTCGAACCAGCTCGCGTCGGCGAGGCCCTTGGGGAGCAGGAGGATCCAGATCGGCAGGTAGCAGAGCCCGGCACCGATCCCGACCACGCCGGCGGCCCTGAGCGGGGCCACGTGCCAGGCCCGAGCCGCGACGGTGAAGATCGCCCAGGAGAAGGATGCCGAGGCGAACAGCAGGTCGCCGCGCCAGGCACCCTCCGGCGCCGTGCCGAGACCGGCCGCCAGCGCCGCGACGCCCGCGAGGATCAGGGCGAGGCTCAGCAGGCGACGCCCCGTCAAGGGCTCGCGTAGGACGAGCCGGGCGAGCAGCGCGGTCCAGAGCGGCAAGGTCCCCGACATCATCACGGCCGCATGGGAAGCGGGCGCGTGCGCGAACCCGGCGTAGGCGAGCAGGGGGAAGCCGAGCCCGGCCGTCGCCACGAGCAGCGCCGCCTGGTGCAGGCGAAGCCCGGCAAGGCCATGCCGCAGGACGATGGGCAGCACGGCCACGCTCGCGACGCTCATCCGCAGCCCGGCGATGTCGGTCGGCGCGAGCGGCCCGAGTACACCGGCCCGGGAGACCAGAAGAAAGGCGGTCCAGATGGCGACCACGAGGGCGCCGGCCGCCAGACCCGCCGCGAGATCGACAGAGGTCGGCCCCCGCGGTCGGGCGGTGGTTCCGGCGAGATCGGACATGGGCTGCCCTTGGGCCAGAGGCGAGCGGAGGGCAACCCCGTCGACTGCGGGACGGACCCGCGACGCAGTTCAGCGCTGCAGCACGTAGGTCCCGGGTGCCGGAGCGAGCGGCGGGTAGCCCTTCTCCGGGCGCCCGAGCGGCGGTGGCGGGCCGGGTGGGCCGCTGCGTGCCGCGAGCCAGGCCTGCCAGGCCGGCCACCACGAGCCGGACCGTTGCGGGGCCCCGGCCGCCCAGAGATCGGGCGGCGCGTAGGGCTCGGCAGCGGACACGGTGAGCATGCGGAAGCGCCGGTCGGCACGCTCGGGTGGGCTCACGACGCCGGCGTTGTGGCCGCCACTGGTCAGCACGAAGGTGACCTCGGTGTCGGTCAGCAGCCGGATCTTGTAGACCGACTGCCATGGCGCGATGTGGTCGGTCTCGGTCCCGAGAGCGAAGATCGGGCACCGGATGTCGGTGAGCGCGACGGGCCTGCCTTCGACCGCGTAGCGGCCGCGGCTCAGCCTGTTGTCGAGGAACAGGTCGCGCAGATACTCGGTGTGCATGCGCGCCGGCATGCGGGTGCCGTCGGCGTTCCAGGCCATGAGATCGGTCATCTGCTCGCGCTCGCCGAGCAGATACTGCCGGACCATGCGCGACCAGAGGAGGTCGACCGAACGAAGCATCTGGAACGCCCCGGCCATCTGGCGCGAGTCCAGAAAGCCCTGGTCCCACATCATGTCCTCGAGGTAGGCGAGCTCGTTCTCGTCGATGAACAGGAGCAGCTCGCCCGCCTCGGAAAAGTCGGTCTGGGCGGCGAGCAGCGTCACACTGGCGAGGCGATCATCGCCGTCGCGGGCGAGCCGTGCCGCGGCGATCGCCAGGAGCGTGCCTCCAAGGCAGTAGCCACAGGCGTGGATGCGATCCGCACCGGTGATCTCGCCGATCACGTCGAGTGCCCGCTCGACACCCAGACGACGATAATCGTCGATCCCCCTGTCGCGATCCCCGGCCACCGGGTTCTTCCACGAAATGCAGAATACGGTGTGACCCTGATCGACCAGATATGCGATCAGTGATCTGTCGGGGCGGAGATCGAGGATGTAGTATTTCATGATCCAGGCCGGAACGACGAGGATCGGTTCCGGCCGGACGGCTGCGGTGCTCGGGGTGTACTGGATCAGCTCGACTAGTTCGTTGCGGTACACCACCTGACCCGGAGTCGTGGCCAAATTCTCTCCGACCCGCCATGCCTCGCTGCCGGCGGGCGGGCGACCGCTCGATTGCCGCTCCAGATCCTCTAGGAGATAGCCGAGGCCACGGGCGAGGTTCTGGCCTTGTTCGGCCCGGGTCCTCTCCAGCACCTCGGGGTTGGTCAGCAGGAAGTTGGACGGCGACAGCAGGTCCAGAAGCTGCCGCCGCATGAAGGCCACTTGCCGGATATGCTGGCGCGTCGGGCCGCGCAGGCTCCGGCTCGCAGCGTCCCACCAAGTCTGCACGGCGAGAAAGCTCTCGGCCATCGCGTTGTAGGGGAATGCCCGCCACGGCGATGCCGCGAACCGTCGGTCGCGCTCGCTGCTGAAGGGACCCTCCGGATCCTCCTGGCCGGCTGCGGCGCGCAGCGTGAACAGGCCGAGCCGGAAGGCATCGACCACGGCCTGTTGCGCCATGGCCAGCTGCGCGCCCGGGGCGTTCAGGAAATGTGCCCACCAGTCGCCGCTCGCCGCCCGCACGGCCGCCGGCGAGATCGCGTTCGTCAGACGGGCCTGCGCGGCGTGCAGCAGCCGGTCGAAGTTCTCGAACTGGTGCGTGGGCGGCACGCCCGAGGAGGCCGCCGATCCCTCGGCTCGCGGGCCGGCCCCGAGGTCCCGCGATCGTGTCGAAGCGCGTTCGGAGCGGTCGGGGTCGGGACGAGGCTGGGCGGCCACGGTGCGTGTCCTCTTGGTGCATTCAAGAGGTGGGCCGCCTCCCGGTGGGTGCCAATGCGGCATCGTCGACGAGGCGTGGGCGCGGCGGCTTTGCAGTCGGGCTCTGCTGGTCTATCGATCCGCGCCCCGGCGCCCGGGCAGGGCCGCCGGCGCGGTGGAGGTTCGCCCGTGAAGCTGTACGATGTCGGTGTCATCATGCTCCTGGCCGCCCTGGCGGCAGCGGTCGCCCTGATCGCCGCCAGCCAAGTCGGGGGCTGACGGCCGGCAGTGCGACGCTAGGCCGCACCGGCTCATGCATGGACCGTCCGCCGCCCGCCGGCGTCCGGCGGCCTCGAGCACGGTGGACGAGGCGCCGCGCCGCGAAGGGGCCGGCCGGGCGGTGCTGCGCTTGGACCTCCTCGTCTCGACCGGCGAACTGCGCGAGCTGGCCCCCGCTTGGCGGGAGCTCGCGGCCCGAGCGCTCGAACCCAATCCGTTCTTCGGACCGGACTTCCTCCTGGCCCTGCTCGAGCGTCGCGGGCCCTTGCCGGGCCTCCGTCTGCTGGTCGTCCGCCGAGCGGACGGATCGCTCGCAGGGCTGCTCCCCGTTCTGCCGGCGGCACTGGACCGTGCCGGCGCCATCAGGACACTGCGTACGGCCTACACGCCGGCTCAGCCGCACGGGTTGCTCGGAACACCGCTGATCGATGCCGAGCGCGCCGAGGATACGCTCGATGCCTTCCTGGACGGCCTCGATCGGGGGCTCGGTGCCGAGCGGCTCCTGGAGCTGATCGGTCACTCCGAGGACGGGCCGGTCGCCCGGATTCTGGAGGCACGTCTGCGCGCACGCGGGCAAACGCACCTGGCGTTGAGCTCCTGGAGCCGCCGTCTGTTCCGCCGTGGCGAATCGGCCGAAGCCTACCTCGCCCAGTCGCTCGGATCCCGTCACCGCAGCGAGCTGCGTCGACAGCGACGTCAGCTCGAGCGGCAGGGAACCCTGCGTCTTCGCCGGCTCGGGGGGAGCGAGGACGTCCGGCCTTGGGTCCGAGCCTATCTGGCGCTCGAGGCGGCCGGCTGGAAAGGACGCAGCGGAACCGCACTCGCCCAGGACACCGGCGACAGGGCGTTTTTCGAGGCGATGTGCGAGCGCATGCACGCCCGCCACCTCTTGGCCTTCGATGCCCTGGAGCTCGACGGCCGGCCGATCGCGATGGCCTGCTCGCTCAAGGGATCGGGCGAGGGCGGTTCGGCCGAGTTCGTCTTCAAGATCACCTATGACGAGCGGCTGGCGCGGCAGAGCCCGGGCATGCAGTTGCAGCTGGCCCTGCTGGCGGAGCGGCACGGAGCCGGACCGCAGCCCCGCTGGGTCGATTCCTGCGCCGGCCCGAGCGACAGCTTCTATACTCAGCTCTGGCCGGACCAGCGCCGGCTCGGTCACCCGCTGATCGCCCCGAGGCGCCAGCCCTGGCCCGCAGTCCTCGAGGCGATCCGGCTGGCCCGTCGCCTGCGCGAGCGGTGGCGGGCGAGCACCGGGCGCTCGGCGTCCTGAGCGGTGCGCCGCGGGCGGTCTTGCCGCCCGGCTCTTGCCGCTCGATAACGCGCCGCGCCCGCGGCTTCCCGGATCGCGCCATGAGCGTTCTCGTCGTCGACGTCGGCGGCAACAACATCAAGCTCAAGGTCTCGACCGGCCAGGAGGTTCGCCGGGTCCCGTCCGGGCCGGACCTCCGCCCCGGCACCATGGTGGAGCGCGTGCGGGAGGCGACGGCCGGCTGGAGCTACGAGCGGATCAGCGTCGGCGTGCCGGGACCGGTCAAGGAGGGGAGGCTCGTCGACGAGCCCGTGAACCTCGGTGGCGGCTGGCTCGGGTTCGATCTGTCGCACGCCTTCGGCTTGCCGACCCGGGTCGTCAACGACGCCGCCATGCAGGCCCTCGGCTCCTGGGACGGTGGCAAGACGCTCTTTCTCGGGCTCGGTACCGGCCTCGGCGCGGCCCTGGTCCTGGACGGCCTCGTGCTGGGCCTGGAGCTCGCCCATCTGCCCTACAGGCGCAAGCGGACCTTCGAGGACTCGGTCGGCACGCGCGGTCTCAAGCGTCTCGGCAAGAAGCGCTGGACCGCGGCCGTCTTCGACGTCGTGGCGCGGCTGAAGGCCGCCATGGTCGCCGACGAGGTGGTGCTGGGCGGCGGCAACGTGCGTCGGCTCGAGATCCTGCCGCCGGGCGCGCGGCGCGGCGACAATGCGCACGCATTCGCGGGTGGTGAGCGGCTCTGGGAGCCGGGCTGGCGGGTTCGTTGACGACCTCGCGCAAGGTCGCGCCGGACGCCCTCACGAACGGCTCGATCCCGCGGCTGATCCGACGGATCGCCCTGCCGTCGGCCACCGCGATGGCGCTGCAGACCCTCTTCAACGTGACCAACAGCTACTGGGCCGGCACCTGGTCGACCGAGGCGCTAGCCGCCCTCGCGACCGCGTTCCCGATCTTCTTCGTGGTGATCGCGGCCAGCTTCGGCTTCGGCCAGGGCACGGCGGCGCTGGTCGCGCGGGAACTCGGCGCCGGCCGTCCCGACGATGGACGGCGGCTCTGGGCGCAGGCGCTCCTGCTGGCTTCGGTGGGCGGGCTCCTGGTGACCCTCCTCGGTGCCTTCGGGGCACGCACGCTCGCCGGGCTCCTGGGCGCGCGCGAGGCCGTGCTCGAGCTCGTGCTGCTTTACATCGTGCCGCTCCTGGTCTCGGCGCCCCTGTTCCTCCTGGGCGCGGTGGTCAACGCGGCACTCACCGCATCCGGGGACACGCGCAGCCTTCGCAACGGCGTCGCCGCCGGCACCCTCGTCAACGCCGGACTCGTCCCGGCTCTGATGTACGGCGCCGGACCGCTGCCCGCCCTGGGCGTCGCGGGCATCGCCGCGTCGCATCTGGCCGTCCAGGTCGGCCAGGTCGCCTGGCTCTGGAGCCGCGCCCGCACGACTGAGCTGGCCACCGGCTTGACGCGGGCCGAGCTGCGCGTGGCTCCGGCCGCCCTCCGCAGCGTGCTGGTCCAAGTCGTACCCAACACGCTCACCATGCTCGCGACCGGGATCGGCCTCGCGGTGGTGACCGCCTTCGCGGCGCGGCACGGCCCGGCGGCGGTCGCCGGCTACGGCATCGCGCTCCGGATCGAGCAGCTCGTCCTCCTGCCGACGCTCGGCCTCAACGCCGCGACGGTGGCGCTGGTCGGCCAGAACCTCGGCGCGGGCCGGCTCGATCGGGTCCATGCCGCGGCGCGAGCCACGCTCGGCAGCGGGCTCCTCCTTATGGGCGTCGGGGCGCTCCTCGTCTTCTGGTCCCGCGACTCGCTGATCGCGATCTTCACCGACGACCCGAACGTGCGGGCGCTCGGCCGGCTCTATCTCGGGCTGGCCGTGCTCGCCTTTCCGGCCTACGCGGTGGTCGTGCTCGGTGCGGGCGTGCTGCAGGGCCTGGGGCGGCCCCTGCCAGCCCTCCTGGTCGGCATCGGCCGCCACGTCGTCGCCCCGCCGGTGGTCTTGTGGCTGCTCGACCTGACCCTGGGCCTGGGCTTCCTCGGGATCGCGGTCGGGGTGCCGACGGTCGCCTGGGCCGGTGCGGTGGTCACCGCGGTCCTGCTGCTGCGGTGCCTGCCACGGCAGCGGGTTCAGGCCGGGGCGAGCGGCTGACCCTCGCGCCGGACGGCGGCGGCGGCGGCGCTCGAGCGATGCACGAAGCGACGACCACAGTATTTGCAGACCACCTCGCCGCCCCGCTCGAGCGTCATGAACTCGCGCGGGTGGCCCAGAGGACCCTGGCCGCCGTCGCAACGCACGTGCAGATCGCCGGTGATCACCACCTCCCGGTCACGCAACAGGAAGACCTCGTCCGCCACGCTCCTCCTCCGGAGGCCCCAACCCGACGCCCCCGCTTGCTGCCAGCCCGCGGCGCTCGGCTCAAGCCCCCCTCGGCGCCGCACGCGGTGGCTTGGCGAAGCCGGCACCGCCCCGCTATAAGCACGTCGGGCGCCCGTAGCTCAGCTGGATAGAGCGTTAGCCTCCGGAGCTAAAGGTCACAGGTTCGAGTCCTGTCGGGCGCGCCAGCCGAGTCGGTCTGGATGCCGACGTCGACCTCAGGGCACGACCGCCCGATCGGGAACCCCCTCGAGCCCGTGGCCACCTTCGAGCACCCTTTCCTGGGCGAGCTTCTGGGCGACCCCGAGACCGCCGATCTGCTCTCGGCCGAGGTCGAGCTCGCCCTCATGCTGCGCTTCGAGGCCGAGCTGGCCCTGGCCCAGGCGGCGCACGGGCTCGTGCCGAGCGATGCCGCCCGGGCGATCGCCGCGCTGTGCGCGTCGTTCAGACCCGATCTCGCCTCCCTGCGGGCGTCGACCGCCCGGGACGGGGTCGTGGTGCCCGAGCTCGTCCGTCAGCTGAAGGCGGCGCTCGGCCCGCCCCATGCGTCCTGGATCCATCTGGGCACCTCTAGCCAGGACGTGATCGACACGAGCCTGGTTCTGCGCCTCGACCGGGTGACCATCCTGCTCGACGGCCGCCTCGCGACGATCGTGACGACGCTCGATGGGCTCGCGCGGGCGTGGGGCGATCGCCGCTTGATGGGGCGGACGCGGATGCGTCGCGCCCTGCCGATCGCCTGGGCCCACAAGCTCGCGTCCTGGCGCGAGCCGCTTCTCCGTGATCGCCGCCGCCTGGCGGAGCTGCGCCCGCGGCTTCTCCGCCTCCAGCTCGGTGGGGCGACCGGCGACCGTGCCGAGCTCGGACCCGAGGCGCACAGGATCGCCGACCGGCTCGCGGATGCTCTGCGGATCGGCCGGGCCGAGCGGGCGTGGAACGCCGAGCGCGATGCGATCGCCGAGCTCGCGGGCTGGCTGGCACTGGTCGCCGGCTCGCTCGGCAAGCTCGGCCAGGACGTGGCGCTGCTCGCCCAGGACGAGGTCGCAGAGCTCGTGATCGAAGGCGGGGGAGGCTCCTCGGCGATGCCGCACAAGGTCAACCCGGTGGCGGCCGAGACGTTGGTCGCGCTCGCCCGCCACGCCGCGACCCTCGCACCGGCGCTCCAGCACGGGCTCGTCCACGAGAACGAGCGCTCCGGCGCGGCCTGGACCCTCGAGTGGCTGTCGCTGCCGCAGCTGCTGCTGACCGTCGGGGCGGCGACCCGAACGGCGCTTCGCCTGCTCGGGCAGCTCGGCCTACCCGAGGCCCGGGTCGGCGAGCGAGGCTGAACGATCATGCTCGATCTCGTCGACGTCACGCTCCGGGTGGCCGGCCGGACGCTTCTGGAGAACGCGGCCCTGCGGCTGCCGGCCGGCACGCGCATGGCGATCGTCGGCCGCAACGGGGCCGGCAAGACCAGCCTCCTCCGTCTCGTCTCGGGCGAGCTCCAGCCGGACGCCGGATCGATCCGGCTGCGGGCCGGCGCGCGGATCGGAACCGTCGCCCAGGAGGCGCCGGGTGGAGGCTCGAGCCCGATCGACTGGGTTCTCGCGGCCGATCGCGAGCGCACGGCGCTGCTGGCCGCCCGCGGGCGGGCCGAGCCGGCGCAACTCGGGGAGGTCGAGGAGCGGCTCCGCGCCATCGGCGCGGACGCCGCACCCGCCCGTGCCGCGCGCATCCTCAAGGGCCTCGGCTTCGACGAGACGGCCCAAGCCCGCCCGCTCGACAGCTTCTCGGGCGGCTGGCGGATGCGGGTGGCGCTCGCCGCGGTACTCTTTCTGGAGCCCGACCTGCTGCTCCTGGACGAGCCGACCAACCACCTCGACCTCGAGGCGGCCTTGTGGCTGGAGGCCCACCTCGCGGCCTATCCGCGCACGCTCCTGATGGTGAGCCACGACCGCGATCTCCTGAACACCGTGCCGCAGCGCATCTGCCATCTCGAGGGGCGTCGGCTCACGGTTTATCCGGGCGGCTACGATTCCTTCGAGCGCCAGCGCCGCGAGCGCCTGGAGCGCGAGGAGCGGCTCCGCACCCGCCAGGAGGTGGCGCGCGCCCGGATCAAGTCCTTCGTCGATCGGTTCCGCTACAAGGCGAGCAAGGCGCGCCAGGCGCAGAGCCGCCTCAAGATGCTCGAGCGCATGGAGCCCGTGGCGCAGGCGCTCGTCGAGCCCGAGGTCCGCTTCGAGCTTCAGAGCGGTCGCCTGCCCCCACCACCGCTCGTGACGATGGACGGCGCGCGCGCCGGCTACGGTTCCACGATCGTGCTCGATCGCCTCTCGCTTCGGATCGACCCGGACGATCGGATCGCTCTCCTCGGTGCCAACGGAAACGGCAAGTCGACCTTCGCCAAGCTGGTCGCCGGCCGTCTCCGGCCCCTGTCGGGCGAAATCGTCCGTGCGCGGGGCTTGGTCGTCGGCTTCTTCGCCCAGCACCAGCTCGAGGAGCTGGATCCGGAGGCGACCGCGCTCGGGCACCTGGCTCGACGCCTGCCGCAGGAGAGCGAGCAACTTCTGCGTGAGCGGCTCGCCCGTTTCGGCCTGACGCAGGAGCGTGCCACCACGGCAGCGGCCCACCTCTCGGGCGGCGAGCGGACCCGACTGGCGCTGGCGCTCGTCTGCCTCGAGCCACCCCACCTACTGGTCCTGGACGAGCCGACCAACCATCTGGACATCGACTCGCGCGCCGCTCTCGTCGAGGCGATCACGGCCTTCGAGGGTGCGGTGATCCTGGTCAGCCACGACCGCCACTTGGTCGAGGCGACCGCCGACAGGCTCTGGTTGGTGGCCGACGGGCGGGTCCGGCCGTTCGAGGGCGACGTCGATGACTATCGCCGCCTGCTGCTCGAGACCTCGACAGACACGCGGCGCCAGCCGGAGCCGCAACGCGACGCTTCGCGGCTCGGAGCCGCCGGTCGTCGCAGCCGCTTGGCACCGCTGCGCCAGCAGGCACGCGACGCGGAGCGGGAGCTCGAGCGGGTGGCCGCCCGACGGGCCGAGCTCGAACGACAGCTCGCCGATCCCGCCACCTGGCGGGACGGCGCCAGGGGAGCGGCGCTGCGTCGGGAACTCGAGTCCCTGGCCGAAGCGGCCTCACGCGCCGAAGGCCTCTGGCTCGAGGCGGAGGCTGCCATCGAGGCGCTCAGGTCCGGCGAGTTTCTCCCGCCGTGACCCTGCCCCAGACCCGGCCGCGCGTCCGACCGCGCTCGGGCTAGTTGGCGCGGCGCAGCTCCTCGGCCAGGATCTCGAGTGCGATCCGGACGAGGTTGATCGACGCCTCGCGCGTCATGAACCCGGCATGCGGCGTGAGCGTCGTGTTGGCCAACTCGCGCAGAGGGCTGTCGGCGGGCAACGGCTCCGTCGCGAAGACGTCCAGGGCGGCATGACCGATCCTGCCGGCGGCCACGGCCTCGGCCAGGGCCGCCTCGTCGACGATGGCGCCGCGGGCCGTGTTCACGAAGATCGCCCCGGGCTTCATCAAGGCGAGCTTGGTCCGATCGATCAGGCCGCGCGTCCCGTCGTTCAGCACGAGGTGCAGCGAGACCACGTCCGAGCGCCGCAACAGATCCTCGAGGCCCACCGCCTCGCACGGAAGCCCGGCCGGCACACCCGAGCGGTTCCAGGCGAGCACCTTCATACCGATGCCCGCGCACAGCTGGACCATCTGTCGACCGATGCCGCCGGTCCCGATCACACCGACGGTCTTGCCCAAGAGCTCGATGCTGTTCTTGGGCTCGAAGCGGCCGGCTCGCAGGTCGCGGTCCATCTCCGCCACCCGGTGTGCGGCCGCCAGCATCAACGCGAACGCGTGCTCGGCCACGCTGCGATCCCCGTAGCCGCTGTAGTTGCGGACGGTGATGCCGAGACGCCGCGCCGCCTCGAGATCGATGAAGCTCGCGGCCCCGGTCCCGAGGAACACGATGCAACGAACATCCCGACAACGCTCGAGGATCTCGGCCGTGAACCGGCTGTGGTCGTTCATGATGTGGCTGCGGCCGTCGCAGAGCCGGACCAGCTCGTCCCCCACCGGATCACCGATGTTGACCTCGAGCTCGGGGACCAAGCGGGAGAGGCCCTCGTCATAGATCTCCTTCAGGAAGGGCGGGCAGTCGATGAACAGCGGTCGCACGGCTGTGCTCCTCGGGGTTCGTGCCGGAGAGGATGGCGGCACCGCGCCCTGTTGGCGAGTGCGAACCCGCGCCCGGGGCGCGCGACCGGGCCTCTTGGCGAGCGGCCGGCCCCGTGCCAAGCCGTGCTTGGTTCGCAAGGAGGGCAGGGAGCCGAGCGATGACCCGCATGTCGCCGTCCGAGGCGTTCGTCGAGACCCTGGTGGCACATGGCGTCACCGACGTGTTCGGAATCGTCGGCTCCGCCTACATGGACGCGCTCGACATCTTCCCGGCGGCCGGGATCCGCTTCTGGTCGGTGGCGCACGAGCAGAACGCCGCGCACATGGCGGACGGCTACAGTCGGGCCTCGGGTCGCCACGGCGTCTGCATCGCCCAGAACGGACCCGGCATCACCAACTTCGTCACGGCGATCGCGGCTGCCTATTGGGCGCACAGCCCGGTCGTGGCGATCACGCCCGAAACCGGTTCGATGACGATCGGCCTCGGCGGGTTCCAGGAGACCGAACAGCTGCCGATCTTTTCCAAGATCACCAAGTACCAGGCTCATGTGAACCGCCCCGAGCGAATCGCCGAGCTCACCCACCGCGCCTTCCAGCTCGCTCTGCTCGAATGCGGTCCGACGCAGGTCAACATTCCACGTGACTATTTTTACGGCGAGTTCGACTACACGATACCCAAACCAATCGGGATTCGGCGGGCAGCCGGCTCGCCGGAGAGCCTGGACGAGGCCACGGCGTTGCTCGCCGGCTCCCGCTTCCCCGTGATCTTGGCCGGTGGCGGGGTGATCATGTCCGGCGGGCAGCGGGAGGCCGTGGCGCTCGCCGAGCATCTCGAGGCGCCCGTGGTCTGCTCCTATCTCCACAACGACGCCTTTCCGGCCTCGCACCGCTTGGCCTGCGGCCCCCTCGGCTATCAAGGCTCGAAGGCAGCGATGCGGGTCTTGGCCCAGGCCGACGTGGTCCTCGTGCTCGGCTCGCGGCTCGGCCCGTTCGGGACGCTGCCGCAGTACGGGATCGAGTACTGGCCGACCGGAGCCAAGATCATCCAGGTCGACGCCGATCTGCGGGTGCTGGGCTTGGTCAAGGGCGTCGACGTGGCGATCCATGGCGACGCCAAGGGCGCGGCGCGCGAGGTTCTGGCACGCCTCGAGCAGGGCAACGTCGCCATCGCGGCCCGGGGCAACGCGGCCTCCCGGCTGGCCGAGATCGAGCGGCAGAAGCAGGCCTGGGCCAGAGAGCTCGAGGGGATGTCCTCGAGCGAAGGCTCGCCGATCGCGCCCCGGCGGGCGCTTCGGGAGCTCGCCCGCGCCCTGCCCCGCAACAGCATCGTCACCACCGACATCGGCAACGTCTGCTCGATCGCCAACTCCTATCTCGAGTTCGAGGAGGCGCCCTCGTTCTTCGCAGCGATGAGCTTCGGCAACTGTGGCTACGCCTTCCCGACCGCGATGGGGGCCAAAGTGGCGCGGCCGGACAGGCCGGCCGTCGCCTATGTCGGCGACGGGGCCTGGGGCATGAGCCTCAACGAGGTGCTCACCTGCGTGCGGGAGGGCATCCCGGCGATCGCGGTCGTCTTCAACAACGGCCAGTGGGGCGCCGAGAAGAAGAACCAGATCGACTACTACGCCGACCGTTTCCTCGGCACCAACCTCGTCAACCCGAGCTTCGCCGGCATCGCTCGGGCGATGGGCGCGGACGGGATCACCGTCGACCATCCGGACCAGATCGGGGACGCCCTGCGCGCCGCGATCGCTTCGGGCAGGCCGACCGTTCTCGAGCTCATGCTGACCCAGGAGCTGGGCGATCCGTTCCGCCGCGATGCACTGAAGAAGCCCCGGCGGCTGCTCGCCAAGTACGCGGCCTATTCGGTCGCCTGATCGTCCCGCCTCGACCGACGGCAGGGGAGCTGCGCAGGGGCTGCACGCTCGGCTCGGGGACGCTCCGCCGGCACGGCCGTCCATCGGCCGTGTCGAAGCACACTACCCGCTCGGCAGCGTGCAGGTGGGGTGCCACCGCGGCCTCCTCGACCCGGTCGATAGTGCCCGGCTGGAGGTCGACCTCGTTCGGGCGACGGCGGCTCGCGCAGTGGCAATGCGTCAGTTCGAGCGGCGTGCCGACGCCGCTCTACCGCACCCCGCCACAGGGACAGTCACCTGTCCAAGGCAGCTCAGTGGGTCCTCAGATCGCGGCGCCGACCATGGCCGCCGGCCTCGGGCACGCTGCCACCACGCCGAGCGGCCGGTGCGGCGCCGAGCCCGCCGCTGCGCCGCCACGGGCCCGGCCCCACCGAGCCCGCCAGCTCCATGAGGGCCGCGACGCGGCTCTCGGTCGACGGGTGGGTTCGAAACAGGCCGTCGACACCACCCATGCGGAGTGGGTTGACGATGAACAGATGGGCGGTCGCCGGGCTCCGCTCGGCGGACGGCATCACCCGGTCGCGCGCGACGGCCTCGATGTGCTCGAGGGCCCGCGCGAGCCAGAGGGGCTGGCCGCAGATCTCGGCCCCGAGCCGGTCGGCCGCGTACTCGCGCGTCCGGGAGATCGCGAGCTGGACCAGGGTCGCCGCGAGCGGCGCCAGGATCATCGCCAGCAGCGCACCGATCGCCCCGAGCGGATTGCGGTTGTCGGAATCGCGCGAGCCGGCGAACAGGAACCCGAAGTTCGCGAGCATGCCGACCGCCCCGGCGATCGTCGCGGCCACGGTCATGATCAAGGTGTCGCGGTTCTTGATGTGGGCCAGCTCGTGCGCGATCACGCCGGCCAGCTCCTCGCGCGGCAGGGCCTCGAGAATGCCGGTGGTGACGGCGACGGCCGCGTGCTCCGGATCGCGCCCGGTCGCGAAGGCGTTCGGCTGATCGGTGTGGATGAGAAAGACGGCAGGCATCGGCAGCTGGGCTCGGCGAGCCAGCTCGGCGACCATGTCCCAGAGCTCGGGTGCCGTGGCCCGGGTCACGGCCTGCGCATTGTGACTGCGCAGGACCATCTTGTCCGAGTTCCACCAGGCGAACGCGTTCATGCCGAGCGCGAGCAGAAAGGCCAGGAGCAGCCCGCTCTCGCCACCGATCAGGAAGCCGGCGGCGAGGAACAACGCGGTCATCGCCGCGAGGAGGATTCCGGTCTTCACGAGGTTCATGGAAGGGACCCGACTCGCTCTCGCCCCATGAGGTGGCGCGGCGGCGACGCCGCGCAAGCCCCCGCGCTTGCCGTGGCAAGCCGTCGCGGCGACAATTCCGTGGCCGTCCGCGACAGCGGCAGCGGACGCGGGGGAGCCTTCCGATGAGCGCCTGGGACGAGGGGTCACCGAACGCCGGCGGACCGGTCACCTCGGAGGAGGCCCTGGAGGTCCATGCCAGGGGCCGACCGGGCAAGATCGAGATCACACCGACCAAGCCCCTGGCGACGCAGCGCGACCTTTCGCTGGTCTACTCCCCCGGCGTGGCGGCGCCGTGCCTCGTGATCGCCAAGGACCCCTCGAAGGCGTACGACTTCACGGCCAAGGGCAACTTGGTCGCCGTCATCTCGAACGGCACCGCGGTGCTCGGGCTAGGCAATCTCGGCGCGCTCGGCTCGAAGCCCGTGATGGAGGGCAAGGCGGTTCTCTTCAAGCGCTTCGCCGACATCGACAGTATCGATCTCGAGGTCGACACCACGGACGTCGATGCGTTCGTACAGTGCGTCAGCCTGCTCGGTCCCACCTTCGGTGGCATCAACCTCGAGGACATCAGGGCGCCGGAATGCTTCGTCATCGAGCAGCGCCTCCGGGAGCTCATGTCCATCCCGGTCTTCCACGACGATCAGCACGGAACCGCGATCATCGCCGCCGCGGGCCTGATCAACGCCCTCGATCTGACCGGCCGCTCGCTGCGCGATGCGAGGCTCGTGATCAACGGTGCCGGAGCCGCGGGGATCGCGTGCGCGGAGCTCATCACGGCGATGGGGGTCCCGCACGAGCACGTGATCCTCTGCGACACCCAGGGCGTGATCTGGCGCGGGCGCGAGACCGGCATCAATCAGTGGAAGTCGGCGCACGCGATCGACACGGACGCGCGCACGCTCGCCGATGCGATGCGCGGCGCCGACGTCGCACTCGGGCTGTCGGTCCGGGGAGCCTTCACCGCTGACATGCTCGCCTCGATGGCCCGGAACCCGGTCGTGTTCGCGATGGCGAACCCCGATCCCGAGATCACACCCGAGGAGGCGCGCGCGATCCGCAAGGACGTGATCATCGCCACGGGTCGGAGTGACTATCCCAATCAGATCAACAACGTCCTGGGATTTCCGTACATCTTCCGCGGTGCGCTCGACGTCCGGGCCTCGACGATCAACGATGCGATGAAGATCGCGGCGGCGCACGCGATCGCCGCGCTCGCTCGGGAGGACGTGCCCGACGAGGTGACGGCGGCCTATCGCGGCCGAAGGCTCCGCTATGGATCGGAGTACTTCATACCGACACCGTTCGACCCGAGATTGATCACCCACGTCCCGACCGCGGTCGCCAAGGCGGCGATGGAGAGCGGCGTCGCCCGCCGCCCGATCGCCGATCTCGAGCGTTATCGGACGGAGCTCCGCAGCCGCCTCGATCCGACCGCGTCACGGATGCAGCTGGTGATCGACCGGGTCCGCGCCCAACCCAAGCGCGTCGTGTTCGCGGAGGGCGAGGAAGAGAAGGCGATCAGCGCGGCCCTCGCTTGGCGGGACCAGAGCCTCGGCACCCCGATCCTGATCGGGCGCGAAGAACGGATCGCGGCGACCCTGCAGGGTATGGGACTGAAGAGCCTGGACGGCGTCGAGCTCCACAATGCCCGACTGTCCGAACACAATCGCTTCTATGCGGAGTTCCTATACCGTCGCCAGCAGCGCAACGGTCTGCTCTTCCGTGACTGCCAGCGACTGGTCAACCAGGACCGCAACGTCTTCGCCGCTTGCATGGTGGCGAATGGACACGCCGACGCGATGGTGACCGGCCTGACCCGCAACTATCACGATGTGCTCGAGGACGTGCTCCGGGTGATCGACCCCAAGCCCGGCCATCGGGTGTTCGGCCTCACCGTCATGGTGACCAAGGGCCGCACGGTGTTCATCGCCGACACCAACGTGCACGAACTGCCGGACACCAAGACGCTCGCCGACATCGCGATCCAGACGACGCGGGCGGTCCGACGCATGGGTGTGACCCCGCGAGTGGCCCTCCTGTCGTTCGCGACCTTCGGTAATCCGCCGGTTTCCAAGGCGGCGCGGATCCGGGAGGTGGTCCAGGAGCTCGATCGCCGACAGGTCGACTTCGAATACGACGGCGAGATGGGCGTGGACGTCGCGCTCGATCCGGATCTTCTGGCTCTCTACCCGTTCTGCCGGCTCAAGGGGCCCGCCAACGTCCTGATCATGCCGGCCCTGCACACCGCCAACATCGCCTACAAGCTGCTTCAGCAGCTCGGAGGCGGTACGGTGATCGGTCCGCTGCTCGAGGGCCTGGCGCACCCGGTTCAGATCGTGCCGATGAACGCCACCGTGTCGGACATGCTCAACATCGCGGCCATGGCGGCGCACGATGGAATCCGCGAGCCTGAGCTCACGGCCAGCCGGGCGGCGGCCGAGTAGGTTCGCGACTCAGGACGGGTCGCCGGGACCGTTCCGAAACCGCGACGGCGCAAGCCCCGCCAGCGAAGTCGAGCTGTGCCCGTCCAGCACGAGCTCGGCGAGCACGGCGCCGACCGCGGGCGCAAGCATGAAGCCGTGACCCGAGAATCCGAAGGCCTGAAATAGACCGGGAACCGTCGGGCTGGCGCCGATCACCGGAAGATCGTCGGGCATGCGACCCTCGATCCCCGCCCAGGTGCGAATGATCGTGGCGCGGCCCAGATCGGGCACGATCCGGCAGGCCTCCTCGATGGCGGCGAGCGAGGTCGCGAGCAGGGGACGGCAGCGGGCCGTCTCCGGATCGGCGATCCCGCGACCGCCGCCGAAGATCACCGACCCCGAGGGGATCTGACGCAGATACACCCCCGGACCGGCCATGCCGAGGTTGGGCTCGATCCGATAGGGCAGGGGCTCGGAGACGAGCATGTTCGGGGCGATGACCTCCCCGGGTAACGGCTCGCCCAACAGCGCTGAAACCCTCGGTCCCCAGGCACCGGAAGCATTCACGAGGACGCGTGCCGCGACCTCGAGGCCACCCTCTCCCCGGAGGCGGAAGCCATTCGGGATCCGCTCCACCGCCTTGACCGCGCAGCCCTCGACGATGCGGGCGCCCTGTCGACGAGCGGCTCGGGCGAAGAGCGGCGTCGCGAGCCGCGGATTGGCCTGACCATCGTCGGCGCAGAAGGAGCCGCCGGCGAAGCCCGGGCCGAGCCAGGGCCAGCGTTCCCGGAGCTGGTCGGGCCCGACGATGTCGCAAGCCACGCCGAAGCCGCGGGCCTCTGCGGCCCAATGCTCGAGCTCGGCCAACTCGACCGCATCGCGGGCGAGCCGAAGATGCCCCGTGGCGCGGAACTCGCAATCGCCGCCGACGAGGCGCTCGAGCCGCCCCCAGAGCCGCCGCGCTCGCTCGGCGAGCGGCAGCTCGGCGAACGAGCGCCCCTGTCGGCGGACGCCCCCATAGTTGACGCCCGAAGCCTGGCCACCGCACCGACCGCGCTCCAGAAGCACACACGGCACGCGCCGCAAGGCCAAGTGCAGGGCCGCCGAGCAACCGACGAGCCCGCCCCCCACCACGCAAACTTCGGCCTCGAGCCGCGTCGTCACGGCGATGCGTCCGGCGCATCGGCGCGGCGGGCCCGCGCGGGCAGGGGCTCCACCGGTGCCCGCGTCCGCAGCCGGCCCACCTTCGCCAAGGGCTGGCCCGAGGCCCGAGCGACCAGCCGCGCCAAGGTGGGACCACAGATCCGGCCCTGGCAACGCCCCATGCCGCAGCGGGTCAGTGCCTTGACCCGATCGACCTCGCACTCGTCGAACTCGCGGACGGCCGCCCGGATGGCTCCGGCCGTGACACCCTCGCAGCGGCACACCACCGTCGCATCGGCGATGGCCTCCTCGAGCCGCGCGGGAAACGGAAAGGCCCGCGCCAAGGCTCGGGCGAAGCGGACATGGCGGGCCAGTTCGCGATCGAGCCGAGCTGCGCGATCCCGGTCGAAGGGGAGGCGGAGGTCCTCGAGAACGGCGAGAGCCGCACGCTCGCCCGAGAGGCCGGCCGCTTCCGCTCCGAGGGGCGCTGCTCCATCGCCTGCGGCATAGACGCCCGGTACGGAGGTGCGACCGGATCCGTCCAGCGCCGGAAGCCAAAGACCGGTCGCGTCCTCGAGCGCCATCGCTGCATCCGCGAGGTCGAGGATCTGGGTCTGCGGCACGAGCCCGAAGCCGATGGCGACGGCGTCGCAGGGAACAACCTCGCGTCGCCGGCCGGCGTGGATGACGAGCCCAGTCACCCGGTCGACGCCTTCGACCGCGACGGCGGTCACCCGGCGGAGGCACGGCACTCGCGCGCGATGGAGGATCCACAGACAGCGGATTCCGAGGGCCAGTCGTGCTCTGTCGGCGATCAGGCCCGGCAGTGCGGCCGCGACATCGCCGAGCCCGGCCGTGTCGGCCACGACCGCCACCTCGCACCCGGCCGCGACGTGCTGTGCCGCGGTCAGGTAGAGCAACGGCCCGGTGCCGACGCAGGCTATCCGGCGCCCCACGGCGCAGCCCTGGGTCTTGAGTGCGATCTGGGCAGCTCCGAGCGTGACCACGCCCGGAAGCGTCCAGCCCGGGACGGGCACCTCGCGGTCGTGCGCGCCGGCGCACAGCACCAGCCTGTCCCAACGGGTCGAATCGACCTCGCCGGATGGGCCGACCGCCCAGAGCCGGTGGTCCTCGAGGCCGACCACAGCGGTCGACGGGTAGCAGTCGACGCGGTCCCCGAGCGCCTCGAAGTCGGAGCGAGCCCGCGGCCCCGCGGCCGGGTCGAAGCCGGGCAGCGGCGGGAGTTCGAGCCCGAGCGCCTGTTCGCGCAGGACCTGACCGCCGGCGGCGGGCTCGCGGTCCAGGAGCATCGGACGGATCCCGCCCTCGACGAGGCGGCGGACGGCGGCGAGGCCGGCCGGACCCGCGCCGACGACCACGACCGCCGGCGCGGAGCTCACCAGCCCGCCCTCTCCGAATCGAGCAGGACGGCCATGCCCTTCTCGAGCCGGGTCGTGCAGGCACGGACCCTGCGCCCATCGGCGAGACGTACCCAGCAATCCTGGCAGATGCCCATCAGGCAGAAGCCTGCGCGGCGGCGCGGATCGGGCGCCAACGCGCCGAGGTCCGAGCGGTTGGTGAGCAGGGCGGTCAACAGGGTGTCGCCGTCGAGACCCGAAGCCGGCCGATTGTCGATGGTGAACGCCACTTCGGTCGCCGACCGACGACCCACTCTAACGAGGCGAGGCGCACGCGCAGACCGCTCGCCCGCATCCTCCTCATCTGCCACATCCAGCTCCCGCGCCTAGCGTATTTAAATACGCCTTCAACCCTCCTCAGATTTCCGGCACCGGAGGCGCCCCCCCTGGCTCAATGCGCGGTCGCCGCCGGTACCGCACCCAGCGGTCGGGCCGCAGCCTCACCGCGGATCCGCTCGCGCAACCACTGGAACACCACGTACAGGGTCGGAATGAAGAAGATGCCGACGGCCGAGGCGGCGATCATGCCCGCGAACACGGCCGTGCCGACCCCCCGGCGGCTGAGCATGGCGGCACCGGTGGCCGTGACGAGCGGCGCGAGCCCGGCGACGAACGCAAGGCTCGTCATCATGACCGCGCGGAAGCGCTCGCGCGCTCCCGCCACGGCGGCCTCGGCGATCGGCAAGCCCTCCTCGCGCCGCAGCTTCGCGAACTCGACGATCAAGATGCCGTTCTTGGCGGCCAGCGCGATCAGTACGACGATGCCGATCTGCGCGTAGACATTGTTGTCGAGCCCAGCCAGGAGTATCCCCACCATGGCGCCCGCCAAGCCCACCGTCGTCGAAAGAAGAACCGGAACCGGGATCGTCCAGCTCTCGTAGAGCGCCACGAGAAACAAGTAGGCGAACAGGATGGCGAGGGCGAGGACGATCGCGGTTTGGCCTCCTGCCGCCTTCTCCTGAAGAGCGGTGCCGGTCCACTCGAGCGCATAGCCTTCCGGCAGCGTCCGCGCCGAGAGCGCCTCCATGGCGAGCAGCGCGTCGCCCGAACTCACACCGGGGGCCGGGCTGCCATTGATGGTGACGCTGCGGAGATTGTTGTAGCGAATCACCGTCTGCGGTCCGAGGATCGGGCGGGTCTCGGCGAAGGCGCGCAGCGGGACCATCTGCCCGTTCCGATTTCGCACGTGAATCCGGTAGATGTCTGGCACGGCCGCCCTGTCCTCGGCCTCCCCCTGAAGGTTCAGTTGCCACGTGCGGCCGAAAAGGTTCAAATCGTTGACGTAATACCCACCGAGCGTCGCCTGAAGTGCATTGAAAACATCCGACAAGACGACGCCAAGCGTCTGCACCTTGTCGCGATCGATCTCGAGATAGAGCTGCGGCGTACTGGCCGAAAAGGTGGAAAACACGACCCCGAGCTTGGCCTCCTGATTGGCCGCAACGACCAGACCGCGAGAGACGCTCGCCAGATCGGCAGGTGTGCCACCCTTGAGGTCCTGAAGCTGCGCCTCGAAGCCTCCGCCCGTCCCGAGACCGATGATGGGCGGGACGTTGAAGGCGATCAGGTTGGCCTCGCGGATCGTCCGCCCCTCGGCCACGACGCGCGCGATGATCGAGCGGACGTCCGTGCCGGACGCGGTCCGCTCCGCGAACGGCTTGAGAAGCACGATCAGATAGGCGCTGTTGGACTTGGCGAGGCCTTCGAGGGTGCTGTAGCCGACGACCGTGCTGATGTCCTGGACGCTCGGATCCTGCCTGATCAGCTCCTCCACCCGCTCGACGACGGCCGCCGTACGATTGACGGACGCGCCCTCGGGCAGCTGCACCTCGGCGAAGAAGCCGCCCTGATCCTCCTCGGGCAGGAAGCCGGTCGGCGTGACCTCGAAGAGCCAGGCATTGGCCGCGAGCACGCCGCCGAGGGCCACGAGGACCAGCACCGCGACCCGCACGAGCCGCTTGACGATCGCGGCGTACCCGTCACGGGCCAGATCGATGCCCTTGAGCACGTACGCCATCGGTCCGCGCCTTGGGCCGTGACGGTGCCTGAGGAGGATCGCACAGAGCGCCGGCGACAGGGACAACGCGTTGATGGCCGAGATGATCATCGACACCACGACGGCGACGGCGAACTGCTGGAAGAGCTGGCCGGAGATCCCGGGAATGAACGCCGTCGGCACGAACACCGAGAGCAGGACCAGCGTGATGGCGATAATCGGCGCCGTGATCTCGCCCATGGCGGCCTTGGTGGCCTCGGCCGGACCGAGTTCGGGGCGCTGCTCGAGCTTGGCCTCCACGGCCTCGACCACGACGATCGCATCGTCGACGACGATGCCGATCGCCAGAACGAGGGCCAGCATCGACACCATGTTGAGCGAGAAGCCCAACGCCAGCATCACCGCGAAGACACCGATCAACGAGACCGGAACGGCGATCAGCGGAATCAGGGTGGCCCTCACACTGCCCAAGAATAAGAAGACCACGATGATCACGAGAACGAACGCCTCGGCCAAAGTATGCAGCACTTCTTCCATGCTTTGCTTGACGAACGACGTTGTATCGTACGTTATCTTGTAATCTATTCCCTGCGGAAACCTGCTTTTCGCTTCCTCCATGACCCTGAGCACACCAGCTGCCGTGTCGAGCGCGTTGGCGCCGGGTGCCTGATAGATCGCGATCAGTGCCCCCGGCCCGCTGTTGAAACGGCCGAAGGTATCGGACGTCTTGGCGCCGAGCTCGACCCGTCCAACGTCCCTGACCCGAACGAACGAACCGTCCGGGTTGGCGCGAATGACGATGTTCTCGAACTCCGAGACCTCGGTCAGCCGCCCCTTGGTCTGGATGGTGAGCTGGAAGGCGGTGTCGTCGGATATGGGCTGGGCGCCGATCCGGCCCACGGCCGCCTGGATGTTCTGTGCCTGAAGCGCCGTGATGATGTCGTTCGGCGTGATCCCGAGCGCGGTCAGGCGGTCCGTCCCGACCCAAACCCGCATGCTGTAGTCGAGCGCACCGAAGAGCGACGCGTCACCGACCCCACGCACCCGCTTGATATTGTCCAAGACATTAATCGTCACATAGTTGGAAAGGAACAATGTATCGTATCGTTGGTCAGGTGAGTAGATAGCTAGAACCTGAAGGATGGCAGAAGATTTCTTCTTTACCGACAAGCCCTGCCGACTGACCTCTTGCGGTAGCTGGGGGATCGCCAGCTGAACCCGGTTCAGCACATTGACGGTATTGATATCAGGATCTGTGCCGACCTCGAACGACACGTTGAGGGTGTAGCTGCCGTCACTTCCCGACGTCGACTTCATGTAGAGCATCTTGTCGACGCCGACGACTTGGCTCTCGACCGGTTGGGCCACCGTGGCATCGACGACTTCCGCGCTCGCGCCCGGGTAACGACCGGTCACTTGCACCTGAGGCGGCACGATGTCCGGAAACTGGGCGATCGGCAGGGCGGTGAGAGCGATCAACCCGGCGAGCGTGATGACGGTCGAGATGACGATCGCAAGTCGCGGCCGGTCGACGAAGACGGCGGAGATCATGGCATCATCTCCGCGGCGCCAATGCGTCGAGCGGTGGCAGCGGTGCCTCGGTCGGCGCCACCACGATTCCGGGCCGAACCTTCTGGATACCCTCGGTGACGACGCGATCGCCTTCTCCGAGGCCCTCCTCGACTGCGTAGAGACTGCCATAGGCGGGTCCAGGACGAATTCGCCGCACCTGGACCTTGCTCGCGTCATCGACGAGCAGCACGTAGCGGCCGGCTTGATCGAACTGGACCGCGCTCTGCGGAACGACCAACGCGGACACGGGTTGCGCCGTCTCGACGAGCACGGTCACCAGGGCACCGTCGATCAAGGTCCGATCGGGGTTCGCCAGCCTTGCGCGAATCGCGATCGTATCGGTGCCCGGGTCCACTTGGACGTCGACGAAGTCGAGGCTCCCGGTCTCAGCATACAGACTGCCGTCGGCGAGCCGGAGGCGCACCTTGACCGCGCGTGGATCGTTTCCGCTCGCCTCGGCCCTTCGGCGCACGTCCAGGAGCTGCCGGACCGACACCGGAAAGGTGACGTAGATCGGGTCCTGGCTCACGACGGTGGCGAGCGGCGGGCTCGACGGTCCGACGAGGTCCCCGACGGAGACGCTCGACCGGCCGACACGTCCCGCGACTGGGCTGAAGACGTTCGTGTACGAAAGGTCGAGCTCGGACTTCTCGAGCGCCGCTTGGCTGCCGAGCAGTGCGCCCTTGGCCTGCGCCTGCTTGGCCAGAGCCTCGTCGAGCTTGGCCTGCGCCACGGCTTGGCGCTGGACGAGAACGGTCTGCCGATCGACCTCGAGATCCGCGAGCTTGAGTGAGCCTGTCGCTGCGATGATCGCCGCCTTGTCCTCGTTGACCTTGGCCTGGTAGGGCCCCTTCTCCATCACGAACAGGAGCTGACCGGCACCGACATCCGCCCCGTCCTCGAAGCGGATCTCCTGGACGAAGCCCTCGACCCGAGCCCTGAGATCGACCTTGTCGACGGCCTCGATCCGCCCGGTGAAACTGGTCACGGGCGTCACGTCGCGCCGCTCGACCCGGATCACCGTGACCGCGGGTGGCGGCGGTGCCGGGCCGGTCTGCTGCGCCTCGGCGCGTTCGCACAGGCCGAGGGGTCCGCAGATCCCCAGCAGCGCCAGAAGGGCAACCCGACAACGCACGCCGACCATCGGTGCCTCCGGTTCGGCCGCAGAGCGCTGCCGCTTGTCGCCCGGGGACGGCGGCGCGTCCAGGGTTCCGCTCAAGCCCGGACGATCTGGCGAATGGCCAAGCCGTCCGCGAGCCGGTCGAAACCGGCGTTGATGGCATCGAGCGACAGGCTCCCGCTCACCAGTCGATCGACGGGCAACCGACCGCGTCGGTAGAGCTCGATCAGCCGCGGCACGTCCCGTCCGGGCACGGCCGTGCCGATATAGCTGCCGAGCAGTTGCCGCTCCTCGGCCACCAGCTGAACGATCGGCACCGGCAACCGCGACGACGGATGCGGCAGCCCGGCCGTGATCGTCGTCCCGCCGCGCCGCGTGATCGCCCAGGCGAGCTCGAGGGCCTTGACCGAGCCGGCGAACTCGAGAGCCAGGTCGACCCCGCCGCGCGTCAGGTCGCGGATCGCCTCGACCACCCGCTCGCCGGCGGCGTCGACGACCGAGGTGGCACCCAGATCACGGGCGAAGGCGAGCTTCTCGGGCAGAAGGTCGATCGCGACGATCTCCCGGGCGCCCGCCGCGATCGCGGCCAGGAGCGCGCACAGGCCGACCCCTCCGAGCCCCACGATCGCCACGGTCTGACCCGGCCGGACCCCTCCGGTGTTGACGACGGCGCCCGCCCCGGTCAGCACCGCGCAGCCGAAGAGGGCGGCCTTCTCGAGCGGCAGGTCGCGGTCGATCCGCACCACCGAGCGGCGCGACACGGTGGCGTGGGTCGCGAACGCCGAGACGCCCACATGGTGGTTCACGGCCTCGCCGCCACGGGCGAGCCGCCGGGCGCCCGAGAGCAGCGTACCGGCGCCGTTGGCCGCGGCGCCGGGCTCGCAGAGGGCGGGCCGCCCCTCCATGCAGGGCAGGCAATGCCCGCAGGCGGGGACGAAGACGAGGACGACATGGTCGCCGCGGGCGATGTCGCCGACCTCCGCCCCGACCTCCTCGACCACACCCGCGGCCTCGTGGCCGAGCACCATCGGCAACGGCCGCGGACGGCTGCCATCGATCACCGAAAGGTCCGAGTGACAGAGCCCGGCGGCCGCAATCCGGACCAGGACCTCGCCCGGGCCCGGTGGGGCGAGCTCGACGTCCTCGACGCGGAGCGGTCGGCTCTCGGCGTACGGCCGAGGAAGGCCCATGGCTTCGAGGACGGCGGCCCGGATCCGCATCTGTCGTCCGATCCGATCTCAGAAGACCTCGAAGACCCGGCCGGTGAGCCGGCCTTCCACGCTCTTGGCGTAGGCCTTGGCGACCCGCGCCGAGGCGACCGGGACGTGGCCGGGAAAGAACGCGCCCGCGGAGACCGCGGTCTCCTCGAGGAGGCCCGGGCTGACACAGTTGATCCGGATCCCGCGGGGGAGCTCGATCGCGGCGGCCTGCACCCAGGCCTCGAGCGCACCGTTCACCATCGATGCCGAGCTTCCGGCCACGATCGGGTCGCGGGCGAGAATGCCGCTCGTGAGCGTGAAGGAGCCGGCGTCAGCGATCAGCTGGTGGCCGATCAGCACGAGGTTCACCTGCCCCATCAGCTTGTCGTCGAGACCCACCCGATAGTCGGCTCCGTCCATCTCGGCCAGGGGCGCGAACTTGACGTGGCCCACCGCAGCTACGACCGCATCGAAGCTGCCGATCTCGGCGAGGCCGGCCCGGATCGTGGCCGGGTCGGTCACATCCATGCGAACGTCGCCGCTCGAGCGGCCGACACGAACGATGTCGTGCCGGGCACCGAGTTCGGCCACCACGGCCCTGCCGATCGTCCCCGAGGCGCCGACGACCACGATACGCATGCAACGCCCTCCCCTGGACCGCCAGGGCATTCAGCCGGAAGCCGATCGCGTCGACGCCCCCCGAGCGCGGTCCCTCAGTGCCCCCCGCCCGCGATCGCCTTGACGATCTCCTCGGTCATCTTCTTGGCATCACCGAACAGCATCATGGTCCGGTCCATGTAGAAGAGAGGATTGTCGATCCCCGCATAGCCCGCCGCCATCGATCGCTTCACGAAGAAAACGGCCTTCGCTCTGTCGACGTCGAGCACTGGCATTCCATAGATCGGCGAAGAGCTGTCGGTCTTGGCGGCGGGATTGGTGATGTCGTTGGCGCCGATCACATAGGCCACATCGGCCTGCCCGAACTCGTTGTTGATCTCGTCCATCTCGAACACGACGTCGTAAGGGATGTTCGCCTCGGCGAGGAGGACGTTCATGTGACCGGGCATGCGGCCGGCAACCGGGTGGATCGCGAACTTGACCTCCACTCCCTTCTTGGAGAGCGTATCGTACAGCTCGCGCACCGCGTGCTGGGCCTGGGCGACCGCCATGCCATAGCCGGGAACGATGATGACCTTCTGGGCGTTCTCCATGATGAAGCCGGCATCGTCTGCGGACCCGGCCTTGACGGTCTTGTCGCCGGCGTCGGCCACGGCCGCACCGGTCTCCCCGAACCCGCCCAGGATGACGGACACGAACGACCGGTTCATCGCGCGGCACATGATGTAGGAAAGGATCGCGCCGGACGAGCCGACCAGCGCACCCGTGATGATCAACATCGGATTCTGCAGGGTAAAGCCGATGCCGGCCGCGGCCCAGCCGGAATAGCTGTTGAGCATCGACACCACGACCGGCATGTCGGCGCCGCCGATCGGAATGATCAGCAGGATCCCAATCGCCAGTGCGAGCAGAGTCATGACGAGGAACGCCACGCCGCTCTCGCTGAACATGAAAATCATCAAAAAAGCCAGGATCAATGATCCGACCGCGATATTGATCACGTGTCGGCCTGGCAGCAAGATCGGCCGGCTGGACATCGCAGCGGCGACCGCGGGCTTGACAACAGCGGGAATGAACGCCTCGACACTCGGAGGAAACTTGGCCTGGAGCTTGCCGAAGGCGATGACCGATCCGGTGAAGGTGATCGCGCCGATGATCGTGCCGAGCCCCATCTCGAGCAGCGAGAGGGTCTTGATGGTTCCGTCCGGCCGTGTGATCCCGAAATCGGTCGGCTCCAGAAAGGCGCCCGCGGCGACGAACACGGCGGCGAGACCCACCAGCGAATGGAAAGCCGCGACGAGCTGCGGCATCGCGGTCATCTGGATGCGCTGGGCAATCGCGTAGCCCGCGGCACCGCCGAGGCCGATCGCGACCAGGATCGCGAGGTAGCCGACGACGCCGGCCTCCGGCAGCGCGGCGAGCGTCGTGAGGACGGCCAGCACCATCCCGGCCATGCCGTAGCGGTTGCCGATCCGGCTCGACGCCGGGGAGGACAGCCCGCGGAGGGCCAGGATGAAGCACACCGCGGCCACCAGATAGCCGATCGCGGCGAGGTTGGCGCTCATCGAACCCGCTCCTTCAGCCGCGCTTCTTGAACATGGCGAGCATGCGCTCGGTCACCGCGAAGCCGCCGAAGATATTGACCGCGGCCAACAGCGCCGCGAGGAAGCCGAACACGGCTGCGACCCCACCGGCACCGGTCGCGATCAGCGCCCCGACCACGATCACCGAGCTGATGGCATTGGTGACCGACATCAGCGGCGTGTGCAGCGCCGGTGTCACGGACCAGACCACATAGTAGCCTACGAAGATCGCCAGCACGAACACGATGAGGTTGAAGATCCCAGGGTCGATCGCGGCCATTGGTCCCTTCTCCCTCAGTTCTGGCTTGCGAAGCCAGGATGAACGACGTGATCGTCGCGGGTCAGCAGCGTCCCTTTGACGAGCTCGTCTTCGGCATTGATGGCGAGCGTGCCGTCCTTGGCGACTATCAACCTGATGAAGTTCATAAGATTCTTCGCATAGAGCGCCGAGGAGGCGGGCGCCAGTCGCGCCGGAAGATTGAGCGCCCCGATCACAAGGGTGCCGCTCACCTCGACCGCCTCCCCGGGCCGGCTGCCTTCGACGTTGCCGCCGCTCTCGGCCGCCATGTCGAGGATCACCGATCCCGGCCGCATCGATTCGACCATCGCCGCGCCCACGATCCGTGGCGCCTTGCGGCCCGGAATCTGTGCGGTCGTCACCACGATGTCCTGGGACTTGAGGTGCTCGGCGACGATCTTGGCCTGCTCGGCCTGCTCCTCGGCGGTCAGCGGGCGGGCGTAGCCCCCGGACGTGGCCGCGTCCTTGGGCAGGAAACCGACGAACTTGGCGCCCAGGCTCTCGATCTCCTCCTTGGCCGCGGGCCGCACATCCGTGGCGGTCACGACCGCCCCCATCCGTCGCGCGGTGGCGATCGCCTGCAGCCCGGCGACGCCGGCGCCGATGACGAACACCTTGGCCGGGGTCACCGTGCCGGCGGCCGTCATCATCATCGGCATGACGCGGCTGTAGGCGGCCATCGCCTCCACCATCGCCCGGTAACCCGCGAGATTGGCCTGGCTCGACAGAACGTCCATGGCCTGAGCGCGGGTGGTGCGCGGGAGCAGCTCCAGCGCGAAGGCGACGATCCCCTTCTGGGCGTAGGCGGTGACATCCTCGCGATGCATGTGCGGGTCGAGCATTCCCACCAGCACCTGGCCACGCCCGAGGCGCTCGAGCTCGTCCGCGGTCGGGCGCTGCACCTTGAGGACGATCTCGGCAGCGAGCGCGTCGCCTGCGTCCTCGACGAGGCGCGCTCCGGCCTGGGCGAAGGCTTCGTCCATGATCGCCGCCGACATCCCCGCCCCGCGCTCGACCAGCGGCTCCAGGCCCATGGCCCTGTACTGCCTGACGGTCTCGGGCGTGGCGGCGATCCGCCGCTCGTGATCGCGGCGCTCCTTGACGATGCCGATCCGCATGGGCGCCTCGTCCTGGTCGTTGCGGCCGCGCCCGGCGCGGCGGGCGGCGTGCCCGCGGCTGATTAAGCAAGGATCGGCGCTGCCGCAAGGCAACCGGAGGCCGGCGTCGGGTGCTGCGACGGTTTGCAGCCTGTTCGGAACGGCTATAAGGTGTGGACGACGCCAGAGAAGGCCGGTCGCAGGGCGAGGGGAGGGCCCATGTGCCGGATCTATGCCGGGATCGATCCGCGGGACTACGAGCCGGTGACACGATCGGTCCGACTGCACGGTGCGGTCACGAGCATCCGCCTCGAAGCCCGGTTCTGGGCCATTCTCGATGCGATGGCAGCCGAGGAGGGAACCACTACCCCGAGATTCGTCGCGACTCTCCATGACGAGGTGCTGGAACTGTCCGGCGAGGTCCGGAACTTCGCCTCGCTTCTCCGGATCGCGTGCGTGACCTACCTCGCTCGTGCCCGGGTCGACACGGATCCCGGAACTCGAAGGGCCCACGGCCAAGTGGCGGCTGCCGCGGCGTAGTAGCAAGCTAATACCAATAGCTCCGCTGCGACGTGTATCGTCCGTTGCACCAAAGGGCTCGCGGGAGGCTTGGATGGCCAAGGCCATTCATATGATGATTCGCGTCCTCGATCTCGAGCGATCGATCGCCTTTTACAGGCTGGCGCTGGGCCTGGAGCCCGTCTCAACCATGGATTTTGAAGCCTTTACGCTGGTCTACCTCCGCAATCCCGAGGCCGACTTCGAGATCGAGCTGACCCTGAACAAGGGTCGCCGCGAACCCTACGCCCAAGGCGAGGCCTATGGTCATGTGGCTTTCTGCGTCGACGATCTCGACGGCGAGCACCGGCGGCTCCTGGAGGCCGGGCTCTCTCCACTGCCGATCAAGGAGTTCTTCAAGGACGGGACGCTGCTCGCGCGCTTCTTCTTCGTCCAGGACCCCGATGGCTACAAGATCGAGGTCCTTCAACGCCACGGCCGCTATCGCTGAGCGGCCGGGCAGGTTCGGGAGGCCAACGACATGAAGACGATCCTCGATCGCCGCTTGTTTCTCCGTACCGCAGCCACCGCTGCGGCCACGGTCGGCACGACGGGAGGTGCCGCGGTGATCGGCGCTTCCAACGGGGCATGGGCGATGACCCTTGCAGCGCTGGACGCCGGCACCGCGGCGACCCTGCTCGCCATGACCCGACACGTCTTCCCTCACGACATGCTCGGCGACGTGTACTATGCCGAGGTGGTCGAAAGTCTCGACAAGAAGGCCTCCGCCGACGCGGCTCTGGCCAAAACCCTGAAGGACGGTGTGATCGAACTGAACAAGGCCACCGGAGTCCCTTGGCTGCAGCTTTCGCCGGGCGGTCAGATCGAGATCCTACGGCAAATCGAAAAGTCAGCGTTCTTCCAAACCGTCAAGGGCGAGACGATTGTCGGACTCTACAACAACAAGCTGGTCTGGCACCATTTCGGCTACCAGGGAAGCTCGGCAGAGTTCGGCGGCTACCTGCATCGCGGTTTCCAGGATGCCGGCTGGACCATGCAGCCGAGCACCGAAGCGAGCCCGCCGCCGGCTTGAGCGCACAGGGAGGCACGACCAATGGCACGCTACGAGCTTGGTGACGACTCGGTGGTGGTCGTCGTGGGGAGCGGCGCGGGAGGCGGGACACTTGCCAACGAGCTCTGCCAGAAGGGGGCCAAGGTGGTGCTCCTCGAGGCCGGCGCGCGGCATTCCCCGGACACTTTCGTCAACGACGAGTGGGCGGCCTTCGTCCAGACCGCGTGGCTCGACAAGCGCACCACGAGCGGCAGCTGGCGGGTGGCGCGCGACTTTCCGAACCTTCCGGCCTGGATCTGCAAGACCGTGGGCGGCTCCACCGTCCACTGGGCCGGCGCGTCGCTGCGCTTCCAGGAGCACGAGTTCAGGGCCCGCTCGGTCTATGGCGAGGTCGCGGGGGCGACGCTCCTCGACTGGCCGATCGGCCTGGCCGATCTCGAGCCCTACTACGACAAGGCGGAGAGAAAGCTCGGTGTCACGCGCACCAACGGCATACCCGGCCTGCCGGGCAACAACAACTTCAAGGTCATGTACACGGGCGCCAAGCGGCTCGGCTACAAGACCGTCCACACCGGCCGCATGGCGATCAACAGCCGGCCGCGCGATGGCCGCTCACACTGCCTGCAGATCGGCTTCTGCTTTCAGGGCTGCAAGTCGGCAGCCAAGTGGTCGACGCTGTACACCGAGATCCCTGCCGCCGAGGCGACCGGCCGGCTCGATCTGCGGACCGAATGCCAAGCGCTCCAGATCCAGCACGACAACGGCGGCAAGATCAGTGGCGTGCTCTACGTCGACAAGGACGGCAAGCAGCAGCTGCAGAAGGCACGTGCCGTATGTGTCGCGTGCAACTCGATCGAGAGCCCGCGTCTTCTGCTCAACTCTGCTTCGAGCAAATACCCGGATGGCTTGGCGAACTCGTCGGGTCAGGTCGGTCGCAACTACATGCGACACACGACCGGCTCGGTCTACGCGACATTCGATCGGCCGGTGCACATGTTCCGAGGCACGACGATGGCCGGGATCATCACCGACGAGAGCGGACATGACCCGCGGCGGGGCTTCGTCGGCGGCTACGAGCTCGAGACCCTGTCGCTCGGCCTGCCGTTCATGGCGGCGTTCCTCGACCCCGGGGCATGGGGACGCGACTTCGCGCGCAAGCTCGAAGGCTATGCGAACATGGCGGGCATGTGGATCGTCGGCGAAGACATGCCACGGGCCTCCAATCGCGTCACGCTGCACCCGAGCGAAAAGGACAAGCAGGGGCTCCCGGTGCCGAACGTGCATTTCGACGATCACCCGAACGATATCGCGATGCGGGCGCACGCCTACAGGCAGGGGGCCGCGGTCTACCTGGCGGCGGGCGCCAAGGAGATCCACGAGGTCCCGCCCTATCCGAGCACCCACAATCTCGGGACCAATCGGATGAGCGCCCAGGCGCGGGACGGCGTCTGCAACCGCTTCGGGCAGACGTGGGACCACAAGAATCTGTTCATCTCGGATGGCAGCCAGTTCACGACCGGTGCGGCGGAGAACCCGACGCTCACGATCGTGGCGTTGGCGATCCGACAGGCCGACCACATCGCGGACCAGATGGCCAAGGGCGAGATCTGAGGTAGGGGAGCGCCCGGGCGGTCGTCCTCGCGGGCGCTTGACCCGGGCCTCTCATGCTCTACTCTCCGCCGCGGCCGAAGATCGTGCGTGGGAGAGTCCGCGCCGGGGCGACCCGAGCCGCGCGGCGCCGAAGGAGCAACCGCCCCGGAAACTCTCAGGCCGAAGGACCGCGTGCGAGCTGGCCCTCTGGAGAGCGGGCGCACGAGCGCCCCACCGAAGGGGACATCCTGAGTCGGCGGCGAGTCAGGGTGGAATCTCTCAGGTCGTGGACAGAGGGGGCGTGCGACGCGGACCTGATGGACGCGTCGCCGGACCCTCTGGAGGCCGCGACCGTTGGCAGACCTCGCCCGTACTCGGCTCTACGACCTGCACCGCGAGTACGGTGCCAAACTGGTTCCGTTCGCTGGGTACGAGATGCCGCTCCAGTTTCCGGAGGGCATCCTGGCGGAGCATCGCTGGTGCCGCGAGCAGGCGGCTCTCTTCGACGTGTCGCACATGGGCCAGGTGGCCATTCGCGGCGCGTCGGCGACGACCGCGCTCGAGCGGCTCGTCCCCGGCGACATCCTCTCTCTCGCCCCCGGCCGAGCCCGCTACACCGTCCTGACGGACGAGCATGGGGGCATCCTCGACGATCTCATCGTCAGCAACGCTCAGGACCATCTCTTCCTGGTCGTGAACGCGGCCTGCAAGTCGGCCGATCTCGATCACCTGCGGGCGCATCTCGAGCCGGAATGCACGGTCGAGGAGCTGGCCGATCGGGCGTTGCTCGCGCTCCAGGGCCCGGCGGCGGCGCGCGTGCTCGGCCGTCTCGCGCCGGCGGCCGTCGGGCTTCGATTCATGCAGGCCGCCGCCATGGAGGTGACAGGTGTGCCGTGCCGCGTGTCGAGGCTCGGTTACACGGGCGAGGACGGCTTCGAGATATCGGTGCCCGCCATCGAGGCCACGGCGCTCGCGCGGGCCCTGCTGAGCCAGCCCGAGGTCCGGCCGGCGGGTCTCGGAGCCCGCGATTCCCTGCGTCTCGAGGCGGGTCTGTGCCTCTACGGCCACGACATCGATCGCAACACCACGCCCGTCGAGGCGGGCCTCGGTTGGACCATCGGGAAACGGCGACGTGAAGAGGGAGGGTTCCCCGGCGCCGAGGTGATCCTCAGGCAGCTGGCCGAAGGAGCGCCCCGCCGGCTCGTCGGCATTCTGCCCGAGGGCAGGGCGCCAGCCCGCGAGGGAACCCTGATCCATCGGGACGGTGCCACCATCGGCCGGGTGACGAGTGGCGGCTTCGGACCGTCGGTCGGCCGACCCGTGGCGATGGGCTACGTCGCGATGACCGAGGCGACGGGGGGCAACGCCGTGACCCTTCGACTGCGTGGACGCGACGAGCCGGCCCGCGTCGTTGCACTTCCCTTCGTGGCGCACCGCTATCAGCGCTGAACCCAGATCGGAGCACGTGCATGGACCTCTTCTACACACGCGATCACGAATGGGTCCGCGTCGAGGGGAACATCGGTACCGTCGGCGTGAGCGATCATGCTCAGCGACAGCTCGGCGATGTCGTCTATGTCGAGCTGCCCGAAATCGGGCGCGCGCTCGCGGCCCGGGAGCAGGCCGCGATCGTCGAGAGCGTCAAGGCGGCCTCCGAGGTCTACAGCCCCGTGTCCGGGAAGGTCGTCGCGCGCAACGACGCCATCGTCGAGAACCCGGCGCTGGTCAACGAGGACGCCGAGGGAGCGGCATGGTTCTTCCGGCTCGAACTCGCCGACCCGGGCGAGCTCGCCGGCCTGATGACGCCCGAGGATTATCGGGACTTCCTGGCGACCCTCGACTGAGCCCCGGAGCGAAGCTGTCCATGACGCAGACCCGATCGAGCGAGGCCGCGCCGACAGAGGTCGGTGCGTTCGAGGACCGGCACATCGGACCGAGCGAGACCGAGATCGGCCGAATGCTCGAGCGTCTCGGCCTCGCCTCGCTCGAGGAGCTGGTCGATCGGGTGGTGCCCCGGGCGATCCGGTCGAGCCGTCCTCTCGACCTTCCGCCGCCGCTCTCCGAGACCGAGGCGCTCGCCGAGCTGGAACGCATCGCAGCCGGGAACGAGCGACGAACATCCCTGATCGGCATGGGCTACTACGGCACGGTCACACCGGGGGTGATCCTCCGCAACGTGCTCGAGAACCCCGGCTGGTACACCGCATACACGCCCTACCAGGCGGAGATCAGTCAGGGCCGGCTCGAGGCGCTTCTGGTTTGGCAGCAGATGGTCTGCGAGCTCACCGGCATGGAGGTCGCGAACGCCTCGCTGCTCGACGAAGCTACAGCGGCAGCCGAGGCCATGACGATGGCCCGACGCGTCGGACGTGCGACCTCGACCACCTTCCTCGTGGATCCGGACACGCACCCGCAGACGCTGGGTGTCCTCGCGACGCGTGCCCGCCCGCTCGGCATCGACATCGTGGTCGCCGATCCGGGCGAGGCGCTCCAGCGCCTCGCGCCCTTCGCTGCCCTGCTCTCATATCCGGGCTCCTCGGGCGCCATCCCCGACATCGCGCCGACCATTCGACGCCTCCACGAGGCGGGCGCGCTCGCCGTCGTCGCCACGGATCCTCTCGCCTGCTGCGTTCTCGTCCCGCCGGGAGAGCACGGTGCCGACCTCGTTGTCGGCTCGGCCCAACGCTTCGGCGTCCCGATGGGCTATGGCGGCCCGCACGCGGCGTTCCTGGCTTGCCGCGACGCCCACAAGCGGCAGCTCCCGGGCAGGCTCATCGGCGTCTCCATCGACAGCCGCGGACGCGCTGCCTACCGAATGGCCCTCCAGACCCGCGAGCAGCACATCCGTCGCGACAAGGCGACGTCCAACATCTGCACGGCACAGGTGCTGCTGGCCGTCATGGCGGCGTTCTACGCAATCTATCACGGGCCCGAGGGGCTGCTCGCCATCGCACGGCGGGTCGCACGCCTCACCGCGTCGCTCGCGGACCGTCTGGAGGCGGCCGGCATCGAGGTGGTCAACCGGTCCGGTTTCTTCGACACGTTGACGCTGCGTGCAGTCCGGTCCGCTCGCGAGCTCGTCGCTGCCGCTGCGGCGGCCGGGATCGATCTCCGGCCCGTGGACGACGATCACCTGGCTATCAGTCTGGACGAGACCAGCAGACCGGCGCTCGTCGAGCGACTCCTCACGGTCTTGTGCCCGTCCGCACCCCAGGTGGAGCCTCGAGCCTCCGAGCGCTCGGATGGTCTTCCGGAGGCGTTGCGGCGCCGCTCCCCGTGCCTCGTCCATCCGATCTTTCGTGCTCACCGGAGCGAAACGCAGATGCTGCGCTATCTGCGTCGCCTCCAGGACAAGGACCTCGCTCTCGACCGGGCGATGATCCCGCTCGGTTCCTGCACCATGAAGCTCAATGCCACGACGGAGATGCGGCCGATCACGTGGCCCGGCTTCTCCCATCCGCATCCGTTCACGCCCAGGAAGTTCGTGGCCGGGTACTCGGAGCTGATCGGCTCGCTCGAGGCCTATCTCTGCGAGATCACCGGGTTCGCGGCGGTTTCGCTGCAGCCCAACGCCGGAAGCCAGGGCGAATACGCCGGGCTCCTCGTGATCCGGGCCTATCTCGCGGCCCAAGGCAGGCACGAACGGAGGATCTGCCTCATCCCGTCGTCCGCCCACGGCACCAACCCCGCTTCGGCCGTGATGGCGGGGATGGACGTCGTCGTCGTGGGATGCGACGCCAACGGCAACGTCGACGTCGAGGACCTGCGAACCAAGGCCGACCGGCACCGGGAGCGGCTCGCCGCGCTCATGGTCACCTATCCCTCGACACACGGTGTGTTCGAGGAGCGGATCAAGGAGATCGCCGCGATCGTCCACGCGGCCGGCGGCCAGGTCTACATGGATGGGGCCAACCTCAACGCTCTCGTCGGGATCGCCCGACCGGCAGAGCTCGGCGCCGACGTCTGTCACATGAATCTGCACAAGACCTTCTGCATCCCGCACGGAGGAGGCGGCCCGGGGGTCGGTCCGATCGGGGTGGCCGCTCACCTCGTCCCCTTCCTCCCCGAGCATCCGGTGGTTCCGATCGATCCCGTGCGTCATGCCCGGAGCGTCGGCCCGGTCTCGGCCGCGCCGTTCGGCTCGGCGTCGATCCTGCCGATCTCATGGGCCTACATCCGCATGATGGGTGCCCACGGGCTGACACGGGCGACATCGGTGGCGATCCTCGCGGCGAACTACGTCGCGAGCCGGCTCGCCCCCCACTATCCGATCGTCTACACCGGCGCGCACGGACTCGTGGCGCACGAGTGCATCATCGATCTCCGTGACATCAAGGCCGCCACCGGGGTGACGGCCGAGGACGTGGCCAAGCGACTGGTGGACTACGGCTTTCACGCACCGACCATGTCCTGGCCGGTGCCCGAGACCATGATGATCGAACCGACCGAGAGCGAGCCGCTCGCGGAGCTCGACCGCTTCTGCGAGGCGATGATCGCCATCCGCGGCGAGATCCGGGTGATCGAGGAGGGTCGGGTCGACCGGGCTTCGAGCCCCCTGAAGCACGCTCCCCACACCGCGGATCTGCTCGTCGGCGACTGGTCCCGAGCCTACTCGCGGGCCGAGGCCGTCTTCCCGGGCGTCGGCCAGGTCGATGCCAAGTACTGGCCTCCCGTTGGTCGCATCGACAATGCCTACGGCGACCGACACCTGGTCTGCAGCTGCCCACCGCTCGAGGCGTACCGAGCTGCAGCCGACTAGGCGGCGGGCTTGCCGGGAAGGAGTATCGCGGCTCCCGCGCGTTAACCTGAAAGCAAGAGTCGTTGTGCGAGGACGAGCGCGTCCGAGGCCATCCGTCGCGGGCGCGCCCCTAGCAGCGGCGTGTCCACGGCCGGTCAGCTGTGGAGATGCGCCGTGTCCGTTTACACGTTTGGCGATTCCGGTGTCACCGCGACGATCGCGACCGCCACCACGATTACGAGCGGCACCGGCGCGGACCTCATTACGCTCTCCGGGACGCTGACCGGCGCACGCATCGACCTTGGTGGTGGCTCCGACAAGGTGATCTTCACCGGCCCCGGGGCAACTTCGACCCTCACCAACGTCGAGACCATCGTCGCTGGCACCGGCGTCGACGCCGTGACCCTCGGGACACAGATCACCTCGGGATCGATCGACCTCGCCGGCGGAAACGACCGCCTGAGCCTCGCCACCGGTGGCAACACCCTGACCGCGACGAACATCGAGACCGTGTTCGGCGGGAGTGGTGCGGATGTCGTGACCCTGGGCACCGCCCCCTCGGCGGGTCTCGTGAACCTCGGGTCCGGCGCCGACTCCCTCACCCTGCAGGCCGGTGCCACCCTCACCCTCTCCAACACCGAGACCCTCGCCGGCGGCACCGGCAAGGACGTCGTCACCCTCGCCACCGCCTACAGCGGCGGCTCGATCGACCTCGGCGACGGCCTCGACTCCCTCACCCTCAAGGCCGGCGCCACCCTCACCCTCTCCAACACCGAGACCCTCACCGGCGGCTCCGGCAAGGACATCGTCACCCTCGCCTCCCAGCTCACCGGCGCCACCCTCGACCTCGCCGGCAGCACCGACTCCCTCACCCTCGCCGACGTCGCCGCCAACACCCTCACCGTCAAGAACGTCGAAACCCTCACCGGCGGCACCGGCAGCGACATCGTCACCCTCGGCTCCGCCATCACCGGCGCCACCCTCGACCTCAAGGCCGGCAACGACGCCCTCACCCTCGCCGCCGGCGGAACCCTGACCGCCACCAACGTCGAGACCGTCACCGGCGGCACCGGCACCGACGTCGTCACCCTCGGCACCGCCTTGACCGGCGCCACCATCGACCTCAAGGCCGGCAACGACCGCCTGGTCCTCGCCGCCGCCGGCAACACCGTCACCGCCACCAACACCGAGACCGTCTCCGCCGGCACCGGCGCCGACGTCGTCACCCTCGCCACCGCCGTCTCCGGCGGCTCCATCGACCTCGCCGGCGGCGCCGACTCCCTCACCCTGCAGGCCGGTGCCACCCTCACCCTCTCCAACACC
>CAZDFD010000002.1:63565-109699 GCA_964504655.1 uncultured Geminicoccaceae bacterium
CATCACCGGCGCCACCCTCGACCTCAAGGCCGGCAACGACGCCCTCACCCTCGCCAACCTGGCGAACACGGTGACGCTCACCAATGTCGAGACGATCACGGGCGGATCCGCCGCCGATGTGATCGTGGTGACCAGCAGCGGTGTCGTTGTCGACGGCAGTGGTGGCAATGATCGGCTGACGACTGCCAATGGTGCCGATACCGTGACCGGCGGTGCGGGCTCCGATCTGTTCACGTTCACCGCCACCAGCCAATCAGCAGCCAGCAGTGGCGACACCATCACCGACTTCGTGCCGGGAACCGACAAGCTGGTATTTCAGGGATTGCTCAGCGGGACATTCAGCTACGTTGGCGCACACACGAACGCCTTTGCTGGCGGGGGCAACTCCTCGGCGCGCTTCAACGATAGCTCGAAGGTCCTGCAGGTCGACACGAATGGCGATGGATCTGCCGACATGGAGGTGACCTTGACAGGCAACTCCGCCTCGGGGTTGAGTGCATCCAACTTCCAGTGGAGTTGACCTCCCTTGGATCCCGAGGCGGCGCGGGCGCCGCCTCGGGTCCCGGGGTCACGGCAGCGCCCGGCGAATCCGGACGAGGCGTACATGATAAGAGTACCAGTCTCCGTAGGGGAGCTTCTTGACCGGATATCGATCCTCGAGATCAAGCGTAACCGTCTGTCTCGACCCGAGCAGCGACTCAACGCCGGCCGTGAGCTTCAGATCCTTCGAGCGCTGATGGACGGCCACGCCCTTGGACAACAGGCGCAACCGCTCTTCGCCGAGCTTCGCCTCGTCAACGAGACGCTGTGGGACATCGAGGACGCGATCCGAGCCTGCGAGCAGCGCAAAGAGTTCAGCTCGGACTTCGTTCGTCTGGCGAGATCGGTTTACCTCAACAATGACCGCCGTGCAGCCATCAAGCGACAGATCAATACGATTACCGACTCACCTCTACAAGAGGAAAAGGGTTATTCGGAATACTGAAAAACGGGCGGGTCCACTTCGAGAGTATCGCACCCGGCCTGAGATTTGTGATAAGAGGCCCTCGGAGTAGGTGAGCATGCTCTTGGGCGCAGAAGTAAACTCGTAAGGACAGACATGCCACCATGTTAGAAGAGTGGCGCGACAATCGGAGCCACTGGCAAACATGATACATCACTTGCGCCGCGAATGGGACGGGTCTCGACGATCCAGCTTGGTGCGCAGACTTCATGAGAGAACGAGCCCGCAGTTACCGCACGCTTCCCTCGGCACCAGTAGGGGAATTTCGGGCGAGCGGGCTGCTCGGCGCGCAGGCCCCGGCCAGGATGCCCACCACCCACTGCGAACTCGGTGCGCGGCCGCCGAGCGATAGGTCCTTCGAGCGGGCCGTAGCCGAGGCGGAAGCTGCGCTCGCCCGGTCGCCAACATCCTCACAAGTATGGTCGCTCCTCGCCCATCTCCGTGCCAGTCAAAATGATCACGATATCGCCGTCGCTCTCGGGTGGCGCGCACTCGCTTGTGATGCCGTAAATCTCGAGGCGATTTACAATCTGGGCGTGTCCTTGCAGGCATTGCAAATGCTGCAGGAAGCGGAACATTTCTATCGCTCGGCGATCGCCCTCGAGAAACGTCACCTCGGTGCGTGGCTGAACCTGGGTGCGATTCTGCGCTCGCGTGGAAGTAGCGATGAAGCCTCGCAGACGTGGCGGGCCGCCATGGAGCAGTTCGGCATCTCACCCGAGCTGAGGTTCAATCTCGGCTGTGCCCTCCTGCAGTCGGGTCGGTGGAGGGAAGGCTGGTCCGGCTACGAGGAGCGTTGGACGGTCCATGGCTGGCGCCAGCCGGTCGCCGCGAGCCATTGCCCTCGCTGGGTCGGCCAACCCTTGCAGCGGTCTGTGTTGCTGGTCCATCATGAGCAAGGACTGGGCGACACGCTTCAGTTCATCCGCCTCTTGCCGGTGTTGGGAAGCCGGGCGGAGACTGTACGCTTCGTTTGCCCGACTCGAATCCATAGGCTCCTGCGATCTTCCCCGATCCTGGGCGATGCGGGCCACGAGGGATGGTCGATCGAGCTCGTCGGAGACACTGGGAGTGCCGAGGGGGCGGCGGCCTGGATCCCGCTTCTATCCGTTCCCGACGTCATCCAGCTCGAACCGAGCACGTTGCCAGCCGACGTTCCGTACCTCGCTGCAGAGGAAGAACTCGTTGAGCGATGGCGCCGGCGACTGAACGACGTCTGCCCCAGGCGACTCGGCTCCCTACGCGTCGGGATCTGCTGGCAGGGCAATCCGGCCGCTCCTGCCGATGCCGGCCGTTCCCTTCCGCTCGCCCTTGTGGCCCCACTGGCCCAAATAGAGGGCGTGCAGTTGGTGTCGCTCCAGAAGGATCATGGTCGGGATCAGCTGAGTGCGGCTCCGCCGGGCATGATTGCGCTCGATCTGGGCAACGAAATCGACACAGCTGACGAGGCCTTTGTCGATACCGCGGCGCTGCTTCACGAGCTCGACCTTCTCGTGACAACCGACACGGCGGTCGCACATTTGGCCGGCGCGATGGGTAGGCCAGTGTGGGTGCTGCTCAAGAACGTTCCGGACTGGCGATGGGGTCGGGCGGTGTGCCGAACCCCGTGGTATCCGACGATGAGGCTGTTCCATCAGCCGGAGCCGGGGGACTGGCGAGGCGCCGTAGACCGTGTCGTGGCATCCTTGGAGCAGCTGATCACCTCGCGAAGGTCGGTTGCCGATGCACGGGCAGGTAGGGTAGACCCGACGGTCGCCCTCGCGTCCCATCGAGCCGGCCGAATCGACGAGGCCATCGAGTGTTATCGGGGCCTTCTGCGCGACCAGCCCGACCGATCCGAGATTTCGCACCTGCTCGCAGTCGCGATCTTCGAAGCCGAAGGTCGGACGCAGCAGGCGCTCGCGCGTGCGCTCGTGTGGGCAGAACGGGCAGCGGAGCTGGCCCCGCGCGATGCCGATGCGCACGCCAACCTGGGCTACCTTCTCAAGGCCGCGGGCAGGTTCGGGGACGCCGAGATCGCGCTGCTGCACGCGCTCTCCCTCACCGCGTGGGCGCACGAGGCGGCTGCCATCAACCTCGTGAACCTGCTGATCCAGGCCGGGGAGGGAGCCCGCGCTGTAGATGCCGCCCAGAGATCGCTCGCGGCCCGGGGCTCGACCGAGCGCATGGCAGCGCTGGCTCGTGCACTCGATGCTGCCGGTCGTCGGACAGAGGCGATCGCCGCCTGGGAGCGCGTGGTCGCCTGCGCGCCCGAAGCCCCCGCGCACCACGTGTCTCTCGGTGCCGCCCGTGCGAACGCCGAGGATCCGACAGCGGTAACCAGCTTCGAGCGAGCGCTCGAGCTCGATCCCGACCAAGTCGACGCGCTCACCAATCTCGGCGTCTTGGAGCGTGCAACCGGAGATCCGTGTCTGGCCACGTGGTTTCACCGTGTGGCGGTGTCTCGTGACCCGACCCGTGCCGAAGCTTGGACCAACCTCGGTGTCAGCCTCCTCGAGAGGGGGCTGATCGAGGCGGCGCAGGACGCCTTTCGCACGACCTTGACGTTGCGACCCGGACACGCCGATGCGGAGATGGCGCTCGGCATGTCGTTCCTGCTTCAGGGCCGGTTCGAGGAAGGGCTCGCCGCCTACGAAAGTCGAAGACGGAGCAGGGCGGCGGTCGCGAGCGCAACGCCACCTCCCGGATCGGAGTGGGCCGGAGGGGATCCCCGAGGCCTTCGGCTGCTCCTGATCTGCGAGCAGGGGTTCGGAGACGCGCTGCAGTTCGTCCGCTACGCGGCCGTCCTCAAGGAGCGGGGCGCCAGAACCGTCGCCATCGGGTGCCGTGCGCCTCTCGCGCGCCTGCTGGCGCGTGCCAACGGGGTCGACACGGTCGTCGCCGAGGGAGCGAAGCTCCCCGACTTCGATGCCTGGGCGCCGATGATGAGCCTGCCGCGACTTCTCGGAACCCGCCTGGGCTCGATCCCGTCTGCGACAGCCTATCTTTCGGCAGAGCCAGAACGGTTGGTCCACTGGGCGTCGGTGCTCGCGGCCAAGCCTGGCCTGAGGGTCGGCCTCGCCTGGCAGGGCAACCCCGATCGGCGAGTCGACCGTGGCCGGTCGATTCGGCTCTCGACGCTGGCTCCGCTGATGAAGGTCCCGCGGACCCGCCTCATCTCCCTGCAGAAGGGGGCCGGCACCGAGCAGCTCGCCGAATGCCCGGGCCAAATCGAGGTCCTCGCGCCCGATCTGGATCCCGGGCCCGATGCCTTCCTCGACACGGCCGCCGTGATGGCCAACCTGGACCTGGTGATCACGACCGACACGGCTGTCGCGCATCTGGCAGGCGCCCTGGGGCGGCCGGTGTGGCTGCTGCTGAAACATCCTCCCGAGTGGCGCTGGCTCTTGGATCGCCACGATTCGCCCTGGTATCCGACGATGCGGTTGTTCCGGCAGGACCCCGAGGCTGACACCGAAGATCCTTGGACGCCCGTGGTGGCGCGGGTGACCGCGGAGCTGCGGAGCCTCGCGTCGGGCGACCGGTCACGCCTCTTGCCGATCTGGGTTGATGATCCTCGCCCGTCTCGGAGCGAGGATCTGCGGCCCTCGACCAGATCGGCCTCGGGGGGTGGTGCTTCAACGGACTTCGAGCGCGCGCTCGAGCTGCACCGGGCAGGCGAGCGAAAGGCAGCCGGGCGCATCTACTCCGCGGTTCTTGCCGCACAGCCCGACCATCGGGACGCCCTTCACATGATGGGTGTCCTGGCATTGCAGGAGCAGCGCCCCCGCCGGGCCCTCATTTACCTCCGCGAGGCGTGTCGCGGAGGCCGAACTCCCGAGATGTGCAGCAATTTGGGATTGGTCATGAAGGCGCTCGGCCGCCTCGCCGAAGCCGAGCAGTTGTTTCGTGAGGCGGTCGCACGGCGCGAGGGTTACGGCGAGGCGCTCGTGAACCTCGGCAATCTCTTGCGCGAGACCGACCGACCGGCAGAGGCCATCGTAGCCTTCGACGCCGCCTGCCGGACACCGCTGGGTGGCAGCGCGGCTCTTCGTGGCTTGGGCAACGCCCTCCGGGAGACCGGCTCGCTCTCCGGAGCGATCGAAGCGCTGGAGGCAGCGGTCGGAGCGCAGCCGGACGATGCCGAGGCCCATGTGGACCTCGCCCATGCGCTCTTGGCTGCCGGCGATCTTCGTAGAGGCTTCGCGGAGTATGAATGGCGGTGGCGCGGAGCCGAGCTGCGTCCGCGCCGGTTCGAGGTGCCGCGGTGGGACGGTCGTCCCTTCCCGGGGCGGAACCTCCTCGTGCACGGCGAGCAGGGACTGGGCGACCATATTCAGTTGGTCCGCCTCCTGAAGCCTGCCGCAGAGCTCGGCGGCCGAGTGATCCTGGAGTGCCGGCGCGAACTCCTCGCCTTGATCGCAAGCCTCGGAGCGGAGGTCGGAGGGCTTTCGCTCGTCGCTCAGGGCGAAGCGCTCCCGGCGCACGACCTTGAGGTGCCGCTCGCGAGCCTTCCCCACCTTCTCGGCCTCGAGCTCGGCTCGATCCCCGCTCGCGTTCCCTATCTGCGATCGGATCCCGGGCGGCGAACCCGCTGGCGAGCCTGGCTCGGCGACGCCACAGAGCTGCAGGTGGGTCTCGTCTGGCAGGGGAATCCGAGAGCCCGCGCCGATCGCGGGCGCTCCGTGCCTCTTCGATCGTTGGCACCGCTCCTGTCGATCTCCGGGGCCCAGTTCGTCAGCTTGCAGAAGGAGCACGGCTTGGACCAGCTCGACGAGCTCCCTCCGGGATCGGTCCGACGACCGGAACCCGGGCTCGACGATGGTCCGGACGCTTTTCTCGACACGGCTGCTCTGCTGGACGAGCTCGACCTCCTGGTCACCTCCGACACGGCGGTCGCCCATCTGGGGGGCGCGCTCGGCCGGCCGGTCTGGTTGCTCCTGAAATTCGCGCCGGACTGGCGTTGGCTGAGTGAGCGTCAGGACAGCCCCTGGTATCCGACGATGCGGCTCTATCGGCAATCCACGCCGGGTGACTGGGCCGGCGTGGTCGAGCGCGTCGGTCGGGATCTACGGTGCTTGGTCGACGGCCGAGCCGCCGAGCGAAGGCCGCTGCGGTGACGACGTCACCGGGCCCCGAGGGCGGCCGGTCGCCGCGGCTGTCGCATGCACTCGAGCTGCACAGGGCGGGCGACCTCGAAGCAGCGGCCCTCCTCTACGAGCTCACCCTGCGCGAGCGCCCCGAGAACGTCGACGCACGACACCTCCTCGGTGTCGCCCGAAGGGCGCAGGGGCGCGCCGCAGAGGCCGTCGAGCTCATCCGCGCCGCGCTCGCGCAGGCCGACCACCTCGCCGACGCTTGGTACAACCTTGGCAACGCGTTGATGGACCTGTCCCGCTTCGCCGAGGCGGCTTCCGCGTTCAGCCGTGCGGGCGAGCTTGGTCCCGAGAACACCAGCACCTGGCACGGTCTCGGCCTCGCTCGCGGCCGGCTCGGCGACATCGACGGAGCCGTCGGCGCCTACCGACGCGCGCTGTCGATCGATCCCGAGCATCTCGCCTCCCGCCACAATCTGGCCAATCTTCTCATCGAGCGGGGAAAAGACGAGGAGGCTGCGGTCGAGCTTCGTCGGGTGCTCGCCTCGGCGCCGGAGCTCGCCGAAGCGCATTACAACCTCGCCCGCGCCATCCTTCGGCTCGGGGACTATGTCGGTGGCTTCGCCGAATATGTGTGGCGCTGGCGCGCTCGGGACTTTCCGGATCGACCGCGCCGTACCGACCTGCCGCTCTGGGACGGAGGCAAGGTGCGCGGACGGGTCGTCCTCGTCCAAGCCGAGCAGGGATTGGGTGACACGATCCAGATGGTGCGGTTGCTGCCGCTCCTGGTCTCTTTGGGGGCCGGGACCGTCCTAGAGGTTCCGCGGCAGCTCTGCAGGCTGCTCGACGGCGTCAGCGGAGCCGGACGGGTCGTCCCGATCGGAGACCCCGTGCCCGATGCCGAGCTCCGCATCCCGCTGTTCGACCTTCCGGCGCGGCTCGGCCTGACGCTCGGCTCGATACCCGATCGCGTCCCGTACCTCGCGCCCGAGCCCGACCGGAGGGCACGCTGGGCGTCCCGATTGCGGCCGGACGGCAGGCTGAGGGTCGGTCTGTGCTGGTGCGGCAACCGGCGCTCACCAGCGGACGCCGGCCGGAGTCTGGAGGCAGCGGACCCGCTGGTCCGGTCGCTCGCGGCCGACGAGGTCCGCATGATCGCCCTGACCGAGCCCTCCGCGCATCCGCTCGTGCCGCATCCCGACGGTCTCGGCTGGCGCCTCGCCGAGGTGCCCGCCGTCGTCGAGCACGGGGGACCGGAGACCGATCACGGCCCCGACGCCTTCCTCGACACGGCGGCCCTCCTGGCGGAGATCGACCTCGTGGTCAGCACCGATACGGCCGTTGCGCATCTGGCCGGCGCGCTCGGCCGGCCTACCCTGCTCCTTCTGAAGGCTTCGCCCGACTGGCGATGGCTGTCCGACCGTGCCGACAGCCCCTGGTATCCGACCTTCCGCCTGATCCGCCAATCGACAGCAGGCGACTGGGCGGGCGTCCTCGAGGTTGCGCGCCGGGAGGTTCTGACGGTGGCCGCGGGCCAGCGAGGTTCAGCGGGCTAGGCCGACCCTCCGGCCGGCTCGGTGCTACGAGCGGCCGAGCAGCATGGCCTTCATCTCCGCCGCCGTGGCGTCCCAGGTGAGCCGCTGGACCAGAGCGAGGCCATTTCGGGCACGACGCTCCGCTTCGGCGCGCTCTGTGCGAGCCCGCTCGAGGGCCGCGACGATTTCCTCGACATCGCTCTCGCCCCAGCCGGGGACGTCGTGGCAGCCGGCGGCCAAGCCGGCCATCGGCCGCTGCCGATCCAGCGCGAAGCAGCTCTCCCCGGCGATCAGATCGAGATGCCCGGTGTTGGCCGAAAGCACGACCGGGATGCCGCAGGCCATGCACTCCATGGCGACGAGGTTGGTGCCGCCCTCGCAGCGATTGGGGAAGACGGCCACGTCCATTTCGCGCAGGACCGGCGGCAGGAGCGCGTTGGGGACGGCGCCGAGGTCGACGATCCGTCCGGGCGGCACGCCGCAGGCCGCCGCCCAGGCCGGGACGTCGACCCGGCCGTCCGGGGCGAAGACCACGGGTGCCGCGATGCCGCGTGCGTCGAGCGTGCGGGCGAGCCTCGGCCACGGGCTGTGCCAGGCGGTCACGAGCACGGCCTCGGGACAGCGCTCGGCGAACCGGCGAAACGCCGCGAGGACAAGGTCCTGGCCCTTGCGCAGCTCGAGCTTGCCGCCGCTGAAGACGAGGAAACGATCGCGCATCAGGCCGCGCCGGGGCGCTGGATGGAACAGGGCGGGGTCGATCCCCTGCAGCACGGTGCGCGCGTTGCCGATGCCGTGCGCCTCGAGCACGCGGGCGTTCCAGGTCGAGCCGGCCACCACCAGATCGAGCTGTCGCGCGCGGGCGACCGCCTCCGGGGCCAAGAGAGCCGTCTCGAAGAAGGCGACGCCCACGGTCGGGCGCCCGGTCAGCTGCACCGCGTGGGCGGCCGGTCCCGGCGCGAGGTCGCCGCCGAGCGCATGAAGGACGGCGGCATCGGCCTGGAGGAGTTCGCCCGGCCGCCGGGCGAGCTGCCCCTGAAACGCAGCGGATCGCTCCAGGAACGGCTGCAGCGCGTGCCGGACGAGCGGATCGACAGCGAGGTCCTGCTCACGGACGGGCAGCGCGGCGAGTGGCTCGATCTCGGGGTCGCGGGACCAGGCACGCGCCAAGTTGAGGCCGTACACCCCCCAGCCGAAGAAGCTCGAGATGCCCCAATTGATGATCGCCTGGCGCCGCATCGCACGCCTCCGTAGCCCAGAGCCATTTCGCGCTCCGGCCTCGATGCGGCGACGAACCTAGGGCCGGACGGTTAAGGCTCGGTGAATCGGCGAAGGCCGGACGGGACTCCCCAACCGCCTACGGCCGCGTGATGATCCGCCCCTCGATGGTGGGGGCGACCTCGGCGCGCTGGCCGATGTAGTCGATCACCTGCGAGGCCATCAGCAGCGCCGCCGCCGGGTCGATCAGGTTCTTGCCACGCGTGAGCACCGCGTAGCCGTCACCCCCGCGCGCCATGAAATCATTGGTTGCGACCGAGTAGGTCCGTGTGCGGTCCAACGGCGTTCCGCCGATCAGGACCTCGACGACGCGCTGGCCCGCAGGACGCTTCGGATCGACGACGACGCGCATGCCCGAGACCTGCGGGAAGCGGCCGGCTCCCTGCTCGATCTGGCTGAAGCCGTTCTCCAGGGCTTCCTCGACCTGGGCGCCCGTCAGGGCGAGCTTCACGGTCTTGTTGCCGAACGGCAGCTCCGTGAGGATGTCGCGACGGGTGAGGACGTGTCCCGCAGCGTACTGGCGATCGCCCCGGATGCCACCGCCGTTGGTGATCGCGAGGTCGGCGTCGACCGCCACGCGGAGGGCATCGGCGATCATGTTGCCGATCGCCCCCTCCTGGCCGCGGACGACGGCGCGGCGGCTGTCGAGCGGCGTCGCCGTTCGGCCGATCGTGACATCGAGTTCGCGCGCGAGCCGCCCCTCGAGGGCGTCGGTGACGCTCTTGGCTTCCGGATCGGGTGCGTAGGCGGCGGTGTCCAAGGTGCGGAACGCGGGCGACCACACGACCCGCGTCCGGTCCCCGTCCTTCACGCGGTCGAGGGTCAGATCGATCGCTGTCACGAAATCGGCCTGGGACGCGCTCTCCACCATCGCGACCTTGCCGTTGTACATCACCCGCAGATCATGGTCGTGGCCGGTCAGGATCAGATCGGCGGCGCCCTGCCGGAAGAGCGCGAGATCCTCCTCGAACCCGGTGTGGGTCACCGCGACCACGATCTCGGCGCCCTCGGCCCGCAGCTTCTTGGCTTGAGCCGCCGCGACAGCCAAGGGATCCTCGAAGCGGAGCGGGCCCGGCGAGGAGATCTCCCTGGTCTGCGGTGTGGTCATTCCGAAGAAGCCGAACTTGAAACCGCGAAGCTCGACGATCCTGCTTTCCGGCAGGTCCGCGAAACTCCTCCCGTCGGGCTCCTTGACGTTGGCGTTGAGGATGGGGAACCGCGCCTCGGAGATCCGCTGGCGGGCGACGTCGGCTCCGAAGTCGAACTCGTGGTTCCCCAGCACGAACAGGTCCAGCGGCACCCGATTGAGCAGATCGACGATATGGGCCCCTTTGTCGAAGCCGGACAGCAGGGACGGCGAAATCGCATCGCCCGCATGGATCACGAGTACATCGTCGGCGGCGGCGTTCTCGGCCTTCAAGACCGCAGCGAATCGCGCGAAACCGCCCCGTCCGCTCCGCTCCTCGAAGCGGTCCCAGTCGTTGACCTGAAGGATCTTGATGCGGACCGGCTCGGCCCCGCCGGGGACGGGCAGCAGAGCCAGCCCGAAGAGCAGGGCCGCAGCCGACAACCAACGCTTCGCGACCATGGTGAGCGACCTCCCGGGCTTGCGACTTCGGGCGAATGACGGGCAGGAGGGTGGATCGTCAAGGCGACGGGCGCGTGACGGGCGGGCCGGGTTCTTGCCCCGGCCACGCCTCGATGGGCAAGCCGCGAGCGAGCCAGCCGGGCCCGAAGCCGCTGCCGCACATGCCCTCGGCCACGTCGAGGACCGCGGAGAACCCCTCGCTCAGCAGCAGGCGACGAGCGAAGGCCGTGCGCCCGCCCGTCCGACAGACGAGGGCCACCGGCCGGTCGCGGGCTCCGTCCAGGAGCCGGTCGAGGTCGAGCACGAAGTCCGGCCGGAGCGACTGCGGACCATCGGTCAGCGGCACCAGGGCCGCACCGGCGGGGACCCCGGTCTGCATCCATTCCGCAGGCGTTCGGATGTCGACGAGGACCAGCCGACCGGATCGCGCGAGCTCGGCTGCGCGGTCGGCCGCGATCCGCCCGGCCGGATCGGCGAGGCTCATCGGATCCGACGACCTCTCACGCATTTCGACCTCCCGCTCCGGGCGCCGGCGGCCGGCCTCTTCACGCCAAGCCCAGCGCGGCCTTGTAGAGCTCCAGGAGCTCTTCCTGCTCGGTCCGATCGTGCGGCTTCATGCGCCGCAGCCGCACGACCTGCCGGAGAGTTCTGACGTCGAAGCCGTCACCCTTGGCCTCGGCGAGGACGTCCTTGATCTGCTCGGCGATCTCCCGCCTCTCGTCCTCGAGCCGCTCGACCTTCTCGACGATCTGCTTCAGTCGGTCGGCGGCGATGCCCTGGGCCTCGGTCATCCTGTTCCTCGTGGCGGTGAGCGCGCCCGCGCTTCTAGTCCGGCTCGGCCGGCCGCGCCAGGGTCGGGGCCTGCCGGGGCGCTGCCCGGCCTCGACGCGACCGCGGGCTGCCGCTAGCGTCGCGACGCCCCGATCGAGGAGAGGCCGATGGCCACGAAGAGCAAGAACCCCGAGACGATCGTCCTGCACGCAGGCTATCGGAGCGACCCCGCGACGACAGCGGTGGCGGTCCCAATCTATCAGACCACGTCCTACCAGTTCCACTCGCCGGACCACGCCAAGCGGCTGTTCGCGCTCGAGGAGCTGGGCAACATCTACACCCGGATCATGAACCCCACCCAGGCCGTGCTCGAGGAGCGTGTGGCGGCGCTCGAGGGCGGCGTGGCGGCGTTGGCGTTGAGCTCGGGACAGGCGGCCTCCCTCTTCGCGGTCCAGAACATCTGCCACGCCGGCGACAACTTCGTCTCGTCGACCGATCTCTATGGCGGGACCTGGAACCTGTTCCAGAACACCATGATGAAGACCATGGGGATCGAGGTCCGGTTCGTCGACCCGACCGATCCCGAGAACTTTCGCCGGGCGACCGACTCCCGAACTCGTTGCTACTATGCCGAGACGCTTCCGAATCCGAAGCTGCACGTGTTCCCGATCGCGGAGGTGGCCCGGATCGGGCGTGAGCTCGGCGTCCCGCTCATCATGGACAACACGGCCGCCCCGGTCATCTGCAAACCGATCGAGCACGGTGCTGCGATCGTCATGCATTCGACCACGAAGTACATCGGCGGCCACGGCACCTCGATCGGTGGGATCGTGGTCGACGGCGGCAACTTCGACTGGGAGCGGCACGCCGACAGGTTCCCGATGCTCAACCAGCCGGATCCGTCCTATCACGGCGCGGTGTGGACCCAGGCCGTCAAGCCGCTCGGGCCGATCGCCTATATCATCAAGGCCAGGGTGACGCTGCTGCGGGACATCGGTGCCGCCATGTCGCCCTTCAACGCCTTCCTGTTCATCCAGGGCCTAGAGACCCTGCCGCTTCGAATGCGGGTGCATTGCGAGAACGCGAGCAAGGTCGCCGCTTGGCTCACCCGGCACCCCAAGGTCGAGCGCGTGATCCATCCCTCGCTGCAATCCGGTGAGGTGCGCCGGCGCGCCGACGTCCACTTGAAGGGCGGCCATGGCGCTCTCGTCGGAATGGAACTCAAGGGTGGTCGCGAGGCCGGACGTCGCTTCATCGATGCGTTGCAGATGTTCTATCACGTCGCCAACATCGGCGACGCGCGCTCGCTGGCGATCCATCCGGCCACGACCACGCACAGCCAGCTGAGCCCGCAGGAGCAGTTCGCGACGGGCGTTTCGGAGGGCTATGTGCGGCTGTCGATCGGCATCGAGCACATCGACGACATCCTGGCCGACCTCGACCAGGCGTTGAGCGCGGCTTGATCCGGACGGTCGCCGCGGTCCTGCTCCTGGCGATCGCGCTCGGCGGCTGCGCGGGCCCGGAGGCCACCGCCTCCGGCGCCCCGCAGGCGCCGCCGGAGGCGGCGGGCCAGGAGGGCGGCTCGGCTGATGCATCGGGGCGTTCGATCGCGGAGACCGTCTGCGCGCGGTGCCACGCCATCGACAGGCAGGCGGTCGGCCCGCATCCCGCCGCACCTGCGTTTCCCGTGCTCGCCCGCCGCCTGCCGGCGGCGGCGCTGATGCCTCTGCTCGAGGAGGGCATCCGCGCCGCGCACCCGGACATGCCCGAGATCCGGCTCGCGCCCCGCGAGATCGACCCGTTCCTCGCCTATTGGGCCACGCTTTGAGCGACCGGCACGCGAGCTCGGTCCGTACGGTGATCGCTCACCAGCTGTCGTCACCGAGGTCGGGCCCGACCTCGTCGGGGTCCGGCTCCGCGGGCTGCTCGAGCGGAGCCGCCTCGGCGGCCGGCGCGAGCATCGAGCCCAAGAGCGCGCCGAGCAGCAGGCCGCCCGCGAGCGCCGTCACGGTACCGGCGGCACCGCCGAGGAAGCCGCCCGGCTGCTGGAACATCCCGGGCCGGTAGCCGGGAGCATGCACCGCAGCCGGGAGCGGGGCCTGACGGCCGCCGCCGAACAGGCCGCTCAGGAATCCACCGCCCCCCGCACGCTGCTGCTCCAGCGCGTGCTCCAGCTCGCGGATCCGGTTCTGCGCCTCGGCTTGCGCATGCTCGAGGAAGAACGCCATCTGACTGACATAGTACTTCGTCTGAGGGTGGCGTTCCATGAGCTCTTGGACGAGCCGTTCCGCGTCGGGATCACGCTCGGCCTGCAGCCTCGCAAGGCGGTCGAAGAACCCTGTGATCGCGTCGCGGTCCTCGGGGGTCATGCGCGTCTCCTTGCAGGATCTCCCAATTCGAGGTGTCGCGCGGCTCGCCGTCGCGCAAGGTCGGCACGTGACCGGCCCCTCACCGGCCGGTGAAATCGCCGTCACGAGGCGCTGGTGCGGAGCCTCACCGGAACAGGCGGTCGCCTTGCTCGTCGATGACCTGGCGCGCCTTGTGGATCGCGAAGGCCTTGGCTTCGTCGAGGCTCGCATGTGTGTCGGCGCGGATCAGCTCGTGGCGCTTCGGCCCCTCGGGAAAATCCTTCTCGATCAGCGCGCAGGTCAGATACTGGCCGCCCTGCGAACGCGCCAGCGGCACGATCCGGTAGCCGCGATACTCGATCGCCTCGCCGCGCGCGGGCTCGGCAGCGGGCCGGCCGCCGCCCAGGAGCCGCCGCAGGAGGTCGCCGAAGGCCACGCGCGCCCGCCCTGCCGCTCTGGGCTAATAGGAGAGCGCGGGTGGCAGGGCCTTGGCCTGGTCGATCCATCCTGCGACCATCTTCTCCGCGGGTACGGCCCGAGTGAGCTTCCGGGACGCGTTCACCTCGGCCATCTTCGCCGCGAGATTGGCCGCGACGCGCTGCTTCAGCTCCTTGACGGTATCGACGCCGGCTGCCTCGAGCAGCTCGGCATACTGCTTGCCGACCCCCTTGATCCGCATGAGGTCGGCCATGTTCGCCCACTTCAAGAGGCGCCCCTCCTCGAGGCCCGTGGCCTGCGCCAGCGCCTTGCGTCCCTTGGGGTCCGCGCACGCCTTGAGCAGATCGTTGGTGGTCCCGATCCGGGCAGCCTGCAGCTTGGCGGCGTAGGCCGGGCCGATGCCCTCGATCTCGACGATCTTGTAGTTCGCCATCGAATTCCCCCAACCGCGCTCGTTCAACGCTCCCCGTGGGCGGGTTTTGCGGCCAAAGTCGGCGCGGTGCAAGGCAGGCGGCGGATGGGTCGCGACTGTGGACGGGCGCGTGCGGAGCGAGGGCGAGGCCAGGACGTCGACCGGCATCCTCCTCTCCCTCGGCGCCTACGCGCTGTTCACGCTCATGGACGCGACCGTCAAGGTTCTCGGTGGGCGATACCCGGTCGTCCAGGTGCTGTTCTTCAACGCGCTCTTCGGCTTCCTCGCCGTGGCCCTGATCGCCGCGGTCCGGGGCCAACTCGCGAGATTGGCGAGCCCTCAATGGAGACTTCACCTCTTGCGTTGGCTGATCGGTTTGCCTGGCGGGCTCGCGATCTTCTGGGTCTATCCACGAATGCCGCTCGCCGACGTCTATGCCCTGTTGTTCGCCGCCCCTCTGTTCATGACGGCGCTCTCGGTCCCGGTGCTGGGCGAGCGGGTGGGGTGGCGTCGCTGGTCGGCCGTGCTCGCTGGCTTCGCAGGCATCGTGATCATGCTCCGGCCCGGCTCGGCGACGCTCGGGCTCACGGCCCTGGCGGCGCTTTTCGGCGCCCTGGTGCACGCCTGCAACATGCTGCTCCTGCGCCGCATGCGGGGCATCGACCCGCCCGAGACCTTCGGCCTCTGGGGCAACGGCCTAACGATACTCGCCACGGCCGCAGCGCTGCCCTGGCTCTGGCGAACACCGTCGGCGCCCGATCTGGCCCTGCACGCCGCCGCCGGAACCATCGCCGGAAGCGGATTTCTGCTGCTGGTCCAGGCCCATGCACGGGCACCGGTCGCCGTGCTGGCGCCGTTCCAGTACAGTCAGATGATCTACGGACTGGCGATCGGTGCCGTCCTGTTCGGTGACCGACCCGATCCGGCGGTGCTCGTCGGTGCCCTGATCGTCGTGGCGAGCGGGCTCTACATCTTCCATCGCGAGTCGGTCCGCCGGCGCACGGACGGGTCGCCGTGAGCGATCCGGCGGGGACCACTACGACCCTGCCGGGTCGGGCGGTGATGTCCCTGGCCGTGGCCCAGCTCGTCTCGTGGGGAACGCTCTACTACGCCTTCGCCCTGTTCATCGCTCCGCTCGAGCGCGAGCAGGGTTGGTCACGTACCGAGATCACCGGAGCGCTGACCGCGGGCCTTCTCGCCACCGCGCTCGCCTCGCCCCTGGCCGGAAGGGCGATCGACCGGATGGGCGGCCGACTGCCGATGGCCTGCGGGTCCCTCGCGGCTACGCTGCTCCTCCTCGCATGGGCGGCGGTCGAGCGTCTGGCCACGTTCTATCTCGTCTGGGTCGGGCTCGGCATCGCCATGGCGTTCGTGCTCTACGACGCCGTCTTCGCCCTGCTGGCCCGGACGCAGGCCGGCGGCTACCGGCGAGCGGTCACCCTCGTGACCCTGGTCGCCGGCTTCGCGAGCACGGTGTTCCTGCCACTCGCCCATCTCCTGATCGAGCAGCTCGGATGGCGCGGCGCGCTCGTTGCCCTCGCGGCCCTCAATCTCGCAGTTCCGGGTAGCGTTCACCTGCTCGTGCCGCCCAGGCTCGTCGCGACGAGCACGTCGGCGGGCCGAGTGGACAGGGATCCGGCGCCGGTCCGTCGGGTCGTCCGCGGTCGCGCCTTCTGGGGCATCCTGATCGCGGTCGTCGCCAACGCCACCCTGTTCTCGGCCGTCACGTTCCACCTCGTGCCGCTCCTCTCGGAGCGAGGGGTGGCCCTCCCGACGATCGTCGCCGTGGCGGCGTTGGTCGGCCCCGCCCAGGTCGCGGCACGCCTCGGGCTGCTCGCGCTCGAGCGGCGGCTGACGCTGCGGGCCGCGTCGCTCCTGGCCGCCGCGCTGCCGGTGGCCGGCACGCTCGTCCTCACCGCGGTCGGCCCCCTCTCGCCCCTGCTGTGGATCTTCCCGCTGCTCTACGGCGCGGGGAACGGGATGATGACGATCGTCCGCGCCGCGGCCATCGCCGATCTCCTCGGCCGGTCCTCGTTCGGGGCGATCAACGGCGCCATCGCCCTTCCGGCCCTGGTCGGGACGGCGGTCGCACCCGTCGCTGCCGCTCAGCTCTGGTACCTGCTCGGCGGCTACGACGGCGTCCTGGCTGCGCTTCTGGGCCTGGCGCTGACGAGCGTAGCCGGACTGCTCTGGGCCACTTCGGCAGGACGGTCCGGCCCGCAGACCGGGGCGAGCGGCTCCTAGCCTCCCGCCCCGGTGCCCACCACGGGTCCGATCCGAAGCGCACGCGCAACCCAGTCAATGTCTCACCGACCAATGACCGCCGCGTCAATGGCGACCCCTTCCCATGGTCCGCGGCGCACGGCAGTGATCCGGATCACAGATCGCGCCCGTCGAACGCGGGGCGCGGCGTAGCGGCAACGGTGGGCAGGGTGCACGGCCCGACTGAGCTCGATGCGGCCTCGATCGCCCGTGGTCTCGAGGTCGAGCTCGCCCCGACCCCCGAGCCGGCCGACCTCGGGCGCGAATGGTGCGAGCTGCTCGACCGCTCGAACGCCTCCTTCTTCCTGTCCTGGCCGTGGATCTCATGCTGGCTGACGGGCTGCGCCCGGACCACGCGGCTGGCGCGGGTCGCTGCGCGTGGCACCACCGTCGGGCTCGCGCTCCTGGCAGAGCGAACCGGCCGCGTCGGCCCGCTCGCGATCCGCTCCTGGCATCTGCACGCCACGGGCGACACGGCAGCCGATCGGATCGCGATCGAGCACAACGACCTTCTGGCCGCGCGGGGCTACGAGGCGGCTGCACGGATCGCCCTCCTGCGCCACCTTCTCGGCCGCGAGAGCCGAGGACCTCGGGCGATCGTCCTGCCGATGGTCGGGGAACCCTGGGAGGCCGCGGCTCGAGCGGTCGGGCTCCCCGTCCGGCGCCGGGCCGAGAGCCGCTGCGCGGTCGTCGATCTCGAGGCCGCGCGGCGACGACAGGGTGGCTACCTCGGCGGCCTCGGCGCCTCGACCCGGGCGCAGATCCGGCGTGCCGCGAAGCTCTACGGCGAGCGCGGCATGCTGCGCCTGGAGGCGGCTGCCGACCGCGCCCAGGCGCTGGCTTGGCTCGATGCGCTCGGCGGGCTCCACGAGGCACGGTTCAGATCCAAGGGCGAGCAGGGAGCGTTCGGTGTCCCGGGCTTTCTCGACTTCCACCGAGCGCTCGTGACCGCCGCCTGGGAGAGCGGCACGGTGGAGCTGTTGCAGGTGAGCGCCGGCGGCGCGCCGATCGGCTATCTCTACAACTTCCTCTGGCGCGGCTGGGTCGGCTTCTACTCGAGCGGGTTGGCCTACGAGGGTGACAACCGCCTCAAGCCCGGTCTGGTCGCGCACTGGCTCGCCGTCGAGCGCTACATGGCGGCCGGAGCGGCCGTCTACGACCTGATGGCGGGCGAAAGCCGCTACAAGTCGAGCCTCGCCGAACCCGGTCCGCTCCTTCTCGCCCTCATCGTCGAGCGGGACGACGCCGTCGCCCGGGTCGCCCGGGCGATGCGCCGTCTGCGCGACGCTCTCCGCTCCCACGCCGGGCGGGGCTGAGCGCGAAGCCGGCCGGACCGGACACCTCGCCGCGGCCCCGCGCCTTGCCGCGCAGCCGCCCAGCTGCTACCTCGATCCACGATGCGGGTCGTCCGATCGCCGCGGCGATCGGCCGGGGAGGTCGTGGTTCCCCATCCGCGACCGTGTCCGGGCTCGAGCAAGCATGAGCGATCTGCGCATCCGAACCGACATGATCATCATCGGCGCCGGGCCCGTCGGCCTGTTCGCCGTATTCGAGGCAGGGCTGCTCGGGCTCAGGTGTCACCTGGTGGACAATCTCGACAAGATCGGCGGCCAGTGCGCCGAGCTCTATCCCGACAAGCCCATCTACGACATCCCGGCCGTGCCGCGATGCACCGGCCAGCAGCTCGTCGACGCCCTGATGGAGCAGATCCGCCCGTTCGAGCCCACCTTTCACCTGCGCGAGCAGGCCGATCGGCTCGAACGCCTCGAGGGTGGGGCATGGCGGCTGACGACGTCGGCGGGCACCGAGCTCGAGGCTCCGGTGGTGGTGATCGCGGCGGGGGCCGGAAGCTTCGTGCCGCGCCGGCTGCCACTGCCCGGGGCCGAGCGTTTCGAGGGCCGCTCTCTGTTCTACTCGGTGCGCAGGAGCGAGGCGTTCCGCGACCGACGGGTCGTGGTCGCCGGCGGAGGCGATTCGGCCCTCGACTGGGTCCTGGCCCTGCAGCCGCTCGCCGCCTCGATGGCGCTGGTCCACCGTCGCGACGAGTTCCGCGCGGCGCCCGATTCGGTGGAACGCATGCGCCGGCTCGTGGCGGAGGGGGCGATGCGGCTCGTGATCGGCCAGATCACGTCACTCGAGGGAACCGACGGCGAGCTCGCGGCGGTACGGGTCAAGATGCAGGACGGACGCGAGGAAGAACTCGCCTGCGATCGCCTGCTCGCCTTCTACGGCCTCAAGATGGAGCTGGGGCCGCTCGCGACCTGGGGGCTCGAGCTCGAGCGTGGCCTGATCGGAGTCGACACGGCGGCCTTCGAGACCAATTTACCCGGAGTGTTCGCGATCGGCGACATCTGCACCTATCCGGGCAAGCTCAAGCTGATCCTGTCCGGGTTCCACGAGGCCGCGCTCATGTGCCAGAAGGCCTTCCGCTACTGCCGTCCCGACGAGCGGCTCGTGTTCCGCTACACCACCTCGAGCAGCGATCTGCAGAAGAAGCTGGGTGTCCTCTGATATGCCGACGATTCGGGTGACCGACCGCGAGGGCGTGTTGCACGAGCTCGACGCGCCCGTCGGGTGGTCGGTGATGGAGGTGATGCGCGAGGCCGGGCTGCCCGTCGAGGCGGCCTGTGGCGGCTGCTGCGCCTGTGCCACCTGCCACGTCTATGTCGATCCGGCCTGGCTCGGCCGGCTCGAGCAGCCCCACGCCGACGAGACGATGATGCTCGACGAGGCGTTCCAAGTGCGGGACGAGTCACGCCTCTCCTGCCAGATCAAGGTTCGGCCCGAGCTCGACGGCTTGAGCGTGACGCTCGCCCCCGAATTCTGAGCCGGCAGCGCGCGCTCGGCCGTGCCGCAATACGGCCAGCTCGTCGAGCCTTCGTCGCTCCTCCCTCACCGCTCGCGCGAGCCACGTGGAGCGGGCTCTGTCGACCAGCAACTCCTGGCGGCGTGCCGCGGCATGCTGAACGCGCAGGCACTCGGCCGCGTGCCGCCGCTCTGCGGCGAGGCGATCGGCCTCCTGGGCCAGCTCCCGCTCGCGCCGCCGGACCGCCGCCAGCCAGCGCCCGAGCGGCTCCGGCCCACCGGCAAGCGCCAGACCCATATCGATCTCGGCCGGCAGGCGGTCGCGAAGGGCCGAGCGCTCGGCCTGCGTGCCGGCGAGGCCGGCGTCGAGCGCCGCCAGTTCCTGCCGTCGCCGGTCGAGCTCGAGCCGCTCGAGTCGGGCGAGCAGCTCGAGCGCGCGGATCGGGGCCATGGTCCTCGTCGCCCGGTTCAGCCGGCGACCGGCGAGGCGGTGCCGAGGACGGCGGCCAGGGCCGCGAACGGTTCCGGATCCTGGGCCGGTTCGTCGGGCGCCTGCGTCAGGAGGCGCTCGAGAGCGGGGCGCAGTCGGATCGCCTCGTCGAGCTCGGGGTCGCTGCCGGGCCGGTAGGCGCCGAGCTGGACCAGCTCGGCCATCTCGCTCCAGCGGGCCAGAAGGGTGCGGGCCCGCGCCACCAGCCGTCGCTCGTCGGGTGCGTAGCAGGCCGGCGCCGCGCGCGAGACGCTGCGCAGCACGTCGACGGCGGGAAAGCGCCCGGCCTCGGCGATCCGGCGGTCGAGCACGATGTGGCCGTCCAGGATCCCGCGAACGGTGTCGGCGATCGGGTCGTTGGTGTCGTCGCCCTCGACCAGGACCGAGACGAGGGCCGTGACGGCCCCGTCGCCCTCGCCGGGACCGGCCCGCTCGAGCAGCCGGGGAAGCTCCGAGAACACGCCCGGCGGATAGCCCTTGCTGGTCGGCGGCTCGCCGGCGGCGAGGTAGATCTCGCGCAAGGCCATGGCGAAGCGGGTCACGCTGTCGAGCAGCAGCAGCACGGATCGGCCGCGGTCGCGCAGCGCCTCGGCGACGGTGAGCGCGACATAGGCGGCGCGACGTCGCATCATCGCCGGCTGGTCCGAGGTCGCCACCACGACCGTGCTGCGCGCCCGACCTTCGGGCCCGAGCGTGTGCTCGAGCAGCTCGTTGAGCTCGCGACCACGCTCGCCGACGAGCCCGATCACCAGCGCCTGCGCGGTGGTCTGGCGGGCGATCATCGCGAGCAGGGTGGACTTGCCGACCCCGGAGCCTGCGAAGATCCCGAGCCGCTGGCCGGCCCGGCAGGGTGTGAACAGGTCGAGCGCGCGGACCCCGAGCGCGATCCGGGGGCCGAGCAGTGCGCGGCGTTGGGCCTCGATCGCCCGGCCCAGCACGGGATAGGCTCGCGGGCCGGCGGGCAACGGTCCGAGGCCGTCCAGTGGTCGGCCGAGCGCATCGATGACCCGGCCGAGCCACGCTTCGTGAGGTGCCATGGTCGGCAGCTCGCGATCGACGGCCACGCGAGCGCGGTGACCGATGCCGGTCGGCTCCTCGTAGGGCAGCAGGCGGACGCCCTCGGCGTCGAAGCCCACCACCTCGGCGATCACCGAGCGTTCGGGCTCGAACGCGTGCGCGGGCCCGGAACGCCCGATAGGCCGCTCGATCCGGCAGGTGTCGCCGATGCCCACACGGCCGAGAAGGCCGTGCGCCCGGACCATCGTGCCCGTGCAGGCCGCCACCCGCCCCCCGATCGTCGGCCGACCGAGCGCCGCCAGCTCGATCGACAGCTCGGCCAGGCGCGCGACGTCCGGACGCAAGGGGCTCCCACAACCCTTGCGAGTATCACGCTCTGGAAATTCGTTTTTGAGTTGTGACATCGGCTTTCCGGAGGTTGTGTAGCCGCAGCCGCGCACCCGTGGGGCGGGTCTCCGGCGACGGGGCGGATGACACCACACGACCTGCTAACGAAGGCTTAAGGGTCGGTGCCTTAAGGTTACGGGCAGGTCGTGCCGGGCAGGAAAGGGACGTCGATGCGTGCGCTCGTGATCGAGGACGATCCGGTCTCCACCAAACTGATCGAGACCGCGCTTCGCGGCGAGAACATCGTGTTCGAGCCGACCGATCGCGGCGAGGAGGGGATCGAACTCGCCAAGCTGTACGATTTCGACATCATCGTATTGGATCTGACCCTGCCGGACATCGACGGCTACGAGGTCGTCCGCCGTCTGCGCGCCACCCGGGTGCGCACGCCGGTGCTGATCCTGTCCGGGCGGTCCGACCCGCTCGACAAGGTCAAGGGTCTCACCGGCGGTGCCGACGACTTCCTGACCAAGCCCTTCAACAAGATGGAGCTGATCGCACGGATCCAGGCGATCGTCCGCCGCTCCAAGGGCCACTCCGAATCGATCATCCGCACCGGCAAGATGGTCGTGAACATGGATGCCCGATCGGTCGAGGTCGAGGGTCGACGCCTGCACGTCACCGGCAAGGAATACAGTATCCTCGAGCTGCTCTCCCTCCGCAAGGGCACCACCCTGACCAAGGAGATGTTCCTCGACCATCTGTACGGCGGAATCGACGAGCCAGAGCTCAAGATCATCGACGTATTCATCTGCAAACTTCGCAAGAAGATCGCGACGCTCTCCGGCGGCGACCACTATATCGAGACGGTCTGGGGCCGGGGCTACGTCCTCAAGGAGCCGGACGGCTCCGGCATCGCCACGGACGAGGACGGCGGAGAATCCGAGGCGCGAGCGGTCGCCTGAGAGGGGCGACCGCTCGCGCGCCCGGCCAATCGTGGCCGCGACGCCGGCTCAGGGCATCAGCAGGGTCGACCCGGTCGTAGCCCGGGCCTCGAGCGCCCGGTGCGCCGCCGCTGCTTCGGCGAGCGGAAAGCGCTGGTGGATCTCCACCCTGACCGCTCCGCTTCGGACCACCTCGAACAGATCGCGCGCGCAGGCGAGGAGCTGATCGCGCGTCGCCGTGTAGGTCATCAGCGTCGGACGGGTCACGTAGAGCGAGCCCTTGGCGGCGAGGATTCCGAGATTGACGCCGTCGACCGGGCCACTGGCGTTCCCGAAGCTGACGAGCAGCCCGCGCGGCCGGAGGCAATCGAGCGACGTGACGAACGTGGCCTTGCCGACGCCGTCGTAGACCACCGGGACCCCCTTGCCGCTGGTGATCTCCCTGACCCGCGCGGCCACGTCCTCGCGGTCGTAGAGGATGACGTGGTCGCAGCCGTGCGCCCGGGCCAGCTCGGCCTTCTCCAGGCTCCCGACCGTCCCGATCACGGTGGCACCGAGGTGCTTCGCCCACTGGCTGGCGATCAGCCCGACACCGCCGGCAGCCGCGTGGATCAGGACGACGTCGCCCGGTCGCACGACATAGGTCTGGCGCAGCAGGTACTGCGCCGTCATTCCCTTGAGCATCATCGCAGCCGCGGTGGCCGCCTCGATCTCGGCCGGCAACGGCACCAGCAGGCGGGCTACGATCAGGCGGTGCGTGGTGTAGCTGCCCGGGCCGGCGGCGTAGGCGACCCGATCGCCGATCGCGACCTCGTCGACACCCGGGCCGACCGCCTCCACCACGCCCGCCGCCTCGTTGCCGGGCACGAACGGCAGTCCTCCCGGCGCCGGGTAGAGCCCCGTCCGGAAGTAGGTGTCGATGTAGTTGACGCCGATCGCCTCCTGGCGAACCAGGACCTCGCCGGCCGCTGGACGAGCGGGCTCGAAGCCGTCCGGCTCGAGGACCTCGGGACCGCCGTGACGCCGAACCAGAATGCGCTGAGCCATGCCGTCCCCCTTGCGTCGTACCGCCGCACGTCACCATCGGGGGTGCGTCCGGCTCGCCTCGTCCAGCCGTTCCTCAAGATCGGCGGGACCGAGCGCCGGCGCAAGACAGGTCGGGCCGATGCAGACCTGCGCGACGGCGCGACCCGGCAGCGACGCCGCCTCGGCAGCGGGGTGGGCGTCCGGGAGAGCGCGCCCGGGGCCACGGACGAGGAGCACCCTGCCCGGCAACGGCCGTGCCGCGGCGACCGCGAGCAACCTGTCCACGGCCGGATCCCCGGCGTCGCCACTGACGACGATCTGGATCGGCCGCGCGAGGAGCAGTGCTGCCGACAGGAGCGTGGCATGCGCGAACGGATGCCGCCGCGCCTCACCGCCGACCCGGGCCAGGATCGCCTCGGCCCGCTCTCGGTGGCGCGTCTGGCCGGTCAAGACCCAGAGGCGTGCCGACTCGAGGGCGAGCGTTCCGAGCGCCGACGGCGTGGGTCCGTCGAGCGCGTTGCTCGCCGGGAACGGCAGGTCGGCCGCCGCGGGTGCGAGCAGCCATCGGCCGGCCGGATCCGAGAACTCCCTCTCCGCCGCGGCGATCCACGCCTCGGCGCGCTCGAGGTAGGCGGGGTCGCCGCCGGCCTCGTACAGAGCCAGCGCCGCGCGCACCATCTGGGCATAGTCGTCCAGGAAGGCGCGATCGGCGCGACGGCCGGCGCGCGCCGCGTGCACCAGAGCGTCGCCACGGGCGAGCTGCGCGCAGCAGGCCCGGAACACGCTCGCGGCGCGCGCGAGCCATGCCGGGCGGCCCATCCGAAGGCCGGTCCTGGCGAGGGCAGCGATCGCGAGCCCGTTCCAGTCGGCGAGGACCTTGTCGTCGCGCGCCGGCCGCGGCCGGCGCGTCCTGGCCTCGAGGAGGATCGCCCGGCAACGCGCCAGGGCGGTCTCGGTGGAGGGATCGGCCAGACCGGGGTCGTGAAGGCGGTTCAGGATGTTGCGGCCCTCGAAGTTGCCGCCCCTGGTGATCCCGTAGGCGAGCTCGAAGCCGCCGGCGTCGGCGCCGAGCAGGGCTCGGACCTCGTCCTGGTCCCAGAGGTAGAAGCGGCCCTCCTCGCCTTCGCTGTCGGCGTCGAGGGAGGCCGCGAATGCACCGTCGACGAGCATCTCGCGCTCGAGCCACCCGACCGTCTCGTCGGCACGCGCCGCGAACAGCGGATCGGAGGTCGAAGCCCACGCCTCGCCGAGCAGCTCGAGGAGCTGGGCGTTGTCGTAGAGCATCTTCTCGAAATGCGGCACGAGCCAGGCGGCGTCGACGCTGTAGCGCGCGAAGCCGCCACCCAGATGGTCGAAGATCCCACCCTGGGCCATCCGGCGCAGCGTGTGGAGCAGCCGCTGCCGCAGTCGCACGTCGCCGGTGAGCAACGCCACCTGCCAGAGGAAGGCCAGGATCGGTGCCTGAGGAAACTTGGGCGCGCCGCCGAGCCCGCCATGGACCGGGTCGAGCTCCTCCGCGATCGAGCGACCGACCTCGAGCGCCAGCTCGACGTCGGCCGGCTCGCCGGGCTCCGGAGCCGCGAGCCTCGCGAGCGCCTCGACCAATCGGCCGCGGCTGGCATCGACGCGGCCACGCTCGCTCCGCCAGACCTGCGCCACCTGCTCGAGGACCTGACGGAACGACGGCCGACCCCAGCGCGGCTCGGGCGGGAAATAGGTGCCTCCCCAGAAGGGCGTCCCGTCCGGTGCCAGGAACATCGTCAGCGGCCAGCCGCCCTGCTGGCCGAGCAGGGCCAGGGCGTGCTGGTAGACCATGTCGAGATCCGGCCGCTCCTCGCGATCCACCTTGATGTTGACGAACCAGCGGTTCATCAGCTCGGCGATCGCCGGGTCCTCGAAGCTCTCGTGCGCCATCACGTGGCACCAGTGGCACGCGGCATAGCCGACCGACAGGAGGATCGGCCGGTCCTGGGCGCGCGCGAGCTCCAGGGCCGCGGCGCCCCATTCGCGCCAATCGACGGGATTGTCCTGATGCTGCTGCAGGTAGGGGCTGAGGGCCTCGCTGAGCGCATTCGGCATGGCGGCTCTCCCCTCGGACCCGCTCCTGACGCGGGCCGGCACGGCGCCTATAGTTGTACCGCGAGTGCAGCGTAGCCAGCGGGGCGGCCATGAAATTCAACATCCAGATCGACTGCTCGGCCGAGGAGGCTCGAGCCTTTCTCGGCCTGCCGGACGTCGTCCCGATGCAGCGGACGCTGATGACCGCCGCCGAGGAGCGCCTGCTCGAGGCGATCAAGGCCATGGATGCCAAGACCCTGATGGACCAGTGGCTGCCGCTCTCGCTGCGCAACCTCGAGCAATGGCAGGGCCTCTGGGCGCAGATGGCTGCCTCGGCCGCCGGCCTCGCGCGGAAGCCCCGGAGCGAGGACAAGAGCTGATCGGTGACCACCGACCGACCACCATCTGGGCCTGGGCGACCGCCCCGGGCCGCGCCGGCGTCGCCATCCTGCGCCTGTCCGGTCCGCACGCCCGGGCCGCGGTCGAGGCGCTGAGCGGGCGACCGCCGCCGAGCCCGAGGCAGGCTGTGCTCCGGACCCTGCGCGATCCGGCGACCGGGGAGCCGATCGATCGCGCCGTCCTGCTCTGGTTCGCCGCTCCCGCGAGCCTCACGGGAGAGGACGTCGCGGAGCTCCACCACCACGGTGGACCGGCGATCGGCGCGGCACTGGCCGAGGCGCTCACCCGGCTTCCCGGGCTCCGTCCCGCCGGTCCCGGCGAGTTCACGCGACGCGCGTTCCTCAACGGCAAGCTCGATCTCGCGGCCGCCGAGGCCGTCGACGACCTCGTCTCGGCCGCGACCCGGGCGCAGCTGCGCCAGGCCTTCAACCAGGCGGGTGGAGCGCTCGCCCGTCGCTGCGAGACGTGGCGAGCGAGCTTGGCGGACGCCCTCGCGGTCGTCGAGGCCGAACTCGACCTCGGTGCCGAGGAGGCCGACGTGCCGGCGGGACTGCTGGCCGAAGCCCGGCCGACGCTCGAGCGCGTTCGCGGGGAGATGGCCGCAGCGCTGAGCGAGGCCGGCCGGGCCGAGCGCCTGCGCGAAGGCCTCGTCGTGGCCGTCGTGGGACCCCCCAACGCCGGCAAGTCGACGCTCGTCAATCGACTGGCCGGCCGCGACGTGGCGATCGTGACACCGATCCCGGGAACCACGCGGGACGTGCTCGAGATCCATCTCGAGCTCGACGGCCTTCCGGTCACCCTGCTCGACACGGCGGGCCTCCGGCCGACCGAGGACCCGGTCGAGCGCGTGGGTGTCGAGCGTGCACGGGACCGTGCCGCACGAGCCGACCTCTGTCTGGTGCTGCTCGACGCGACGAGCTGCCGGCAATCGCTCGCCGAGCTTCCGGGCCGGCCCGAGGATCGACTGCTCGCCGTCAACAAGATCGACGTGGCGGACGTGCCGCCCGACCTCGTGGCCTTGCCGGGCCTCGTCCCGCTCTCCTGCCGTACCGGCGAGGGAGTCGCTCGGCTGCTCGACCGTCTGGCCGAGCTCGCGCGCGAGCGCCTGCGGGGCGGGGAAAGCGCGCTCGTCACCCGCGCGCGGCACCGCGTCGCGATCGCGGAGGCGGTCGAGGCGCTCGACCGGCTGCTGGCCGCGCCGGTCGGTGAGGAGCTCGTGCTGGTCGCGGAGGAGCTGCGGATCGCGACCGGTGCGATCGGTCGGGTCACCGGCCGCGTTTCCGTCGACGAGCTGCTCGATCGGATCTTCGCCCGGTTCTGCGTCGGCAAGTAGGGCCTCGGCTCGGCGTCCCTGGGACCCACGGCCGTCCCGTCAGCGCCGTGCGCTTCCGGCGTGCATGCGGTCGCTGTTTCACGTGAAACGGCCACGAGCGGTCATGCCCGACGACTGCGGGGTGTGAGGGCCGCCTCCGTCGGATGGGCGCCCGCCTGGCCGAGGCGCGCGCGCGCGATCCGTCGAAGGCTCTCCGCCAGCTCCGGGTGACGTTTGAGGAAGCGCCGAACGGCCTCGCGCCGGAGGACGAGAAGCCTGCAGTACCCCAAGGCGATGACGTCGGCGCGGCGTGGCTGCTGGAGCAGCAGGGCCATCTCGCCGAAGACGTCGCCCGTGCCGAGGCGCACGGGTCCGCCGTCGAGCTGCACCTCGACCGCCCCCGAGGCGATGAAGTACATGGCGTCGCCACGCTCGCCGCGGCGGACGATGCGCTCGCCCGGCAGCGCCAGCCTCGGTCGAAGCAGCCTGAGCAGGTCCGATCGCACCTCCGCCGGGAGCTCGCTGAGCAGCGGCACGCGCGCCAGCAGCCCGGCCCGGTCGAGGCCGAGGTCGAGCCGCGGTGCCTGCTCCAGCGCCTTGAGACGGCTGCGCAGCTCGCCCTGCAGATGATGGAACAGCTCGGGCGAGAGCAGGCGTTCGGAGTGCAGCCGTTCGTAGTCCTGCTGCTCCAGGCGGAGCGCCACGCGGGCGAGGTAGCGACCCGCGGCCTGCACCCAGTGCTCGGGGAACTGGAGCCGAAGGGCGTCGAGCTGGCGCTCGACGCCCTCCAGGCGCTCCTCGAGCACGTGCTCGGTCGTGGCCGCGACGCGCTCGCCGAACAGACGTCGCACGCGGCTGCGCGTGAAGCCGAGCAGCTCCTCGAGCACGCGGCGACGGATCAGGAGCTTCTCCAGTCGCAGGCCGAGCTGGCGAGCGAGCGGGCGCGTCAGTCCGAACCGGACGTGGAGCCAAGCCGCGGCGCGGGTGGCTCGATCGAGCTCGTCCTGATGGCGCGCGGCGTGCCGATAGCCGTGAACGCCTTCCTCGCGGAGCGCGTCGAGCAGCGCCTCGGTGCGCCGCACGAGCAGCGCGCCGCTGGCGCGCGAGACCATCCGCTCGGCCAGCTCGGCGACGTAGAGCTCGCCCTCCCGGCCGGTGGCCGTCGCCAACGCCGCCACCAGCTGCGCCCGCGACACGTCCTCGCTCTCGGGCGATGCCCGGGTTCGCGGCGGTTCCCCGAGCTCGGCCAGGGCCGGCATGGAGCCGAGCTCGAGGCCGTGACGGATCGCCGCCGCCGACAGCCGGTCACGAAGCTCGGCCCGGGCGAGCTCGAGCACCCGCTCGCGCATCAGCCGTTCGACCGGCCCCAGACGATCGAGGTGGAGCCCGCGCAGCAGCGGTCGCAGCGTGGTCGCCTGCACGAGCAGCGTGAACAGCACGAAGCCGGTGGCGAGGACCGAGACGAGGTGCTGGATCTCGGCGGGCACGCGGCGATTCTCGGTGACCGCCAGGGCCAGGGCCAGGGTCACCGCACCGCGCAGGCCGCCCCACAGGATCACGAGACGGTAGCGGTGATCGATCGGCGGTCGGCCGCCCATCCGGGTCACCAGGGGCAGCACGCCCTCCAGGACCAGCAGGCGAGCCAGCAGCGCGCCAGCCACCAGCGCGGCGAGGCCGAGCAGGTCGGTGCTCCGTGCCGCTGCGAGCGTCTGCGGAACGAGCGCCGCGGCGAGCACGAACACCAGCGAGCTGGCCCAGAAGCCGAGCTGACCCCAGATTGCGCGGATGCCGGCCCACTCGGAGCTTCCGAGCCGCCCGCGGATCGAGGTGCCGAGCACGAGCCCGGCCACGACGGTGGCGACGACCCCCGAGACGCCCAGATAGAGGTCGCTCACCGCGTAGGCCATGTAGGCGAGCGCGACGCTCACCGTGACCTCCGCCGGGCCGCCTCCGTCGAGCCGCCCGACGAGCAGGCCGGCCGCCCGCCCGAGAACGGCCCCGACCAGGGCACCGCCCGCGAAGCTCACGACGAAGGCCAACGCCGCGCCGGTCGGATCGAGCCGGGCCGGATGGAGGATGACGGTCAGGAGCAGGCCGAACAGGGCGATCGCGGCGGCATCGTTGAGCAGGCTCTCGCCCTCGACCAGGGTCGTGAGCCGACGCGGCGCGCCCATCTCGCGGAAGATCGACACCACCGCGCTCGGATCGGTGGTGGCCACGATCGCCGCGACCAGGAGGCAGGCGGCGAGCGTCTGCCCGGTCGCCCACCAGACCGCCAGCCCGCCGAGCAGGGTGCAGACCAGGACCGCGAGCACGGCCAGGACCAGGATCGGACCCACCTCCTCGCCGAGCTCGCGACCGTCGAGCGCCAGGGCGGCCTCGAACAGGAGGATCGGAAGGAACACCCAGAGGAAGAGGTCGGCGGTCACCGTGAGCTCGCCGAAGCCGCGCAGGAAATCGAGCAGGGGATCGGGCAAGAGATCGCCGCCGGGCCCCGAGTGGCCGCTCGCCAAGCCCAGGGCGAAGCCGAGCGCCGCGAGGAGGACGGTGGTGGGCAGTCGGAGCCGACGCGCCGCGGCCGGAAGCAGGGCCACGAGCCCGAGCAGCCCGGCCACCTCGAACACCACCCGCGCGAGTGCGTCCATCCCGTCGCCCGCCGGCTCCGCCCCCCGCTTATAGCGCGGGTGGCCCGGCGGGTCCTCGCCCTACGCTTGACGCCGCGGCCGGGCCGCGAGCAGAAGTCCGAGCATGCGCGGGCACGACGTGATCGTGGTCGGAGGCGGGCACGCCGGCGTCGAGGCCGCGGCCGCGGCCGCGCGGATGGGCGCCCGCACGCTCCTGCTGACGCACAGCCGGCGGACCATCGGCGCCATGTCCTGCAACCCGGCGATCGGCGGGCTCGGACGCGGCCAGCTCGTGCGCGAGATCGACGCACTCGACGGGATCATGGGACGGGCCATCGACGTCGGCGGCATCCAGTTCCGCCAGCTCGGTGCCGGCAAGGGGGCCGCGGCACGCGGCCCCCGCGCCCAGGCCGATCGAGGTCGCTACGCGGCGGCCGTGCGGGACGCGCTGGCGGCGCAGCCGGACCTCGAGGTGGCCGAAGGGGAGGCGGCCGAGCTGCTCGTCGAGGGCGGTCGCTGCCGGGGCGTGGTGACCGGAGCGGCGGAGCGGCGGGCCGCCGGCGCCGTGGTGCTCGCGACCGGGACCTTCCTGCGCGGCGAGATCCATCTCGGTGCGCGCCGCTGGCCGGCCGGTCGGTTCGACGACCCGGCCGCGCAGCGGCTGTCCGCCAGCCTGCTGCGGCTCGGCCTGCGGCTCGGGCGCCTCAAGACGGGCACCCCGCCGCGGCTGGCCCGGGACACGCTCGATCTGGCGGGCCTCGAGCGCCAGACCGGCGACGATCCACCGCGACCGTTCTCGTTCCTGAGCGACGGGATCGACCGGCCGCAGGTGGAGTGCTGGATCACCTGGACCACCGAGCGGACCCATCGGCTGATCCGTGAACGTCTGGCCGAGGCGCCCGCGCGCAACGGCCAGATCCGCGCCACCGGGGTCCGCTACTGCCCGTCGCTCGAGGACAAGGTGGTCCGCTTCGCCGACCGTGCGCGCCACCAGGTGTTCCTCGAGCCCGAGGGTCTCGACGATCCGGTCGTCTACCCGAACGGCATCTCGACGTCGCTGCCCGAGGCGGCGCAGGAAGCGATGCTGGCGACGATCCCGGGGCTGGAGCGGGCACGGATGCTGCGGCCGGGCTACGCCATCGAGTACGACCACGTGGATCCGCGCGAGCTCGCGCCGACGCTCGAGGTCAAGACGGTGCGCGGGCTGTTCCTGGCCGGCCAGATCAACGGCACGACCGGCTACGAGGAGGCGGCGGCCCAGGGTGTGGTCGCCGGGATCAACGCCGCCCTGTGCGCCGGAAGTGGCGGCAGCTTCGTCCTCGACCGCGCGGACGCCCTGATCGGCGTTCTCGTGGACGACCTCGTGACGCAGGGCGTGAGCGAGCCGTACCGGATGTTCACCTCGCGCTCGGAGTACCGGCTGCAGCTCCGAGCCGACAACGCCGACCGGCGGCTGACGCCCCTGGGCGTGGCGATCGGCTGCGTCGGTGCGGCACGCGCCCAGCGGCTGGCGCGCAAGGAGGCGGCGATCCGCGAGCTCGAGGCCCGGCTGGACCGGCTCGAGCTCAGCCCCGGCGCCGCGGCGCGGCGCGGGCTCGCCGTCAACCAGGACGGTCGGCGGCGGACGGCGCGCGAGCTGCTGGCATCGCCGGGCGTCGACCTGAACTGCCTCGCGCGCGTCTGGCCGGAGCTCGGGGCCGTGCCGTCGGAGGTCGCCGAGCAGGTCGAGATCGGGGCGCGCTATGCACCCTATCTGCGTCGCCAGGCGGTCGAGGTCGCGGCGTTCCGGCGCGACGAGCAGCTCCAGCTTCCGGCCGAGCTGGACTACGCGACGCTCGCGGGCCTGAGCGGCGAGCTGCGCGAGCGGCTGGCCCGTGTGCGCCCGACCTCGCTCGGCGCCGCGGCCCGCGTTCCCGGCATGACGCCGGCCGCCCTGGCCCTCCTCTGGCGCCACCTGCGGCGGGCCGCGTGAGCCGGCGAGAGACGCCGCTCGACCCTGCGGAGTTCGCACGGCTCGTTCCTGTTTCACGTGAAACACTGAGCCGCCTCGAAACTTGGCTCGCGCTGCTGCGCCGCTGGCAGCAGCGGATCAACCTGGTCGGCGCCTCGACGCTCGACGATCCCTGGCGCCGGCACATCCTGGACTGTGCCCAGCTCGCCCGCATCCTGCCCGACGGCACCCGCAGCCTCGTCGACCTCGGCAGTGGCGCCGGGCTGCCGGGCCTGATCCTGGCGGTCCTGGGCGTGCCGGAGGTGCACCTGGTCGAGAGCGACCGGCGCAAGGCGGCGTTCCTGCTCGACTGCACGGGTCGGCTGGGGCTGACCGGCGTGCGCGTCCACCAGGCCCGCGCCGAGGAGCTGCCCCCGATCGCCGCCGATGTGGTGACCGCGCGAGCGCTGGCGCCGCTCGAGCGCCTGCTGCCCCTGGCGCTTCGCTTCGCCCACGGCCGGACCCGATTGCTCTTCCTCAAGGGGCGCGAGGTCGAGAGCGAATTGACCGTGGCCGCGCGCTCCTGGAAGATGACGGCGCGGCTCCATCCGAGCCTCGCCTCGGCCGAGGGCCGCGTCCTCGAGATCGACGAGGCCGCGCCGCGCGGACCGAGCCGGGAGGAGGGCCATGCCGCGTGAGCGGATCCTCGCCGTCGCCAACCAGAAGGGCGGGGTCGGCAAGACGACCACGGCGATCAACCTCGGCACCGCGCTCGCCGCGGCCGGCCGGCGCACCCTGCTCTTCGACCTCGACCCGCAGGGCAACGCCTCGACCGGTCTCGGCGTCGAGCGGGGCGCCCGGCGGGTCACGAGCTACGACATCCTGCTCGGCAGGGCCACGATCGCCGAGGCGGTGCTGCCGACCCGGGTGCCCGGCCTGTCGCTCGTCCCGGCCACTGTCGATCTGTCCGCCGCCGAGGTCGAGCTCGTGACCGATCCCCGCCGGGTCTACCGGCTGAAGGACCCGTTCGCCCGGTTCCAGGGTGGCTACGACTTCGTGCTCGTCGACTGCCCGCCCTCGCTCGGGCTCCTCACCGTCAACGCGCTGGTCGTGTCGCACGCCGTCCTGGTGCCACTGCAGTGCGAGTTCTTCGCGCTCGAGGGCCTGAGCCTGCTGCTGCGCACGATCGACCGGGTGCGCCGCACATACAATCCGACGCTCCACGTCGAGGGCGTCGTCCTGACCATGTTCGACCGGCGCAACAACCTGTCCGAGCAGGTCGAGACGGACGTCCGAAGCTTCCTCGGCGAGCGGGTGTTCGAGACCGTGATCCCGCGCAACGTCCGCGTCTCGGAGGCGCCGAGCCACGGCCTCCCGGTGCTGCTCTACGATCTGCGGTGCCCCGGCTCCAAGGCCTATGCGCGCCTCGCCGGTGAGATGCTCCGCCGCGCCCCCGAGCTCGCTCCCGCAGCCTGAGGACCGACCCGCATGAGCGATCGCGAGCAAGGCCAGGCGCGCCGCCGGAGCCTCGGCATGGGGCTCGCCGCGCTCCTCGGGGGCGAGCGGGAGCTGCTCGGGTCGGCCGTGGGCGGGCCGACGCCACCCCATGTCGAGCTCGTCCCGATCGAGTTCCTGCGGCCTTCGCCGCTGCAGCCGCGGCGCCGGTTCGCCGAGGAGGAACTCGACGGGCTCGCCCGCTCGATCCGCGAGAAGGGTGTGCTGCAGCCGCTCCTGGTCCGCCCGGCCCCCGACGGGGCGCCCGGCTACGAGATCGTCGCCGGCGAGCGACGCTGGCGCGCGGCGCAGCGCGCCGGACTGCACGAGCTGCCGATCCAGGTCCGCACACTGGCCGATCGCGACGTGCTCGAGCTGGCCCTCGTCGAGAACCTGCAGCGCGCCGACCTCGGTCCGCTCGAGGAGGCCCGCGCCTACCGCCGCCTGATCGACGAGTTCGGCCACGATGCAGAGGAGATCGGCGCGGTGCTCGGCCGCAGCCGCAGCCACATCGCCAACACGCTCCGGCTGCTGGCGCTGCCGGAGCCCGTGGCGGCCCTGCTCGAGGAGGGGCGGCTCAGCGCCGGGCACGCCCGCGCGCTCCTCGCCGCCGCCGATCCGGTCGGCCTCGCCGCCGAGGTGGTGCGTCGCGAGCTCTCGGTGCGGGAGACCGAGGCGCTGGTGCGGGCGCGCGCGGCGTCGCCCGCACGTCGGCGAAGCCACCGCCGCCGTGACCCGAACCTGGTCGCGGCCGAGCAACGCCTTTCCACCCGCCTGGGGCTGCCGGTGGCGATCCTGCCGGCGGCCAAGGGCGGGCGGCTGAGCATCCGCTATTCGAGCCTGGATCAGCTCGAGGCCCTGCTCCATCGGCTCGACCCCGGCTGATCACTCCTCTACTTGCACGCGAGCCTCCGATCGCGCAGATCTCGCACGGCGGGATCATGGCGCAGATCGAGCAGCCACCGGCGGCGGTCCCACTCGCGGAGCGGGCACTCGCGCTCTGGCAGGCCGGCCGCACGGCGGAAGCCGAGGCCCTGGCGCACGCGGCGCATCTGCGCGATCCGGCCGACCTGCTCGCCCTCAACATCCTGGCGGCCGCCTCGCTCGGGCACGGCGACGCCGAGCGGGCCCTCGTGCTCGCCGACCGGGCGCTCGCGCTCGCACCCGGCGATCATCGGGCGTGGAACTCGCGCGGCGTGGCGCTCCGCCGTCTCGGCCGGCCGGACGAGGCGGCCAACGCCTTCGCCCGCGCGATCGAGCTCGCACCGAGCGATCCGGCGGCCTACGCCAACTTCGGCAACCTCAAATTGGCGCAGGACGACCCCGGCGCGGCGCTGGCCGCGTTCGCGGCGGCGCTCGCCCGCCATCCGGCCGCTCCGACCGCCCGCGAGGGTCGCGACCAAGCCCGCTCGCAGCTGATGGAGGAGGCCGTCCGGCACCACAATGCCGGCGACCTCGATCGGGCCGAGCGGCTCTACGGATCCGTGCTGGCGGCCTGCCCGGACGATCCGGAGGCGCTCCTGTTCCATGCCAAGGTGCTCCGTCGGACCGGCCGGCCCGAGGTGGCCGAGCGGACGCTCGGGCGCAGGCTGACGCTCGCTTCCGACGCGCCGGCCCTCGAGGAGCTCGGCCGGCTGCGGCGCGCCCAGGGGCGACCGCTCGAGGCTCTGGCCGCCTTTGAGGCGGCGCTGCGGCAACGTCCGGACCACGCGCCGAGCTGGCACGAGCGCGCCGCCGTCGAGCTGGCGGCCGGGCAGCCGGACGCAGCAGCCGCGAGCGCGCGCCGCGCCGCGGAGCTCGCACCCACGGACCTCGACATCCGGGTGACCCTGGCCGCGGCCGAGCAGGGCCGGGGCCGGCTCGAGCCGGCGCTCTCCGTCCTCGAGGAGGCGAGCCGGCTGCGCCGCCACGCGACCGTCGACGCATGGCTCGCAGCCACACTCTCGCTGAGCGGCCAGCTCGGGCGGATCGCCGCCCGGGAGCGGCTCGCGGCGGAGTTGCATGCCCTGCTCGACGAGCCCGCCGAGCAGCAGCGGCTGGCCCGGGAGCTCGACCCGGTCGCCGGCATGCGGGTGGCCTTCCTTCTGCAGTTCACCGGCGGCTCGGACGAGCGCCGTTGGCGGTTCCTTCGCCTCCTCGCCGGTCGGATCGACCCGCAGCCCCGCCCGCGGCCAAGGCTCCCGCCGCCGCGCCCGGGCGAGCGGCTGCGCCTCGGCTACCTCTCGCCCAACTTCGGCGAGCATCCGACCGGGCATCTGCTGGCGCCGATCCTCGAATCGCACGACCGCGATCGCTTCGAGCTGTTCCTCTACTCGACCATGGATCGGAGCCGGGACCCGCCACCCTATCCGGCACGGCTGCGCGCCGCCGCCGACCACTGGCGCGAGCTGTCCGGTCGGGACGATCCGGCGGTCGCTGCCGCCATCGCGGAGGATCGGCTGCACCTCGTCGTCGACCTGGGTGGCTATCTGGCGGGCGGTCGCCCGGGCGCCCTGGCGCTGCGACCGGCGCCGGTCCAGCTGCACTGGATCATGCACCTCTCGGGCATGCCGGCGCCCTTCCTCGACGCCTCGCTGGTCGACGGCACGATGGTCCCGGAGGACCATCCCGAGCGCCTGCACGGACCGCTGGCGCGCTTGCCGGACGCCTTCCAGCCGGGCTATCGGCAGGAGATCGGAGCGCCGCCCGGGCGCGCCGAGAGCGGCCTCCCGACCCACGGGCCGGTGCTCTGCGCGTTCAACAACCCGCTCAAGATCGACGCCCTGGCGCTCGATGCCTGGTGCGCCATCCTGCGAGCCGAGCCCCATGCCCGGCTCTGGCTCTCGGCCGGTCCGGGCGACCAGCAGCTCGCGGCGCTGCGCGCGGCCGCGGCCGAGCGTGGGGTCGACGGCGACCGCCTCCACTTCGCGCCCCGGCTCGCCGACCGGGCACGCCATCTGGCCCGCCACCGCTTGGCGGCCCTCTATCTCGACACCTTCGCCTTCGGTGGCGCCACCTCGGCCATGGACGCGCTCCTCGCCGGCCTGCCGGTGCTGACCTTCCGCGGTGCCCAGGCCTACGGGCGGATCGGCGCGAGCTTCAACACCGTCCTCGGCCTGCCGGAGCTGATCGCCGGCGATCCGGCCGCCTATGTCGCCACCGCACTCGCTCTCCTGCGTTCGCCGGATCGGCTGGCCGGATTGCGCGCCCGTCTCGAGCGCGCCGTCGCCACGGGCCCGCTGTTCGATGCGGCCCGCTTCACGCGCGCGCTCGAGGCGCTCTACCTCGCCGCGATCGAGGCGGTCGCCCGCGGTCAGCGACCGCCGTAGGGATCGGCCGCGTCGCGCAGTCCGTCGCCCAGGAAGTTGAAGGCCAGCACCACGAGCACGACGGGCACCACCGGGAACAGGAGCCAGGGATAGAGCGCCACGACGTTGACGTTCTGCGCGTCGTTCAACAGCACACCCCAGCTCACCATCGGCGCGCGCACGCCGAGGCCGAGGAACGACAGGGCCGTCTCGCCCAGGATCATCCCCGGGATCGACAGCGTGGCGGAGGCGATCAGGTGGCTCATGAAGGACGGCACGAGATGCCGCCCGATGATCCGGGCCGGCCGCGCCCCCATGAGCCGAGCCGCCTGGGCGAACTCCTCCTCGCGCAGCGACAGGATCTTGGAGCGCACGGCACGTGCCAATCCGGTCCAGTCGATCAGTCCCAGAATGATCGTGATCCCGAAATACACCCAAAGTGGATCCCAGGTCACCGGCATCGCCGCCGATAGCGAGAGCCAAAGGGGAATCGTGGGAAAGCTGCGGATGACCTCGATCAGCCGTTGGATGACATTGTCGATCCAGCCGCCGTAGTAGCCCGAAATGCCGCCGAGGGTGATCCCCAGGAGAAAGCTGACGCTGATCCCGAGCAGGCCGACGGTGAGCGAGACGCGCGCGCCGTGCAGGGTCCGCGACAGCAGGTCGCGACCGAGCCGGTCGGTGCCGAGCAGGAACAGCGTGCCCCGCTCGGCCGGGCAGGCGAGGCGGAACTCCGCCGGGATCAGCCCGAGCAGTCGATAGGGCTCGCCGCGACAGAAGAAGCGCAGCGGCTGGATCTTGGTGCGATCGGGAGCGTACTCGCGCCGCAGGGTCGCGCGGTCCAGTCGGTAGCTGAAAGCGTACACGAACGGACCGACGAACCGCCCCTCGTGGAACAGATGCAGGGCCTGGGGCGGCGCGTTGATGTAGAGCGGATTGCGGGCGTTCGGACTGTACGGCGCCAGGAACTCCGTAACGAGGGTGCTCAGATAGAGCAGCGCCAGGAACCCGAGGGAGACCATGGCGAGCTTGTGGCGGCGGAAGCGCCACCACATCAGCTTCCACTGGGAGGCGGTGTAGAACCGTTGCTGGTCCGGCGTGAGCGCCTCGCGCTCCTCGGGGTCGAACGGCGCCCGGTCGACCCAGTGGTCGGCGGCCGGATCGCGGGTGCGCAGCTCGCTCATCGGGCCTGCCCGCCACCGAAGCGGATCCGCGGGTCGAGCCAGGCGAGCAAGAGGTCGGAGACCAGAACGCCCAGGACCACGAGGAACGATTCGAGCATCAGGAACGAGCCGGCCAAGTACATGTCCTGGGTCTGCAGCGCCCGGACCAGGACCGGTCCGGTGGTCGGCAGCGAGAGGACCACCGACACCAGCGCCGAGCCCGAGATCAGCTCGGGCAAGAGGCTCCCGATGTCGGCGATGAACGGGTTGAGCGCCATGCGCAGCGGGTACTTGACGAGGGCGCGGCCGGGCGGACAGCCCTTGGCGCGGGCGGTCACCACGTAGGGCCTCTGCAGCTCGTCCAGCAGATTGGCCCTGAGCCGGCGGATCATCGCGGCGGTACCCGAGGTGCCGATGATGACCACCGGGATCCACAGATGTTCGAGCACCGACACGAACTTGGCAACGCTCATCGGCTGGTCGAGGAACTGCGGATCGACGAGCCCGCCGATCGACGTCCCGAACCAGACGTTGGCGAAGTAGAGCAGCACGAGAGCCAAAAGGAAATTGGGCGTGGCGAGACCGAGGAACCCGAGCAGCGTCAGCCCGTGATCGCTCCAGCTGTACTGGTGCGTCGCGCTGTACACGCCGATCGGAAAGGCGACCAGCCAGGTGAAGATCACGGTCGCGAAGGAAACTACGAAGGTCAGGAAGATCCGGTCGCCGATCACCTCGCCGACCGGCCGGTCGTACTCGAACGACCAGCCGAGATCGCCGTGCAACAGGCCCCAGAGCCAACTCAGATACTGCAGCCACATCGGCTGGTCGAGGCCGTAGAGCGCGCGCAGATGCTCGATCTTCTCCTGCTGGAGGCTCTCCCCCTGGGCCTGCAGCTCGGCCAGATGCGCCGACAGGAAGTCGCCCGGCGGAAGCTGGATGATGACGAAGGTGATGAGGCTGATGGCGAGCAGCGTCGGCACCATGACGAGCACGCGATGGGCCAGGTAGCGGAGCACGGAGCACGGCCTCCCGAGGTGCCTGCGCCCATCTTAGCGGCCGCGCCCGTTCCGGGAAGGCGCCGCGCCGCCGCGCCGCGGACCGGCCGGCGATGAGCCCCGGGCGCGCCAACTGGGCGCTCGCCTGGCCGCTGATCCTCTCGAACCTGTCGGTCCCGCTGCTCGGCCTCGTCGACCTGGCGGTGATCGGGCGGGTCGGAAGCACGGCCGACCTCGCCGCCGTCGGTCTCGGCACGAGCATCGTCGGCGCGCTCTACTTTCTTTTGGGCTTCCTCCGGACCGGGACGGCCGCGCTCGCGGCGCAGGCGCTCGGCGCCGGCGACACGGTCGAGGCCAAGGCGGTGCTCGTGCGCGGCCTGCTCGGCGCCGCCCTGGCCGGCACCCTGCTCGCCGCGGCCTCGCCGATCCTGCTCGCCGCGGCCGGAGCGGTACTCCGCCCCGATCCGGCGGTGGCCGAAGGGCTCGGCGCCTACGTGACGATCCGCCTGCTCGGGGCGCCGGCGGCGCTCCTGGGCTTCGTCGGCCTCGGCTGGTGCCTGGGCCTGCAGGATGCTCGCCGGCCGCTCGCACTGACGCTCGTGGCCAACCTCGTCAACGCCGCCCTGACGCTCGCCCTGGTCGCCGGACTGCGCACCGGCGTCGCCGGTGCCGCGGCCGCCACCGTCCTGGCCGAGGGTGCCGCGGCCGGGCTCCTGGCACCCGTCCTCCGGCCGCACTGGCGGCGGCTCGCCGGCGCACCGCCGGACCGTGCCCGCGTCCTGGCGCCGCGCCCGCTGCTGCGGCTGCTCGCGATCAACCGCGACCTGTTCCTGCGCAGCCTCTTCCTCGAGACGGCCTTCCTCGTGCTCGCCGCCGCCAGCACCCGGCAGGGGCAGGTGGTGCTGGCGGCCAACAGCGTGCTCAAGACATTCTTCACCTTTTCGGCGTACGGTCTCGACGGGTTCGCGCACGCCACCGAGGCGCTCGTCGGCAGGGCCGTCGGCGCCGGTGACGCTGCGACCGTGCGCGCCGCGGTCGGTGCCGGGTTGCGCAACGGCGCGGCCGTCGCCGTGGCGGCGAGCTTCGGCTTCTGGCTGCTGGGGGACGGGCTCGTGCGGCTGGTCACCGATCTCGAGGAGGTGCGTGCGGTGGCGCTCGACCATCTGGCCTTGGCCGCGGCCCTGCCGCTGGTCTCGGTCTGGGCCTTCCTTCTGGACGGCGTGTTCTTCGGTGCCGCCCGGGCGGTCGAGCTGCGCAACGCCATGGCGCTCTCGCTGGTCCTGTTCCTGGCCCTTCTGGGAGCCCTCCAGCCGGCCCTCGGCAACACCGGCCTGTGGCTCGCCTTCCTGGGCTTCCTCCTGGCCCGGGGCGCCACGCTCGGGGCCGCCTACCGCCGGCTCGGACCGGCCGGCCTCGCGGCCGGAGCGGCACGGCCTTGATCCACCACGGCCCCTGCCCACATCGAGGCGCGGCGGGTGCCGTCCGGGCCCGCTGCGCGCCGAGGGCTCTCCGCGCCGTCCAAGGGAGACGCGGAGCCGGCCCGTCGCTCAGGAGAGGACAGTGAGCATGCGCACCCTCGATCTCTCGCCCCTGTTCCGCTCGACCATCGGGTTCGAACGGCTCGACAAGCTGTTCGACGCGGCGCTGCGCGAGGCCCAGCGCGACACCTCCTATCCACCCTACAACATCGTCAAGCAGGCGGCCGACCAGTACCGGATCACGATGGCCGTGGCCGGCTTCGGCGAGGAGGACCTCGACATCACGGTGCACGACAACCTGCTCACCGTGAAAGGCCAGATCCGCGAGCCCGAGAAGGACGTCGAGTACCTCCATCGCGGGATCGCCCAGCGGGCCTTCGAGCACCGCTTCCAGCTCGCCGACCATGTCCGCGTGGTCGGTGCGAGCCTCAAGAAGGGCCTGCTCGACATCCGCCTCGAGCGGGTCGTCCCGGACGCGGCGCGGCCGCGCAAGATCGCGATCGGCGCCGGCGACGGCGGCGTCGCGGCCTGAGGCGCGCCCGTGGACCTCGCGCGCGGGCGGGCGGCCGCGGAGGCGACCGGGGAACGGCGACCGGACCCTGCTGAGGTGCCGGACGATCCGCCGGTGATCGGCGTGTCCGCCTGCCTCAAGATGGGCGAGCACGCCCCGTTCCATTCGGTGATCGACCGCTATGTCGAGGCGGTGCGGGTCGGCGCCGGGGCCCTGCCGGTCATCCTCCCGGCGCTCGGCACGGCCGCCGCGCTCGACGCGCTGCTCGCCCGGCTCGACGGGGTGCTCCTCACGGGCAGCCCCTCCAACGTCTGCCCGAGCCATTATGGCGGGCCGGCGCCCCGCGCGGGCAACCTCGCCGACCCGCGCCGCGACGCCACCACCCTGCCCCTGATCCGCCGCGCGCTCGCGCTGGGTGTGCCGCTCCTGGCGATCTGCCGCGGCATCCAGGAGCTCAACGTGGCACTCGGCGGCTCGCTCCACCAGCACCTGCACGAGGTGCCGGGGCGCGCCGACCACCGCTCCGACAAGAGCCGCCCCTACGCCGACCGCTACGCCCCGCGCCAGGAGGTCCGGCTGCAGCCGGGTGGCGTGCTCGGGGCGGTGCTCGGCGGGACCGAGGTGCTGCTCGTCAACTCGCTGCACGCCCAGGGCATCGATCGGTTGGCCAGCGGCCTGCGGGTCGAGGCGGTCGCGCCCGACGGGACGATCGAGGCCGTGAGCGTGGTCGGGGCCGCCGCCTTCGCGCTCGGCGTGCAGTGGCATCCGGAGTGGAACGTCTCCCAGGATCCGATCTCGCGCCGCCTGTTCGCGGCGTTCGGGGCGGCGGCCCGCACCCGCCAGCTCGGGCGGGCCCGGGTCGCCTGACGGCACGGGAAGGCGCCCGGATTTTTCCCTCGCCGCCGCCCCCGCATTGACCTATACTCGGGCCGGAAGCTGGAGCCCGCAGAGGATCGACACGTCTCCTTCCACCTCCTCCCTGCATCGAGCGTCGGCGTGATGGCCTGCTTGGGTCCGGTGCGCGAGTCGTCTTCGCTCATCGTCGAGGTTCGTCGTCACTACGGTCCCAGGGAAATCGTGGATCGTTTGGATCGGATCGTTCCGAGTCGGGCTTCGAATCTTCCATAGTCGTCAACGTGCCCTGGACCCAGTCGATGTCACGCAAGCTGTTCGTTGCAAACTTCCCCTTCACCACGACCGTGGAGCAGCTGACCACTCTGTTCAGCACCCACGGCGAGGTCGTCTACGCCAAGATCGCGACCGATCGGGAGACCGGCAAGTCGCGTGGCTTCGGCTTCATCGAGATGGGCACGCCCGAGCAGGCGGAGGCCGCGATCCGCGAGCTCGATGGCTATCAGATGAACGGCCGCAGCATCGCCGTCCGTCTGGCCGAGGAGCGCGGCGGTCCGGGCGGCCCGGGCGGGGGCCCGCGCGGGCCTCGCGGGCCGCGTCCGGGTGGCGGCGGCTTCGGTGGTGGCGGTGGTGGCCCCTACGGCGGTGCCCCGCGTGGTGGCTTCGGCGATCGCGGCGGCGACCGGCCCGGCGGTGGCTTCGGTGGGCCGCGTGGCCCGCGCGGTCCGCGGCCGGGCGGCGGTGGCTTCGGCGGGCCGCGTGGCGGGGGCGATTACTGAGCAGGCGCGCGGAGAGGGCGGCGGATGGCCGCCCTCCTCGTCTCAGCGCACGACCAGGACCGGCTCGCCGAGAGCCGTCTCGTCGACCGTGACGCCGAGGCCCGGACCGGCGGGCGCCCTGAGGACGCCCGACTGGCGCCGCGGCGCGTCGAAGGCGATCGATCTGCCGACATAGGAGTTGAAATCGGTCGCGGAGAAGCGCAGCGCCATGGGTGTGGCCTGGGCCAAGTGCGCGATCGCCGCCGTGACGAGGTCGCCACCCCAGCTGTCCTCGATGGTCACGGCGATCCCGAGCTCGGTGCAGAGGTCGCGCACGAGGCGGGTCGGCCCGAGGCCACCGAGCTTCGAGAGCTTGAGGTTGACGACGTCCGCGGCACCCAAGCTCCAGGCCCGCAGCAGCGCCGGCACGCTGTCGATCACCTCGTCGAGCACGAAGGGATGGTCGGTGGCGCGCCGGACCACGAGGCACTCCTCGAGCGTCGAGCAGGGCTGCTCGATGTAGACGTCGAGGTCGCGGATCGCGCGCACCACGCGGAGCGCCTCGTGGGGCAGCCAGCCGGTGTTCGCGTCGGCCACCAGCGTCTCGCCCCGGTCGAGCACGGCGCGCACCGCCGCGATGCGCTCGATGTCGAGGTCCGGGTCGCCGCCCACCTTGAGCTGGAAGCGGCGATAGGCCTGCTCACGATGCGCCGCCACCCGCGCGGCCATCGCTTCGGGGGTGTCCTGGGTGATCGCCCGGTAGAGCTCGACCGGCTCGGCGGTGCGGCCGCCGAGCAGCTCGACGAGTGGCAGCCCGGCCGCCTTGCCCAGGATGTCGTGGCAGGCCATGTCGACCGCCGAGCGGACATAGGGGTGGCCCTTGAGGGCCGCCGCCATGCGCTCGTGCAGGCGGCCGATCGATCGCGGATCCTGGCCGAGCAGCGCCGGGCCGAGCTCGGCCAGCGCGGTCCGCGCGCCGGCCGCCGAGGCGGGCAGGTAGGCCGGCCCGAGCGGGCAGACCTCGCCCATCCCGAGATGGCCGTCGTCGGTGGCGATCGCCACGACGGTGCTGTCCAGACGCTCGACGCCGCGCCCGTCCGACCAGGCGTAGCGGCCCTCGAGCAGCGGCAGATCGACCGCGAACACGCGGATCTCGCGGATGCGCACCCTGGCTCACTCCGGAACGCGGCCGGGCCGCCGGCCGGACCCGCGTTGACCGCGCCCCCCCGCCTCCCTACATAGCGTCGGCCTGCGGACCGCGCACCCACCGAGACCGCATGATCGTCGACCTCAATGCACGATCGCGGGAGATCTTCCGCCGGATCGTGGACGCCTATGTCGAGACGGGCGAGCCCGTCGGCTCGCGCACGCTGTCGCGCCGGCTCGACGAGCATCTGAGCCCCGCCACGATCCGCAACGTGATGGCCGACCTCGAGGAGGCCGGCCTCCTGTTCGCGCCGCACACCTCGGCCGGGCGGCTGCCGACCGAGGCCGGGCTGCGGCTCTATGTCGACGGCCTGCTCGAATCGGCGCCATTGCCGGACGACCAGCGCCGGGCGATCGAGAGCCGGCTCGCGGGCTCGGGGCGGAGCGTCGAGGCGGTGCTGCGGGAGGCCTCGGAGACCCTCTCCGAGCTCTCCCGCTGCGCCGGGCTGGTCGCCTCGCCGGCCGGCGAGCGGCCGTTCAAGCATGTCGAGTTCGTGCCGCTCTCGCCCGGCCGGGCGCTGGTCATCCTGGTGGCCGAGAACGGGCTCGTCGAGAACCGCGTCATCGAGCTGCCGGTAGGCCTGCCGGCCTCGCTGCTGGTCGAGGCGGGCAACTATCTGACCACCCGGCTCGCCGGCCGCAGCTTCGAGGAGGCCTGCCGGGTCATCCGTGTCGAGATCGAGGAGCGCCGCACCCAGCTCGACGAGCTGACGCAGCGCCTCGTGGCGACCGGCCTCGCGACCTGGGCCGAGGACATCCAGCGCGAGGGCGGGATCCTGCTCGTGCGCGGCCAGGCGCACCTGTTGGACGACGTCACCAACCTCGTCGAGCTCGAGCGGGTCCGCGCGCTGTTCGAGATGATCGAGGCCAAGAAGAACGTGCTGCGGCTGGTCGAGGCGACCCAGCGTGCCGGCGGGGTGCAGATTTTCATCGGCCGCGAGAACGAGCTGTTCGGCCTGTCGGGATGCTCGACCATCGTCGCCCCGTACCGTGCCGGCGACGGCCGGCGGTCGACGGTGGTCGGCGCGATCGGCGTGATCGGCCCGACCCGCCTCGACTATGCGCGCGTGATTCCGGTCGTCGACTACACCGCGCGCGTCGTGAGCCGCATGTTGGGCACACCGGAGAGCGAGCCCGAGCGATGAGCCAGGACACCGATCGGATGCGCGAGCCGGCCGAGCCGGCCGAGGCCACCCCCTCCGGGCCGGCCGCCGACGCGGCCACGGCGGAGGCGGCCGCGGCGGCCGAGATCGCCGCCCTGAACGACCGGCTGATGCGGGCGCTGGCCGAGGCCGAGAACGTCCGTCGCCAGAAGGACCGCGAGGTCGAGGAGGCGCGCAAGTACGCGATCACCGGATTCGCGCGCGGCCTCCTCGAGGTGGCGGACAATCTGCGCCGTGCCCTCGCGGCCGTGCCGGCCGGCGCCGAGGCCGGAGATCCGCTCCTGCAGACGCTGGTCCAGGGCGTGCAGCTGACCGAGCGCTCGCTGCTCGCCCAGTTCGACAAGCACAAGCTGCGCAAGGTGCAGCCCGAGCGCGGCGACCGCTTCGACCCGAGCCTCCACCAGGCGATGTTCGAGGTGCCGACCGCCGAGCTCGCGCCCGGCTCGGTTGCCGAGGTCCTGCAGCCCGGCTATGTGCTGGCCGACCGGCTGCTGCGCCCGGCCCTGGTCGGCGTGGCCAAGCCGGTCGCCACGGCCGAGACGCCCGTGGGTGGGTCCGGGGCCGTGGTCGACACCAAGGTCTGAGAGGTCGGCGGGGAGGGGCGGCGCGGGTCGCAGGCGGCGCGCCGGAGGCCTCGAGGGAGCTTCGATGCAGGGCAGGGTCGGCAAGGTCGTGCTCGCCTACTCGGGCGGGCTCGACACCTCGGTCATTCTCCGCTGGCTCAAGGAGAACTACCGCTGCGAGGTCGTGACCTTCACGGCCGACCTCGGCCAGGGCGAGGAGCTCGAGCCGGCCCGCGCCAAGGCGGAGATGATGGGGGCGGCGCGGATCTTCGTCGAGGACCTGCAGGAGGAGTTCGTCCGCGACTACGTCTTCCCGATGTTCCGCGCCAACACGCTCTACGAGGGTGCCTACCTGCTCGGCACCTCGATCGCCCGGCCCCTGATCGCCAAGCGGCTGATCGAGATCGCGGCCGAGGTCGGCGCCGATGCGGTCGCGCACGGTGCCACCGGCAAGGGCAACGACCAGGTCCGCTTCGAGCTCACCTGCTACGCCTTGAACCCGCACATCAAGGTGATCGCGCCCTGGCGCGAGTGGGACCTCGGCTCGCGCGAGCGGCTGATCGAGTACGCCGAGCGGCATCAGATCCCGATCCCGCGCGGCAAGCGCGGCGAGCCGCCCTACAGCACCGACGCCAATCTCCTGCACATCTCCTACGAGGGGCGCGCCCTCGAGGATCCCTGGGTGGAGCCCGAGGAGGAGATGTTCACCCGCACGATCGCTCCCGAGCTCGCCCCCGACAAGCCGACCTACGTCGAGATCGGCTTCGAGAAGGGCGATGCGGTGGCGCTCGACGGGGAGCGGCTGTCTCCCGCCAACCTGCTGCGCCGCCTGAACGACCTCGCCGGCGCCAACGGCATCGGCCGGCTCGACCTGGTCGAGAACCGCTATGTCGGCATGAAGTCGCGCGGCGTCTACGAGACGCCCGGAGGCACCGTGCTGCTGCTGGCGCACCGCGCCATGGAGAGCCTGACGCTCGACCGCGGCGCGGCGCACCTCAAGGACGAGCTGATGCCGCGCTATGCCG
>CAZDFD010000003.1:0-7275 GCA_964504655.1 uncultured Geminicoccaceae bacterium
GCGCTCGAGGACGCGCTTCTCGACTTCGCCGGCTGTGCCGTGATCATCAGCCACGACCGTTGGTTCCTGGATCGGATCTGCACCCACATCCTGGCCTTCGAGGGCGACTCCCGGGTCGTCTGGTTCGAGGGCAACTACCAGGACTACGAGGCCGACCGGCATCGCCGGCTCGGCAGCGCCGCCGACCAGCCGCACCGCATCCGCTACAAGCCGTTGCGCGTGGCGTGATCTGTGGCCGCCGACTGCGCTAGGATGCCGCGGCGGGAGCGGCGGTCGGGAGACGGGTCATGACGGCAGGCGGGGCACGGGCGGCGGGGCTCGCGGCGGCCGCGATCGCGGCGGCGACCCTGGTCGGGTGCGTCGACCCGATCGTCAACCGCCCGAGGGGCGAGGTCGAACACTGGACCGGCGAGGCGGCCGCGATCGAGGCGGCGGACGGCGGCTGTGGCGCGGTGCAACTGGCGCTGTTCCGCGACGCCCTCGCCATCGGCGGGACCGCGATCGAGCCGAATGCGCCGCGCGAGGGCGTCTTGCCGGCCGTCCAGCGCTGGTGGGTCGAGGGCACCGTCAATCCCAACGGCACCTTCCTCTTCAGCCTGCGGCAGCAGGGTCCGCTGCTCGGCGAGGGGCCGCGGCCCGCGTCGGTCTGGCGCGGCCGCTTCTCCCCGGGCGAGGTCGTCGCGATCGAGCAGCCGCCCGCCTGCGGCCGTCGCGTACGGCTGGTCCGCCAGGAGGAGGCGGCTGGCGCCTCCTGATCCGTTGATGGATCTCCGCGCCCGGCTCTACGAGCTGATCGAGGACGAGGAGGCGAGCGGCCTCGCGGTCCACGCGGTGCGGCGAGGTCTGGCCGCGGCGATCGTGGCGGCCTCCCTCCTCGTGGTCGTCGACTCGGTCGAGACCTGGGCCGCGCGGATCGGCCCGGCGCTGGCCGCGGCCGAGCTCGGCTTCATGGCCCTCTTCACCCTCGAATATGCGGTCCGGCTCTGGGTGGCGGTGGAGGACCGGGCCGGCCGCTACGGCCATCCCATCCGGGGCCGGCTGCGCTGGGCCGCCACCCCCTCGGCCCTGGTCGACCTCGTGGCCGTGCTGCCCTTCTGGCTGGGGCCCCTCCTGCCGGCCGATCTCTTCTTGCTGCGGCTCCTCCGCCTCCTGCGGATCCTCAAGATCGTCCGGCTCTCCCCGGCACTCGCTACCTTCCAGGTGGTGCTGCACGCCCAGCGCCGTCAGCTCGCGGCCGTGGGGCTGTTGCTCGCCATCCTCGTCCTGCTGCTCGCCGGCGCCATGCACGCGATCGAGGGCCGGGTGCAGCCCGAGGCCTTCGGCTCGATCCCCAAGGCCCTCTACTGGGCGGTCGTGACCCTCGCCACGGTCGGTTACGGCGACGTCGTGCCGGCCACCCCGCTCGGTCGACTGGTGGCGAGTGGTGCGGCACTTCTGAGCCTCGCCACGATCGCCTTCCCGACCGCGATCCTGGGCGCCGGCTTCGTGCGCGAGATGCAGCAGCAGGACTTCCTCGCCCGTGCCAGCATGGTCGCCCGGGTGCCGCTGTTCCGCCACCTGCCTCCGCCCCAGCTCGCCGAGATCACCGCCCTCCTCCACCAGCGCAACCTGCCGCCGCGCTACACGATCGTCCGCCGGGGCGAGCATCCCGAGGCCATGTACTTCATCGACCAGGGCCGGGTCGTCATGCGGGTGGGCGAGCGGCGGATCGTCCTCGGGCCCGGTGGCTTCTTCGGCGAGCTGGCGCTGCTCGAGGGACGGCCACGCGAGGCCACCGTCATCACGCTCACCGCCTGCCGGCTGCTCGAGCTCGACGCGGGGGATTTCCACCGGCTGATCGGCGGCGACCCGGAGCTGCGGCGGAGCCTGCTCGCCGAGGCCCGCGAGCGGGCCCGGGCGATCGGCCACCCCGTGCCCGGCGACGCCGGAGCGGAAGCCGCACCCTAGCTCGGCGCCTCAGGCGGCCAGAAAGCCGGCGAGCGCTCCGGCCGTCGCCTCCGACGCTTCCTCGGGTAGGAAGTGGCCGCAGGGGAGCGCCCGGCCCTCGACCGGACCGGCCGACTTGCCACGCCAGGTCGCGAGCACGTCGAAACGTCGGTGCACGAGCCCGCGCTCGCCCCACAGCACGAGCAACGGGCAGGCGATCCGTCGATCGGCGTCGGAGAGATCGTGCTCGAGGTCGATCGTGGCGGCGGCGCGATAGTCCTCGCAGGTCGCGTGGATCGTCGCCGGGTCGCGGAACGCCGCGCGGTAGGTCTCGAGGGGAGCCCCCGCGAAAGGAGCAAGATCGCCCGTGCCGGACCAGCGGGTCATGAGCGTCTCGAGCCAGACGTCCGGGTCGGCGCCGATCGTCCGCTCCGGCAGGGGCGCCGGCTGGGCCAGGAAGAACCAGTGGAAGTAGCCCGTGGCGATGGTCCGGTCGGTCGCCTCGAAGACCGTCAGCGTGGGCACGATGTCGAGCACCGCCAGCCGCTCGACGCGCTCGGGATGGTCCAGCGCCAGCCGGTGGGCGACCCGGCCGCCGCGGTCGTGGCCGGCCACGGCGAAGCGCCGGAAGCCGAGCGCGTCCATGAGCTCGACCAGATCGCCGGCGCTGGCCCGCTTCGAGTAGGTCCGATGCTCGGCGTCCCCCGGCGGCTTGGCCGAGGCGCCGTAGCCGCGCAGGTCCGGACAGACGACGGTAAAGGAGGTCGCGAGCCGGGGCGCCACCCGGTGCCACATGAGGCGGCACTGCGGATAGCCGTGGAGGAGGAGCACCGGCGGCCCGGCGCCGCCCACGGTCACCGCGATCTCGCCGACCGCACAGCGGACCCGGCGCTCGAGGAAGCCTTCGCCCATCAGATCGGCTTTCCGAGCACGGCCAGGTCGAGCGGCTCCGCGAGCCCCTCGACCGCCCGGCCCGTGCGGATCTCCCACCAGCCCTCGGCCGGCCGACCACCCTGCCGCTCGGCCGCATGCAGAGCCTCGAGCTCGACCACCGCCAACGCCGCCTCCCGCTTGCAGTGCTTCTCGAGCTTGGCGGCACGGTTCACGGCGTCGCCGATGACCGTGTACTCGAGCCGCTCGGCATCGCCGACGGTGCCGAACAGCACCCGGCCGACCGCGAGCGCGGCGTTGACCGTGGGCGTTTCCAGGCCACGCGCGGCGCGCTCGGCGCGCCAGGCCGACGCTTCGCGGACGAGGTCCTCGACGGCGCGCAGCGCACATGCCGCGAAGTCGGCCGTCGGCCGGGTCGCCCCGAAGCTCGCCAGGATTCCATCGCCCATGAACTTGTCGATGCTGCCACCGTGCCGCCGGACGGCCCCCACGACGCGGGCTTGGTACTCGGCGAGCAGCGCCATGACCGCGGCCGGCGGCGACGCCGCGGCGAGGGCGCTGAAGCCGCGCAGGTCGACGAACAGGACCGCGGCGTCGCGCAGCTCGGCCAGACCTGGCCGGAGCGCCAAGCCCTGCTCGCGGATCCGGTCGGCCACCTCGGGCGCGAAGAAGCGCGAGAGGTCCGCCGCCGCCTGGCGCTCGGTGGCGGCGCGCACGACGAGCTTGCGGCCACGATGCAGAGCGACCGCGAGGATCGCGGCGGTGGCCAGGACCGAGAGCACCTTGTCGACCTCGGCGCCGATCAGGATCGCGTAGGACATGGCGTACTCGGGAAACCGACGGGTGATCCCGATCCCGGGCGAGGCCAGGAGCGCGTAGCTCAGGAGGACGAGCCAGCCCACGGCACCGATCGCCCCGGTCAGGAGCACGAACCCGGGCTCGAAGCGCAGGGCGCGAAGGGCGATCAGGACGAAGAGGTACATGACCGTGGGCGCGCGCAGGGACATGGCCGCGGGCTGGCCGTACTGCAGGTGGAAACTCCAGATGGTGAGCAGCAGGACCACCACGTCCATCACCACGGAGACGACCAGCAGTGGCACGGCGAGCCGGCCGCGCAGGGCCAGGGCCAGCCGGGCGAGGGTGAACAGCAGGTAGACGGCGAGCGCGATCGGCACGGGCTCGAAGGGAACGTCCGGCGGGAAGGCCTTGGGCGAGATCGCGTAGACGACGGCGAAGAATGCGATGGCCGACACCTGGATCAGACTGACCAGCACCTCGCTCTGGTCCTGCTCGGAACGGATCGCCGAGGCGACGTGCGTCGGCACCCGCTCCGGCAGCGGCGGCCCGAGGACGACCTGCTTCAGCCAGCCGAACGGCGACGCGCTGCGCGGCACGGGAAGCGATGAGGCCATGGCTGCGCTCCGCGCGGAAAACCGTAGTGAGGATGCGATCCGAGCGGGCCGGAGAGCAAGCCGGGCCGGTCCCTCAACGGATCACGATCGCGCGGCCCGAGCCCTTTCTACCGCAGCCGCGCTGCCCGCCGCGGGCCCGGCAGACGATGTGTTAACAGAAGGTTATCATGACAGCTCGAAGCGATGCGGGGAGAGCATTGCTGCATTGCAGCAGAAGGTCTGCCGAGCCGGCTCCGATCTCCCCATATGGCGTGGCGTGAAAGACACTCGCGCCGGAGCGCTGTTGCTCCAGCGCAACGATGGGATCCCGAGGAGACCTGCGATGACCACCCAGACGATGACCGCCGACCGGCTCGGCGTCGCCGGCCAGCGCTCCGGAGCGAGCGCCGGCCTGCTGGCGCGGCTCGCCGCTTGGTGGGACGAGCGGCGGCGGATCGCCCGCACCGTGGCCGAGCTCGACCAGCTGAGCGACGCCGAGCTCGACGACATCGGCATCAGCCGTGCCGACATCCTCGACGTCGCGCGCGGCGTCGCCCGCCCCTGTCGCTGAGCAGCCCCGCCGGCGCCCGCACACGGCTCAGATCAGCTCGCCCGTGAGCTCGCTCCTGAGCCGCGTGCGGAACTCGTTTATCGCCTTGAGACCGTCGCGCAGGACCTCGCGCTCGCGCTCACTCAGGCTGCGCGGGTCGACGAAGTTGCCGACCGGCCGGCCGGCCTCGTAGTCGAGCAACTGCTGGCGGAGCTGCAGCCCCGTCACGCAGGTGAAGGCCGCGCGCAGATCCTCGGTCTCGCGGCTCGTGGTCTTGCCGGCCGCCAGCAGCCCCTCGAGCCGGGCCAGGGTGCCGGTGGCGGCGACGCCGTGGCGGAGCGCCAGGAGGCGCACGCCCTCGGCAAGCGGCAGCGTGCCCATCAGCTTGAGGTTGATCTCGCCCCTGTGGGCGGGATCCTGGCGCTCGGTGATGAACCGGTTGAAGAACCCGACCGCGGCGCGGTGGTCGGCCTGAATGCCGAACATCTCGCGCAGGAACATCGGCTGCCGGGGCGCCAGCTCGGTCACGAAGGTCCGGAGCTCCTGGGCGAGGCCGGCCTCCCCCCAGACCGGCTGGAAGTCGAAGAAGATGTCGCAGAACAGCAGCATCGCCTCGTGCTTGCGGCGCATCCAGCCCTGGATCTGCGCCTTCCATTGCGAGATCGTCTTGCGCCAGAGCGGGTTGGTCGCCATCACGCCGCCCTTGCAGAGGGGAAACCCGAGGGCGTCGAGCTCGCGGGTCATCCGCTCGGCGCACTCGATGAACCAGGGGTCGATCGAGGCGTGCGCCTCGTCCGGGTAGTCGGCCAGCACGAAGCCGTTGTCCTGGTCCGGGAACAGGTAGCTCTCGCGTCGCCCGCCCGAGCCCATGACGATCGCCGCGAACGGCACCGGCGGCTCGCCCCAGCCCTCGGCCTCGAGGCCGGCCACGACCAGCCGCAGCACGCGGCGGTAGATGTCGTTGTTGATGTCGGAGACGAGCGCCTGGATCTCGGGCGCCGGCACTTCGTCGGCCAGAAGCGCGCGGGCCAGCTGCACCTGGGCCGCCTTCACCTGGGCGAGCCCGGCCATGCTGTCCTCGTGGGTCAGCCGGTCGATTTCCTCGACCAGATGCCCGGTGGCGACGGCCAGCGCGTCGTGCAGGTACAGCATGCCGACGAGGTGGCCGGCCGCATCGACCACGGGCATGTGCCGCAGTCGCTTGCGCCGCATGAAGCCGATCGCCTGATAGAGCTGGTCGTCGGCTCGGATCGTCAGGACCGGCCGGGTCATGAGGCCGTCGACCGGCTGGTCGCCGATCCGCCGGCAGGCGATCCGCCGGACCACGTCCTGCTCGGTCAGGATGCCGCGGATGGTGCCGTCCGGGTCGACGACGACGGCCGCCGAAGCCCCGCTCGACGCCATCCGCCCGACGGCCTCCGCGGCGCTGTCGCCGAGCGACACCACCACAGGCGCATCCGCCATGTGATCACGCACCACGTGGCGGAACACGGCGGTCTGCGAGTGCGGCATGAGCGCCTCCGGTCGGCGGGCGGCGCCGACACTAGACGAGATCCGCCCCGCCGCGCCATGCGCCGGAGTGCCCGCCGCCCGCGCCCGCATCCGGCCGACACGGATACCCGGGGATGGTGGCGACTTGGCGTGGAGGCCGGCTTGGATGTATGAAGCCGGCGGTGGCGCTCGGCGGCGGCGCGCCGCGATCGATCATGGCCACTCTCGGGGGCAGCACCAGCCTTGACCGAGCCCGTGCTACCGACGCTCTGCATCGTCAACTTCAACGGCCTGCGCCACCTCGAGCGCACCTTGCCGAGCGTGCTCGCGATCGCGGCCGAGTTCGCCGAGATCGTGCTCGTCGACAACGCCTCGACCGACGCCAGCGTGGCCTTCGTCGAGGCCGGCTTCCCGACGGTCCGGATCGTCCGGCTCGACAGCAACGACGGCCCCGGCGCGGCCCGCAACGCCGGCCTCCAGGCCGCCCGCACCGAGCTCGTGCTGTTCATCGACAACGACGTCGTACCGGAGGCCGGCTGCGCGGCGCACCTCGCGGCCGCGCTCGCCGCCCATCCCAAGGCGGCGGTAGCGGCACCCCGCATCCTCTACGCCCACAAGCCGGGCATCGTGCAGTACGACGGCGCCGACAACCACTATCTGGGCCTGATGATCCTGCATCACCAGGACATGCCGCGGGAGGAGGCCGGCGCCGAGTTGCGCACGGTCGACGGCGTGGTGAGCGCGGCCTTCATGGTGGCCCGGTCGCGGCTCGAGGGGGAAGGCTTCGACGCGAGCTTCTTCATCTATGTCGAGGACCACGATTTCGGGCTCCGCCTGCGTCTCCTCGGTGCCGAGATCCTGTCGGTGCCGGAAGCGCTGTGTCTGCACGGCGACGGCAGTGACGGTCTGTCGGTGCGGGCCGTCGGCTACACCAAACGGCGCGCCTACCTGCTGATCCGCAACCGATGGTTGCTGATCCTCAAGAACTACACCGCCCGCTCGCTGGTCGTCCTGGCGCCGGCCTTC
>CAZDFD010000003.1:7375-93670 GCA_964504655.1 uncultured Geminicoccaceae bacterium
GTGGCGGCCGGGTTGCTCTGAGCCGGTCGCGTGGCGCTCGCCGCTCCCGCCGCCGTGCGGCGGCCCGCTGCGCCGGACACGGCCGGTCGACGGCTGCGCATCTGCTACCTAGTGCCGGGACACGGGCTCCTGTCGACCGTCGGGCCGTCGCGCAACGTCCTCTCGCTGGCGCGGGCGCTCCGATCCTACGCCCATGTAACGCTGGCCTTCCGCTACCGTCTGGAGCACGCCGACCCGGAGGGCGTCGAGGTCGTCGAGCTCGAGCCCGAGCGGCGTCCGGAGACGGCGGTGGACGACGGGGCCATGTCGGGGATGGGCCTCGTCGAGTTCGCCCGCTACATGGCCCGCCTGCGTCGGTTCGTGCGCGAGTCGGCCGGCCGGTTCGACGTGATCCTCGAGAAGAGCTGGCTCCTGTCCGGCCACCTCTCGGCCTATGGCCTGGGCCGGGGGGTGCCCGGGGTTCCGGTCGAGAACGTCGTACCGAGCCCGGCCCGCCACCGCGACGCCGGCCTCCTGAAGCGGATGCGGGTCGAGGTCGGCCGCCGGCTGGCGGGCCCGGCGCTGCGTCGGGTCCCTGTGATCCTGGCCGAGACCCCGCAGCTCAAGGCCTCGATCGTGGCGGTCTGGGGGGTGCCCGCCGAGCGGGTCGAGGTGGTGCCGCTCGGGGTCGACACGGGGCTGTTCCGGCCGCTCGAGCAGGCCCGAGCTCGGGCTGGCCTCGGCATCCACCCCGACCGCTACGTCCTCCTCTATGTGGGCGTGCTGGACGAGACCCACACGCTCGACGGCATCATCGAGGCGGTCCTCGCCACGCACGTGCCCGGCCTCGAGCTGCACATCCTGGGCGACGGCTCCAGGCGGGCCCGCTACGCCGAGCTGGCCTCACGGAGCGAGGGGACCGTGATCCTCCACGGGCGGGTGCCGCACGCCACCGTGCCGACCTGGATCGCCGCCGCCGATCTCTGCCTCGCGCCCTACGAGCCGCGCGCCTTCGCCACCGGAACCCTGGGCTACGCGACCATGAAGGTACCGGAGTATCTGGCGGTCGGCCGGCCCGTCGCCGGCTCGCCGAGCGAGCGGATGCGCGAGCTCCTGCGCGGCGGCGAGCTCGGCTTCCTGCTCGATGCCGGCGAGGCGGCATGGCGGGCGTTCCTCGCCGACCCGCCGCCGCGCGAGCGGCTCGCCCGGATGGGCGCCCTGGCGCTGCGCCACCCCCAGCCCTCCTGGGACGACACGGCGCGGGGATATCTGGCCGCCTGCGAGCGCGCGCTCGCAGGCCTGCGGAGCTAGCCCTTGGGCACCTACCAGCTGGCCGCGCTCGCGCACCTCGTGCTGGCGATCCTGGTCACGGGCTACGCCCTGTTCTGGGCGATCATGGCGCTGGCCCTGCGCCGCACGTTCTCGGCCGCGGAGACCGAGGCGCATCTGGCGACTGTCGCGGCCGCACGCTGGCCGCACGTCGCCGTGCCCTGGCGCTACCGGCTGCCCCTGCCGATACTCGGCTGGCTCCTGATCGCCGCGGCGGTCCTGAGCGGGCTCCTGGTGGGCGCCCTCGGCGGGCAGCGCGAGCTCGGCCTGGCCTTCTTGCTCAAGCTCCTGGTGCTCGCCGCGGTGATCGGCGTCCACCTGCCCCTCGCGCGACGCCCGCGGCCGCTGCCGGCCTGGCTCGGCCTGCCGTTGGTGCTCCTCGTGCTCGTCCTGTCCGTGCCGCTGGTCCGCTGAGGGGCGCATGAGCGGTCACCAGATCCTCGTCGCCCTGCACCTGCTCGCCGTCGGGCTGTGGATCGGCCACATGCTGGTCTGGTCGATCGTCGCCGGGCCGGCGCTCAAGCGGGTCGAGCCGCCGGCCACGGCCGAGCTCCTGCGCGAGCGCATGGTCTATCTGGGCGGGCTCGGCTGGCCGGCGCTGGCCGTGCTCGTGCCGACCGGGCTCTATCTCCTGTGGCTGCGCGGAGTCGGCCCCGGCGATCTCCTGACCCTGGCCTTCCTCGACCGGCCGGACGGTGCCGCGATCGCCATCAAGCTCGCGCTCGTGGTCTGGATGATCGCCTATCAGAGCATTTGGGGACACCGGCCGGCACCGCTCGCCAACTGGGTCAACATCGCCGCGGCCCTCGTCGTCCTGGCCTGCTCGGTGGTCATCGTGCGGGGCTGGTCGTGAGCCGCAAGATCCTGGTCATCGCCCTCGAGCTGGGTGACGGGGGCTATCTCCGCCGATTCGCCGGCGAAGGGCTCATGCCGACGGTCGCGGACCTGCTCGCCCGCGGCCGCTCGGGCGATCTCGCGACCCCGGCCGAGCTTCTCCACGTGGCGGCGCTGCCCTCGCTCTACACCGGCGTCGGACCCGCCCGGCACGGCATCTACTTCACCTTCCAGCCGGCCCCGGGCGTCCAGGGCTGGCGGCGCTTCGCCCAGGGCCTCTACGGCGCCCCGACCTTCTGGGCGCTGGCCTCTGCCGCCGGCCGGCGCTGCGCAGTCCTCGACCCGCCCTACGCCCATCCCGAGGAGGGGTTCGCGGGCGATCTGGTCCTCGAATGGGGAACCTGGGCGCAGTATCTGGACCCGACCTCGCGGCCCGAGGGCCTGCTGCGGGAGCTCGAGGCCGCGGTCGGCCGACATCCGCTCGGTCTCGAGGCGCACGCGCTGGGTTTCGGCCCGCTCGATCCGGCCGACACCGCCCGTCGCCTCGTCCAGGCGCTCGAGGCGCGCGCCCGGGCGACCGTCTGGCTGATGCGCCGCCGGCCCTTCGACCTGTTCGTCACCTGCCTCGACGAGACCCATCCGGCCGCTCACTATTGCTGGCGGCCGCCGGCCGAAGGCGAGACCGAGGCACCCCTCGACCAGCCGCACCTGCTGAGCGTCTATGCGGCGCTCGACCGCTGCATCGCCCGGATCCTCGAGGCGGCCGGCCCGGAGGCGACGGTCCTGCTGGTCTCGGGCGACGCGATCGGCCCGAACCGGGCCGGCTGGCATCTCCTGCCCGAGGTCCTGGCCCGGCTCGGCCACCTGGTCTCGACCGACCTGCCCGCGGTCGACGCCGCGAAGCCGGCCGCCGCCGCCAGCTCGGGCGGCTTCGACCCGGTCAAGGCGGTCCGCGACCTCTTGCCCAAGGATCTGCGCAAGCGGATCGCCGGGCTCCTGCCGAGGGCGCTGCGCGACCAGCTCGCCCAGCGCGTCGACACCGCGGCGATCGACTGGGGCCGCACCCGCGCCTTCTGCCTGATGACCGACCTCGAGGGCTGCATCCGCGTCAACCTCGCCGGCCGCGAGCCGCAGGGCATCGTGCTGGCCGAGGACTACGGCGCGCTGCTCGACCGCCTCGAGGCGGAGCTCGGCGCGCTCGTCGACCCGGAGACCGGGCGGCCGGCGGTGTCCCGCATCCTGCGCGCCGACCGCGAGCTCGAGGGGCCGCGCAGCTCCTGGCTCCCCGACCTCGTGGTGCACTGGTCGCGCGAGCGGCCGATCACGGCGCTCGCGAGCCCGGCGATCGGCCGGGTCGCCGGCCCCTCGCCCGACCCGCGCCCCGGCACGCACGCCGGCCCGGGATTCGCCGTGCTCGCCGGCCCGGGCCTCGGGCCGGGCCCCCTGCCCGAGGACGCCCGCCTCGTCGACGTCGCCCCGACCGTCCTCTCCGGCCTCGGTCTCGAGCCGCCACCGGGCCTCGAGGGCCGTCCCTGGCCGCTGCCGCCCGCCCAAGGAGGAGCCCCCTCGTGACCGTCCGGGTCCTGCAGATCGGCGCCGGCATCCGCGGCCGGCATTGGCTCGACTACGTCAAGGCGTTCGCCGGCACCGCGTGCGTGGGGCTGGTCGAGCCCGACGCCGGCAACCGGGACAAGGCGCGCGCGGCGCTCGGACCGGGCGTCCCGATCCTGACCGATCTGGACGCTGCGCTCGCCGAGGTCGAGGCCGACGCGGCGTTGATCGTGAGCCCGGACAGGCTGCACGCCGAGCAGGCGCTGCGCTGCCTCGAGAAGGGCCTCACCGTCCTGATCGAGAAGCCCTTCACGCCCACGGTGGCCGAGGCCGCGGCGGTGCTCGCCAAGGCCGCCGAGGTCGGCCGTCAGGTCATCGTGGCCGAGCAGTACCGCTTCTGGGCGGCCGAACGGACGGTCAAGAAGCTGCTCGAGGACGGGCGGATCGGCCGCGTCGACCACTGCACCTTCGTCGACCACCGGGCGATGCGGGCGGCGAGCGAGGGTCCGTGGCTCGCCACGGTCGACTACCCCCAGCTCCAGGCGGTGGCGGTCCACCATTTCGATTCGCTGCGCATGTGGTTCGGCCTGCCGCAGGCGCTCGCGGTCAAGGCCTGGCGGGCGCCCTGGTCGGACTACCGGGGCTTCGAGTGCAGCCAGGCGCTGGTCGACTTCGGAACGGTGCAGGTGAGCTATCTCGGCACCATGAGCGCGCCTCGCTACGGCTGCGCGGTCCGCATCGAGGGCGAGCGCGGCGCGATCTGGACCAACCGCCGCTGGGTCTTCCTGCGCGAGGGAAGCGGCCGCTTCTTCCTGCCGGTGCGCAACGTCAAGGTGCCGCCGGGCGACGAGAAGTCCTACCCGCAGGGCGGCACCACCGCGCTCCTGCTGGCGCTGCAGGCCGCGGTCGAGCACGGCACCCCCGCCGAGACCCGCGGCGAGGACAATGTCTGGACGATCGCCATGCTCGAGGCCGGTAAGCGCGCCGCCGCGGAGGGCCACACCGTTCGTATCGGCGAGGTCGGCGACGGCCGCTTCGTCGCCCGCAGCTGAGGAGCCGCCGCCCGTGGCCGAGCGCAGCCGTCGCGTCCTCCTGATCGGCCTCGACAGCGCCGATGCGGTGCTCATCGAGGAGTGGGCGCGGGCCGGCCACCTGCCGACCTTCGCCCGGCTGATGGCCGAGGGGTCCTGGTCGCGCCTCGAGACCACCGCCGCGATGCTGCACGTCTCGGCCTGGCCGACCATCTATTTCGGCGCCCGTCCCGGGCGGCACGGCCTCTACCACGCCTACCAGGTGCGGGCCGGCGACCAGCTGGTCCACCGGACCGACCCGAGCTGGGCGGCCCTGCCGCCGTTCTGGCGGACGCTCGACGAAGCGGGGCGGCGCTGCATCGTCTTCGACGCCTTCATGGACAGCCGGCTGCCCGGCTTCCGGGGCGTGCAGATCGGCGAGTGGGGTACCTGGACCTGGTTCGGCGAGCCGTTCGCCTCGCCGACCGGAATGCGCGACGCGCTGATCCGCGAGGTCGGGCCCTATCCCGCTCCCGAGCACAGCGCGCAGGTGACGGTGCCCGACCAGCTCTGGTTCCGCGACCGCCTCGTCGAGGCCGCCGCCGCCAAGGGCCGCGCGGCCGACTGGCTCCTGCGCGGCCAAGCCTGGGACATGGCCTTCGTGACGTTCGGCGAACCGCACGGGGCCGGCCACTATCTCTGGCACACGGGCGACCCGAGCTACCCGACGCATCGGCCGATCGCCGGCCTGCCGCACCCGCTGCTCGACGTCTACGCCGCGGTCGACCGGGCGATCGGCGGGCTCCTCGAGCGGCATCTGGACGATCGGACCACGGCGCTCCTGGTCTCCGGCGACGGCATGGGCCCCAACTACTCGGGCGCCCACCTGATGCCCGAGCTCCTCCACAAGCTCGATCTCTACTTCGCTCCCGGTGTCGGTCAGGGCGAGACGGACGCCGCGGCGGCGCCCAGGCGCAGCCTCGCCGCGAGGCTGCGCGAGGCGATCCCCTTGCCGGTGCGCATGGCAGTGAGCCGCTGCCTGCCGCGCAGCGTCAAGTATCGGCTCTCGCTCAAGTGGATGAACGCCGACATCGACTGGAGCCGCACGCGGGCCTTCCCGATCCACAACAACAACGAGGGCTTCATCCGTCTGAACCTGGCCGGGCGCGAGCCCGAGGGGATCGTCGCGGCCGGCGCCGAGCGGGACGAGCTGACCCGGCTCCTCGCCGAGGAGCTCGCCCGCCTCACCAACCCGACGACCGGCCGGGCGGCCGGCCGGGTCGGGCTGATCGACGAGCTGTTCCCGGGCGAGGAGCGCCGGCACCTCCCCGACCTCGTCATCAGCTGGGACGAGGCCGCCCGGGTGCTCGACCGGCTCGAGGGACCGCGCGCCGGGCTGGTGTGCGGCAAGTGCGGGCACGAGACGCCCGCCTACTACACGGGCAACCATCGCCCGAACGCCTTCCTGGCGGCCGCCGGGGCCGGGGTGGCGGCGGGCGCGCGCCTGGAGCAGGGTCACATCCTCGATGTGCCGGCAACTGTGCTGGCGCTGCTGGGCGTGGATCCGCCGGCGCATTTCGAGGGCCGCGAGCGGACGGCGAGCCTCGCTAGGGGTCTGTTAACCAGCGTGGCCTAGGGTCCGCCACGGCAGCTTGGGGAGTGGGCCGATGTGTGGACTGGCCGGCGTGCTCTGCCGCGGCCCGGACATGGCCGGTGCGCAGTACGGCCCGGTGGTGGCCCGCATGTGCCGGCAGATCGCCCATCGCGGTCCGGACGACGAGGGGATCTGGAGCGACGGGCCGGTCTGCCTGGGCTCGCGGCGCCTGGCGATCCAGGACCTGTCGCCGGCCGGCCACATGCCGATGGTCGACCCGAGCGGGCGCTATGCGCTGGCCTACAACGGCGAGCTGTACAACGCCGCCGACCTCAGGGCCGAGCTGCGCGCGGAGGGCGTCCGCTTCCGCTCGACCGGTGACACCGAGGTGGTCCTGCAGAGCCTGATCACCTGGGGCCAGGGGGTGCTGCCGAGGTTCGCCGGCATCCTGGCCTTCGCCTTCTGGGATCGCGAGCGGCGCGAGCTGTGGCTGGCGCGCGACCATCTGGGGGTCAAGCCCCTCTATTACATGGAAAGCGGCGACCTGCTGCTGTTCGCCTCCGAGATCAAGGCGCTGCTGCCCGAGCACCCCGATCCGCAGGTCGACGACGGCGCGCTGGTCGAGTGGTCGCTCTATCGCAACCTCGATTCCCCGACCCGGGGCACGCTGGTTCGCGGGATCGAGGCGGTGCTGCCGGGCGAGGTGGTGGTGGTGGCCGACGGCCGGCGGCGCCATTCCTGCTACTTCCGACCGACCCAGGCCGTCGACGCGGCCGAGTACCGGCGGGTCCGCGGGCTGACGCCCGAGGCCGTGGTCGAGGAAGTGGACGCGGCCCTCAAGGGGATCGTGCGCGAGCAGCTGGTCTCCGACGTGCCGGTCGGCACGCTTCTCTCGGGCGGGCTCGATTCCTCGGTGCTGACCGCGATCTCGGCCGGGCTGCGCAGCGACCTCAAGGCCTTCCACGTCTCGATCGCGGGCTTCCCCGAGCACGACGAGCGGCCCTATGCCGAGGCGCTGTGCCGCGACAAGGGCCTGACGTTCGTGCCGATGACCCTGGACGGCCCGGGCTTTCGGCGTGCGCTCGCGCGCACGGTCTGGCTCTCCGACCTGCCGCTCACCCACCCGAACTCGGTCGCCTACCACCTGATCAGCCGGGTGGTGCGCGAGCACGGCGTGGTCGTGGCGCTGGCCGGCGAGGGTGCCGACGAACTGTTCGGCGGCTATTCCTGGGCCTACCGGCGGCGGCGCCGACTGCAGCGACTGCGACCGTGGCTGGCACGGCTGCCGGCGGTGGTGCGCGAGACACTGGCCCTCCTGGTCTACGCCGAGGCCGACCTGCCGGTCACCTCGGTGCGCTTCCGCGACCTCCTGCCGCCCACCGTGGAGCTGGTCGACCGCTACCAGCGGCAGGAGTGGCTGGGCGCCTGCATCGACGCCTACGGCTTCGAGCCGGCCGTCGAGGACCGCGAGATCCTGGGTGCCATGCTGGCGGATCTGTCGGACTTCCTGAGCCCGCTCCTGCGGCGGCTCGACCGCACCAGCATGGGCGCCTCGGTCGAGTGCCGGGTCCCGTTTCTCGATCCGCGCCTGGTGCGCCGGGCGGTCAATCTCCCGCTCGACTACAAGCTCGGCCGGTACGCCGACAAATGGGTCCTGAAGCAGGTGGCGACGCGCTACATGCGCCGTGAGCTCGTATTCCGCACCAAGATGGGCTTCCCCCTGCCGCTCGCCGAGTGGGCGCGTCCCTATGCCAGGGCCGAGTTCTTCGCCGGTGGTTTCCTCGAGACCCGGCTCGGCTTCGGCCGGCGCGGGTCCGAGCGGCTGGTCGGCCGGGCCGGCCGCTGGGTGCACGCCTTCTTCGGGCTCGTGACCCTCGAGATCTGGGGCCGGCTCAACCTCATGGGGCAGGGCCTGGGCGAGGTCGAGGCCTGGCTCGCGGGCTTCGAGCCGCGGTCCGCGCAGGAGCCCGGCTGATGGCTGGGCCGACCGGCGTCGCGGCGCGCGACGCCCTCGTGGTCGCCACGGGGCAGCTGGCCCTGGCCCTGGCCGGGTTCCTCGCGGCGCTCCTGCTCGCGCGCGAGCTCGGGCCGGCCGCCTACGGCGTCTGGGGCATCGTCTACGCGCTGCTCGCCGGCGTCGAGCAGATCGGGAGGCTCGGCATCCCACAGGCGACGAGCCGGCTCGTGGCCGAGGCCGACGGCCGCGATCGGGCGCTCGAGCGGCGCGCGGTGACCCTCGTGGCCCTGGTGTTCGCGGCCCTGTTCGCCTCGCTCTGGATCGGCGCGCCCTGGCTCGAGCGGCTGTTCGCCGTTCCCGACGGGACCCGTCTCCTGCGCATTGCCGCGCTCGACGTGGTGCCGTTCGGGCTGTTCGCGGTGACCGTCGCGATCCTCAACGGCCGGCGCGACTTCGTGCTCGAGGGAGTTGCCAACATCGCCTATGCCGGCGCGCGGATCCTGGGCCTCCTCCTGCTGCTGCCGTTCGGGCTCACGATCGAGGCGGCGCTCCTGGTGACCGCCGGCTCCTCGGTGGTGGGCTGCGCCGCGACCCTCTGGCGGCTCGGACCGCACGTGCTGCGGCCGCGGCTCGACGGGTTCGCGCCGATCCTCAAGGTCGCGGCACCGGTCGCCGTGGCCTGGGGCGCGGCGGGGCTCCTGAGCCAGCTCGATCTGTGGGCGCTCAACGCCTTCGGATCGGCGGTCGAGCGCGAGGTCAAGGGCTGGTACACCGCGGCGCTCAACCTGGCGCGGCTGCCCAATCTCCTGGCCTTCGTCGCGACCTCGATCCTGGTGCCGACGATCGCCCGGGCGCTCGGCGCCGGCGATCGGGCGGCCGCCGGCGCGAGCCTGCGCGGCGGCGTCCGGCTGCTGCTCGTCGTGCTGCTGCCGGTGGGTGCCGTCGGGGCGGTGGAGGCCCGCGGCCTGCTCGAGCTGCTGTTCTCACCGGCCTACGGCGACGGCGCGCCGCTCCTGGCGCTCCTCCTGCTCGCCCACGGCGTGCTGCACACCGCGTTCGTCACCCTGGGCTCGGTGCTGCTCGCGGCCGGCCGCGAGGGCGTCGCCGCCCTGCTCGCCCCGGCCGCTGCGGCGCTGGCCCTCCTGCTCCTGCCGGCCGGAACGCTGCTCGCAGGTGCCGTCGGGACGGCGGCCGGCTCGCTCCTGACGGGTCTCCTGGCCTCCACCCTCGGAGCCTGGGTGGTCTGGCGGGAGGTCGGGCCGCTCGTCGATCCGGGCGAGGTCGTGCGTGTCGCGGCCTGCACCGCGGCGGTGACGCTGCTCGTCCTGGTGTTGCCCGGACGCGGCCCGTGGCTGCTCGGCGAGCTGGCGCTCGGAGCGTCCGTCTACTTGGGATTGCTGCTCGCCACGGGTCTGCTCGGGCGGATCGACGCCGGGTCGTTGCGTGCGCCGGCCGCGGCACCACGTCGGGGCTGAGCCCCGAGCGGCGGGACGGACGGCGGCCGGTGGACGCTCGGTCCCCCGCCGTGTAGGACGGCCGTGGAGGGGGCGCCCGGCCCGGCCGCGCTGGCGGTCGGCGCGCCGTCGCGACCGTGGCGCCGGGCCGGCGGTCGCTCCGCGCACGATGGTCGAGCGATGCGGCGGGGCAAGCTGATCGGCCTCGGGGTGGGACCGGGTGATCCCGACCTCCTGACCGTCAAGGCCGTCCGGATCCTGCAGGGGGCGCAGGTGGTGGCGTTCGTCGCCGCCGCCGGCCGGGCGAGCCGGGCCCGCGAGACCGCCGGCGCGCAGCTGCGGCCCGGCACCCGCGAGCTGGTCGCGGTGCTGCCGGCCGGCGCCGACGCTGCCGCGGCCTCGCGTGCCTACGGCCAGCTCGCGACCGGGATCGTGGGCGAGCTCGGCCAGGGCAACGACGTGGTCTTCCTGTGCGAGGGTGACCCTCTGCTGCACGGCACCTTCGCGACCCTGCTCGAGCGGCTCGGATCCCGCTTCGAGAGCGTCGCCGTGCCCGGCGTCACCGGTTTCGCCGCCGCCGCCGCCGCCTCGCTCTGGCCGCTGGCGCTGCGCGAGCAGGCGCTCGCCGTGGTACCCGCCTCGCTGCCTCCGCGCCGCCTCGAGGCGATCCTCCGGGACGTTGACCGGGCGGTCCTGGTGCGGGTCGGCCGCCATCTGGGCAAGGTTCGCCAGGTGCTCGCGACCTGTCGGATGGCGGCGGGCGCCCTCCTGGTCGAAGGCCCCGGCGAGGCTGGCGCGCGCGCCCGGCCGCTCAAGGACGTGGCCCTGGAGGCGGCCGGGCCCACCGCCCTCGTGCTGGCCGCTCGCGAGCCCGCCGGCGCCGAGCGCGGCGGCTGAGCCCGGGCCCGCCGTCGTGGCCGCTGGCACGGCACCGCGAACCGGCTAGTGTGGCGCGGCCCGCGTCGCCCCGAGAGGCCGTCGCGCCATGACCGCGCCCGCGCTCCTGCTCGCTGCCCCGATGACCGGCTCGGGCAAGACGATCGTGTGCCTGGCGCTGCTCGCGGCACTCGCCGGGCGCGGCCTGCGGGTCGGCTCGCTCAAGGTCGGCCCGGACTTCATCGATCCCTCCTTCCACGAGCGGGTGACCGGGCGGCCGTGCCACAATCTCGACAGCTGGGCGATGCGCTTCGCCACGCTCGTGGGGCTGCTCGAGGCGGCCGCCGAGGAAGTCGACATCGTCATCGGCGAGGGCATGATGGGGCTCGCCGACGGCGCCCCGGACGGCCGCGGCTCGACCGGTGACCTCGCGGCCCTGCTCGGCATTCCTGTGGTGCTCGTGATCGACTGCGCCCGGCTCGGCGGCTCGGTGGCCCCGCTCGTCGAGGGCTTCCTGCGCTGGCGCGAGGAGGTCGAGATCGTCGGGCTCGTGCTCAACCGCGTCGGCGGCGAGGAGCACGCCCGGCTGCTCGCCCGGGCCTGCGAGGAGCGGTTCTCGACCCGGATCCTCGGCTGGCTGCCCGAGGATCCCGAGCTCCTCCTGGAGAGCCGGCACCTGGGGTTGGTCCAGGCCGCCGAGCAGCCCCGCCTCGCGGCGACGATCGAGCGGGCGGGGCTGCTCGCCGCGCGGCGGCTCGACCTCGACCGGATCGTCCGCCTGGCGCGCCCGCCGAGCCTCTCGGCGCTCGGCCGCGGCGCGCCGCCCTGGCCGCCGCTCGGTCAGCGCATCGCGCTCGCCCACGACGCCGCCTTCGGCTTCGCCTATGCGGCGGTGCTCGAGGGATGGCGCGCGGCCGGATGCGAGCTGGTGGCGTTCTCGCCGCTCGCCGACGAGCCCCCGGATCCGACGGCCGATGCCGTGTTCCTGCCGGGCGGCTATCCCGAGCTGCACGCCCAAAGGCTCGCCGCGGCCGGCCGCTGGCGCGCCGGCCTCCGCGCCGCCGCCGCGCGCGGCGCCTTCGTCTACGGCGAGTGCGGCGGCTACATGGCGCTCGGCCGCGAGCTGGTCGACGCCGCCGGCACGGGCCACGCCATGGCCGGGCTCCTGCCGGTCACGGCGAGCCTCGCAGACCCCGACCCCCGGATCGGCTGGAGGCGCGTCGAGTTGGTCGAGGACGGGCCGCTCGGTCCGGCCGGCGTGGCCTACCGCGGCCACGAGTTCCACCTCGCGCGGATCGTCGGGCCGACCGACCGGCCGTTCGCGCTCGCCCGGGACGCGGCCGGACGCGAGCTCGGGCCGAGCGGCTGCCGAATCGGCCCGGTGGCCGGCTCGCCCGTCCACCTGATCGACCGCGAGGGCGGATGATGCCCGCACGCCGCTGGCCTCGGGCCCGGCTTTGCCGTAGCAGCGGGAGCACTCGGGATCGGGACCGAGGAGGAGCAGCTCGATGTTGCGACGCGACGTGATCGCCACCGCCGGGGCCGCGAGCGTGGCCGGGCTCGCCGCTCCGGCGATCGCCCAGGGCAGGATCCGCTGGAGCATGGCCATGCCCTGGCCGCGCGGGACGCCCGGCGTGGCCGTCAACGCCGAGCGGTTCGCCCGCCGGGTCGAGGCGATGTCGGCCGGCCGGATCGAGATCAAGCTGTTCGGCGCCGGCGAGCTCGTTCCACCCTTCCAGGTGTTCGACGCGGTGCACGCCGGGACCGCCCAGCTCGGTCACGGCACGCCCTATTACTGGGCCTCGAAGTCGCCCTCCCTGCACTGGTTCACCGGCGTGCCGTTCGGCCTGACGGCCACCGAGCTCGCCGCCTGGCTGTACCACGGCGAGGGTGGCAAGCTCTGGAAGGAGGCCTACGCGCCCTTCAACGTGGTGGCCTTCTACGCCGGCTCATCCGGGGTCCAGGCGGGCGGCTGGTTCCGCAAGGAGATCAACGGGCTGGCCGACCTGCAGGGTCTCAAGATCCGGATCGCCGGGCTGGGTGCCGACGTGATGCGGCGGCTGGGTGCCACCCCGGTGACCACCCCGCCCGGGGAGATCCTGCCCAACCTGATGAGCGGGGCGATCGACGCGGCCGAGTGGATCGGACCCTGGAACGACCGTGCCTTCGGCCTGCAGAAGGTCGCCAGGTACTACTACGTGCCGGCTTTCCACGAGCCCGGCCCCGGCCTCGAGCTCCTGGTCAACAAGCAGGAATGGGAGAAGCTGACCCCCGACCTGCAGGCGATGCTCGAGACCGCGGCGTCGGCGACCGCCAACGAGACGCTGGCCGATTTCGTCTACCACAACATCGAGAGCTTCGTGCCGCTTCTGGGCGAGGGTGTCGAGCTGCGCGCCTTCCCCGAGGAGGTGGTGCGTGCGATGGGCGAGCAGTCGATGGCCGTGTTCGAGGAGATCGCCGCCAAGGACGCGCTCGCCCGCCGCGTGCACGACTCGTTCCTCGCGTTCCTCAAGCGTTCCGTGGTCTATGCCGACCGCTTCGACGCCCGGCTGCTCGCCATGCGACGGCTGGTCGTGCGGCTCTGAGGCAGGGCCGGCGGCGGGCGGCGAGCCGGCCGCCGACCGGGAAGCGGGGCCCGAGGGTCCGGCCGGCCATCGGCTCCGTCGCCCGGCCGCGGGCCCGAGCCGCCGGGCCTCGCGGCGGGCTCCTGGGAACGTCCTTCGTCGGAACGGGGCATGCTGACCGACCTCAGAGTGGCCTGCGCGGTCCTGACCCGCCTGCCGGTGGGGCTCACGCGGCCGCCGGGCCGGGCCGAGCTCCTCCAGTCCGTGCACTGGTTCCCGATCGCCGGCGTGGCGGTCGGCGCCGCAGCGGCCCTGGCCTTCCTCCTGGCCGGGCTCATCGGCCTTCCCGGCCTGCCGGCACTTCTCTTAGCGCTCGCGACCCAGATCCTGGCGACCGGTGCCCTCCACGAGATCGGCCTCGCCGCCACCCTCGACGCCCTCCGACCGACCACGGGGCGCGACGCCGCGGGCGGGCGCCTCGGCACCCTGGCGCTGGTGCTGGCCGTGCTCGCGCGGGTCGCAGCGCTCACGACCTTCTGGAGTCCGGCGAGCTTCGCCGCGGCCCTCGTGGCCGCCTCGGCCGCATCGCGCGCCGCGCTGCCGGCGGTGATGCTGGTCCAGCCCGCGGCGCCGAACGGCTCGGGCGGCCGGCCGGACCCGACCCGCGTCGCGCTCGGCCTCGGCCTCGCCTGCGCCGTCGCGGTGGCACTGCTGCCGCCCCGGGTGGCGGCCCAGGCGCTGCTCTGGGCCGGGCTCGCCGCCGCCACGGTGGCGGTCGCGCTCGGCCGGCGGCTCGGCGGCTGCTCCGGCGACGGCCTCGGTGCGGTCCAGCAAGCGGGCGAAATCGCCTTTCTGCTCTCGCTCTCGGCCGACGGCTGGCCGCGCTCGCTCTGACCGCGCCGAGCCGCGGCGCGGCCGCTCAGAGCAGGATGTCGGCCAGTCGGGCGATCGGCCGGTCGCGGGCCGCGGCGGTCGCCTCGAGCGTCCGCCCGCCGGCGAGCGGGTCCCAGGCGACGAGCCGTCCGAGATCGAGGCCGGTGGCGGCGGCGATCGCCGCGAGCGGACGCTGGCGCAGCCGGAACTCGCCGGCCTCGATCGCCTCCTCGCGGCGCCGGGCGAGCAGATCGCTCTGCTCGAGGACGAAGCCGAGGGCGCCCGGACGGCCGTCCTCGCGCGCGAACACCACGATCTTGAAAAATGCCCGCGGCACCAGGAGATCGCCCAGCGGCAGGTCGTTGTCCGAGAAGATCGGGCCGTTCAGGACCGAGACCCGGATGCGCTGCAGCGAGCCCTGATGGGCGATATGGTTCTCGAGATCGCCCCAGAGCTTGAGATCGCGGCTCGTGTAGACCGTCGAGCGGTTGAAGTCCTCGTGCTGCGGGGCGCAGTTGGTCCAGTGGAAGGTGTCGTCGTTGGCGGCGAGCGCCTCGGCCTGGTCGCGCCCCCAGGCGGCATCCGCCCGCCGGGTCAGATGACCGCGGTCGAGCGGGTTGTCCCGGTAATAGACCTCTCCGGCCTGAACCTCGCGGCTCAGGCGCGGGTCGTACCGCCAGCGCCCGGTGCCCGCCTCGCGGCCGAGCACCACCGGCGCGTCGAAGTCGACATTGACCGCCGACAGGCAGGCGAGCCGGCGGCGGGCGTTCACGAGCACGCTGAAATGATGGTAGCGCAGTTCGGTCTCGCCCGGACGGCCAATCAGCTCGGCGAGCGGGCCGTGGCGGTCGTCGACCAGCCCCGGCAGCGCCAGCTCGAAGCCGAGGAAGCCGCGATCGAAGCCGGCCCGGTCGGCGTAGTCGGCCGGCCGCAGCCGCTCCTCGGCGTCGGCGCCACCCGGATCCGCCAAGCGCAGCTCTACCCGGCCGGGTACCGGCGACGACAAGGTCAGCTCGAGCGTGAGCGGCACCTGCACGCTCACCCGGCCGGCCGCCTGGGGAGTGCCGCCCGCCGGCGCTGCCTCCTCCGCCGGGGCCGGCCCGAGACGGGGTTCGGGCGCGGGCGCGCCGGCCCGACCGGCGTCCAGGACCGCCTCGAGCAGCCGTGCCGCCTCGCCCGAGAGGCCCCCGAGCGCCGCCTCGAGGGCCCCGACCAGGGCCGAGACCCGCACGCCCTCGTTGGCCACCCAGGCGATCGCCGCCGGCGGGTCGCGGCCCTCGACCCAGACGCTGCCGTCGCGCGCCAGCCAGCGCCCCGCGGCGTCGCGGGCAGGGACGGCGCTGTGGTGCAGCGCCACGACCTCCCAGCCGTCGTTGAACACCGGCGCGCCCGAGGACCCCGGCTCGGTGTCGGCCTCGTAGTGCAGGAACGGGGCGAACCCGGGGTCCTCGCCGGCCGGCCCGGTCAGGAGGTCGACCAGGCGGTTGCCGCGCAGCACGACCTCCTTCTCGCGACCCTGCGGATGCTGCACCAGATTGACCGGCTCGCCGATCGTGACCTTGCCGATCCGCCCGTCGAGCGGCGACCAGCCATAGCCCGCGACGGCGGCCCCTTCGCGCGACCGCCCGGCCACCGCGACCAGCGCCAGGTCGAGCGCACGGTCGTGCAGGAACAGCCGCTCCGGTTCGAGCGCGAAGGTCTGCGGGACCAGGGGCGGGCCGAACCCGTTCGCCTCGAGGTCGAGCTGGAGCGCGGCCACGGCCGCCTCGGCCGGGCTGCCGAGGACGTGCTCGTTGGTGAGCAGCACGCCCGGGGCGACCAGGAAGCCGGTGCCACGGGGCACGAGGCGCGGGCCGTGGCGGAGCACGATCCGGCCGACCGTGCGGGCGGCCGCGACCCCGCGCTCGAGGAACTCGACGCTGAGGAAATCCTTGAGGCCGATCATCGCCTCGCGGGCCGACGCGTCGTCGAGCCGCGGCGGGACCGACGGCAGGACGGCGGCGGCACGGCCACCGTCGGTGCCGATTGCGGCCGCGTCCAATCGGGCGGCGGCCGCCCGCGCCGCCCGCCCGAGTCGGTCGAGGCGAGCTTCCAACCGCGCGGGGGTGTCGGCGCGGGTGAGCCGCCCGGCGCGCAGCGCCCGCAGCCGGGCCGCGCGCGGCCGGGCGCGGCGCTCGAACCGGCCGGCCGCCGCCTCGGCGAGTTCACGCAGGCGCGGATCGAGCTCGGGCATCGGCTCCCCCCGACCGTCGGCCGGCCACACGGCGGACGACCTCTGCTATAACCCTGCTCGCGAGGCAATCGCGTGCCAGTTGCCGGAGCCGGGAGCCGCCCATGCGCCGGATCACCTTCGACGAGCTCGAGGCCAAGCTCGCCGACCCCGATCTGCCGGATGCGCGGATCCGTCCCTACCTGCGCGGCGTAGCCGAGGCGTCGGCGCCGTTCGACCCGATCGTGCAGCCCGATCCCGAGCGGGTCGAGCTCAGGCCGCTCGATGCGGTGCGGATCGAGCGGCTCGACTTCCTCGGCTGGGCCAACAGCTGGTCGCGCTGGCGTCGCCAGCAGCGCTGCCTGCGCCGGCTCGAGCGCGGCGAGAGCCTGCCGGTGCTCGTCTCCGAAGGCGACAGCTGGTTCCAGTTCCCGTTGCTGCTCGACGACACGATCGACCAGCTGGCCGAGCGCCACCTGATCTGGAGCCTCGATGCGGCCGGCGACACCCTCGCCCACATGACCGGCGCCGACGCCGAATATGCGGGCGCGCTGCTCGACCCGCGCCTCGCCGGCCGGGCCCGCGGCCTGTTGCTGTCGGCCGGCGGCAACGACGTGATCGGCACCGAGACCGACGCCCAGGGCCGCGAGGTCTCGGTGCTCGCCTCGATCCTGCGCCCGCGCACGCCCGGGCGCGACCCGGCCTGGCACGTCGACACCGACGAGCTCGCCCGCCGCCTGGCCGCGATCGAGACGGGCTACCGGCAGGTGCTCGAGACCGTGGCGGCGATCCGGCCGGGCACCTTCGTGGTCTGCCACGGCTACGCCCATGCCGTGCCGGCGTTCGAGGGCGACCCGCGCCGGCCCGGCTGGACCCGGCACGGCGGCTGGCTGCGCCGTCCGCTCGAGAGCCGCGGCTTCGTCGATCCGGGCGAGCAGCGGGCCATCGTCGCCGCGCTGATCGACCGGCTGCACGCGCTGCTCGCCCGGCTCTGCGGCGGCAACCGGCCCGGGGGGGCGTATCCCTACGCCTATCTGGTCGACTGCCGGCCGCTCCTGGGCGAGCACGACTGGGCCGACGAGATCCACCCCTGCGACGCCCCCGGCCGCGGCTTCGCCACGGTCGCGCGGGCGTTCGAACGGGTCATCGAGGAGGCGCTCGTCGCGCATCCGCTGCCGGCGCGGGCCGCGGCGCTGCCCGCCGGGCTCCGGCTCAGAAGGCGAACTCGCTGAACAGGGGGTCGACCGAGCCGCCCCATTCCTCGTGGAAGCGGCGCAGCTTGAGCTCGGCCGGGGTGCGCCCGGTGGCACAGGTCTCCTCGAGCGGCGCCAGATAGCGCGTCTCGTCCTGGCCGTCCCAGTTGAGCCGGGCCCGCCGGGCGAGGCCGTCACGGGCGAGGCCCACGACGGTGCGGGCCAGATCGAGCACCGTGCCGCCGCGGAACGGGGTCGCGAGCCCCTGGCGCGGCACCTCCCGGCGCAGTTCCTCGAGCTCGGCCGCGGTCCAGCCGGCCACCAGATCGGCCGCCGCCGCCAGCGACCGCTCGTCGTAGAGCAGCCCGACCCAGAGCGCAGGCAGCGCGCAGATCGTGCGGAACCGCCCGCCGTCGGCGCCGCGCATCTCGAGGTAGCGCTTGAGCCGGACCTCGGGGAACGCGGTCGTGACGTGGTCGGCCCAGTCCGAGAGGGTCGGCCGCTCGCCGGGCAGCGCCGGCAGCCGGCCTTCGAGGAAGTCGCGGAACGACTGGCCCGAGGCGTCGACGTAGCGGCCCTGCCGGTAGACGAAGTACATCGGCACGTCGAGGAGCCACTCGGCGTAACGCTCGAAGCCGAAGCCCGGCTCGTGCACGAAGCCGAGCATGCCCGAGCGGTCGGGATCGGTGTCGAGCCAGACCCGCGAGCGCAGCGACAGGAACCCCGACGGCCGGCCCTCGAGGAACGGCGAGTTGGCGAACAGCGCCGTCGCGACCGGCTGCAGCGCCAGGCTGGTGCGCAGCTTGGTGACCATGTCGGCCTCGGACGCGAAGTCGAGGTTGACCTGAACCGTGCAGGTCCGCAGCATCATGTCGAGCCCGAGGCCACCGCGCCGCGGCATGTAGGCCCGCATGATCCGGTAGCGGCCCTTGGGCATCCAGGGGATGTCCTCGCGTCGCCACTTGGGATTGAAGCCCATGCCGAGCATCGCGACGCCGAGGGGCTCCGCGATCTTCTTGAGCTCGTCCAGATGCGTGTGGACCTCGCAGCAGGTCTGGTGCAGCGTCTCGAGCGGTGCTCCGGACAGCTCGAGCTGGCCGCCCGGCTCGAGGGTCACCGAGCAGCCGCCCTTGGTGAGCGCGATCGGCCGGCCCTCCTCGAGGACCGGCTCCCAGCCGAAGCTCTCGGCAAGCCCCTCGAGCAGCGCCCGGATCCCGGCTCGGCCCTCGTAGGGCAGCGGCCGCAGGTCGGCCGTCGTGAAGCAGAACTTCTCGTGCTCGGTGCCGATCCGGAAGCTCTGCCGTGGCTTGCAGCCCCCGGCGAACCACTCGACGAGCTGACGTCGGTCGGTGATCGGCTCGCCTGTGCCGGAGGGCGGCGCGGACATGGGTGCTCCTTCCCCGAGTGACGCGGCCTCATAGCCCCGCCGCGCCGGCCGCCGCAACCGGGCCCCCGGCGGCCGGTCCGCCCCGCCCCGGCAGCGGCTCAAGCCGAGAGGAGCTCCTGGAGCAGCGCCTCGACCTCGCGAGCCGCCGCACCCCTGGGCTCCGCCTCGACCACGCCCAGGCCCCTGGCGAAGCTCGCCACATAGGCCTGGCGGTTGCCGAGCTCGGCCACGGCCGCGGGCCAGCCCTCGCGGGCCACCGTGGCGCGCGCCTCCTCGACCGCCCGGCCGCGCGGCGGCACGCGGGTCCAGACCAGGCGTGCCGTGCGGCCCTCCCTGCGCGCGAGCTCGAAGGTCGCGCGGCTGGCCCAGAGGTCGGCCGGGCTCGGCTGGCAGGGCACGAGGACCAGGTCGGCGCGGCGGATCGCGCCCTTGGCCTCGCTCTCGGCGTGCGGCGGGGTGTCGACCAGCACGAGATCGACCTCGCGCCCGAGCCGGTCGAGCTCGACCCCGAGCCGCCAGCCGCCGACCATGGCGAAGCGCAATTCGGGCGCCGAGCGGGCCTCGTGCTCGCGGATCCGCATCCACCCCGTCAGGCTCGCCTGCGGGTCGATGTCGACCACCGCCACCCGCCGCCCGGCGGCGGCGAGCGCGGTGGCGAGCTGCACCACGAGCGTGGTCTTGCCGGCCCCGCCCTTCTGCTGCGCGACGGTCAGGATACGTGCCGCCACCGGGGTCTCCTCAATAGCCGCGGGCCCGCTCGACCCGGTGCAGCAGCGGCCGGCCGTCGGCCAGGCGGCGCAGGTTCTCGGCCACGACGTCGGCGCCGCTCTCGGGCAGGCTGTAGGCGGCGGCGTGCGGGATCACGGTGATCCGCGGATGCCGCCAGAAGGGATGCTCCGGCGGGAGCGGCTCGGTCGCGAACACGTCGAGGGTGGCGTGCGCCAGCCTGCCGACGGCCAGGGCGTCCAGGAGGTCCTGCTCGACCAGGTGGGCACCGCGCGCGAGGTTGACGAGGCGTGCCCCACTGGGCAGCCGGTCGAGCAACGGAGCGCTCAATATCCCGCGCGTCTCGGGCGTGAGCGGCAGCAGGCAGACGAGCACGGACAGTCCGTCGAGGAAGGCGCCGAGCTCGCCCTGGCCGGCGAAGCTCGCGACCCCGTCGAGCGCGCGGCGGGTCCGGCTCCAGCCGCGCACCGTGAAGCCGTGCGCCACCAGAAGGCGGGCGGCGGCGCCGCCGAGCTCGCCGAGCCCCAGGATCCCGACCACGGTCGAGGCCGGTGGCCGGGGCAGCACCAGCCGCCAGAGCGCCCGGCGCTGCTGCGCCTCGTAGGTGTCGAGGTCGCGGTGGTAGCGCAGCACGTGCAGCAGCACGCACTCGGCCATGCTCGCGGTCAGCGCCGGGTCGACCATCCGGCAGATCGGCACGCCCGCCGGCAGGGTCGCATCCTCGAGCAGCCGGTCGACGCCGGCGCCGAGCGACAGGATCGCCTTGAGGTTGGGCAGGCTCGCGAGCAATCCCGGCGGCGGCAGCCAGACCAGCGCCGCCTCGATCTCCGCCGGATGGCCGAGCTCGGGGTGGACGCGCAGCTCGAGCCCGGGCAGGCGGCGGCGGAGCGCCGCGCCCCAGGCGACCGGATCGTCGTCCGGGCTCGCGAACAGGAGCGCCAAGAGGTACGCCTCCGCGGCGGGGCCCGTGCGCCTTGTGCCCGCCGCATCGCGGCGGTTCAAGGGCGAGCTTGCCCTGCGGCCCGGTCCTTCCAGATCATGGTCACACGATCGCCACGGAGCCCCGGCTTGAAGACCGCCGCAGCCCTCCTGCTCCTCCTGCTCGGCCCGGTCGGCTGCTCGCTCGTGGCGCAGCGGGTCGGCGCCCAGACGCACTGGAGCCAGGCGCGATGGGCCGCCTCGGGGCTCGCCCCCGATCCCGCCCAGGCGCCCGAGGCGATCGTCCAGGTCTACGCCGCCCGCACCTGGGGCTGGAAGGCGGCCTTCGCGGTCCATTCCTGGATCGTCGTCAAGGAGGAGGGGGCGGCCGAGTACGAGCGGTTCGAGGTGGTGGGCTGGGGCGTGAGCCGCGGCCTGCCCGCGGTCCGCCGCAACATGCGGCCGGCGGACGGCTATTGGGCCGGCAACCGCCCGGAGATCGTGGCCGAGCGGCGCGGGCCCGAGGCGGCGGCGCTGATCCCCGGGATCAGGGCCGCGGTCGCCTCCTACCCCTGGCCGGATCGCTACCGGACCTGGCCCGGCCCGAACTCGAACACCTTCGTGGCGCACGTCCTGCGCCAGGTGCCCGAGCTCGGTGCCGAGCTGCCGCCGACCGCGATCGGCAAGGACTATCTCTCGTCCGGGATCGTCGGTCCGACCCCCTCGGGCACCGGCTACCAGCTCTCGCTCCTGGGCCTCCTCGGCATCGGCGTGGCCGCCGAGGAGGGGCTCGAGGTCAACCTCCTCGGGCTCGTCGTCGGGATCGACCCGGCCGAGCTCGCGATCAAGCTGCCCGGGATCGGCACGCTCGGCCTGCGCACCCGGCCGAGCGGCGCCGCCCCATCACCCGACGAGCGCGGCACGGCCGGATCCTAGCGACCGGCTTCCCGGGCGGCCGCCCCGGTCCCCTCGACAGGCCGCGGGCCGCTTCCTAGCCTCGCCCGAGCAGACCGGCGGGAGCGGGCGATGGCGCGGGCCAAGGCGGTGGTGGTGGGCGGGGTCGGCGTGATCGGGCGCAACCTCCTCCTCTGGCTCGAGCGCAACACCGATTGGGAGCTCGTCGGACTGTCGCGGCGCGCGCCCGACTTCCCGACCCGAGCCCGCTTCCTGTCGGTCGACCTTCTCGACCGTGCCGACGCCCTGGCCAAGCTCGGCAGCCTCGCGGACGTGACCCACCTCTTCTACGCCGCCTTCCAGCAGGCGCCCACCTGGGCCGGCCACGACGGTCCGAACCTGGCGCTCCTCGAGAACAGCGTCGAACCGATCGCCGCCGCCTCCCCGGTCCTCGAGCACGTCCACCTGGTCGAGGGCACGAAGATCTACGGCTCGCATCTCGGCCCCTTCAAGACGCCGGCCAAGGAGAGCGACCCGCCGCACATGCTGCCCAACTTCTACCACACCCAGGAAAGCTGGCTGCGGCGGTGCCGCGCGGGCAAGCCCTGGTCCTTCTCGGTGCTGCGGCCGCAGACCGTGTGCGGCTTCGCGGTCGGCAACCCCATGAACCTCGTGGTCGGGCTCGCCGTCTACGCCGCCATCTCGAAGGAGCTCGGCCTTCCGCTGCGCTTTCCGGGCAGCGAAAAGGCCTTCCGCTCGCTCTACCAGGTGACCGACAGCGAGCTGCTGGCCGCCTGCATGCACTGGTGCGCCACCACGCCGGCGGCGCGCGACCAGGTATTCAACATCACCAACACCGACTATTTCCGTTGGGAGAATCTCTGGCCCGGCTTCGCCCGCGCCTTCGCCATGGAGCCGGGTGGCGTGCAGACCCTGCGCCTCGCCGAGTTCATGGCCGACAAGGGGCCGCTCTGGGCGGAGATGCGGAAGAAGTACGACCTCCTGCCCATCCCCTACGAGCAGCTGGTCGCCTGGCCGTTCGTCGACTATTGCCTGACGCGCGACTACGACGTGATGACCGACACGATCAAGATCCGCAAGGCGGGCTTCCATCTCTGCGAGGACAGCGAGGAGATGTTCGCCCGCCAGTTCGCCGAGTTCCGCCGGATGCGCGTGATCCCCTGAAGCGGCTGCTCAGGCGCCGAGCCGTTTCGCCACCGCCTCGATGCCGGCCTCGTAGACGCCCCTGATCAGGTTCACCATCGCCTCGCGGTCGGCCGGCGCCGCCTCGAAGCGCGACCACCACTCGACGAACGCCTTCTCGCCCATGGTCACCGGCGTCACCCGGATGGTCGCGACGTACTCGCTGATCGGCAAGGGCGAGCTCAGGATCGTGTAGACGCAGGTCCGCTTGAATTCGGACAAGCCGATCAGTCGCTCGCGGATCTCGGCGCCGTCCTGCAGCGTCAAGAGCCGCTCGGCGCCCACGAGCCCGGCCGGCACCCCGTTGGTGATCACGCTGGCCTTGAAGGCCGGGTGCCAAGCGGCGAGCCCGTCGAACGGGGCCATCACCTCCCACACCCGCCGGGCCGGGGCCGCCAGCACCGCGCTCACATAGACGTTCGGCATCCGCTCCTCCCTGTCCGAGAGCCCGCCGGCGCTCCGGCCTCCGCCGGGTCGTCCGGCCGGCGGTCCCGCCTCACTGCACCACCATGCCGCCGTCGACCAGCAGGATCGTGCCGCAGCAGAAGCTCGCCTCGTCGGAGGCCAGGAACAGGATGGCGTTGGCGATCTCCTCGGGCGTGCCGGCCCGACCGATCACCTGGCGCGCCTCGAGCGTCCGCCGCATGCCCTCCGGGTCGGGTGCGCCGGCCACGATCCGCTCGTAGTAGTCGCTCGCGACCGTGCCCGGGGCCACCGCGTTCACGCGGATGCCGTCCCTGGCGTGGTCGATCGCCATGGCCCGGGTGAGACCGGCGACGGCACCCTTCGAGGCGACGTAGGCGGCCCGATCGGGAATGCCGATGAACGAGGTCGTCGAGGCGACGTTGACGATCGTCCCGCCGCCCTGGCGGCGCATCACCGGCACGACCGCCCGCGAGCAGAGGAACACGCCCTTGACGTTGGTGGCCATCAGGGCGTCCCACTCGGCCTCGCTCGTCTGCTCGATGCTGCCGCGATGGCCGTAGCCGGCATTGTTGACGAGCACGTCGATCCGCCCGAAGCGGGCCAGCGTGGCGGCGACCAGCGCCTCGACCTCCGCCGCCCGGGCGACGTCGCAGGCCTGCATCAACACCGCCTCCGCGGGGCCGGTCGCGACGCCGGCCAGTGCGGCCGCGTCGCGGTCGGAGAGCGCGACGCGGGCGCCCTCGGCCAGGAAGCGCAGCGCGGTCGCCCGGCCGATCCCCCTGGCGGCGCCGGTGACGATGGCGACCTTGCCGGCCAGACGCATGCCCCCTCCGCACTGCCGGATCGAGGCTGTCACGGCGGCGAGCCGGTCGGCAAGCGGTCGGTGCGCGCAGGCGCCTTGCGCCGCGGCCCACGCTGCCTAGGCTGCGGGCGTCGGCGGAGGGGAGTCGCGGCCATGACCTTCACCATCTACGGTCCCGGCTACAGCACCTACACGCGGTCCGCGCGCATGGTGCTCGAAGAGAAGGGGGCCGCCTACACGCTCGTCGAGGTCGATCTGTTCAAGGGCGAGCACAGGCAGGAGGCGCATCTCGCGCGCAACCCATTCGGGCCGGTGCCGGCGTTCGACCACGACGGCTTCACCCTCTACGAGACGCGGGCGATCGCCCGCTATCTCGACCGCGTCGTCCCGGGGGTCCCGCTGACGCCCACCGACCCGCGCGCCGAGGCGCGGATGCTGCAGATCCAGGGCATCATCGACTCTTATGCCTATGGCGCGATGATCACGACGATCTTCATCCCCCGCGCGATCGTCGGGCCGCAGGGCGGCCCCGTCGACGAGGCGGCGATCGCCGCGGCTCTGCCCAGGGCCGAACTCGCCCTGGCCGAGATCGAGCGGCTGATGGGCGCCGGGCCCTGGCTCGTCGGCGGCGAGGTCACGCTCGCCGACCTCTGGCTCGCCCCGGTGCTGGCCTACTTCCAGATGGTGCCGGAGGGCCAGAAGGCGATGGCCGGCCGCACCGCCCTGCAGGGCTGGTGGACCCGGATCCGGGCCCGTCCCTCCTTCGTCCGCACCGAGCCCAGGCTCGGCTGAGCCGGCCGCCGCGCGCCGCCCTTCCGGAGCATCCGGTTCGGCTCTAGCGTGCCGGCGCGCCGGGCCCGGCCCGGCGTCGCCGCGCGGAGCCGCCCCATGCCCGTCGATCCGATCACCGTCTCGGTCGTCCAGCACCGCCTGCACGGGATCGTCGAGGAGATGGGCGAGGCGATGCTCCGGACCTCCTACTCGCAGATCCTCAACTCCTCGCGCGACTTCTCGACCGCGCTCGCCGACCCCCGGGGCCGCCTCGTGGCGCAGGCCGAGCACGTGCCGATCCACGTGGGCGCCCTCCCCTTCGCCGTCCGCTCGGTTCAGGCCGCCTTCGAGGGCCGCATCCACCCGGGCGACGTGTTCCTGCTCAACGACCCCTATCGCGGCGGCAACCACCTGCCCGACCTCACCGCCTTCGTGCCGGTGTTCGGCCAGGGCCGCCACCTGTTCTGGGCGATCAACCGGGCCCACCAGTCGGACATCGGCGGCGCCACCCACGGCGCCTACAACCCCGGGGCGACCGAGATCTGGCAGGAGGGCATCCGGGTCCCGCCGCTCAGGCTCTACGAGGCCGGCGCGCTGCGCGAGGACGTACTCGAGCTGCTGGCGTTGAACGTCCGCCATCCGCGCGACTTCAAGGGCGATCTGGCGGCCATGATCGGCTCGGCCCGGGTCGGCGAGCGGCGGCTCGCGGCCCTTCTGGCGGAACTCGGCGCGGACGCCGCCCTCGAGGCGGTGGAGGCGGTGCTCGACGGCGCCGAGCGGCGGGTGCGCGCCATCCTGGCGGCCTGGCCGGACGGCGCCTATCGCGGCGAGGCGGTGCTCGACGACGACGGCCACGGCCGCAGGGACGTCACCATCCGCGCCACCGTCACCAAGCGCGGCAGCGACCTCGAGGTCGATCTGACCGGGAGCGACGAGGAGGTCACCGGCTTCGTCAACTCCTCCTACCCGAACAGCTACTCGGCCTGCGTGGTGGCCCTCGCCTACCTGATCGACCCGGACATCCCGAAGAACGACGGTGCCTTCCGCCCGCTCACCATGAAGGCGCGCGAGGGCACCGTGGTCCACCCGCGCGAGGGCCGCCCGGTGACCCTCTGCACCAACCATTGCGGGCAGGAGATCATCGAGGCGATCGTCAAGGCTCTTGCGCCGGCCTGCCCGCAGCGGGCCATGGCCGGCTGGGGCCGCCGCTTCCGGGTGGCGATCCGTGGCACCGACCCGCGCAACGGCCGGCCGTTCCTGTGGCATCTGTTCCAGGCCCGGCCGGGCGGCGGCGCCTCCCCGGCCGGAGACGGCTGGCCGGCGGCCGGCGAGTGGCAGGCCGCGGGCGGCATCAAGTTCGGCTCGCTCGAGGTCCACGAGGTCCGCTTCCCGCTGTTCTTCCGCCGTCACGAGCTGCGCCCCGGCAGCGGCGGCGCCGGGCGCCACCGTGGCGGCCCCGGCGCCGTGCTCGAGATGGCGGTCGAGGTCGGCGCGCCGGCGGTCGCCAACACCGCCGGCGACGGCGTGCGGCACGGCGCCTGCGGCGTGCTCGGCGGCAGCGACGGGGCGCCGCACGACTACCGGCTCGTCTCGGCCGACGGCGCGGTGCGGATGCTCGCGACCAAGGAGGTCGGGATCGGGATCCGCCCGGGCGACGTGCTCGTGGCGCTCTCGGGCGGCGGCGGCGGCTGGGGCGATCCGGCGGCGCGCGACCCGGCGGCGACGGCCCGCGACCGCGCCGAAGGGCTGCTCGCCCCGGCGGCGGAGGCCGCCCGATGATCCGCATCGGCGTCGACGTCGGTGGCACCTTCACCGATCTCGTCGCGGTCGACGACGCCGGCCGGCTGGTCCACGCCAAGGCGCCCTCGACCCCGGCCGACCCGTCAGAGGGCGTGCTCGACGGCCTTACCCGGCTGGCCGAGGCCATGCGGCTCGACCGCGCCCTGCTGCTCGGGCGTACCGAGCGCATCGTGCACGGCACCACCGTCGCCACCAACGCGCTGCTCGAGCGCAAGGGCGCCAAGGTGGCACTCCTCACCACCGAGGGCCACCGCGACATCGTCGAGATGCGCGAGGGGCTCAAGGACGACCGCTACGACCTCCGCCAGCCGCCGCCCGAGCCCCTGGTGCCGCGCCGCCTGCGTCTGCCCGTGCGCGAGCGCATCCGCTGCGACGGGCGGATCGAGATCCCCCTGGATCCGGCCTCGCTCGCGGCTGCGATCGCCAGGCTCCGCGCCGAGCGGGTCGAATCGGTCGCGGTCGGCTATCTGCACAGCTGGCGCGACCCGACCCACGAGCAGGCCACCCGGAGGGCGCTCGCCGAGGCCCTGCCGGGACTGCCGGTCTCGCTCTCGAGCGAGGTGCTGCCGCAGATCAAGGAGTTCGACCGGCTCGCCACGACCGTCGTCAACGCCTATGTGGCGCCGGCGCTCGGCCGCTACCTGGCGCGGCTCGAGGAGCGCCTGCGGGCGGCCGGCTATGGCGGTCCGGTGCTCGTCATGCTGAGCCACGGCGGCGTCGTGACGGTGGCCGAGGCGGCGAGGCTCGCCGCCGGCGCCGTGCTCTCGGGGCCGGCCGGCGGGGTGGCCGCGGCCCGCCATGCGGCCCGCGCGCTCGAGGCTCCCGACCTCATCCCCTTCGACATGGGCGGCACCTCGACCGACATCTCCCTCGTCGCCGGCGGCCGGGCGGCGATCGCCGCCGACCGCAAGCTCGCGGGCGAGCGGATCGCCCTCATGAGCCTCGACATCGCGAGCATCGGCGCCGGCGGCGGCTCGATCGCCCGGGTCGATGCCGGCGGCATCCTGCAGGTCGGTCCCGAGAGCGCGGGCGCCGACCCGGGGCCCGCCTGCTACGGCCGCGGCGGCGTGCGGGCCACGGTCAGCGACGCCGATCTCGTGCTCGGCTATCTCGACCCCGAGCGCTTCGCCGGCGGCGGCATGCGGCTCGACCGGGCCGCCGCCGAGCGCGCGGTCGGCGTCGTGGCGCATGCCCTCGGCTGTGATCCGGTGACCGCCGCGGCCGGCATCCAGCGGGTGATCGACACCAAGATGGCCGAGGGCATCCGCCTGGTCTCGGTCCGCCGCGGCGTCGACCCGCGCCGCTTCGCGGTGCTGTCCTTCGGCGGTGCCGCCGGGCTGCACGTGAGCGCAGTCGCCCGTCAGCTGCAGATCGGCCGGGTGATCGTGCCCCGCCTGGCCTCGGTGCTGTCGGCGTTCGGCATGCTCGCCTCCGACCTGCGGATCGAGCTGGCGCGTACCCACATCGCCGAGGCGAGCGCGCTCGAGGAGGCGGCGCTCCGCGACCTCTATGCCGGGCTCGAGGCCGAGGGCCGCGCGCGGCTCGCCGCCGCCGCCTTCACCGGTCCGGTGCGCGTCCACCGCAGCGCCGACATGCGCTACGGCGAGCAGATCTTCGAGGTCGCGGTCGACCTCGACCCGCTCGACTGGGAGGCGCCGGGCCTCGTCGCGCGGATCGAGTCCGCCTTCCACCGCCGCCACGAGGAGCTCTACACCTACAGCCTGCCGGACCGCGCGCCGGTGCTGGTCAACGCCCGGCTGGCGGTGATCGGCGAGCTCGACCATCCGCCGGCCGAGCCGGCCCGCCCGGCGGCGGCGCCGGCGGCGCCGCGCGGCCACCGCCGGATCCATCTGGGCGGCTGGACCGAGGCCGCGGTGCACGCCCTCGACGAGCTCGCGCCCGGCCAGGTCGTGGCCGGGCCGGCGCTGGTCGAATCGGCCACCACCACGGTCCTGCTCCGGCCGGGCGACCGCGCCCGCGTGACCGATCGGGGCTGGCTCGACGTGGCGTTGCCGACCGGCTGAGCCCGGGTTCAGCGGGTGAGCAGGAGCCCACCCGTCCAGAGGGTCGCCAGGGCCAGCGCCAGCGCCGCCGTCGGCAGCGCCCGGCGGAGCAGAAGAGGGTCGGCCGCGGCGCTGCCGGCCAGGACCGCGGCCAGCCCGAGGCGCGGCGGCGAGAGCAGCGTGAAGGTGCTCGCGACCGCGTTCAGCACGCCGCCGAGCGGCTCGAGCGCGATCCCGGCCGCGGGCGCGAGCGCCGCCACGATGGGCATCAGGAGGCTGTTCGAGCCGGCGTTCGAGGCGGTCAGGAAGCCGGCCAGGGCCGCCATCCCCGGCACCGCCAGGATCGCCGCCGGGCCGGCCATGGCGAGGAGCCCCTGGGCGGCGGCGGCGGCCAGTCCGGCGGCGCCGTAGACCGTCGCCATCGCCACGAACAGCAGGGTCACGAGGCAGGGCGTCCAGGCACGCCGGCCGGCCGCCCGCAGGGCCGGACCCAGCGCGGCGGCGCCGCGCCGCGCCACGAGGAAGCCGAGCGCCACCACGAGCAGCCAGCTCGCCGGGCTGCGCAGGAGCGGCAGCGGCGGCAGGTCGGCGGCCGGGCGCAGCACCAGGAGCCGTTGCGCCGGCTCGGCCACGGCCGGCACCAGCCGCACCGCCAGGAGCGCGGTCACGAGGCAGCCATAGTCGAGGGTCCCGCGCAGGGTGGCCGCGAGCCGGGCGGGTCCGGGGCGCACGTCCCGCAGCCAGCGCAGCGCCAGGAGGAGCCCGCTCGCCACGAGGCCCACGAGCTCGAGGTCGAGCCGCGGGCTGAGCCGGACCAGGAGCAGGCCGAGCGCCGCCAGCCAGAGCGCGTCCTCGAGCGTCGCCGCGGCCGGCCGGGCGAGCCCGACGCGACGCGCCAGAGCCTCGAAGGCCACGAGGTGGCCGGCCAAGAGGAGGGCCGTGACCTCGGCCGAGGCGAGGCCGAGGGCGCGCGGCTCGAGCCCGGCCAGATCGGCGCCGAGCCGGGTGCCGACCGCGAGCGCCCCCCACGGCACCAGCACCTGGCTGAACAGGCCGAGGAGCGCCGCCGCGGGCGCGGCCAGCCCGCGCGCCCGAAGCGCCGCGAAGGCCACGAGCCAGCCGACCCCGAAGCCCGTCGCGCACTCGGCGAACGGGCCCAGCAGGAAGGCCGCGGCGAACGGGCTGGGCGCGGTCTCGCCGCCGGCCGCCGGCTCGTCGCCGCCGCGGGCGCCGTGGAACAGGAGCCCCGCCGCCACCACCAGGATCACCTGGAGCGCCAGCCAGCCGCCGCGCAGGAGCTGCAGCGCCGCCTCGGGCGGCGCCAGTCGGCCGGTCGCGAGCGCCGGCCCGAGGGTCGCGGCGAGCCCGAGTCCGCCGGCGAGCACCGCCCCGCCCCGGGCGGCGAGCACGCCGACCACGACGAGGATCGGGAACGTGGCCGCGATCGCGCCCGTCAACAGAGCGTCAGAGCGTCGGAACCGTGTGCAGGGCCTTGAGCGCCGCCGGCACGTCCTTCGGTCGCTTGGGCGGCTTCGGCATGTCCGGGAGCTCGTGCTGCACCTTCTCGTACGGGACCAAGCTCAGGAAATGCTTGATCAGGCTCAGCCGACCGCGCCGCTGATCGTTGAAATCGACGAGATACCAGGGCGCATACTCGCTGTCGGTCGTCTCCAGCATTCGCTGGTATGCCTGCGTGTAGTCCCAGTATCTCAACACGGATTCGATATCCATGGGGCTCAACTTCCAGTGCTTCACCGGATCGGTCAGGCGCGAACGGAATCGCTCGAGCTGGACGTCCTGGCTCACCTCCAGGAAATATTTGATGAGCATGATGCCGGATTGGACGATCTGACGCTCCAGGAACGGCGTCACCTTCAAAAAGCGCTCGGTCTCCTCGGGCGTGCAGAAGCCCATCACCGGCTCGACCCCGGCCCGGTTGTACCAGGAGCGGTCGAACAGGACGATCTCGCCGGCCGCCGGGAAGTGGGCCATGTAGCGCTGGATGTAGAGCTGCGTGCGCTCGCGGTCGGACGGCTTGGGCAGTGCCACGTGCTTGAAGACGCGCGGGCTCGTGCGCTGCATGATCCGCGCGATCACGCCACCCTTCCCGGCGGTGTCGCGGCCCTCCAGCACGACGATGATCCGACCGCCCGTGGCGACCGTCCAGTCCTGCAGCCGCACGAGCTCGAGCTGCAGCTCCTCGAGCGCCCGCTCGAACTCCTTGCGCTTCATCTTGACGGGCGGGGTGGCCGTGGCCGACGCATCCTCGGGCTTGCTGCCCTTGCCCTCGCTCTTCCTGCCCATGCCCCGATCCAGTCCTCTGCACGCGCTCGATGGCGCGAAGGTGACGCTATCGGCCGCGGCGGGGGGCGGCAAGGCGGTCGGGTCAGGGGTCGACCAGGCGGAACTCGACCGGTACGGCGAGGCTCGCCTCGACCGGCCGACCGGCGGCCGTGGCCGGCTGGAAGCGCCAGCGCCGGACCGCCTCGAGGGCCGCCTCGTCGAGGAGCGTCGAGCCGCTCGAGGCGGCGACCTCGACCGCGACCGGCAGGCCCGAGGCGGCCACCCGGACGGCGAGCGTCACGATCCCCTGGATGCCGCGCCGACGCGCCGCCGAGGGGTAGCGCGGCGCCGGGTTGTCGGACGAGCCCAGCGCCCAGCCGGCGGGCGCGCCGGCCGGCGCCGCCGGCAGCGCGGCGAGCACCTGGCCGACGCCGGGCATCGCCGCGGCGGGCCCGGCCGCCCCGGGATCGTCCGGGGCGGCCGGCGCGGGGGCCGGCGGCTGCGGGACGGCCGCGACGGCGGCCGGCCGAACCCTCGGGGCGGACCGCGGCGGCCGCGGCGTCACCCGCGCCTCCACCGGCGGCCCGGGCGGCGGTGGCGTGGGCGGCGGCGGCGCGGCCGCCGGCTCGGCCGACGGGGCCTGCGGCACCGCGGCCGGAGCCGGCGCGGGGGCGATCGCCACGAGCTCGACCGCGACCACCGGCGCCGGGGCCGGCGGCTCCTGGCGCGGGGCCAGGAGGACCGCGGTCAGCACCGCCCCGTGCGCCAGCCCCGAGCCCAGGATCGCGAGCGCCACGCCTCCGACCGGGAGCCCTTCGGGTGGCCGGTGGCGCACCGCCCGGTCCCGCTCAGAACGCCAGCCGGCCGCGCAGGCCGAGGAACGCCCCGAGGCCGGAGCCGCGATAGCCGAACGCCTCCTCGTAGTCCTGATCGAGCAGGTTCTGGACCCGACCGACGACCGCGAGCCCGGGCAGGAGCTCGTAGCTCGCAGCCGCGTCGACCAGCCAGAAATCGTCGAGCACACGCCGCCCCTGAGCGAAGGCCGGGGTGAACACGTTGTCCTCCTGGCTGCCGTTGTAGCGGGCGGCGAGATCGACCCGGAGGCGGGCCCGGCCGTCCCGGTCGGCGAGCGCCGACCAGGTGAGGCCGAGCGAGCCGACATGCCGGGGCCGCCGCGCGAGCTGATCGCCGTCCGGATCGTCGGTGTCGGTCAGGGTGTAGGCGGCGCGCAGCTCCAGCTCCCTGAGAAGCCTCGCCCGGGCGGCCAGCTCGAGCCCCTGGGTGTCCGTTCGACCCTCGAGGTTGACCGGCCGGAAATCGCCCGTGGCCGGGTCGAGCTCGCTGCCGACGAAGTCCTCGATCTCGTTGCGGAACACGCCGGCCGAGATCGTCAGCCGGCCGCCCAGGAGGCTCTGCTCGACGCCCGCGTCCCAGCCGGTCGACTGCTCCGGCTCGAGGTCGGGGTTGCCCTGGAAGTTGGCGAAGAAGCCGAACAACTCGACCAGCGTCGGGTTCTGGACGCCCCGTCCCCAGCTGGCGCGCAGCCGCGTGCCGGTCTCGGGGATCACGTAGGACCCCGTGATCCGCGGCGACAGGAAGTCCTCGAACTGGTCGTTGACGTCGTAGCGCAGGCCGGCCGACAGGGTGAGGCGATCCAGGAACGTCACGCGCCAGTCGGCGACGAGGCCGGTGTTGTTGATCGCCTCGAACTCGGCGAACGAGCTCCGGCCGTCGTCGCGCTGCCACTCGGCGATGAAGGTGAAGGCGTGGCTCGCCTGGACGAGCGTGGTCGTGTCGAGGAACAGGTTCGCCTGGTAGTCGAGGATCGTCCGGTCGGCGTCGAACTCGAAGGTCTTGTCGCCCCGATCGAGCTGGTCGCTGCGGGTACTCAGCCCGGAGAAGCCGAGCGTGTGCTCGAGCCGGCCGTCGAGCGTGGCGAGCCTGGCCTGGGCGCGGCCGGAGACCGACGAGCGTCGCTCGGCGAGGTCGGCGTCGGTCGGGATCAACAGCCCGTCGCGGGTGTCCGGGCCGAATTCGTCGTACTCGTTCTCGGCCTCGACCCAGCGGAGCGTGCCGCGCAGCTCGAGCGCCTCGAAGGGCCGCAGCCCGACATTGGCGTTGAGCGTGCCGTTCCAATAGCCGTCGTCCTCGCCGCCCCGGGAGGCGATGTTGCTGCCGCCGGTGGTGAGCCCGCTGATCCCGACATAGCCGTCCACCCGCTCGTCGCCGGCACCCAGCGAGACGCCGCCGTCGAGCGTGCGGAACGAGCCGCCGGCACCGAACGCCTCGGCCTGCGGCCGGCCGCGGCCGCGCTTGGTCGTGATGCTGACCACGCCGCCGATCGTGTTCGAGCCGTAGAGCGTGGCCTGCGGGCCGCGCAGGATCTCGATCCGCTCGACATCGGCGGTGCGCAGGTCCTCGAAGCGGAAGAGGCCGGTCGAGGCGGGGTCGTTCATCTTGACCCCGTCGATCACCACGAGCGTGTGGTTGGCATCCGCGCCCCGGATCCGCACGTCCGTCAGCGATCCCATCGGCCCGCTCCGGTTGACCGCGAGCCCGGGCACCTCGCGCAGGACGTCCGAAACCAGCACCGCCTGGCGAGCCGCCAGGTCCTCGGCGGTGATCACGGTGAGCGCGCTGCCGACCGTCTCCGGGGCGGTCGGGAAGCGGGTCGCGGTGACGACCGTCGTCGGCAGCGCCGCGTCCTGCCCCGCCGCCGGCGCCGCCAGGACGACCGACACCGCGACGAGGAGCCGCCCCGCTCCCCGCCGCGCCACGCCCGCGAATCGAGCCGATTTCCGGCCGGGCGCGCCGCCCCGACCGACCTGCGCCTGTTCGACCACCCCTCGTGCGCCTCCAACCGCAGCTAAGGCCTGACCGAGCCGTCACCGCAGCGGAGATCCGCGCCCGCGACACACCCCGATCGCGAGCAGGGTGACGATGGCGGCGGCAGGTCTCCTGGCTCGCGCGTCGCTGCCGCTCGGCCCTGCCTTCCCGGTTTCCCAGTGGCAGATGCGGGCCGTGGCTCGGCGCCTACAGTTGCGGGGGCAGCCACGGATTGGGCCCGAAGGCCGCACCGTGTTCCCTCTTTCCTCCCCTCTCGGGGAACCGTCGCCGAGGCCGAGGCTGCACCCCGACGGCGGGACCGTCAAGCGCGATGGACAGGCGGCGCCGGCGGTCGTGCTGCGGCGGATCGCGCGGCAGCCGTACCGCTCGCGCGCTTCCTCCGGCCGCCCCGATCGGCCATGCTCCGCACCGTCCAGCCGGAGCCCCGCCTTGCCCGAGCCCGCCACCAGGCAGGCCGTCCTGCCGATCGTCCTGGCCGCTTGCGCCGTCGCCGTCGTCACCTTCGGCTCGCGCTCGGGCTTCGGGCTCTACCTCGAGCCGCTCACCCGCACGCAGGGCTTCTCGCGCGAGGCGTTCTCGATCGCGATCGGCATCCAGAACATCCTGTGGGGCATCGGCCAGCCGCTCGCGGGCGCGCTCGCCGACCGCTTCGGGACCACCCGCGTGCTGATCGGCGGGACGCTGGTCTTCGCCCTTGGGCTCGCCCTGATCGCGCTGGCCGACACGCCCTGGCTCTTGAACCTCTCGCTCGGCGTGCTCGTGGGCCTCGGCGGTGCCGGCGCCTCCTTCGGCATCGTCATGGCGGCCGCCGGCCGGCTCGTGCCGGACGACCGCCGCTCCTGGATGATGGGACTGGTGGTCGCGTCGAGCTCGCTCGGCCAGTTCCTCTACGGCTTCCTCAACCACGCGCTCATCAGCGCCTTCGGCTGGCAGACAGCGCTCGTCACGCTCGCGGCGATCCTGCTCCTGATCCTGCCGCTGGCACTGGTCTTCCGCGGCGAGGGCGGCGCGGTCGCCGGCGCCGCCGCGCAGTCGCTCGGCGAGGCGGTGCGCGAGGCGGTCGGCCACCGGAGCTTCCTTCTGCTCACCGCCGGCTTCTTCGTCTGCGGCTACCACGTGGCGTTCATCCAGACCCACCTGCCGCCCTACATCCTGGACGCCGGGGTGGCACCCTGGGTCGCCGCCGCCTCGATCGCGCTCGTGGGCCTGTTCAACATCGTCGGCTCCTACACCGCCGGGGTGCTCGGCGGACGCTGGAGCACGCGCTGGATCCTGGCCGCCATCTATCTCGGCCGGGCGGTCGTGATCGGGCTGTTCCTCTTGACCCCGCCGACCGCCACCACGACGCTCCTGTTCTCGGCCGCGATGGGGCTCCTCTGGCTCGCGACCGTGCCGCCGACCTCGGGCCTGGTCGCCCTGATGTTCGGGCCGCGCTACATGGCGACTCTGTTCGGGCTCGTCTTCCTGAGCCACCAGGTGGGGGCACTCCTGGGCGTGTGGTTCGGCGGCTGGTGGTTCGACGTCACGGGCTCCTACGGGCCAGTCTGGGCGACGATGATCCTCACCGGGATCCTGGCCGGGCTCGTCCACCTGCCGATCGTCGAGCGGCCGGTGGCCCGGCTGCGCCCGGCCGCGATCTGAGGGTGGCCGGGCCCGCGGGCGAGCGGGGCGGCCCCGCGCTCACCGCCGCGGCGCTCGTCGCGGTCGCGGTCTGGGGCGGCTCGCCGGCCGCCACCAAGCTCGCCCTCGAGGCGGTGGCACCGGTCGACGTGGCGCTCCTGCGCACCCTGCTCGGCTGCCTCCTGGCCCTGCCGCTGGTGCTGCTGCTCCGCCTGCCCCTGCCGCGCGGCCGCCGCCAGTGGCGGCTGCTCGGGCTCTCCTCGGGCTGCGGCTTCCTGCTCTTCCCGCTGCTGTTCTCCTTCGGCCAGATCCGCACCTCGGCGACCCACGCCACCTTGATCCTGGCCTTCCTGCCGGTCTTGACCGCGCTCTACGCGCTCGCCTGGGACCGCCTTCGACCGAGCCCGCGGCTGGTGGCGGGCTGCCTCGTGGCGCTCGCCGGCGAGGCCGGCCTGGCGCTCTCGCGCGACGCCTCGGCCGGCGTCGGCGAGGCGAGCCTCGCGGGCGACCTCCTGGTGCTCGCCTCGGGCTGCGCCTCGGCCTTCGGCTACGTCGCCGGCGCGCGGCTCGCCCGAGAGGGCTATCCGAGCGCGGCCGTCACCTTCTGGGGCATCGTGCTGGCGAGCCTCGTCCTGCTGCCGGTCGTGCCGGGCCTCCTCGGCCGGCTCGCCGCGGCGCCGGGGACCGCCCGGGCCTGGGCCGGGCTGCTCTATCTGGGCCTCGGCTCGACCGTGCTCGCCTACATTCTCTGGTACGGGGCGCTCGCCCGGGGCGGCATCACCAGGATCGGCCTGACCCAGTTCCTGCAGCCGGTGGCCGGGCTGCTACTGGCCGTGCTCCTGGTCGGCGAGACGATCGGCGCGGCGGTGCTCCTGGCCGGCCTCGTGATCCTCCTCGGCACCGCGCTCGCCCGCGGCGGCACCGGCTGAGCGCCCGCTCTCAGCCGGCGGCGAAGGGCGGCAGGCCGGCGCTCCACCGCTCCATCGCCTCGAGGCCGGCGGGCGTCGGCCGCTCGCACGGCTCACGATCGACCACGGGCCCGAGGCCGAGCCGACGCGCGGTGATCCGCTTGCCGTAGCAGACGAAGCGAGGCACCGACTGCATCAGGAACACGATCAGGGGCAGGATCGAGGCGTAGAGGCGGTCGGCCTCCTCGATCCGCCCGGCGCGGAAGGCCTCGTAGATCCGCACCTGCACGTCGAAGCATTCGGGCGCCGGGATCATGCCGGCGCAGCCGGCCCTGAGCACGTCGGTGAGCTCGAGCCCGGCGCGGCCGTTGAAGATCGCCACCTCGGGGCCGAGGAGCTCGTGCGTGCGGCCGATCTCGAGCGCCGAGGACTCGCCCTTGAGGAGCCGGAAGTTCGGGTGGTTGCGCCGCAGCGCCACGAGGCTCTCGTCGCCCAGGCCGACGCCGATGAACTGCGGCGCGTTCTGGATCGCGACCGGGATCGGTGCGGCGTCGGCGACCCGCCCGAAGAAGCGCAACAGCTCGCTCTCGGCGAGCGGCCGGGTCGGCGGCGGCTGCAGGATCACCCAGGCGGCCCCCAGATCGGCGGCCGCTTTGACGAACTCGATCTGGTCCTCGGCCGTCTGGCCGAACACGGTGATCGCCACGGGCAGCCGGCCGGCCACGTCCGCGAGGCACCATTCCATGACGCTGTGCCGCTCGGCGGGATCGAGCTTGGAGACCTCGGTGGCGAGCCCCAGAGCCGCGATCCCGTGCGCCCCGCCGCGGACGCAGGCCTCCACCTGGCGGCGCATCGCCTCCCGGTCGAGCCGCCCGTCCGGCCCGAACAGCGCGTAGAGGATCGGGTAGATGCCGTGGAACGCGCTCGCTGCCATGCCCGCCTCCGACCGACCGCGGCGAGGCTAGCGGCGGGCCGGCGCCGCGCCCAGCCACATCCCCGCTTGCGCCCCCTGCGCCGGCCGCTAGATAAGGAAAGCGTCAACAAGGGAGGGGACCATGGCCGCAGAACGCGGGCTCAACGAGCTCTATACCCGCGATCCCGAGCGCGCCGACGCGCTCGTGTTCGGACGCCGCGGGGCCCTCAAGGGTGCGAGCCTCGCGGCGATGAGCGCCGCGCTCGGGGCCGCCATCCCCTTCGCCCGGCTGATGCCCGAGGGCTACCTTCCGGTGGCGCTCGCGCAGGAAGCCAAGCCCGTCTTCCCGGGCAAGCATCCGGGCCTCGTCCTCCTCGGCGACAAGCCCCTGGTGGCCGAGACCCCGGCGCATCTGCTCGACGACGCCGTGACACCCACCGACCGCCACTTCATCCGCAACAACGGCACGGTGCCCGACCCGGCGGCCGATCCGATGGCCTGGCGGATCAAGGTCGACGGCGAGGTCAACAGCCCGCTCGAGCTCGCGCTCGGCGAGCTCAAGAGCCGCTTCCCGCGGGTCGAGGGTCAGTTCATGCTGGAGTGCGGCGGCAACGGCCGCGCGATGTTCCAGCCCCCGGCCTCGGGCAACCAGTGGACCACCGGCGGCGCCGGCTGCGCCCGCTGGGCCGGGGTGCGCCTCAAGGACGTGCTGCAGGCGGCCGGGCTCAAGGGCAGCGCCGTCTACACCGCGCATTTCGGCGCCGATCCGCACCTCTCGGGCGATCCCACCAAGGTCCCGCTCTCGCGCGGCGTGCGGCTCGAGAAGGCGATGGACGAGACCAGCCTGATCGTCCTCGAGATGAACGGCGAGCCGCTGCCGCAGATCCATGGCGGGCCCGTCCGCCTGCTGTTCCCGGGCTGGTCCGGCTCGGCCAGCCAGAAATGGCTGACCCGCATCTGGATCCGCGACAGGGAGCACGACGGCCAGGGCATGCGGGGGACGTCCTATCGGGTACCCACGGCGCCGATCGTTCCGGGCAGCCCGAGCAAGGGCGAGGGCTATCGCGTCCTCGAATCGATGCCGGTGCGCTCGATCGTGACGAGCCCGGCGGACGGCACGAGGCTGCCCGCCGGCACCCGCGAGATCGCCGCCCGTGGCCATGCCTGGGCCGGCGATCTCGAGGTCCAGGAGGTCTGGACCACGATCGACTTCGGCGCCACCTGGCAGAAGGCGGAGCTCGACCGCCCGGTCAACCGCCACGCCTGGCAGCACTGGCGCCAGAAGATCGCGCTGCCGACCCACGGCTACTACGAGCTCTGGGTGCGCGCGGTCGACAGTCGCGGTCACAGCCAGACCTTCGCCGCGGCCAACTGGAACCCGAGCGGCTACGGCGGCAACGTCTATCATCGCATCGCGCTGTTGATCGAGGCCTGATGCGGGGCGGCGCGGCGATCCTCGTGAGCCTCCTCCTCCTCGGCGCCGCCGCGGCCGCCGAGGAGGATCGGCTGGCCCACTTCCCCGAAGGACCGAACTGGGAACTCGTGGCGTCCTTCTGCACCGCCTGCCACTCCGGCCGGCTGATCGCGGCGCAGGGCATGAGCCGCGAGCGCTGGGACTCCACCCTGTCCTGGATGAGCGAGAACCACGGCATGCCGCCGCTCGAGGGCGAGTACCGCCAGATGTTCCTCGATTACCTGGCGTTCGCCTTCGGCGATCGCGGAGCCGGGGCGCCGCGAGCGCCGAGGCCGCCCGGACCGCCGCCGCGCAAGAACCCCTTCCTGCCCAACTGAAGGCGGCCGGCGGGGCTCAGGCGTGGCCGGGCCGGAGGGCACGCAGATGCCGCTCCTGCGCCGGCGTCTCGATGGCACCCGGGCGGGCGACGCGCACCCGCGCCACCGCCTGCTCGGGATCGAGCCCGAGCTCGATCAGGAGACGGGCCGCGACCGTGCCGCTCCGCCCGAGCCCGGCCCGGCAGTGGATCGCGAGCCGGCGGCCGTGGCGCAGCTCCCCGGCGAGCCGCGGCCCGAGGTCCGCCCAGGCCGCCTCGAAGTCGGCGCCCGGCACCGCCAAATCGGCGATCGGCGCGTGCCGGAAGGCCGTGCCGTGGGCCGCGCAGGCGCGGGCGAGCCGGCCGAGGTCGAGGCCGAGCCGGGCCGCCTCGCCGGGCTCGACCAGCGACACCAGGACCGCGGCGCCGACCGCGGCCAGTTGCCGGGCGTGCACGTCCGGCGAGCCGGTGGGCGCGGGCAGGACCAGGATCGCCCCGGTCGCGGCGGGAGCCGCCTCGATCCACCGCCCGAGCAGCTCCGGCTCCCACATCGACCCCTCCCCGCTCGCGGCTCCGGCCGCGACCGGGCAGGCCCCGCATGCGCGCCGGCCCGGTGGCCTGCACGGCGCGCTTACTCTATGGCTCGCCCGGCGAGGAGTGTCCGCGGAGACAGGGCGTCATGGCCGTTCATCTGGGTGCCGTCAGCAATCAGCAGCCCTTCGTGTTCGAGGAGCTCGAGCGGCGCGGCTTCGTGATCCACAAGGTGTTCCACGGCAAGGGCTGGCAGGACTGGGCGCGCGACCTGGCACCGCACGCGGCCGAGATCCGGGGCGTCCTCTCGGGCGGCATGACGGGGCTGCCCAAGGGCCTGATCGACGCCCTGCCCAGGCTCGAGCTCTGCTCGATCAACGGCGTCGGCCTCGAGACCACCGACCTGCCCGCGGCCAAGGCCCGCGGGGTCGTGGTGACCACGACGCCCGTGCTGTTCGACGACGTGGCCGATCTGGCGATCGTGCTCGGCATGGCGGCCTGCCGGCGGATCGCCGAGGGCGACCGCTTCGTGCGCGCCGGTCGCTGGCTGCAGGGACGGATGCCCGTCGGCCGGAGCTTCTGGGGCAAGCGCTACGGGATCCTGGGCCTCGGCCGGATCGGCCAGGCGGTGGCGCGCCGGCTCGAGGGCTTCGGCGGCACGATCGGCTATTTCGATCCCGTGCCCAAGACGGGGCTTTCCTGGCGGGCCCACGGCTCGGCCCTCGAGCTCGCCCGCGAGAGCGACATCCTCTTCCTCTGCGCCGCGGGCTCGCCGGGCGGCGGGGTGATCGTCGGCCGCGAGGTGCTCGCGGCCCTCGGACCCCAGGGCGTGTTCGTCAACATCGCCCGCGGCTGGCTCGTGGACGAGCCGGCGCTGGTCGAGCTCCTTGCCGGCGGCGGCCTCGGCGCGGCCGGCCTCGACGTGTTCGCCGACGAGCCGACCGTGCCCGAGCGTCTGCTCGGCCTCGACAACGTGGTCCTGACCCCGCACGTCGCGAGCTCGACCCAGGAGTGCATGCGGCGGATGGGCGAGTGCGTGCTCGCCAACGTCACCACCTGGTTCGCCGAGGGCCGTGCGGTCACACCCGTGGCGATGTGAGGGAGGCAGCCTTGCCCAAGGTCGTCATCACCGGCGCCGCCGGCTCGATCGGCGGCAAGCTCCGCCGCCACATGGAGGGCCTCGGCTGGCCGCTCGTCCTGCTCGACAAGGAGAGCGGGGGCGACCCGGCGATCGAGGCGGCCGATCTCTCCGTCTGGGACGCCGCCTGGGTCGATCGGCTCCGGGGCGCCGACGCGCTCCTCCTGCTCGCAGGCGTACCCTACCCCCACGCCTCCTGGGCCGAGCTCGTGCCCAACAACCTCGACCTCGTCGGCAACTGCCTCGAGGCCTGCGTGCAGTCCGGGGTCCGGCGGGTGGTCTTCGCCAGCTCGAACTGGGTGCTGGGCGGGCTGCGCTTCGAGGAGGGCCGGCTCGCCCCCGACACCACGCCGCATCCGGTCAACGGCTACGGCGCGTTCAAGCTCGTGGGCGAGCGGATGGGCAGGCTCTACGCCGAGCGCCGCGGCCTGTCGGTGGTCTGCTTCCGCATCGGCTACGCCCAGCGCGAGCCCGGCAACCGGCCGGGCCCGCACATGAACTGGGGCTTGTGGGGCCAGGCGATGTGGCTCTCCGACCGCGACCTCTGCCAGGGCTTCGAGAAGGCCGTGCTGGCGCCGAACGATCTGCGCTTCGCCGTCTTGAACCTGATGAGCGCCAATCCGGGCATGCGCTGGGACCTCGAGCCCACCCGGCAGGCGATCGGCTACGTCCCCGAGGACGGTGCCGCACCCGTGTCCACCCCCGAGATCGCCCACGAGGAGGAGGTGAGCCGCGAGGGCTGGGCGGCCATGGAGCGGATCCGCGACTTCCTGATGCGCCGCCGCCGCTGAACCGCGCCCGGCCGCGCCCCGTAGAGCAGGGCGACCGGGAGCGGAGGGACGGATGGCCGGGCGGATCGTGGTCGTCGGCGGCACGGGCGGGATCGGCGCGGCGCTCGCCCGAAGGATCGCCGTGACCGGCCGCTCCCTGCACCTGGTGGCGCGCGAGGCGGGCCGGCTCTCGGCGCTCGCGGCCGAGCTCGACGCGAGCTTCGCCACCGCCGACGCGGCCGACCCCGCCGCGCTGCGGGCCGCGATCGAGGCCGCCTCCGGCCCTCTCTCGGGCCTCGTCTACGCGGTCGGCACGATCACGCTGAAGCCGCTGCCGCGCGTTTCGCCCGAGGACGCCGAGCGCGACTTCCGGGTGAACGCGCTCGGCGCGCTCGTGGCGGTGCAGGCCTCGCTGCCGGGCCTGCGCGCGCACGGGCCCGGGGCCTCGGTGGTGCTGTTCTCGACCGTGGCCGTGCAACGCGGCTTTCCGATGCACGCCTCGATCGCCATGGCCAAGGGCGCGGTCGAGGGCCTCACCCGCGCGCTCGCGGCCGAACTCGCCCCCGAGATCCGGGTCAACGCGATCGCCCCCTCCTTGACCCGCACACCCTTGGCCGCCGGCCTCACCAAGAACCCGCAGATGGCGGAATCGATCGCCCGCCAGCACCCCCTGCGGCGCCTGGGCGAGCCCGAGGACGCCGCCGCGCTCGCCGCCTTCCTCCTTTCACGCGATTCGGGCTGGATCACCGGCCAAGTGATCGCCCTCGACGGCGGCCGGGGCGCGCTCGAGGCCAAGGGCTGAGACGCGCCCCCGGGCTCACGGCACCTGGGCGCCCGTGACGTGGGTCCAGACCGCGTAGAGCGAGGTCGTGCCGCAGATGAAGAGCCGGTTGCGGCGCGGGCCGCCGAAGCAGAGGTTGGCCACGACCTCGGGCACCTTGATCTTGCCCAGGAGCCGGCCGTCCGGGTCGTAGCAGTGCACGCCGTCGCCGGCGCTGGTCCAGAGCCGCCCCTCGCTGTCGCAGCGAAAGCCGTCGAACACGCCCACTTCCGAGCTCACGAGCACCTCGCCGCCGACGAGGCGCCCGTCCTCCTGGACGAGGAAGCGGCGGATGTGCCGCGGCCCCTGCGGATCGTGGCTGATCCCGGTGTCGGCCACGTAGAGGACGCGCTCGTCGGGGGAGAAGCAGAGCCCGTTGGGGCGCTGCATCACCTCGACCACGGGAGTGAGACCGCCGCTGCGCGGGTCGAGGCGGAAGACGAAGCAGCCGCCATACTCCCGCTCGCCCTTCTCGCCCTCGAGCACCGTGTCGATGCCGTAGGCGGGATCGGTGAACCAGACCGTGCCGTCGGACTTGACCACGACGTCGTTGGGCGAGTTGAGGCGCTTCCCGTTCCAGCGTTCGGCCAGGACGGTGATGCGACCGTCCGGCTCGGTCCGCTCGACCCGCCGGTGCCGGTGGCTGCAGGAGACCAGCCGCCCCTCGCGGTCGCGGGTGTGGCCGTTGGTGTTGCCGGCGGGCTGGCGGAAGACCGAGACCTGCCCCTCGAGCCCGGTGACATCGGGCACGAAGCGCAGGATCCGGTCGTTGGGGATGTCGGAGAAGAGGAGCTGGTTGGCATCGGCGAACCAGACCGGGCCCTCGGCCCAGGCGGCCCCGCTCCAGAGGCGCACGAGCCGGGCGTTCATCGAGGCGAGGCGCTTGAAGCGCCAGTCGTGCACCTCGTACTCGCGGATCTGCTCCAAGGCCGCCTCCCCGGCTTTCCCGGCCCCGGCCTTACCGGCCGTCGGATGGCCCCGCAAGCCGGGCCGCGCGCCGGGCGAGCGCCGCCCGTGGCCGGTCCGTGGTGAAGACCGAAAGCCCGAGGGCGAGCGCCTTGTCGATCTGATGGTCCTCGTGCGCCGCCCACGCCCCGACCTCGAGGCCGGCGGCGCGCAGGGCCGCCACCCAGGCGGCATCGAGATGGTCGATGTGCAGGCCCACCTCGCCGACCTCGGCCTCCCGCGCCAATCGGGCCAGAGCCTCGGGCGCACCCAGGGTCGCCTGCACGAGGGGCGCCACGAGCCAGAGCCGCGAGGGCGCGCCGGCCCGGGCGGCGTCGGCTAGGACCGGCAACAGGAAGCTCGTGACCACCGTCCGCCCGAGCAGGGCCATGCCGCGGAGGCGGTCGACGAGCTCGGCCTCGATCCCGGGATACCGGGCGAAGGCGGCCCCGGGCTTGATCTCGACCCGAAGGTCGATCGAGGCCGGAGCCAGGACCTCGAGCACCTCCTCGAGCGTCGGCACGGTCTCCTCCGGCGCCTCGCGCAGGCGCACGGCGCGCAGGTCCGGAACGCGCCAGGCGTCGACCGGGCCGCTTGCGGTCGTGGTGCGCTCGAGGGTGGCGTCGTGCAGCACCACGAGGGCGCCGTCGGCCGAGCGGTGGACGTCGAACTCGACCTGCTCGACGCCGAGGCCGGCCGCGTAGCGGAAGGCGGCGAGGCTGTTCTCGACCGCTTCGCGGGCACCGCCGCGATGGGCGGCGATCGCCGGGCGAAGGGTGCTCATCGGCCGATCTCCGGAGCGAAGCCGCGCACGAGCTGGCGTTCGGCCAGCACGAAGAGGAGGAGCGTGGGGGCCATGACCAGCACCGCCCCGGCCATCACCACGGGCCAGTTCACGTTGCCGTCGTCGATCGCCACGTCGTGGAGGGCCGCGAGGCCGACCTCGAGGGTGCGCATGTCGGGCGAGGTCGTGACCACGAGCGGCCAGAGAAAGCTCGTCCATTCGGCGAGGAACTGGAAGATGGCCATGGCGGCGATCGCCGGACGCGCGAGCGGCACCACGACCAGCCGGAGGATCTGCAAACGCCCGGCGCCGTCGACCAGCGCCGCATCGTCGAACTCGCGCGGGATGTTGCGGAACTGCTGGCGCAGGAAGAAGCACACGAACCCCGAAGCGAGCGACGGCAGGACGAGCGCCGGGTAGGAATCGACCAGATCGAACGCCGCCATGGTCAGATAATTGGGGACGAGCGTGACGTGGCTCGGGATCAGGAGCGTGGCGACGATCGCGAGGAAGGCCAGGTCGCGGCCCTTGAACTCGAGCCGGGCGCAGGCGTAGGCGGCGAGGATCGCGGTCAGGAGCGAGCCCGCGGTCACGGCGCCCGCGACCAGGAGCGAGTTCAGGAGATAACGGTCGAAGGGAGCCGCCTCGAGCGCGCGGGCATAGTTGTCGAGGCGCAGCGGCCAGAGCGCGGGCTCGCGCGCGAGGAACGCATCCGGCGGCATGAGGGAGACGAGAAGCGCGAGCAGGAAGGGCAGGCCCAGGAGCGAGGCCGCGGCGAGCGCCAGGAGGTCACCTCCCCGGACTACCGGCCGGCTCACCGGTCGCCCCCGTAGTGGATGCGCCGGCCGAGCGTGCGGAACTGCAGCCAGGTGAAGGCCAGAAGGCCCAGGAACAGCAGCACGGCGAGCGCCGAGCCGCGCCCGATCTCGAAATAGACGAAGCTCGTGCGGTACAGGAGATGCACGAGGAGATCGGTGCTCCAGGCCGGGCCGCCGCGGGTCATGACGGCCACGAGCGTGAAGGTCTGGAAGCTGTCGATCACCATGACGCACAGGAGGAAGAAGGTGGTCGGCATCAACAGCGGCAGGGTGACGTGGCGCAGGCGGGCGAGCCGACCCGCCCCGTCGAGCGCCGCAGCCTCCTGGACTGCGCGCGGGATCGCGGCGAGCCCGGCCGTGAACACCACGACGTCGTAGCCGAGGTTCTTCCAGACGGCGACGAGCGCGAGCGAGACCAGGGCCAGATCGGTCGAGCTCAGCCAGGGCAGGCCCGCGCCGCCGAGCCCGCGCAGCAGCGCGTTGGCGAGGCCCACGTCGGCGTTGAGGATCCAGCTCCAGACGAGGGCGACCGCAACGCTGCTCGTGACGTAGGGGGCGAAGACGACCGCCCGGGCGAGCCGGCGGAGCGGCGTCGCCTCGACCAGGAGCTGGGCCAGGAGCAGCGCCACGCCCAGGCGCAGCGGCACGGTGAGCAGGGTGAACAGGAAGGTGCGCTCGAGGGCGTTGCGGAACTCGCCGCTCGCCAGGAGCTCGCCATAGTTGGCGAGCCCGACGAAGGGTCGCCCCGCCGCGAGGAAATCCCAGCGGTGGAAGGACAGCCAGAGCGACCAGAGGACGGGCCAGTAGACGAACAGGCCGAGGCACAGCAGCGCCGGGGCGAGGTAGAGCCAGGGTGCCAGCTCCCGGCCGAGCCGCGAGCGGGGCGGAGTGGCGACGGCGGGACGTTCGAGGGCCAGGGTGGACACGCGCGACCTCCGCGGCCTTCGTGCACGGCGGGCGATTGCAGAACCGTGACGGGACCTTCACCGGGTCGTCACCGTCGCAGGCCCTTCTGCGTCGGGGTCCCGCCCGCGTCCGGCTGGAGGATTCGCCCGTGCACCGCCGATCCCTGCTCTCCTCGATCGTCCCGAGCGCCGCGGTCGTCGCGGCGAGCCTCGTCCTCCCGCTCGCCCCGGCTCGGGCGGCCACGGAGGTGACCTTCTGGCATTCCTTCGCCTCGGGCGAAGGGGCCAAGGCGATCGCCGCCATGGTCGAGCGGTTCCACGCGGCCCAACCCGAGGTCCGCGTCAAGGCGGAGTTCGCCGGCAGCTACGGTGATCTCGTGACCAAGCTGCAGGCGGCGATCCCGGCCAGGCGCCAGCCGCATCTCGTGATGCTCGAGATCACCCGCTACGGGCTGTTCGCCGAACGCGGGGCGCTCGCGCCGCTCGAGCCCTTCCTCGAGCGCGAGGGGACGAGCTTCACCGAGCAGATCCGCCCCTTCGCCCGCGAGGCCGCGTCCTACAAGGGCCGCTCCTTCGTCCTGCCGTTCAACGTCTCGACCCCGCTTCTCTATTACAATCGCGATCTGTTCGCCGCGGCCGGCCTCGACCCGGACAAGGCGCCCGCCACCTGGGACGAGCTCCTGGCCGCCGCCCGCAAGCTGCAGCGCACCGAGAACGGCCGGCCGGCCGTGTGGGGCATCAACCCGCCGCCCCAGTGGGTGCGCTGGGCGATGACCCATCAGGCGGGCGGCGGATGGGTCCTGCCGGACACCGACGAGGTGCTGATCGACCGGCCGGAGTCGGTCGAGGCCTACCGCACCGCCGCCTCCTGGGTGATCGAGCACGGTCTGGCGTCCAAGGACGCCGCGCTCGACGAGAAGGTGGCGGTGCAATATTTCCTCTCCGGGCAGGCGGCGATCCACTTCGATTCGACCGGCTCGCTCGGCAACCTCAAGCGGGACGCCAAGTTCTCGGTCGGCGTGGCCCCCCTGCCCTGCAAGCTGCGCTGCGCCGCTCCGGTGGGCGGCGCGGTGATCGGGCTCCTGGCGGGCCATCCGCCGGCCGAGACCGAGGCCGCCTGGCGGTTCCTCGCGTTCATCAATCGCCCGGAGCAGAACGCCACGGTGTTCGCGCTCACGGGCTACCTCCCGGTGCTCGCCGCCACCCCGACCATGCCCGAGGCCAAGGCGCGGCTCGAGGGCGATCCCGCCTGGTCGGCCGCGATCAAGCAGCTCGATGTAGCCTTCGTGCGCGCCCGCCCGCCGGCCATGCCCGCGATCCGCGCCAAGGAGGAGCAGGTCTGGCAGGCGATCGTGCTCGGCAAGCAGTCCGCGGAGCAGGCCCTCGCCGAGTTCGCCCAGGAGATGCGGCGGCTTCTGGCCGGAAGCTGACCCGGGCTCGGCGCCGCTCCCGGGGGGGGGGCGGGCGGCTTCGCCCGGGGAGCGCGACGGGTCGGCTCGACCCTGCTAGAATGCTCCTTGGAGGAGGAGCGCATGGCCGAGCCTGCCCGTCGCCTGACGACCGTCGAGGAGTTCCTGGCCTTCGACGACGGCACCCAGACCCGCTACGAGCTCGTGGGCGGCGAGCTCGTGGCGATGGCCGCGGCGAGCCCGGTGCACGGTATCGCGCTCGTCAACCTCGCCGCGATCGTTCGCTCGCACCTGCCACCCGGTTGCCGCGCGATGAGCCAAGTGACCGTCCGGGTGAGCGCGACCGATGCCTTCGTGCCCGATCTGGTGGTGAGCTGTCGGCCCACGCCGGAGCCGCGCATCGTCGAGCAGCCCTCGCTCGTCGTCGAGATCCTTTCGCCCACGACGCGCAGCTTCGACCTCGGCGAGAAGGCCGACCGCTACAGCCAGCTGCCTTCCTGCCGCGAGATCTGGCTCGTGGACAGCACGCGGCCGTGGATGCGGCTCTGGCGACGGGCGGGTGAGCTCTGGACCGTCACGCTGCCGATCGTCGAGGGCGGCTTCACGAGCGAAGTCCTGGGCACCGAGATCGCGCTCGCCGAGCTCTACCGCGGCGTCGAGCCCGCGGCCGCGGAAGGCTGAGCCGCGTCCGGTCGGGGTTCTCCCGCCCGCCGTCACCCCCTAGCCTGCGGGCCGCGGCGAGCGAGGGAGGACCGGTGAGCACCCGCAGGAAGCGCCCCGACGAGCTGCGCTCGCACCGCTGGCTCGGCGTGCAGGATCTGCGCGCCTTCGGCCACCGCTCGCGCCTTCTGCAGATGGGCTACGGGCGCGAGGATTGGCAGGGCAAGCCGGTGATCGGCATCCTGAACACCTGGTCCGACATCAACCCCTGCCACGCCCACTTCCGGCTGCGGGTCGAGGAGATCAAGCGCGGCGTCTGGCAGGCGGGCGGCTTCCCCCTGGAGCTCCCGGCCCTCTCGCTCTCCGAGCCGTTCGTCAAGCCGACCACCATGCTCTACCGCAACCTCCTCGCGATCGAGGCGGAGGAGCTGATCCGCTCGCACCCGATCGACGGCGTCGTGTTGATGGGCGGCTGCGACAAGACCACGCCCGGGCTGATCATGGGGGCGCTCTCGGCCGACCTGCCGGCGATCTTCTTCCCGGCTGGGCCGATGCTGCGCGGCAACTGGCACGGCGTGCCTTTGGGCTCGGGCTCGGACTCCTGGAAATACTGGGCGGAGCTCCGCGCCGGGCGGATCGGCGAGCGCGAGTGGCAGGAAGTCGAGGAGGGCATCGCCCGCAGCTTCGGCCACTGCATGACCATGGGCACGGCCTCGACCATGACCGCGATCGCCGAGGCCCTGGGTCTCGTGCTGCCCGGCGGCTCCTCGATCCCGGCCGCGGATGCCAACCATCCGCGCCTCGCGACCGCCACCGGCCGACGGATCGTCGAGCTCGTCTGGCAGGACGTCCGGCCGCGCACGCTCGTCACGGCCCGCACGGTCGACAACGCGATCCGCGTGCAGATGGCGATGGGCGGCTCGACCAACGCCATGATCCACGTGATCGCGATCGCCCGACGCGCCGGCGTGCCATTGACCCTCGACCGCTTCGACGCGATCGCCCGCGAGGTCCCGGTCCTGGCCAATGTCCGCCCCTCGGGCGCTTTCCTCATGGAGGATTTCCATTACGCGGGCGGGATCCTGGGGCTCTTGAAGCAGCTCGCCCCGCTGCTCGACCTCGAGGCGCCGACGATCGACGGCCGCACGCTCGGGGCGGCGCTCGAGGGCGCCGGGGTCCACAAGCCCGAGGTGATCCGCCCCTTGAGCGACCCGGTCGCCCAGGAGGCCTGCGCCATCCTCGTGGGCAACCTCGCGCCCCAGGGCGCGGTCATCAAGCCGTCGGCCGCCGATCCGCGCCTGCTGCGCCACGAGGGCCCGGCGCTGGTCTTCGAGGACTACGACGAGATGGCTGTGCTGCTCGACGATCCGGCGCTCGAGGTGACCGCCGACCACGTGCTGGTCCTCAAGAACGCCGGGCCGGTGGGCGGGCCGGGGATGCCCGAATGGGGCATGCTGCCGATCCCCCAGAAGCTCCTCCGCGCCGGCGTGCGCGACATGGTCCGCCTGTCCGATGCGCGCATGTCCGGCACCTCCTACGGCGCCTGCATCCTCCATGTGAGCCCGGAAGCGGCCGTGGGCGGCCCCTTGGCGCTCGTACGCACGGGCGACCGGATCCGTCTCGACGTCCCCGGGCGGCGGCTCGATCTGCTCGTGGACGAGGAGGAGCTCGCCCGCCGGCGCGCCGCCTGGCGGCCCCGCCCGCTGCCCGCACGCGGCTGGGAGCGGCTCTACCTCGCCCACGTTCGCCAAGCGCACGAGGGCTGCGACCTCGACATGCTCGAGGGCACGACGCCCATGGTCGAGCCGGCGATCCACTGAGCGCCGCGACCGTTCGCGGGTTGTCTCCCCGGCCGGCGGTCGCCACAAGCTCGACCGAGGATGGGGGAAAGGGACCGAGCGTGGACGAGCGGGACGGGCGGTGCGCCGAGGAGCGGGCAGCGAGCTGGCACGCCGCCGAGCTAGAGGAATGCCTGCGCGCGCTCGGCAGCCGGCCGGAGGGGCTGAGCCCGGCGGAGGCCGAGGAGCGGCTCGCCCGCTTCGGCTTCAACCGGCTGCCCGAGCCGCCCCGCAAGGGGCCCTTGGTGCGGTTCCTCCTCCAGTTCCACAACCTCCTGATCTACGTGCTCCTGGTGGCGGCCGTCCTCTCGCTGCTCTTCGAGCATCCGGTCGACGCCGCGGTCATTCTGGGCGTCGTTCTGATCAACGCGGTCGTCGGGTTCGTCCAGGAGGGCAAAGCCGAGGCCGCGCTCGAGGCGATCCGCGGCATGGTCGACCCCAAGGCCTCGGTGCTGCGCGAGGGCCGGCGGCTCACCGTTCCGGCCGAGCGGGTGGTGCCGGGCGACGTCGTGCTCTTGGAAGCGGGCGATCGGGTACCGGCCGATCTGCGCTTGTTGCGCGCCAGGGGCCTCAGGATCGACGAGGCGATCCTGACCGGCGAGTCGGTCCCGGTCGACAAGAGCACGAACCCCGCGCCGCGGGAGGCGGCGCTCGGCGATCGACCCTGCATGGCGTTCTCCGGCACCTTCGTCGTCGCCGGGCAGGGCACGGGCGTGGTCGTTGCGACCGGTGCCGAGACCGAGCTCGGCAAGATCGGCAAGCTTCTGGGCCAGGTCGAGCGGCTCGAAACCCCGCTGTTGCGGCAGATGGCGGGCTTCGCCCGCACCCTCACGGTCGTGATCCTCGCGGTCTCCGCGGCCGCCTTTCCCTTCGCCTGGCTGGTCCAGGCCTATCCGCTCGACCTTTCCTTCATGACGGTCGTCGGGCTCGCCGTCGCCGCCATCCCCGAGGGCCTGCCGGCGGTCATGACGATCACGCTCGCCATCGGCGTGCAGCGCATGGCCCGCCGCAACGCCATCATCCGCCGCCTGCCGGCGGTCGAGACCTTGGGCTCGGTCTCGGTCATCTGCTCGGACAAGACCGGCACGCTCACCCGCAACGAGATGACCGTGCAGACGGTCCGCACCGCGTCGGCGCTCGCCCGCGTCTCCGGCAGCGGCTACGCCGCCGAGGGCGCGTTCTCGTCCGACGGTGCGCGGATCGACCCGCTCGCCGACCCGGTGCTGGCCGAGCTGATCGAGGGCGGCCTGCTCTGCAACGACGCCGAGGTCCGGCACGGCGAGGCTGGCTGGCTCGTCGACGGCGATCCGATGGAAGGCGCGCTCGTCACGCTCGCGATGAAGGCCGGTCTCGACCCGGCGACCGTGCGCAGGGACCTGGTGCGGCTCGACGAGATCCCCTTCGACAGCCGTCACCGGTTCATGGCGACACTGCACCGGAGCCCGGACGGCCACCGCTTCGTGATCGTCAAGGGCGCGCCCGAACGACTGCTCGAGATGTGCCGGACCGAGCGGACGACCGAAGGCGAGCGGCCCGTGGATGCCGCCTTCTGGCGGGCGGCGGCCGAGGAGCTGGCCGGCCGCGGTCAGCGGGTGCTGGCGCTCGCCCGCGCGCCGGCACCACCCGGCGACCGGCCGCTCGAGCCCCGGGACGTCGAGGGTGGCTGCGTGCTCGTGGGCCTCGTGGGCCTGATCGACCCGCCGCGCGAGGAAGCGGTGGCGGCGGTCGCCGAATGCCACACGGCCGGCATCCGGGTCGTCATGATCACCGGCGACCACGCCACGACCGCCAAGGAGATCGCCCGCCAGCTCGGCATCGCCCGCGAGCCGTCGGTCGCGACCGGCAACGAGCTCGACGCGCTCGACGCCGAAGGCTTCCGGCGGGCCGCCCGGGAGGTCCACGTCTTCGCCCGCACCACCCCCGAGCACAAGCTGCGTCTGGTCGAGGCGCTGCAGGCGGATGGGCGGATCGTCGCCATGACCGGCGACGGGGTCAACGACGCGCCGGCCCTCAAGCGCGCCGACGTCGGTGTGGCGATGGGGATGAAGGGGACCGAGGCCGCCAAGGAGGCGGCCCAGATGGTGCTCGCGGACGACAACTTCGCCTCGATCGTGGCGGCCGTGCGTGAGGGCCGCACGGTCTACGACAACCTCATGAAGGTCATCGGCTGGACTCTGCCCACCAACGGCGGCGAGGCCCTGACGATCCTGGCGGCGCTCGCCCTGGGCCTGGCCCTGCCCGTGACCCCGGTGCAGATCCTCTGGATCAACATGGTGACCGCGGTGGCGCTCGGCCTCACCCTGGCCTTCGAGCCGACCGAGCCCGGCACCATGCGCCGGCCGCCGCGGCCGGCCGACCGGCCGATCCTCTCGGGCGAGCTCGTCTGGCGCATCCTCTTCGTCTCGGTGCTGTTCGTCTGCGGCGCCTTCGGCGTGTTCTACTGGGCCGACCTGCGCGGCGAGACGATCGAGGAGGCGCGGACCCTGGTCGTCAACACGATCGTCGTCATGGAGATCTTCTATCTCTTCAGCGTCCGCTACGTGCACGGCACCTCGCTCACCGTCGAGGGGCTCGTCGGCACGCCGGCGGTGCTGATCGGGGTGAGCGTGACCGTGCTCGCCCAGCTCGCCCTCACCTACCTCCCCTGGATGCAGTCCCTGTTCCAGACCCGCCCGGTCGGCCTGCTCGACGGGATCGTCGTGCTGGCGGTGGGTGTGGCCCTCCTGGTGCTCTGCGAGCTCGAGAAGCGGCTCCGCGCCCGGCTCCAGGGCTAGGCACCCCGGGGCTCGGCCTCCACGCCCGGGGTGACGAGCCGCTCCCGGGCGGCGCGCATGCAGCGGGCGACTTCGCCGGCCCGAACGAAGGCCGGGTCGGCCTCGAGCAGGGCCAACAGCGTGCGCGCCCGATCGGGCGGCAGCGGCGGTCCGCCGCCCGCCTCGAGGCGGGCCGGCGGCGGCGCGGCGCCGCCCGGCGCCGGATCGAAGCCACCCGCCTCCTCGGCGAGGCCCAGCCGCCCGCCCTCGCGCAGCTCCACGAGCTGGTCGAGCTGCCAGGCGGTGCGCAGCCCCTGCGCGCGCAGCCGCCGGTAGAGATCGGGCTTGAGCTGGACCAGGAGGCAGGCCTGGCCGATCCAGTCGATCACCTGCGGCAGGCTGAACGGCGTCCTGAGCGTCAGATGCAGCGGGTTGGCCGCGACCAGGCCCTGCGCGTCGTGGATCCCGGCCTCGGCCAGCCGCACGCGCGTGTAGGCGTCGATGCCCTCGATCATTTCGAGCTCGAGCTCGTCGGCGCGCTGCTCGGCGCCGGCGCCGAACAGGCGGCGGGTCCGCCCGGCCAGCCAGCGCAGCGCCACCTCGGGCACGACGCCGGCGGCGAAGGCCACGAGCAGCACCGCGACCTCGTCCCAGCGCTGGGCGTTGTCGAGATCGCCCGGCACCAGGAGGATCTTGGTGTGGTAGACGAACAGGGCCACGATCGCGGCGCCCAGGAGGCGGAGCGCGATCGTCTGGTAGGCGTGGCCGGTGACGTCCCTGAGCGCCATCCGCCGCGAGAGGTAGGTGATCGACCAGAGGAGCGCGCCCAGGAATGCGAAGGCGAGGCAGAGGAGCGCGCCCGCCTGGTGGTCGACAAGGGCGCGCAGCACCTCGGGCGCGAGCGGCTCGCCGCCGAGCACGCCGCCCTGGGCCGCGAGCGGGCCGCCCAGGAGCAGGCTCGGCCGGCCGGCCAGATCGAGCCGATCGGCCGAGAAGGCGAGGAGGCCCAGCGCCAGGGCGAGCAGGACCGCCAGGAGGAAGGAGGGCAGCGAGACGTTCTTGAGGAAGGTCGGCTCCTCGATCCCCGTCTCGTAGTCCTCGATCCGGCTCTCCGGCCGCAGCCCCTGGCCGTCGCGGGTGAGGAACGGCCGCAGCGCCAGCGTGCCGCCCAGACGGTAGGCGAACGCCGCCTTGCGGAGCTCCTCGATGTCGGAGTTGGAGCCCAGCCGGCGGAACCAGCGCCCGACCACGAGCAGCGAGACCAGGGCGACCGAGAGGAGCGTGACGCCGGCCCAGGGCAGGCTGGTCGGATCGAGGCGGGCGGCCTCGCCGGGCGGATGCCGCCACCACCACAGGAGGAACGCCGCGATCGGCCCACCGGCCAGGAGGACCGCCGAGACCACGGCACCGATCTCCATGCGACGGCCGATCTGCTCGCGCCGATCGGCGGGCCCGCGGAACCGGATGCCCCACATCGCCGTCACCCCCGGCCGCTCGCGTCGCGCGAGCACGACAGCAAGGATTCTACGCCTCGGGCGTTCGTCCGCCTAGGGGGCCGGGCGATCCTCGCCCTGGTCGAGCTCGGCCGCCCGAGCGAAGGCCGGCCCGGACAGGGCGTGCGCCAGGATCGGCTCGCGGACGGCGCCGAGCGCGCGGTAGAAGGCGTTGGCCGGCTCGTTCCAGGGCTTCGAGCACCACCAGAGGAAGCTCAGCCCACGGGCGCGGGCGTGCGCGGCGCAGGCCGCCAGGAGCCGCCGCCCGACGCCCTGGCGGCGCGCCTCCGGCACCACGTAGAGGTCGATCAGGTAGGCGCCGCGAGCCGCCCACTCGCTGGCGTAGCTCGGCTCGAGGAAGGCGTAGCCGACGAGCGTGCCGTCGCGCTCGGCCACGAGCGCGTCGAAGGCACGGCCGGGGCCGAGCCCGTCGCGCGCCAGCGCCGCCGCGTCCAGATGCTCGGTGGGCTCGCCCACGAGGGCGTTGAGATGGGCGGCCATGGCCACGACGGCCTCGACGTCGCGCGGCTCGGCGGCGCGGACGGTGATCGGCACGGCGGATCCTCCGCGAGACCGTGGCGCCCTGCGGCCCGGGCCTCTAGGCTCGAGGGAACGCCGCAACCGGAACAGGCCAGCCATGCCCGAGCCCGTCAACCCGCAGAAGCTCAACCCGCTGCAGCTCAAGACGCTCGCCATCCTGCAGGCGCTCGCCGAGGAGCCGGCGTTCGCCGATCCGCCGGACGGCCAAGGCACGGTGCGGATCCGCGCCCTGCCGCACGCACACGGCGACCATTTCCACATCGGCGGCCGGGTGGTGCTCGCCCGGGACGCAACCGGGCTGGCCAACCCCAACGTCTACAACGTGCTGGCCCGCAAGGGCCTGATCCTGGCCGGGCCGGCCGGCGAGCCGGTGCTGACCGCGGCGGGCCGCACCTATGCGACCGGGGTCGCGGCCGCCGTCCTGCACACCACCGGCCATTGAGGCCGCGGCCACCTGCCACAGTGGCCTTGGATCCGTCACATCCGGCTGGTAGCTTGATCTACTCGGTATTGCAGGACGCTCGGCAGGCACCGTGACGGACATGATCGAGAATCGAACCTTCGAGGAGATCGCGATCGGCGAGAGCGCGAGCCTCGAGAAGGCGATCACGCGCGAGGACATCGAACTCTACGCCGCCGTCTCGGGTGACGCCAATCCGACCCATCTGGACGAGGAGTTCGCGGCCAAGAGCCCGTTCAAGGGCGTGATCGCGCACGGCATGCTCACCGCCGGGCTGATCTCCAACCTGCTCGGCAACCGCCTGCCCGGACCGGGCACGATCTATCTGGGCCAGGACCTGCGCTTCCGCCGCCCGGTGCGCGCCGGCGACGTCGTCAAGGTGACCGTGACCGCCCGGGAGAAGCGCCCGGAGAGGAGCGTCGTGGTGTTCGACTGCCTGTGCGCCAACCAGCGCGGCGAGGCGGTCCTCACCGGCACCGCCGAGGTGATCGCGCCCCGGGAGAAGGTCCGCCGCGAGGCCGCGACCCTGCCCGAGATCACCGTCCACCGCCACGCCAAGTACGAGCGGCTGATCGAGCGCGCCGCCGAGATCCCGGCGGTCGCCTGCGCGGTCGCCCACCCCTGCGATGCGAGCTCGCTCCAGGGCGCGCTGGAGGCCACCGCCAAGGGCATGATCGTGCCGATCCTGGTCGGCCCCGTGGCCAGGATCCGCCGCATCGCCGAGGCGGAGGGCGTCTCCCTCGACGGCGTCGAGCTGATCGACGTGCCGCACAGCCACGCCGCCGCCGCCAAGGCGGTCGAGCTCGTGCGCGCCGGCCGCGCCGAGCTCCTCATGAAGGGCTCGCTGCACACCGACGAGCTGATGGCCGAGGTCGTGGCGCGCGAGACCGGGCTTCGCACCGAGCGGCGCATCAGCCACGTCTTCATCATGGACGTGCCCACATATCCCGAGCCGCTGTTCATCAGCGATGCCGCGATCAACATCGCCCCCGACCTCGAGACCAAGCGCGACATCGTGCAGAACGCGATCGACCTGCACCGTGGCCTCGGCCTCGGCGAGCCGCGCGTGGCGATCGTCTCGGCGGTCGAGACCGTGACCCCCAAGATCCCCGGCACGATCGAGGCCGCGGCCCTCTGCAAGATGGCCGAGCGCGGCCAGATCACCGGCGGGCTCCTGGACGGGCCCTTGGCGCTCGACAACGCGATCAGCCCGGAGGCGGCGCGGATCAAGGGCATCCGCTCGGAGGTGGCGGGCCGCGCCCAGATCCTGATCGTGCCCGACCTCGAGGCCGGCAACATGCTGGCCAAGAACCTGTCCTTCCTGGCCGGTGCCGACGCCGCCGGCGTGGTGCTCGGCGCGCGCGTCCCGATCGTCCTCACGAGCCGGGCCGACACGGTGCGCACCCGGCTCGCCTCGGCGGCGGTGGCCGCCCTCTACGCGCACGCCCGGCGCACCGCCCTCCCGGTCAAGGCGGCGGAGTAGGCGGCCTTGGCCGACACCATCCTCGTCGTCAACGCCGGCAGCTCGTCGATCAAGTTCGAGCTGTTCGAGGTCGGCCCGGGCGACCTCCTGACGAGCCGGCTCGAGGGCCAGATCGAGGGCATCGGGGTGCGGCCACGGCTGGTGGCCGCCGGAGCCGACGGCCGGAGCCTCGCCGACGAGCACTTCGAGGCCGCCCGGGTCGCCGACGTCGAGGCCGCCCAGGGCGTGGTCGGCGCCTGGCTCGAGCAGCGGCTCGAGCGGCCGCCGCTCGCGATCGGCCACCGCGTCGTGCACGGCGGGCCCGACTACGCCCGGCCGGTCCGGCTCGAAGCCCGCGTGCTGGCCGATCTCGAGCGACTCGTGCCGCTCGCACCCCTGCATCAGCCGAACAACCTGGCGCCGATCCGGGCACTCCTCCGCCGGAGCCCGGAGTTGCCGCAGGTCGCCTGCTTCGACACCGCCTTCCACCGTGGCCATCCGGAGCTCGCCGACCGTTTCGCCATCCCCGAGGCGCTGCACGCGGAGGGCATCCGCCGCTACGGCTTCCACGGCCTGTCCTACGAGTACGTCGCCGGTCGGCTGCCCGAGCTGGCACCCGAGCTCGCCCGCGGCCGGGTGATCGTCGCGCATCTGGGCTCGGGCTGCTCGATGTGCGCCCTGCGCGGCGGCCGCTCGATCGAGAGCACCATGGGCTTCACCGCGCTCGACGGGCTGCCGATGGGCACGCGGCCGGGCCAGCTCGACGCCGGCGTGGTGCTGCACCTGTTGACCGCCAAGGGCATGGACGCCGCTTCGATCGAGCGCTTCCTCTACCACGAGTGCGGGCTCAAGGGGCTCTCCGGCATCTCCAACGACGTCCGGGTCCTGCTCGCGAGCGACGATCCCCGCGCCAAGCGCGCGCTCGACTTCTTCACCTACAAGATCGCCCAGATGACCGGCTGGCTGGCCGCCGCGCTCGAGGGTCTGGACGGCTTCGTGTTCACCGCCGGCATCGGCGAGAACGCGCCCACCGTGCGCGAGGCGGTGGCGCACCGGCTGGGCTGGCTCGGCCTCCGCCTCGACCCCTACGCCAACGGCGCCGGGGAGACGGTGATTTCGACCCCGGGCTCGCGGGTGCAGGTCCTCGTGATCCCGACCGACGAGGAGCTGATGATCGCCCGCCACACGCTGCGCCTGCTGCGCGGCTCCACGGCCGGCTGACAGGGGAGACCGTCGTGCTCGACCCCAAGCTCACCACGCTCGCCGGCAAGCGCGGCCTCGTGACCGGCATCGCCAACGACCGCTCGATCGCCTGGGGCTGCGCCAAGGCGTTCCGCGGGCTGGGCGCCGAGCTCGCCGTCACCTACCTGAACGACAAGGCCAAGCCGTTCGTCGAGCCGCTCGCAGAGCGGCTCGAGTCGCCGATCCTGATGCCGCTCGACCTCCGGGTCGAGGGCCAGCTCGAGGCGGTGTTCGCGCGGCTCGAGAAGGACTGGGGCCGGCTCGACTTCCTGCTGCACTCGATCGCCTTCGCGCCGCGGGACGACCTCCACGGCCGGGTGGTCGACTGCTCGCGGGACGGCTTCCTGCAGGCGATCGACATCTCCTGCTGGTCGTTCATCCACATGGCCAAGCTCGCCGAGCCATTGATGACGGACGGCGGGGCACTGTTCTGCATGACCTATTACGGCTCGCAGATGGTGATCGAGAACTACGGCATCATGGGCCCGGTCAAGGCGGCGCTCGAGTGCGCGACCCGCTATCTCGCGGCCGAGCTCGGCCCCAAGGGGATCCGCGTGCACGCCATCTCGCCCGGGCCGCTCGAGACCCGCGCCGCCTCGGGCATCCCGGAGTTCGACGAGCTCCTGCACAAGGCGCAGGAGAAGGCACCGGTGCGCAGCCTGGTCTCGATCGACGATGTCGGCCTCGCCACCGCCTATCTGGCGACCGACGCCGCGCGCCTGATCACCGGCAATGTCGTCTATGTCGACGGCGGCTACCACATCATCGACTGAGCCGGCGGACCGGCTCGGGGGGAGACTCCGATGGCTGAGAAGCGCCCGGCGGGTGGCGGGGTGGCGAACGACGGGCCGTTCGCCTGGGCCGAGCCCTGGGCCGGAGCCTGGGTCGACGCGGTCCAGCGCTCGATCCTGTTCCTGGACACGCTGCGCCGGCGCGGCAACGAGCACCTCGAGCACGTCGCCAAGCCGGTCCCGCACGTGCTCTCCTTCACGGGCAAGCTCGTGGTCGACGGCCGCACGCTCGCCCGACCGGTCAATTACGGGGTGGTCGCGATCGACCCGCCCGAGGGGGTCGAGATCGACCAGCGCAAGCGGCCGTTCGTGGTGGTCGACCCGCGCGCCGGGCACGGGCCCGGGATCGGCGGGTTCAAGGCCGACAGCGAGATCGGCGTGGCGCTGCGGGCCGGCCATCCCTGCTACTTCGTGGGCTTCACCCCCGAGCCGATGCCCGGCCAGACGATCCCGGACGTGCTCGAGGCCTGCGCGCTGTTCCTCGAGGCGGTGATCGCCCGCCACCCCGAGGCCGAGGGCCTGCCCTGCGTGGTCGGCAACTGCCAGGCGGGGTGGATGATGGCGATGCTGGCGGCGCTGCGGCCGGAGCTGTTCGGGCCGTTGATCCTGGCCGGCTCGCCGCTCTCCTACTGGGCCGGCGTGCACGGGGTGAACCCGATGCGCTACTCGGGCGGGCTCCTCGGCGGGAGCTGGCTCGCGGCACTCGCCTCCGACCTCGGCCACGGGCGGTTCGACGGCGCGCATCTGGTCGCCAACTTCGAGAGCCTGAACCCGGCCAACGCGCTCTGGACCAAGCAGTACGATCTCTGGTCCAAGATCGACACCGAGGCGCCGCGCTATCTGGGATTCGAGCGCTGGTGGGGCGGCCACGTGCTGCTCAACGCCGAGGAGATCCAGTTCATCGTCGACGAGCTGTTCATCGGCAACCGGCTGGCCACCGGCGAGATCGTCCTGGCGGACGGCCGGCGCATCGATCTGCGCGCCATCCGCTCGCCGGTCCTCTGCTTCTGCTCGAAGGGCGACGACATCACCCCGCCGCAGCAGGCGCTCGGGTGGATCACCGACCGCTACGAGCACGACCGGGACATCGTCGCCGCCGGGCAGACGATCGTCTACGCCATCCACGACAGCGTCGGCCATCTGGGCATCTTCGTCTCCGGCAAGGTGGTCGGCAAGGAGCACCGCGAGTTCGCCTCCAACATCGACATGATCGACTGTCTGCCGCCCGGCCTCTACGAGGCGGTGATGCTCCGCAAGGACGAGCTGACCCCGAACCCCGAGCTGGTCGAGGGCGACTATGTCGTGCGCTTCGAGCGCCGCTCGCTCGACGACCTGCGGGCGCTCGGCGGCAACGACCTCGAGGACGAGCGCCGGTTCGCGGCGGTCGCCCGCCTCTCGGAGGTCAATCTCGGGCTCTACCGCCGCTTCCTGCAGCCCTACGTGCGGGCGATGGCGAGCGAGGAGAGCGCGTCGGCTCTGCGGGAGCTGCACCCCGCCCGCCTGCAGTACACCCTGTTCTCCGACCGCAACCCGTTCCTCCGCCCGATCGCCGAGCTCGCCGAGCGGGTCCGGGCCGAGCGCCGGCCGGCCGAACCGGGCGATCCCCTGGTCGCCGCCCGCGACCAGCTCGCGCGGGTCGTGGCGAGCGGCCTCGAGACCTGGGGCGAGCTGCGCGACCAGATGGTCGAGGCCACCTTCCACGCCGTCTACGGCTCGCCCCTCGTGCAGGCGTTGGCCGGGCTCGACGGGCGTGCGGCGCCGCCCCGGCGGCGGCCCGGGCGCGAGCCCGAGGAGGCGGCGCTGGTGCGCGAGCGGATCGCCCGGCTGCGCGAGCGGATCGGCGAGGGCGGCCTGCGCGAGGCGGTGATCCGCGCCGTGGTGTGGATCGGCATGGCCGACCGCCTCGCCGACGAGCGCGGCTTCGCGGTCGTGCGGGCGGTCCGCGAGAGCCTGCCGGACCGCCCACCCCTGGCCGCGTTCAAGGCCGCCCTGCGCGAGCAGTTCCTGATGATCCTGCTCGACGAGGAGGCGGCGCTCGACGCCCTGCCGAGGCTGGTCGGGACGGCGCCGGAAGACCGCGCCCGGGCGCTCGAGGTGATCCGCAGGATCGCCGCCGCGCCGGGCGTCCCGGAGGGCTTGAAGGCGGAGCGGCTCGCGCGCATCGAGGCGATCTTCGCGCCGCCCGAGGAGCAGGAGCCCCGTGTCCGACGCGTGCAGGGAGGAAAGCGATGAGCGGACTGGTGACGCCGGCCGATCTCAAGCGGATCGCCGAGGAGCAGGAGACCGCGAAGCTGCAGGAGGCGCTCGAGCGCAAGCGCCGCCACGAGGAGGAGGAGCGCAGGTTCTACGAGGACTTCATGAGCCGCGAGCCGCAACCGGACGCGCTCGAGCGCTTCAACGCCGTCGTCTCGCGCGCCGCGGCGAGCGGCCTCAGCGAGGTCAAGGTGATGGAGTTCCCGGCCTCCTGGTGCACCGACGGCGGCCGGGCCATCAACAATTTCGAGGAGAGCTGGCCGGAGACGCTGCAGGGCTGGGCAAAGAACGCCTACGCCTACTTCAAGCAGCATCTCGAGGGGTCGGGCTACAAGGTGCGCGCCCAGATCCTCAACTACCCGGACGGCAATTTGGGCACGGTCGGGATCTTCGTCTCGTGGTGAGCCGGGCCGGACCGCCGCTGCCGGCGGCCGGCCGCCCGGCTCGGGCCGGGGCGGGCCGGGTGTGACGCTCGCCGACCGCATGCGGCCCGAGCCGGGCCGGCGGGTCCTCGTGACCGCCGGGGCCGCCGGCATCGGCCTCGCCGTCGCCCGCGCCTTCGCCGAGGTCGGCGCGCGCGTGCTCGTGTGCGACGTCGACGAGGCGGCCCTCGCGGCCCTCCCGTCCGAGCCGCCGGCGATCCGCGGCGTGCCCTGCGACGTGGCCGAGGAGGCGGAGGTCGCGCGGCTGTTCGGCGAGGTCGAGGCGTGGCTCGGCGGGCTCGACGTGCTGGTCAACAACGCCGGCATCGCCGGGCCGACCGGCGGCGTGGCGGAGATCGCCCCGGCCGACTGGCGGCGGACGCTGGACGTGAACATCACCGGAATGTTCCTCTGCACGAGGTTGGCCGTGCCCCTACTCCGCAAGGCGGAGGAGCCGGCGATCATCAACCTTTCGTCGGTGGCCGGCCGGCTCGGCTACGCCTATCGGACCCCCTACGCCGCCTCGAAATGGGCGGTCGTCGGGTTCACCTCGAGCCTCGCCAAGGAGCTCGGGCCCGAGGGCATCCGCGTCAACGCGCTGCTGCCCGGCGTGGTCCGGGGCGAGCGGATCGAGCGGGTGTTCGCCGAGCGCGCCCGCACGCTCGGCGTGCCGGTCGAGGAGGTGCGGCAGGGCTATCTCCAGAAGGTCTCGCTGCGGCGGATGGTCGAGCCCGAGGACATGGCCGCCATGGCCCTCTTCCTGTGCTCGCCCGCCGGCCGCCACGTGCACGGCCAGGCGCTCTCGATCTGCGGCAACGTCGAGACGATCTGAGCCCTCAGACCGGCGCCGCCGGCCCGGCCCGAAAGCCCGTCGCGAGCAGGTAGATCTCCGAGGACTCGGCCCGCGTCGCCCGGGGCCGCAGCAGCCGATGGCCGGCGAACCGCGCCCGCACGCCCGGCAGGATCCTGGCCTCGGCACCCTTGAGCAGCTTGAGCAGGCAGGCGCCGCCCGGGGCGAGCGCGCGCCCGGCCAGATCGAGCACCGCCTCGGCCACCGCCTCCGAGCGCAGCCGGTCGACCTCGCGCACGCCCGTGGCGTTCGGCGCCACGTCCGAGAGCAGGAGGTCGGCCGGGCCGCCGAGCAGCTCCAGGAGGCGGGCCTCGATCCCGGGATCGGTGAAGTCGCCGCGGACGAGATCGGCACCCGGCAGCGGCTGCATCTCGAGCAGGTCGCAGGCCACCACCCGGCAGCCCTTCTGCAGGGCGTACTGGGTCCAGCTCCCGGGTGCGGCACCCAGGTCCAGGACCCGCAGCCCGCGGCGCAGCAGGCCGTGGCGGCGGTCGATCTCCTCGAGCTTGAAGACCGAGCGGGCGCGGAAGCCGCGCCGGCGCGCCTCGGCCACGTAGGGATCGGCGAGCTGGCGGGCGAGCCAACGGGTCTGCCTGGCGGTCCGCCCGGCCCGCGGCCGCGGCCGCTCGCCGCCGCCGCGCGGCGCCCTCATGCCGCGGCCTGGCCCCGGAGCGCGTCCCGGAGCGAGCCGCCCATGAGCGCCGCCAGGATGCCCTCGCGCAGCCCGCGGTCGGCGACCCTCAGGCTCTCGACCGGGACCATCCGGTGCACCGCGTCGAGGATCGCGCAGCCGGCCACCACGAGGTCGGCCCGGCCCTGGCCGATGCAGGGATGCGCGGCGCGGGCGGCGTTGTCGATCGCACGCAGCCCCTCGGCCACGCTGCGGATCACCGCGAACGGCAGCCGCAGCCCGTCGACCTTGCTGCGGTCGTAGCGACGCAGGCCGATGTGCAGCGCCGCGAGCGTGGTGACCGTGCCCGAGGTTCCGAGCATCTCGACCGTGGCGCCGTTCAGGCCGGCGCAGAGCGGCCCGTCCCGGCCGAGCGCCCTGAGCCGGCCGTGCACGTGCTCGACCATCCGACCGTAGGTCGGCGGATCGATGTCGCGGCCGTAGGTCTCGGCGAGCGTGACCACGCCCAGCGGCAGCGACAGGGCGGTGCCGGGCTCGTCGTCGGCGGGGTCCGCCCGCCGGTCGAGCCACAGCAGGTCGGTGGACCCGCCGCCGATGTCGACCACGAGGAGCTGGTCGGCCGCCGGGTCGGCCAGCGGCAGGCACCCCAGCATGGCCAGCCGCGCCTCCTCCTCGTGCGCCAGGATCTCGAGCTCGAGGCCGGTCACCCGCCGCACCCGGCGCAGGAAGTCGGCGCCGTTGGCGGCCCGCCTGCAGGCCTCGGTGGCGACGCAGCGGGCCGCCGCCACCCGGTGGCGGGCGATGATCCGGGCGCACACCTTGAGGGCTGCGAGCGTGCGCGCCATGGCCGGCTCGGACAGCCGCTCGCGCCGCGACAGCCCCTCGCCCAGCCGCACGATGCGCGAGAAGCTGTCGACCACGGTCGAGCCCTCGACCCCGACCTCGACCACGAGCAGCCGGCAATTGTTGGTGCCGAGGTCGAGCGCCGCCAGCCGGTCGCCCGGCCTCGGGGCGAAGCGGCGCGCGGGAAGGGTGTCGGGCTCGGCCGTCGGGTGCATGCTCGGGGCTGGTGGCTCGGATGGCGGCCGAGTCTATCGTTGCCTCGGGCGGGCGCAAGGAGCGCCGGCACGGGCCTTGCGGACGCGACCGCCGGTTGCTAACCGCCGCACGTGGCGAGGTGGGGGGAGCGGACCGTGACGAGCGAGCGGCTGATCGCGCAGAAGGCGCCCTACCGGGTCGAGCTGGTCGCCGGCGAGACCTACTGGTGGTGCGCCTGCGGCCGCAGCGCCAAGCAGCCCTTCTGCGACGGCTCGCACAAGGGCACCGGGCTCGCCCCGCTCAAGCACACGGCCGCGGCGAGCGGTCCCGCCTTCCTGTGCGGCTGCAAGCACACCCAGCGCTCGCCGCTCTGCGACGGCACCCACAAGAGCCTCTGAGCGGTGCGGTCCGCGACCCGGACCCTGGCCGTGGCGCTGGCGCTGGCGCTGCCGGCGGGGTGCGCGCGCAAGCCGCCCGAGGCGCTGCCCTGCCCGCGGCCGGCGATCCTCGACGGCGCCCAGACGCTCGAGCGGCGGAGCGGGCCCGGCCCGGCCGACTTCGCCTGGCGGGCGACCCTGACCGGGTTCGGCGGCGGCTGCCGCTTCGAGGCCGACGCCACGGTGATCCGGCTCGCCCTGGATCTCGCGGTCGTGGCCGGCCCGCGCGCCACCCCGGGCGCCGCGATCGAGGTGCCCTGGTTCGTGGCCGTGGCCGATCCCTCGGGCCGGGTGATCGACAAGCAGGGCTTCACCACCCGGGTCGAGCCCGCGGCCGGGCCGGGGCCGCGCCTGTTGAGCGAGCAGATCGAGCAGCGCATCCAGGGGGTCGGGGCCGCCGAGGCGCCCGCCTGGCGGGTCTATCTGGGCCTCGAGGTCGAGCCCGAGGAGGGCCTCAGGCGGCTGCGCGAGCGGGCCCGCCAGGCTCCCTAGGCGGCGGCTCGGCGACGTAGCGGCGGTAGAGGAAGCCGACCCCGACGAGGCAGAGGCCGAGCGCCAGGAACGAGACCGCCCGATAGAGGCCGTCGAGCTCGGCCAGATCGAACAGGAAGGCCTTGAGGATGGCGAGCGCGCCGACCAGGAGCGCCGCCGCCCGCAGCCAGCGCAGCCGGCGGCGGATGCCGGCGAACAGGAGGCCGGCCGCGAAGGCGAGCCAGGCGGCCGACCAGGCGAGCCACTCGGCATCGCCCGTGGGCCCATCGAGGCGCGTGCCCTGGAAGGCGTGGCGGACCTCGAGGGTGAGCCAGAGGAAGGCCAGCGCGAGCGCCGCAGCCGCGGCCGGGCGGGCGAGCACCGCCGGCGGGTCGCCCGGGCCGCCGCCGGCGCTGCGGGCGATCCGGAGGGCGATCGCCGCCGGCCCCAGATAGGCCGGCAGCAGCAGGTTGAGGACCGGCCACGGGCCGACCGGCTCGCCAGTGAGCGCCGGATTGGCGGCGAGCACGAGGGCGGCCAGCTGCAGGCAGCCGAGCGCCAGCACGAGATGGCCCGCGAGGCGCAGCGCCCGGCCGGCCGGATCGGCTCCCAGACGCCAGAGGAGGAGCGGCGTCAGGAGCCAGGCGAGCGTGGCCGAGGCGAGCATCGGCAGGCGCAAGAGATCGGCTGCGTCGGTGGCACCGGTCGCCCGGCGCAGCACGGCCGTGACCAGCAGGAGCCAGAGCAGGACCGCCAGGCCCTGCAGCAGCTCCTCGAGCCCGGCCGCGGGCGGCGCCGGGACGCGCCGGAAGGTCCAGGCCGCGGCCGCGAGGGCCAGGAGCGGCAGGAGGTGGGCCACGGCCAGCGCCGGCAGCGGCGCGGTCGGACCCGAGAGCTCGACGCCCAGGAGGATCCGGGCCAGGAGCACGAGCCCGAGCACGGCCGCCGGCAGGCGCAGGGCCGCGAGGTCTAGCCGGGCCGCGACGTGGGCGAGTGCCGCCACCTCGAGGGCGAGCGCCAGGTCGAGCCAAGCGTCCTCGAGGGCCATGGCGAGCCCGAGGGCGAGGCCGCCCGCGGCGGCGACGGCGTAGGCGGCGAGCGCGGTCAGGAGTGCCGGCCGGCCGGCCAGACGCTGCGCCGCGAGCGTGGCGAGCAGCGCCAGGGCGAGCGCCAGGGCCGACCAGGGCGGGCTCACCGCGAGGCCCTCGAGGCGGGCGTAGGCGAGCGCCAGGGCGGCGAGCGGCACGAAGCCCGAGAGCGCCGCCCAGAAGCCGGGATGCGGGCTGCGCCGGAGCGCCGCCGCGCCGATCAGCGCCCAGCCGAGCGCCACGCCGGCCAGGGCGGCTGCGACCGGCCGGCCCTCCGGGGCCACCCAGAAGGCCGGCTCGAGCGCCACGCTCGGGTCGCGCAGATGGCTCGTGACGAGGCTCTCGACGGGCGGCTGGACGAGTGCCGCCGCCACGAGCGTGACCGCGGCCAGGACCGCCGCCACCCAGCGCGAGGCCGGTGCGGCGAGCCCGACCAGGACCGCGGCCGCGGTGAGGAGGAGGAGGCTCGCGACCGCGCCCCGGGCGTGGGCGGTCAGGAGCTGGAGCGGCAGCTCGAGCAGTGCCGCCGCGAGCAGCATCAAGGCCGCCGCCGGCGCCAGCGCCCGGCCACCGGCGGCGCGCGCGAGGAGCCCGAGCCCGGCCACACCCAGGGCCAACAGCACGAGGCCCGGGGCGGCCGGGCTCGCCCACGCCGCGGGCATGGCCAGGAGGACCACGGCCCAGACCGTCCCGCCCACGAGGTCGAGCCAGGCGAGCCAGGCCCAGCGGCGCAGCCCGGCCACCAGGGCCAGGCTCGCGACGACCGCGGCCAGGTACAGGGCGAGCCCCCAGGCCGCCGGCTCGTCGCCCGCGACGAGCGCCGGTGCGGCCAGCGCGCCGACCCCGCCGAGCGCCGCCAGGAGCGCGCCGTAGCGGAGGGCGAGCGCCACCGACAGGCCGGCCGAGAGCGCCAGGAGGGCCAGCGCCACGGCGCGCGGCACGAGCCCGTAGAGCAGGTGTGCGGCGAGCGTGGCGCCGTAGAGGGCGGCGACGGCACCCGCGGCGAGCGCCGCCGGCACGAGGAAGCCCGTGCCCGCCCCGGCCGGCCGGCGCCGCCAGGCCTGCTCGGCCAGGACCAGGAGTGCCACGCCCGCGAGGTAGGCGAGCCCGGTCCGGGCGCGCGGGCCGAGAAGCCCCTGCTCGACCGCCCAGCCGGCGAGGAACAGGCCGCCCAGCACCAGCGCCAGGCCGCCGAGCCACACCAGCCAGCGCTGCGCCAGCCGGCCCTCGAGATCGACCGCGGCCGGCGCCGTCGCGCCCGACCCGGCCGGCTCCGGCTCTGGAAGGGGCGGTTCGGGCGGGGCCGGCTCGGGCGGGGGCGGCTCGGCGGGGGCGGCCCGCGCCGGGCCCGGTTCGGCCGCGGTCGGCGCCGCGACCGCCCCGAGCCGGGCGCGCAGCTCGGCCAGCTCGCCCTCGAGCCGCCGCACCCGGCTGCGGGTCGTCCAGGCGACGATCGGCCCGGACAGGAAGAAGAGCGCGGCTGCGAGGAGGATCAGCGTCCAGACGAGCTCGTCCACCACCCCCGTCCCCGGTGCGGCCGCCATGCGCCGCCTCGCTGGCCCGCGGCCGCCCGCGGCGCTACATAGCCGCCGACCCGGCCACAGGACGACAGGGAACGGCACCCCGATGCGCTATCTCCACACCATGATCCGCGTCAGCGACCTCGAGACCTCGCTCGACTTCTTCTGCAACAAGCTCGGCCTGCGCGAGGTCCGCCGCATCACCAACGAGCAGGGCCGTTTCACCCTGGTCTTCCTGGCCGCCCCCGAGGACACGCTGACCGGGCCCGAGAACCGGCGCTCGCCGTTGATCGAGCTGACCTACAACTGGGATCCCGAGGTCTATACCGGCGGCCGCAACTTCGGCCACCTGGCCTACGAGGTCGACGACATCTACGCCCTCTGCCAGCGCCTGATGGACGCCGGCATCACGATCAACCGGCCGCCGCGCGACGGCAACATGGCCTTCATCAGGACCCCGGACGGGATCTCGATCGAGCTCCTGCAGAAGGGCGCGCCCAAGCCGCCGGCCGAGCCCTGGCGGTCGATGCCCAACACCGGCACCTGGTGATCCCCGGCCGGCGGCGGGCCTCTGCGCGCCCGGCGCGCTTTGTAGCTGGACGATCACAACTCCGTGGGTAGACTGACTCGACCGGGTCCAGGCCCGGTCGGGAGACGCCCATGGCGGAACGCCGGCTGCGCACCGGCTGGATCCTGCGCGAGCGGTGGCGGCGCGCCACCTGGACCGCGACCGCGCTCGGCGCGGCCGCCGGGCTCGTGGTCTGCTTCCTCGTGGCCCGCTCCTACCTCGCCACCGGCCACGCACCGGGCGCCGGGTTCCTGGCCGTGCTCGGGGCGATCCTGGCGCTCGCCACGCTGCTGCCCAGGCAGATCGTGGCCGCCCTCGGCCGGCGCGCCCGGCGGCGCCACCGCCTGGATTGGGGCTGAGGGAGCCCCTCCTCAGCGGCGGGCGGTCCGCACCGCCGGCGGCCCGGGCGCGCCCGCGATCTCGCGCACGAGCTTGGCCAGCACCGCCCGGCGGAAGTCGTCGAAGTCGTTGGCCACGATCATGAACGAGCCCGGCCCGCCGATCACGTGCCGCTCGTAGTAGTCGTCGAGCGCCACCTGCCGCGGGGTCGGCATGCCGAACGGCTGCGGCCGGTCGTTCAGGATCGGCAGGCCGTTGATCACGACGCCCTTGTCGAGCACCTCCCAGCGGGCGTCCTCCACCGGCCGGCCGTTGTTGTTGGTGCCGTCGCCCGACACGTCGATCACCCGCCGCTCGCCGGCGTAGCCGTTGCCCTCGAGGAGCCCGGCGGCGTAGTCGAGCGCCCCCGAGATCGAGGTCCAGCGGCCGCGGCCGAGGGGCGCTTCGGCCAACTGCGAGGCCAGCCGCTCGCAGGCCTCGGGGCCGTCGAGCAGGGTCCAGTCGACCACCGTCTGCTGGTAGGCCGACCCGGCCCACTCGACATAGGCGACCGCGATCCGCTGCAGCCCGCCCTGCTCGATCGCCCGGTGCACGAGCGGATCCCGGAGCGCCGCCACGTAGCCCTGGCGCTGCTGGTGCGCCTCGACATCGTCGACGCTGCCGGACACGTCGACCGCGAGCACGAGCTCGAGGTCGACCGGCAGCTCCTGCGCCAGCCCCGGGCCGGCGGCGAGCAGCAGCGCCGCCGCGAGCCCGCCGAGGACGGCCGACCGTCGCATCGATCCCTCCTCCCCGACCGGACCCCAGGTTGACCCGGCGGCGCGGCCACGGCAAGGGCGCACCCTCATGCGCGCCACAGCGCGCCAAAGGAGGAAGCCCCATGCTCGCTCCGCTGCGCCACGGCGGCGTTCCCGACCCGGCCACCCTGCTCGGCCTGGCCGGCCTCTTGCCGTTCGTCGTCGGCGCCCTCGCCACCTTCGACGGCGGCCCGCTCGGCCGCTGGGCGCCGTCGGCGCTCCTCGCCTACGCCGCCGTCATCCTGTCCTTCCTGGGCGGCGTGCACTGGGGCCTCGCCATGGCCGCCGAGCGGCCGTCCTGGCTGCGCTACGGTGCCAGCGTGGTGCCGGCACTGCTCGGCTGGACCGCCCTGCTCCTGGGTGGCCGCCTCGCCTTCCTCCTCCTGGTCGCGAGCTTCGCCTCGCTGCTCGCCTACGATCTGGGTGCCGTGCGCGCCGGCGAGGCGCCGGCCTGGTACCCGCGGCTGCGCTGGCCGCTGACCCTGGTCGTGGCGCTCTGCCTCCTGCTCGCGGCGCTGGCCGGCTGAGCGGCGCCTCAGCCGCCCGCCCGGGGCGCGCTGCGGGCCATCGCGTGGTAGGCGCGGTCGGGCATCATGTCGATCGCCGAGGCCATGCGGTTGCTCATGTTGAAGAAGGCCGCGACCGCCGCGACGTCCCAGATGTCGCGGTCGGAGAGGCCGACATCCCGCAGCGCCTGCCGGTCCGCCTCCTCGATGCGGAACGAGGCCTCGGTGAGCTTGGCGGCGAAGTCGAGCATCGCCCGCTGGCGCCCCGGCAGCCGCGCCACCCGATAGTTCATGACCAGCATCTCGCCGAGCTCGGGATCGCCCGACAGCTCGCGCACCGCCGCACCGTGCGCCACGAGGCAGTAATAACAGCGGTTGATCGAGGAGACCACCACCGCGATCATCTCGCGCTCGAGCTTGGAAAGGCCGGACTCGCCGAGCATCAGCTCGTTGTACATGGTGGTGAAGCCCAAGAGCTTCCTGTCGTCGAAGCTGTAGGACTTGAGGACGTTGGGATAGAGCCCGATCTTCTCGACGCACTTGTCCCAGTAGCGGCCGGTCGCCTCCGAGACCTCGGCACGGGTCGGCACCGGCACGCCCGCGAGCGCGTGCACATGGTCGGGCTGGGGCATGGACGGCTCCCTCGCTTCTGGCCGCCGCCCGCTCTAGCCCAGCCGCGCCGGACGGTCGACCGGGGCGATGGCGAACCCGCCGGCGCGCAGCCGCGCGGCGAGGCGCTGGAAGCGGCGCAGCTCGCCCTCCTCCAGAAGATGCTCGAGCAGGCTCGTGGCGAGGGCCGGCCGCTCGGCGGCGCGCGCCAGCAGCGCCCGTTCGGCGGCCAGGGAATCGGCCGGCGGTTCGGCCGCGGGCGCCGCCGACTCGGCGGGTCGCGGCGGGTCGGTCGCGGTCGGATCGGGCGCCGGCGTGGCCGGCCCCGTCCCGGTGCCGGCGGCGGCGGGCTCCGGGTCGCCCGCGGCCGGCGCCGGGCCGAACGGCGCCGCCGCCGGACCGGGCTCGGGTTCGTTCCGCAGATCCGCTGCGACCGGCGCGCAGGTCGGGCCCGCCTCCTCGGCCGGCTCGGCGAGCGCCGGGCGGGCCAGGCGGCGCGGGCGATCGGCGAGCGCGCGCAGGAGCCGGTGCAGCTCGCGGCCGAGCTGGGCCTCGTGGCGCAGCAGCACGCCGAGCTCGGCCGGGCGGGACAGGAAGGCGGGCAGCCCGGGCTCGGCGTAGACCCGGCCGGCCGGCGGGCGCGGCCGCGAGTCCATGAGCGCCGCCTCGAGCCGGTCGCAGCGGGCGAGCTTCCAGACGACCACCGCCAAGCGGTGGACGAGCACGTCCTCGCTGGCGCTGCGCGGCCCGTGCTCGGCGCGGAGCTCGGCCAGGAGCGCCTCGAGCTCGGCCGGATCCTCGCCCCGGGCGACCAGATGGGTGGCGGCGCAGAGGCCGTGGCGGAGCGCGTTGCGCGACGCCCGGGCGCGGCCCTCCGCGGTGATCGGGCCGCGCGAGCGGGCGCCGTTGCGGCGGGCGGCGGCGCGCTGGGCCTCGCTGCGCGGACGGGGAAGGGAAGCGGCCATGGCCGGATCCTCGATCGTTGTCCTAGGACGTTCTTACCATGATGAGGAAATCATGGCAATCCGTCCCTCCGGGCGGATCCGGGCGCGGGCCGGCGCGCCCGGACGGGCGCCGCCTCAGGCGATCCGCTCGAGACGGCCGCGCTCGAGCCGCCAGGTCGCCTGCAGCCGCTCGATCAGGGCCCGGTCGTGGGTCACGGCCAGGAGCGTGGCGCCGGTCTCGGCGGCACCTTCGAGCAGGAGGTCGATCACCCGGCCGCCGGCCACCGGGTCGAGGCTCGCGGTCGGCTCGTCGGCCATGAGGATCGGCGGGCGATTGAGGAGCGCGCGGGCGACCGCGACCCGCTGCCGCTCGCCGCGCGAGAGATCGTCGACCCGCCGCCCGGCGACCGGGACGGCGCAGCGCGCGAGCAGTGCCCGCGCCCGCTCGACCCGCTCGGGATCCGGCCGCCAGGCGGCGAACCAGGCCGAGACCAGGACATTGTCCAGGACCGAGAGGCCCGGTACCAGGTGGAAGTCCTGGAAGACGAGGCCGACCCGCTCGCGACGGAAGCGGTCGCGGGCGGCCTCCGTGAGGCCCTCGAGCGCGGTCGGGCCCCAGCGGACCCGGCCCTTCCGGATCGGCTCGATCCCGACCAGGAGGTGCGCGAGGGTGGTCTTGCCGGCGCCCGAGGGCCCGGTGAGCGCCACCCGGGCGCCCGGCTCGAGGGCGAAGGCGGCGATCTCGAGGAGCGGCGGCCCGGCGGGGTCGAACCGGTGCTCCAGACCTTCGACGACGAGCTCCGGCGACGGCACGCTCTGGCGCTCCCGTGCGTGGTGCGGGATCGGCACGCCCCCTCCTGGCGGGCGAGCGAGACGAGCCCGTGACGGCGGTCACGAGACCGCAACCGGCCTCGGCCAGGGTGGGCTGCCGTCCAGATCAAGGGGAGCCCACCGGATGCGACGTTCCCTCCCGAGCCTGGCCCTCGCCGCGGCCAGCCTCCTCATGGCGTCGAGCGCACTCGCCACCACGATCTACCCGATCGACCGGGCGACGATCCTCGCCGGCCAACGCTTCGACCTCAAGGTCGAGTTCGACGGGGTGGTGCCCGCCGACGCGGCCAAGCTCACGATCAACGGGGTCGACCATGCGGGCGTGCTCGGCCGCGCCGCCCGGCACGTGGAGAAGGAGGAGGGGGTCGAGGCCTCGGCGCTCCTCCTGCGCGACGTGGTCCTGCGCACGCCCGGCCGCTACGTGGTCGAGGCGTCCGACGGGGCGAGCGTCAAGCGGGTGGTGTGGGAGGTCTACGGCACCAGCCGCGAGCGCAAGGCCAAGAACGTGATCCTGTTCATCGGCGACGGGATGAGCGTCGGCCACCGCACCGCGGCGCGGATCCTGTCGAAGGGGATCACCGAGGGCAAGTATCACGGCGAACTCGCCATGGACGCGATGCCGCGGATGGCGCTGCTCGGCACCTCGGGGGTCGATTCGGTGGTCACCGATTCGGCCAACTCGGCCCATGCCTACACCACCGGCCACAAGTCGAGCGTCAATGCGCTCGGGGTCTACGCCGACCGGACCAAGGACGCGTTCGACGATCCCCGGGTCGAGACGTTGACCTCGCTCGTCAAGCGGCGGCTCAACATGGCGGTGGGCGTGGTCAGCGACGCCGAGGTCCAGGACGCGACGCCGGCGGCGATGGTGGCGCACACGCGGCGGCGGGCCAACAAGGCCGAGATCACGCAGATGTTCCACGAGGCCGGGGTGGACGTGCTCCTGGGCGGCGGCTCGGCCTACTTCCTGCCGCAGTCGACCCCGGGCTCGAAGCGCCGGGACGAGAAGAACTTCATCGAGCTGTTCAAGGAGCAGGGCTTCCAGCTCGCGACCACCGCGAGCGAGCTCGGCGGGCTCGTGCGCAATCCCAACACCACCCGGGTGCTCGGGCTGTTCCATCCGGGCAACATGGACGGCGTGCTCGACCGCAAGTTCCTCAAGCCCGCCTCGACGCAGAAGTTCCCCGACCAGCCCGATCTGGTCGACATGACCCGCGCCGCGATCGAGGTCCTGTCGCGCCGGGCGGACGGCTTCGTCCTCATGGTCGAGGCCGCCCTGATCGACAAGTACTCGCATCCGCTCGACTGGGAGCGGGCGGTGTTCGACACGATCATGCTCGACCAGGCGGTCGCCGTCGCCAAGGAGTTCGCGGCGCGTACCGAGGACACGCTCGTGCTCGTGACCGCCGACCACACGCACGGCATCAACCTGGTCGGCACGGTCGACGATTCCATCAAGGCCGAGCTGATGCGCGACAAGATCGGCATCTACGACAAGGCCGGCTATCCGGCCTACGTCGACGGCGACCGTGACGGCTATCCCGACCGGATCGACGTGAGCAAGCGGCTGGCCATCTTCTTCAACAACTTCCCGGACCATTACGAGACCTTCCGGCCGAAGCTCGACGGCGGGTTCGTCCCGGCGATCAAGGGCCAGGACGGCGTCTACCGGGCCAACGAGGCCTACAAGGCGGTGCCGGGGGCGGTGTTCCGCGAGGGCAACCTGCCGCGCGACGCCAGCGACGGCGTGCACACCGCCGACGACGTCGTGCTCACCGCGACCGGACCGGGCTCGGAGGCGGTGATGGGCTACATGGACAACACCGAGCTGTTCCGGGTCATCGCCAACGCCCTGGCGCTCGGCGAATGAGGCGCGCGGGGGGGCGGCCGGTCCGCCCCCTCGGCCCGGCCCGGACCGGGCGGCGCGGCCCGATCCGGGCGCTCCTCCTGGCCGCGCCCGTGCTCTGGGCGGCGTCCGTGCTCTGGGCGGCGCTCGCCCTCCGGGCGGCCCCGGCCCTGGCCGCCGCCGAGCCGCTCCGCTTCGCCGAACTCTATGCGGGTGCGGGCGTGCTCGGCTTCGAGCTGTCCGAGCGGACCCGGGCGCTGGCCGGCCGGATGGTGGCGATGCGCGGCTACATGGCGCCGCCGCTCAAGGCCGAGGCGCGGTTCTTCGTGCTCACCCGCACGCCCGTCGATCTCTGCCCGTTCTGCAACTCGGATGCCGACTGGCCGGTCGACATCGTCGTGGTCTACCCGGCCGACGACGCCGAGTTCGTCTCCAACCAGGTGCCGATCGAGGTCACGGGCATCCTCGAGGTGGGCGGCCGGACCGACCCGGTCTCGGGCTTCTACAGCCGGCTGCGCCTCGTCGAGGCGCGGTTCCGGGCGATCCGCTGAGGCCCGTGCCCAACCCCCTGCCGATCGTGCTCGCCGATCTCCGCCGCTCGCGTGCGGCCGCCCTGGCGCTCGTCCTCCTCGTGGCGATCGCCACGGCGCTCGGGGTGGCGGTCTCGGCGCAGGAGCGGGCACTCCGCCGCGGCAGCACGGCCGCGGCCGAGCCCTTCGATTTGCTGATCGGCGCCCCGGGCGGCGCCACCCAGCTCGTCTCGAGCACGATCCTGCTCGAGCCCGCCCCGCTCGATCTCCTGGAGCCCGGCCTCCTCGACCGGGTGAGCCGCGACCCGGACGCCAGGATCGCGGCGCCGCTCGGCTTCGGCGACCGCTGGCAGGGCCACCCGATCGTCGGCACCACGCCGGCCTTCATCGCCCATCTGGCCGCGGGCGGGCTCGCCGAGGGCCGCTTGCCGGAGCGGCTCGAGGAGCTGGTCGTGGGCGCCCGGGTGGCGCTGCGGCCGGGCCAGGAGATCACCCCGAGCCACGGCCGGACGGCGCCCCTCGAGGAGGGCGAGCATGCCCTGCACGAGGGCTTCGCCTACCGCGTGGTCGGCCGCCTGCGGGCGCTCGGCAGCCCCTGGGACCGGGCGCTCGTCGGCACGATCGAGGCGGTCTGGCTGATCCACGGCCTGCCGCTCGGCCGGCCGCTCCCCGAGGAGACGCCCGAGGCCCACGCCGAGGACGACCGGGACGGCCACACCGAGCCCGCGCACGCGGCCCACGCCGAGGCCGCCCGGGACGGTCAAACCGGGCACGCGCACGCGGCCCGGGCCCCGCCCGCGATCCCGATCGGCCCGCCCTGGGAGCTCGACCATCTGCCCGGGGTGCCGGCGATCGTGGTCGAGCCGGTCTCGGTCGAGGCCGCCTACCGGCTGCGCCGGCGCTACGACGCCGAGCCCGGCGCCATGGCGCTGTTCCCGGCCGAGGTCCTGGTCGAGCTGCACCGGCTGCTCGGCGGCGCCCGCGAGGTCCTCACGGCCGTGGCGCTCGCCACCCAGGTCCTCGTGGTCGGCGCGATCCTCATGGCGGTGCTCGCCACCCTGGCGCAGCGCCGCCGGCTGATCGGCGTCCTGCGGGCGCTCGGCGCCTCGCGCGGCTTCGTGCTCGCCGCGGTCTGGCTCGAGGTGGCGATCCTCCTGGCGCTCGGCGCCCTGCTCGGCCTCGCCCTCGGCTGGCTCGGCGCGCTCCTCCTCTCGGCCCTCCTCGAGGCCCGCACCCAGATCGCCCTCGAGGTGGTGCCGGCCGTGGCCGAGCTCCGCCTGGTCCTGGTCCTCCTGCTCGCCGGCCTCGCCCTCGCGGCCCTGCCGGCCTGGCTCGCCTGGCGGGCCCCGGTCGCGGCGGCGCTGCGCGGATGACGTAACGTCATCGACTTGTCACGGCGCTGTCGATCTGGAATGCTTCGAGGGTCGGGAACCGGCACCGCGGCCCCCCGCGGAACACCGAGCAGGAAACCCGAGGAGCACAGGGATGGACGGAGAGCGTCTCACGCGCGCGCAGGCCTTCGACGCGTCCGAGGATCTCGGCCGCAACCCGACCGACAACCCGACGATCGGCGACGTGATCGCCGCCCGCTTCAACCGCCGCGATCTGATGCGCGGCATTCTGGGCACGACCGCGATCGCCGCCACGCTCGGGCCGATGGCGCTCGCCGCGGCGCGCCGGGCCGAGGCGGCCGGCACCGGCAGCTTCGTGTTCGAGGAGGTGCCGACCAACACCGGCCCCGACATGCTGGTCGCCAAGGGCCACAAGGCCGAGCTGTTGATCCGCTGGGGCGATCCGGTGGTCAAGGGCGCCCCGGCCTTCGACCCGATGGCCCAGAGCGCCGCCAAGCAGGCGGTCCAGTTCGGCTACAACAACGACTATCTGGGCTATTTCCCGATCCAGGGCAGCTCCGAGCACGGCCTCTTGTGCGTCAATCACGAGTACACCAACGAGGAGCTGATGTTCCCCGGCCTCGGCGGCCGCCAGGACCTCAAGGAGGTCGGCTTCGCCAAGATCACCGAGGAGCACGCCCGCATCGAGATGATGGCGCACGGCGGCACCGTCCTCGAGGTCAAGAAGGAGGGTGGCCGCTGGCGGGTGGTCGCGGACAGCCCCCTGAACCGGCGGATCACCGCCGCCACGCCGATGCTGATCACCGGCCCGGCAGCCGGCCACGACCGGATGAAGACCTCGGCCGACCCGAGCGGCACCCAGGTGCTCGGCATGCTCAACAACTGCGCCGGCGGCCGGACCCCGTGGGGCACCTGGCTCACCTGCGAGGAGAACTTCCACGGCTATTTCTGGGGCAAGGTCGAGGACGGCCACCCCGAGGCCAAGGCGTTCAAGCGCTACGGCGTCCCCGGCCGCTGGTACAACTGGGGCGTCTACGAGAGCCGCTTCGACGTCTCCAAGGACCCGAACGAGGCCAACCGCTTCGGCTGGGTGATCGAGATCGACCCGTTCGATCCGCAGAGCACGCCCAAGAAGCGCACCGCGATGGGCCGCTTCAAGCACGAGGGCGCGGCCGGCCTGATCAACAAGGACGGGCGCTACGTCATCTACCAGGGTGACGACGAGCGCTTCGACTATGTCTACCGCTTCGTGACCGAGGCCAAGGTCGATCTGGCCAACCCCAAGGCCAACGCCGACATCCTCGATCGCGGCACCCTCTCGGTCGCCCGCTACGACGCCGACGGCACGGTCACCTGGCTGCCGCTGGTGTTCGGTCAGGGCCCGCTGACCGAGGCCAACGGCTTCAAGAGCCAGGCCGACGTGGTGATCGAGGCACGCCGCGCCGCCGATCTCCTGGGCGCCACCAAGATGGACCGGCCCGAGGACACCGAGGCCAATCCCAAGACCAACAAGGTCTACGTGCTCCTCACCAACAACAGCAACCGCAAGAAGGAGCAGGTCGACGCCGCCAACCCGCGCGCCGGCAACGCCTTCGGCCACATCATCGAGATGACCCCGCCGGACGGCGACCACGCCGCCGACCGGTTCACCTGGAACATGCTGGTCAAGTGCGGCGACCATCGGATCGCCGAGGTCGGCGCCACCTTCCATCCGGCGACCAGCGAGCACGGCTGGTTCGGCATGCCCGACAACTGCGCGATCGACAGCGCCGGCCGGCTGTGGATCGCCACCGACGGCAACAGCCCGAAGGCCACCGGCCGCAACGACGGGCTCTGGTCGATGGAGACCGAGGGCGAGCTCCGGGGCCTCGCCCGGCACTTCTTCTCCTGCCCGGTCGGCGCCGAGCTGTGCGGCCCGGAGTTCACCCCGGACGGCCGCACGCTGTTCGTGGCCGTGCAGCATCCGGGCGAGGAGGATGCGCAGGGCAATTCGGGCACCTTCGAGAACCCGGCCACCCGCTGGCCGGACTTCAAGGAGGGCATGCCCACCCGGCCCTCGATCGTGGTGATCACCAAGGAGGACGGCGGGCCGATCGCGAGCTGACGCGGCGGCTCCTCGTGCGACCAGGGGCGGCCCTCGGGCCGCCCCTTCCGTTTCAGGGGGCCGGGCCCGGCTCGCCCACCCGCCCGGCTTCGCCGCGGCGGTCGCGCGCCAGCTCGTCGACCACCATCCGCGGGTCGAGCGGCGTGCCGGAGCGGTAGGCGGCGCGGCCGATCAGGTGCGAAGCCACCGGTGCCGTGATCGCCACGAACAGGATGGCGAGCCCGGCCCGGCTCACCACGCTCGCCTCGCCCGAGGCGAGCGCCACCGCCGCCAGCACGAGGCCGCAGCCGAGCGTGCCGGCCTTGCTCGAGGCGTGCATGCGGATGAGCACGTCCGGCAGCCGCCAGAGGCCGAGCCCGGCGATCGCGCAGAAGGCGCCGCCGGCCACCACGAGGATCGCCACCAGCGCCTCGGTCACGGGCCCGCCTCCGCGCCCGGGTCCTCGTCGCCGGCGCGCCCGGCCGCCCGCCGCTCGACGTAGCGGGCGAAGGCCACGGTGGCGAGGAAGCCCACGAGCGCCAGGACGAGCGCCAGGTCGAGGATCTCGGGCTCGTCGAGCAAGAGTGCCAGGAGCCCGGCCACCGCCACGAGCAGCACCGTCACATAGTCGACCGCGACGATCCGGTCGGCGGCCGAGGGGCCGGCCAAGAGGCGCAGCCCGGCCAGGACCAGCCCGAGCAGCACCAGCGCCAGCGCCAGGTGCACGGCCGCGGCGACGAGCGGCACGCCCAGGGCGCTCATCGGGTCACCTCGAGCACCCGCCGCTCGAGCTTGCCCTTGATCTCCGCCCGGAGCGCCTCCGGGTCGTCGAGGAACATGACGTGCACGTAGAGCGTGCGGCGGTCGTCGCCGAGCTCGAGCGCGAGCGTGCCCGGGGTGAGCGTCACGAGGGTGGCGAGGAGCGCGATCTCGAGGTCGGAGGCCGGCTCGAGCGGCACGGCCACCACGCCCGGCCGGCTGCGGTGGGTCGGCGTCAGCACGTCCCAGCTCACCCGGATCGTCGAGAGCACGAGCTCGACCAGGAAGAACAAAGCGAGGTCGAGGGCGCGCACCAGCCGCACGAAGTAGCGGGTCGGCCCGAACAGGGGCGCGCAGGCGGCGAGCACGAGGAAGCCCACGGCGAAGCCCGCCACGTAGCCGGGTGCCGTGAAGCCGCCGGTCAGGGCACACCAGCCGAGGGCGAGCACGAGGTTGAGGGCGAAGAGCGGCACGGGCTCAGCCTCCGCCGCCGGCCGGGCCGAGCACGGCCAGGACGTAGGCCGCGGGATCGAGGAGCTGGGCCGCGGCGGCGAGTGCGAAGGCCAGGAGCGGGGCCGGGAAGAGGCCGATCGCCACGGTCAGGAGGGCGAGCCCGGCCACCGGGCCCAGGAGCAGCGCCCGCTCGCCCGGCGCGAGCTCGACCCGCGGCAGCCCCGCCGGGTGCTCCTTCCAGAACGCCTCGCCCCAGATCTTGCTCATCGAGTAGACGGTGAGGAGGCCGGTCACGAGCGCCACGCCGGCGAGCGTCCAGGCCCCGACATCCAGAGACGCCTTGATCAGGAGGAGCTTGGCCCAGAAGCCCGAGAGCGGCGGGAACCCGGCGAGCGAGAAGGCCGGGACGAGGAACAGGAGAGCGAGCCCCGGGCGGGCCCGCCAGAGCCCGCCGATCGCCCGGAGCTCGCTGCCGCCGGCGAGCCTCTGGACGGCACCGCCGACCAGGAACAGGTTCGCTTTCACGAGGATGTGGTGGAGGATGTAGAAGACCGCGCCGGCGAGTGCGAGCGGCGTGGCGAGCGCCAGACCCAGCACCATGTAGCCGATCTGGCTCACGATGTGGAAGGAGAGGATGCGGCGGATCTCGCCCTGGGCCGCGGCGCCGAGCACGCCCGTGAGCATGGTGAGGCCGGCGACCGGCAGGAGCACCTCGTGCGCCGGGCCGCTGCCGGGCGGGAAGACGAGGGTGAAGATGCGGATCATGGCGTAGACGCCGACCTTGGTGAGAAGGCCCGCGAACAGCGCCGAGACCGTCACCGGCGGGGTGTGGTAGGAGGCCGGCAGCCAGAAGAACAGCGGGAACACCGCGGATTTGATGCCGAAGCCGACGAGCAGGAGGAGCGCCACCGCGGCGATCCGGCCGTCGTCCTCGAGGCCGGCCAAGGTGCGGTGCAGGTCGGCCATGTTGAGCGTGCCGGTCAGGCCGTAGAGCAGGCCCACGGCGGTCAGGAACAGCACGGTCGAGACCAGGTTCAAGGCCACGTACTTGATCGCCCCGTCGAGCTGCGCCCGCTCGTTGCCGAGCACCATGAGCGCGAAGGAGGCGATCAGCATCACCTCGAACCAGACGTAGAGGTTGAACAGGTCGCCGGTGACGAAGGCGCCGCAGACCCCGGCGATCAGCACCTGGAGGAAGCCGTGGAAGCCGAGGCGCTCGCGCTCGGGGTCGATCTCGGCGCGGGCGTAGACGACCACGGCCACGGCCACGACCGCGGTCACGAGCACCATGGCGGCGGAGAGCCGGTCGGCCACCAGGGTGATGCCGAAGGGCGCCGGCCAGCCGCCCGCCTGGCCGGCCACGACGCCGGCCTCGAGCACGGTCGCGAGCAGCACGAGGGCCACGGCCAGGAGGAGGAGCGAGGCGGCGAGGCCGAGGCCGGCGCGGGCGGCCGGGCTCGGAGCCAGGAAGCAGCCGGCCGCGGCCAGGAGCGGGAGGAGGAACGGTGCGGCCAAAAGCCAGCTCAACCCGGCTCCTCCTCGGGCGGCGGCTCGGACAGCCGCAGCCGGTCCATGTCGACCTCGGCGGTGGCGGCGAAGGCCCGGGCCACCAGGACGAGGGCGAAGGTCACGAGCCCGAAGCCGATCACGATCGCGGTCAGGACGAGTGCCTGCGGCAGGGCGTTGGCGACCGGCCCGGGCGGTGCCGCGAGGCCCTCGGGCACGAGCGCCGCGGCGCCGGGCGTGAGCCCGCCCGCGGCGAGGATCACGAGGTTCGCGGCGTTGCCCACGAGGACGAGGCCCATCAGGAACTTGACGAGGTTGCGCGAGAGCATGAGGTAGACGCTGGCGCCGGCCAGGAGCCCCGCGAGCAGCGCCAGGACCGGCTCCACGGCTCAGCCCTCCTCCTCGAGGGCGAGCACCGCCGCCACGACCGTGCCGAGCACGACCAGATAGACGCCCAGATCGAACAGGAGCGGCGTGCCGAGCGCGAGCCCCTTGCCGCCCGCGCCGGCGTCCCCGATCCACCAGAGCCCCGCGAAGAAGGGCCCGCCCGCGGCGGCCGCGAGGAGCCCGGCCAGAAGGGCCACGAGGAGCCCCGTGGCGGCCACCGCGGCGGGCGGGATGCGGAGCGCCCGGCGGGCCTCGACCGGCCCGGCCGCGAGCAGGTGCAGGAGGAAGGCCGCGGCCGCCACGAGCCCGCCGATGAAGCCGCCGCCCGGGGCGTTGTGGCCGCGGCCGAGCAGGAACAGCGAGAGCAGGAGCATGAGCGCCACGAGCAGGCGCGCCACGCTCCGGAACAGGATCGAGCTCATCGCCCGGCCTCCCGCCGGCGGCCGCGGCCGGCGCCCACGAGCGCCAGGACGGCGAGCCCGGCCACGAGCACGACCGTGATCTCGCCGAGCGTGTCGAGGGCGCGGAAATCCACGAGGATCACGTTGACGACGTTGCGCCCGTGCGCCTCGGGCACCGCCGTCCGCTCGTAGTAGGCGGTCACCCGCCGGTCGACCGGCCGGCTCACGACGGCCAGGGTCAGGAGCGCCACCGTGCCGCCGACGGCCGTGGCGAGCGCCAGGTCGCGCAGCCGGCCGGCGGTGCCCGGGTGGGCGCGGCCGGTGAAGGGCGGCAGCCGCGGCAGGAGCGTGGCGATGATCACGACGAACAGCGTCTCGACCAGGGCCTGGGTGATCGCCACGTCGATGGCACCATAGAGCAGGAACAGGACGGCGAGGCCGACGCCGACGAGCCCGAGCGCGCAGATCGCAAGGAGCCGCGAGGGGCTCAGCACGACGACGAGGGTGGCGGCCGCCATGACCAGGACCGCGGCCAGCGCCACGGGCTCGAGCGGGCCCGCGGCCGGCCAGGGCGGCCCGGCGCGCAGGAGGGGCGTCGCGGCCAGGGCCGCGGTCGCGAAGGTGATCCCGAGATAGCGCGCGAGGCGGCCGCTCTGCAGGAGCCGGGTCTGCGCCGCGGCCAGCCGGCGGAGTGCCCCGAGGCCGGCCTCGAAGGCGCGCTCGCCGTCGATCGGCAGGGCCCGGGCGAGGGCCCCGAGGGCCGCCCGCACCCGCAGCTTGACGACGAACAGGAGCGTGCCGAGGCAGACCGTGACGAGGCTCAGCACGAGCGGCAGGTTGACACCGTGCCAGAGCTTCAGGGCGATCGGCACCGGCCGGGCCAGGACCGCGGCCGCGGCCGGCTCGAGCAGCGCGTCCTCGAGCGTCTCGGGCAGGAGGCCGAGCACGAGGCCGAGTGCGGCCAGGACGAGCGGCCCGACGAGCATGCCGGGCGGGGCCTCGTGCGGCCGGCGCGGGGTGGCCGGCGCCCGCCACCAGAAGAAGGCGCGCACCGACAGCATGCCGGCGACGCTCACCATCATCGCGTTGGCCAGGACCGCAGCACCCGCGAAGGCCAGGGGCAGCTCGCCCATGGCGAGCGCCCCCTCGTATTTGAGCTCCTTGCCGATGAAGCCCAGAAAGGGCGGGAAGCCGGCCATCGAGAAGCCGGCCAGGAGCGCCGCCAGGGCGGTCGCCGGCATCGCCCGGGCGAGCCCGCCCAGCCGGTCGATCTGGCGCGTGCCGGTGGCGTGGTCGATGGCGCCCACGACGAGGAACAGCGCGCATTTGTAGAGGGCGTGGACGACCAGGAAGGAGACCGCGGCCACGATCGCGGCCGGCTGGTCGGCGCCGAGCAGCATGGTGAGCGTACCCAGCGCCATCACCGTGGTCCAGGCGAGCACGAGCTTGAGGTCGGTCTCGACGAGGGCCATGGCCGAGGCCCAGACCGCGGTGAGCGCGCCCACCGGCGCCAGCGCCCAGAACCAGAGCTCGCTGCCACCCAGTGCCGGGTGCAGGCGGGCCAGGAGGAAGACCCCGGCCTTCACCATCGTGGCCGAGTGCAGATAGGCCGAGACCGGGGTCGGCGCCGCCATCGCCCCGGGCAGCCAGAAGTGGAACGGGAACTGCGCCGACTTGGTGAAGCAGGCCAGGAGCAGGAGGCCGAGCACGACCGGGTAGAGGGGATCGGCGCGGATCGCCGCGCCGCGGGCATTGAGCTCGACGATCGCCAGGGTCTGGCCGATCGCGCCGAGGAGCAGGATCGCCGCGAGGAGGGCCAGACCGCCGGCGCCGGTCACGAGCAGCGCCTGGAGCGCCGCCCGGCGCGCCTCGGCGTCGTCGTGGCGGTGGCCGACCAGGAGGTACGAGGTGAGCGTCGTCAGCTCCCAGAAGACGAACAGCGTCACCAGATCGTCGGCCAGGACGAGGCCGAGCATGGCGAGCTCGAACAGGGCCAGGAGCAGGACGAGGCGGCCGAGCAGCGGGTCGCCGCGCAGATACGAGCCCGTGTAGAGCAGCACGAGCGCGCCGATCGCGGCCTCGAGCAGCGCCATCAGGAGGGCCAGGCCATCGAGCCGGAAGGCGAGCTCGACGCCGAGCTCGGGCAGCCAGGCCAGGCGGAAGCCCGGCGCGAGTGCCGGCTCGGGCGCCGGCAGGAAGCTCGCGAGCCAGAGGGCCAGGGCCGCCGAGACGAGCGCTCCCGCCCGCGCCGCCGCCACGGCGCGTGCCGAGCCCCGCCCCTCCTCGCCTGCCGCCACGGCTCCCTCCTTCGAGGGCCAGGCGTGGCGGCCCGGCCCGTCCGCCGCCGGAGTGTGGCGTGCCGGCGGCGAAGATCAACCGTCCGGGCTCAGAACCCGAGCGCCAACCCGTCCTTGCGGGGGTCGCTGCCGCCCACGAGCACGCCGCGCCTGCGGTCGACCAGGATCGCCTGGCCGCCGCCGAGCGGGCCCTCGGGCTCGACGATCTGGTGGCCCCGCGCCTGCAGGCCGGCCCGGGCCGGCGCCGGGATCCGCCGCTCGACCTCGAGGTCGATCGGATAGGCCGACCAGCGCGGCAGCTCGAGCGCCGCCTGCGGGTCGAGCCCGTGGTCGACCATCGCGGTCAAAAGCTGGGCCTGGCCCATGGGCTGGAAGTGGCCGCCCATCACGCCGAAGGTGAGCCACAGCTCGCCGCCCTTGAAGGCCATCGCCGGGATGATCGTGTGCATCGGCCGCTTGCCCGGGCCGATCGCGTTCGGGTGCGCGGGATCGAGCCGGAACGACTTGCCGCGGTTGTGGAACAGCACGCCGGTCTCCGGGCAGCACAGGCCCGAGCCGAACCCCTCGAACAGCGAGTTGATGAACGAGACCGCGTTCAGGTCCTTGTCGACCACGGTCAGATACGTCGTGTCCTTGTGCGGCTCGAGCAGCGGCGGCGGCAGGCTGCGCAGGGCGCGGTCGCGGTCGACCGTCTCGCGCAGGCGCCCGGCATAGCTCTTGTCGAGCAGCCGGTCGACCGGCACGGCGGCCTGCGCCGGGTCGGCCAGGAGCGCGTCGCGGTCGCGGAAGGCGAGCTTCGAGGCCTCGGCCAGGAGATGCAGGCGCTCGGCGCCGAGCAGCTCCATGGTGCCGAGCGGCCAGCCCTCGAGGATGTTCAAGAGCAGCAGGGTCACCACGCCCTGGCCGTTGGGCGGGCACTGGTAGACCCGCACGTCGCGGTAGGCGCTGTGGATCGGCTCGACCGTCTCGGCCGTCTGGGCGGCCAGGTCCTCGAGGGTGTGCAGCCCGCCCAGGCCCTGCAGCGTGCGCACCATCCGCTCGGCGAGCTCGCCCGCATAGAACGCCTCGACGCCGCGCTCGGCCACGGTCCGAAGCGTGCGGGCGAGCACCGGCAGGCGGACGATCCGGCCCTCCGCGGGCGGCCGGCCGCCCGGCAGGTAGTAGGCCTTGGCGCCCTCGCTGCGCTCGAGCGTGGCGGCGTGGCGCTGCCAGTCGAAGGCGACCCGCGGCCCGACCGGAAAGCCGTCCTCGGCGAGCCGGATCGCCGGCTGCAGGAGCTCGCCCAACGGTCGCGTGCCGAACCGCTCGGCCAGGAGCTGCCAGGCGCGCAGGGCCCCGGGGACGGTGACGCTGTGCGGGCTCGAGGCGGCGATCTCGGTGAGGCCCAGCTCACGCAGCCGCTCGGGGGTGGCCGCGGCGGGCGCCCGGCCCGAGCCGTTGACCGCCACCACCCCGCCCGAGGCCGGCGCCCAGAGCGCGAAGCAGTCGCCGCCGATCCCGGTCATCGCCGGCTCGACCACCGCCTGCACCGCGGCCGCGGCGAGCGCCGCGTCGACCGCGTTGCCGCCGGCGCGCAGGAGGTCGAGGGCCGCGAGCGTCGCCTCGGGCGTCGAGCTCGCGGCCATGCCGCGGCTGCCGTAGGCGGCCGAACGGCCGAGCAGGTGGAAGTCGCGCATCTCGCAGTCTCCTCCCGGGCGCGGCGCTTCTAGAGGCCGGCGGGCGCGTCGCCAAGCCGCCCGCCGGGGCGCCCTCAGTCGCGGTGGTAGGGATGGCCGGTGAGGATCGTATGCGCCCGGTAGAGCTGCTCGACCAGGAGCAGGCGGGCGAGCTCGTGCGGGAAGGTCAGCCGGCCGAGCGCCAGCACGAGCCGGGCGCGCTCGCGCACCGCGGGCTCGAGCCCGTCGGCGCCGCCGATGGCGAAGGCGAGCGTGCGGCCGCCCTCCGCGCACAGCCGGGCGAGCCGGGCGGCGAGCTCGGCGCTCGTCAGGAGCTCGCCCCGCTCGTCGAGGGCCACGAGCGGCACGCCAACGGGCACGGCGTCGAGGATCGCCCGGGCCTCCGCGGCACGGCGCCGGGCCGGCTCGCCGCGCGCCTCGAGCTCGCGGATCTCGACCGTGCCCGCGAGCCGGGCGAGGTAACGGTCGAGCAGCGCCCGGAGCGCCGGGTCGCGGCAGCGGCCGACCGCGAGGACGAGGCAGCGCACTCAGCCGCCGGCGGCGGCGCGGGCCGGCGGCACGAGCGACCAGAGCTTCTCGATGTCGTAGAAGGCGCGGGTCTCGGCGCGGAACAGGTGGACGATGACGTCGCCCGCGTCGATCAGGATCCAGGAGGCCTGCGGGTCGCCCCGGCCCTCGGCCGCGGCCGCCGCGTGGCCGGCCTCCTTGAGGCGCAACAGGAGCTTGTCCGCCATCGCCGCGATGTGCCGGCTGGAGGTGCCTGTGGCGACCACCATCCAGTCGGCGATCTGGGTCTTGCCCGCGAGCGGGATCACGCTCGGGTCGAGCGCCTTGTCGTCCTCGAGCGAGCGGGTGACGAGCGCAAGGAGCTCGTCCGAGCCGAGCGGGCCGCGTGGCTCCGCCTGGGGTTCCGGTCCGTCCGGTCGTGCAGCCTCGGCGATCGGTCCACCTCCGTTCCTCACGCCCGCCCGGCCGCGGCGGCCGCGCGGATCGCGCTGCTCGAGGCCGGGTGCGGGCGCAGCCGCAGGAAGGTCCAGACCGGCGGCGCCCGCTCGGCGAGCCCGCTGGCGCTTTCGGCTGCGAGGCGGCACGCCGCCAGCCGCCGCGCCGCCACCCCGGCCAGAGCAGCCCGAGAATAGGGTTCGCGGTCCACCACCGCAATCGGCACCCGCTGCACGAGCTCCATCCAGTGCCGCCAGCGCGGGAGCTGGGCGAGGTTGTCGGCGCCGATCAGGAGCACGAACCGGTAGCCGCGCCAGCGGGCGAGCCGGCGCAGGAGGTCGACCGTGTAGACCGTCCCGAGCCGCCGCTCGAGGTCGAGCACCTTGATGCGCGGGTGGGCCGCCACCCGGCGGGCGATCGCCAGCCGGTCGGCGAGCGGCGCCGTGCCGGCGCGCGGCTTCAGGGGGTTCTGCGGGGAGACGAGCCACCACACCTGGTCGAGGCCGAGGCGGCGCAGCGCCTGCAGGCTGACATAGCGGTGGCCGTCGTGGGCCGGGTTGAAGGAGCCGCCGAGGAGGCCGACCCGGAGCCCCGGCCCCGGCTCCGGCGGCGCCGGCTCGTCGGCGAGCGGCAGGAGCAGGCGGACCCGGCGGCGCAGCCCGCCGGTCGGATCGGCCGGCGGCGGGCTCGGCCCGCCGGGGGGATCG
>CAZDFD010000003.1:93770-95229 GCA_964504655.1 uncultured Geminicoccaceae bacterium
GCGGCGGGCTCGGCCCGCCGGGGGGATCGGCCGGTGGCGGGCTCAGCCCGGGCGGCACTGGCCGCTGCCGCGCACCACGTACTTGTAGGTCGTGAGCTGCTCGACGCCGACCGGCCCGCGCGCGTGCAGCCGGCCGGTGGCGATGCCGATCTCGGCCCCCATGCCGAACTCGCCGCCGTCGGCGAACTGGGTGCTGGCATTGTGCAGCACGATGGCGCTGTCGACCCGGGCGAGGAAGGTCTCGGCCGCGGCCGGGTCGCGGGCGACGATCGCCTCGGTGTGGTGCGAGCCGTAGCGCTCGATGTGGTCGATCGCCTCCGCGAGCCCGGCCACCACCTTCACCGCCAGGATCGCATCCAGATACTCGGTGTACCAGTCCTGCTCGCTCGCGGCCGTGGCGCGCGGCTCGAGGGCGAGCGTCTCGGGGCAGCCGCGGATCGCGCAGCCGCGGCGGATCAGGGCATCGAGCACCGGCGGCAGCAGCCGCGGGGCCGCGGCGCGGTCGCACAGGAGCGTCTCGGTCGCCCCGCAGACCCCGGTGCGCCGCATCTTGGCGTTGACGGTGACCGCCACCGCCATGTCGGGATCGGCGCTCTCGTGCAGATAGGTGTGGCAGTTGCCCTCGAGGTGGGCCAGCACGGGGATCCGGCTCTCGGCGTAGACGCGCTCGATCAGGGACTTGCCGCCGCGCGGCACGATCACGTCGACGAACTCGTTCATCCGCAAGAGATGGCCGACGGCGGCGCGGTCGGTGGTGGGCACGGCCTGGATCGCGGCCGCCGGCAGCCCGGCAGCCTCCAGGCCCTCGCGCAGGCAGGCCAGGATCGCCCGGCTCGAGTGGAAGCTCTCGCTGCCGCCCCGGAGGATCGCGGCATTCCCGGCCTTGAGGCAGAGGGCGCCGGCGTCGGCGGTGACGTTCGGGCGGCTCTCGTAGACGATCCCGATCACGCCCAGGGGCACCCGCACGCGGGCGATGTCGAGCCCGTTCGGGCGGGTCCAGCGGGCGAGCTCGCTGCCGACCGGGTCGGGCAGGGCCCCGATCTCCTCGAGGCCGCGGGCGATCGCCTCGAGCCGCTTCCTGTCGAGCAGCAGCCGATCGACGAGCGCGCCGGCGAGCCCCTGCAGGCGGGCCGCCTCGAGGTCTCGGGCGTTGGCGTCGAGGACCGCCGTGGCGCGGGCCCGGAGCGCCGCGGCGGCGGCCTCGAGCGCCCGGTCCTTGGCCGCGGTCGGGACCGTGGCGAGCGCCCGCGCCGCGGCCCGCGCCGCCCGCCCGAGCGCCTGCATCCGCCGCTCCAGATCCGCGCCCGGATCCAGGTCCGAGTCCGCCTCGAGCACGCTCGCCATGGCCCACCCCCGAACACCGCCTAGCACCCGGGCGGGCCCGCCGCCAAGCCGGCCCCAGGGGCCGAGCAGGGCTCAGGGGCCGAGCAGGGCTCAGGGGCCGAGCAGGGCTCAGGGG
>CAZDFD010000003.1:95329-99547 GCA_964504655.1 uncultured Geminicoccaceae bacterium
GCCGAGCAGGGCTCAGGGGCCGAGCAGGGCTCAGGGGCCGAGCAGGGCTCAGGGGCCGAGCAGGGCTCAGGGGAAGGGCAGCGGCAGCGGCAGGGCCATGGGCCGCATCAGCCCGTGCATCACCCGCCGCTTGAGCGCCGGCAGGGCCCCGATCAGCCGGAGCCCGGCGGCGCGGGCGAGGCGGACCGGCTGGAGCTCGCTCGCGACCGCTGCCGCGAGCCCCTCGGTCAGGGCGAAGCGGGCGCGGATGTCGGGCAGCCGGGCCCGCTCGTAGGCCAGGAGCGTGGCGGGTGCGGCCGGGTCCAGGCCGCGCTCGAGCGCGGCGCGCACGAGCTCGTCCAGGACCGCCACGTCGCGCAGCGAGGTGTTGAGGCCCTGGGCGCCGACCGGCGAGAGGGCGTGCGCCGCCTCGCCGAGCAGCAGGGCGCGCGGCGCCACGAGGCGCTGCGCCAGCATGCCCACGAGCGGGTAGGCCTGGCGCGGCCCGAGCGCCCCGACCGCGCCGAGCCAGGGGCGGACCCGGCGCTCGAGCTCGGCGCGGAAGGCCGCCTCGTCGAGCGCCGCGAGCCGCCGCGCCCGCGCCTCGGGCTCGACCCAGACCAGGCTCGAGGCGTCGCCCGGCAGCGGCACCAGGGTGAAGGCACCGCCCGGGCGGTGCAGCTCGATCGAGACGCCCCGGTGCGGCCGGGCGTGGGCGAAGCTCGTGCCGATCGCCACGCGCCCGGTCGGCCGCTCGCCGGCGGCGATCCGCAGCCCCCGCCGCACCGCCGAGCGGCGGCCGTCGGCGGCGACCAGGAGATCGGCCGGGGCGGTGCCCCGGGCGTGGCGCAGGCGCCAGCCGGCCCTGGTGCGCTCGAGCGCCTCGACCGCGGCCTCGCCCAAAAGCTCGGCGCCGGCGGCACGCAGCGCCTCGAGCAGCACCAGGCGGAGCCGCTCGACGCGGACGTTCGAGCCCAGCCGCTCGAGCCCGATCTCGGAGGCGTCGAAGGTCACGTCCGCCTCGATCGCCGCGGCCTCGGCCGTGGCCGCCGCGGTCGCGGGCGCCGCGGCCGGATCGGGCGGCTCGGCCAGGCTCACGAGGCGGAGTGCCCGGAGCGGCTCGGCCGAGGGCTCGAGTGCCGCCCACACGCCCAGCCGCTCGAGCAGGGCCTCCGCCGGCAGGAGGAGTGCGGTGGTGCGTCCCTCGGCCGGCGGCAGGGCACCCGGCGGCGGCAGCGGCCGGGCGTCGAGGACCCTCACCCGGCAGCCGGCCCGCACCAGCGCCAGCGCGGCCGCGAGCCCGGCCGGACCGGCCCCCACCACCACGACCTCGAGCACCCGCTCCGCTCCCGGCATGCCGCCTCGCCCGGCGCTCCTGCGCCTTCAGTCGCTCTCCCATACGACCAGATCGTCGCGATGGACGAGCTCGTCGCGACCGCGCCAGCCGAGCCGCGCCTCGATCTCTCCGGTCTGGGCGCCGGCGAGCCGCTCGGCGTCGGCGGCGTCGTAGGCCACGAGGCCCTTGCCGACGGCGCTGCCGTCCGGGGCCCGCAGCAGCACCGCGTCGCCCTTCTCGAAGCGCCCCTCGATCCGCACGACCCCGGCCGGCAGGAGGCTCGAGCCGCGGCGGAGCGCGCCGACCGCACCGGGATCGAGCCAGAGCGCGCCGGTCGGCGCGAGTGCGCCTGCGATCCAGTCCTTGCGCGCCCGCCGCGGCGAGGTGGCGGCGGCGAAGAGCGTGCAGCGGCCGCCGCGGGCGAGTGCCTCCAACGGCCGCTCGACCGTGCCGGCCGCGAGCAGGACGGCGCAGCCGGCACCGGTGGCGATCCGCGCGGCCGCGATCTTGCTCGCCATGCCGCCGGTGCCGACGGCACTCCGCGTGCCGCCGGCCATGGCCTCGATCGCGGCGTCGATCGTCTCGACCAGCGGCAGGTGGCGGGCGGCCGGATCCCGACGCGGGTCGGCCGTGTAGAGCCCGTCGACGTCGGACAGGAGCACGAGCGTCTCGGCCGAGACCATCACCGCCACCCGCGCCGACAGCCGGTCGTTGTCGCCGAACCGGATCTCGGAGGTGGCCACCGTGTCGTTCTCGTTGACGACCGGCACGGCACCCAGCCGCAGGAGCGTGCTCAAGGTCGCGCGGGCGTTCAGGTAGCGGCGGCGGTCCTCGGTGTCGGCGAGGGTGACCAGCACCTGCGCCGCCTCGAGGCCGACCCCCTCGAGCGCCGCCTGCCAGGCGCGGGCGAGCCGGATCTGGCCGGCCGCGGCGGCGGCCTGCTTCTCCTCGAGCCGCACCGGCCGGCGGGCGAGGCCGAGCACCCGCCAGCCGAGCGCGATCGCCCCCGAGGTCACGACGACCAGCTCCTGGCCGCGGTCGCGGGCGGCGCGGACGTCGGCCGCGAGCGCCTCGAGCCAGGCCCGCCGCACGCTGCCGTCGGCGCGCACCAGGAGGGCGCTGCCGACCTTGACGACCAGGCGGCGGGCGGCGAGCGCCGTCTCGACCCGGCGCCTCACGCCGCCGCCCGGCGCCGCGCGCGGGCCGCCCGCACGAGCTCGTGGGCGGCGCGCAGCACCGGCTCGAGCCCCTGCCGCGCCACCGCCGAGATCGGGTGCACGGGTGCTGCCGCGGCCTTCGCGAGGGCGCGCCGCTTGCGCGCGACCGTCGCGGCATCGAGGGCGTCGCACTTGGAGAGACAGAGGAGCTCGGGCTTGCGGGCGAGGTCGTGGCCGTAGGCCTCGAGCTCGCGCCGCACCGTCCGCCAGGCCCGCACCACCTGGCTCTGCGTGCCGTCCACGAGATGCACGAGCACGGCGCAGCGCTCGATGTGGCCGAGGAACCGGTCGCCGAGCCCCTTCCCCTCGCTCGCCCCCTCGATCAGGCCCGGGATGTCGGCCACGACCAGGGCGTCGTCGTCGAGCGCCACCGTGCCGAGCCGGGGCTCGAGCGTGGTGAACGGGTAGGCGGCGATCTTGGGCCGGGCGCGGCTGACCGCGGCGAGGAAGGTCGACTTGCCGGCATTGGGCAGGCCCACGAGGCCGACATCGGCCAGGAGCTTGAGCTTGAGCCAGACCCAGCGCTCCTCGCCCGGGCGGCCGGGGTCGGCGCGGCGCGGTGCCCGGTTGGTCGAGCTCTTGTAGTGCAGGTTGCCGAAGCCGCCGTCGCCGCCCCGGCAGAGGATCTCGCGCTGGCCGGGCTCGGCCAGGTCGAGCAGGAGCGTGGTGCCGTCCTCGGCCCAGATCTGGGTCCCGACCGGCAGGCGCAGGACGGCGTCGGCGCCGTCGCGGCCGGTGCGCTGGCGGCCCATGCCGTTCTGCCCGCGCTCGGCCTTGAAGTGCTGCTTGTAGCGGTAGTCGACGAGGGTGTTGAGGTCGGGGTCGGCCACCGCCACGACGTGGCCGCCGCGGCCGCCGTCGCCGCCGTCGGGCCCGCCGAACTCGATGTACTTCTCGCGCCGGAAGCTCGCGGCGCCGTCGCCGCCGTCGCCGCTTCGGACCCAGATCTTGGCGGAGTCGAGGAAACGCATGGCGGCTCGCGGCGGGGTCGCCGCCCCGCCCTCCGCTCGGCTTGCGCCGGCCGCTACTCGGCGGCGACCGGCTCCGCCTCGACCATCACGTAGGCGCGGCCGTCGTGGCCGTCCTTGAAGCGGACCCGGCCGCTGGCCTTGGCGAACAGCGTGTAGTCGCGGCCCATGCCGACGCCGGGGCCGGGGTGCCACTTGGTGCCGCGCTGGCGGACCAAGATGTTGCCCGGGATCACGAGCTGGCCGCCGAACTTCTTGACGCCCAGCCGCTTGCCGGCGGTGTCGCGACCGTTCCTGGAGCTGCCGCCCGCCTTCTTGTGCGCCATCGCTCCCTCCTCAGGCGGCGCCGGCGAGCGCGATGTCGGTGATCCGCACCACGCTCAGGTCCTGTCGGTGGCCGGTCCGCCGCCGGTAGTTCTTGCGCCGCCGCTTCTTGAAGATGATGATCTTGGGCCCGCGGGTCTGCTCGAGGAGGGTGCCGGTGACCTTGGCGCCGGCGACCGTGGGGGTGCCCACGACCGGCTGCTCGCCGCCGACCATCAAGACGTCCTCGAACTCGACCGTGGCGCCGGCCTCGCCGGGCAGGCGCTCGATCTTGATCACGTCGTTCTTGGCGACGCGGTACTGCTTGCCGCCGGTGCGGATCACTGCGTACATGGGTCTCGAGCGCCTGAAGCCGGGACGAACCACCGTGCCGCGTCGGCGCGACCGCCGGCGC
>CAZDFD010000004.1:0-9781 GCA_964504655.1 uncultured Geminicoccaceae bacterium
TTCCAAGCCGGTCGCTCGGGAGCCACGTGCGCGGATCCGCGGCACCGTCCCGCGGACGGCTCGGGAGCCGTGTGCGCCGATCCGAGCCGCTGGACGAGCGCCCGCTCGGGAGCTGCGTGCGCCGACTGGCGGAGGTGCCGCGCGCCGCGCTCGGGAGGCGCGTGCCCCGCTCCGCGGCACCGTCCCGCGGCCGGCTCGGGAGCTGCGTGCGCCGCCCGGCGGCGGTGCCGCGCGCGGCGCTCGGGAGCCGCGTGCCCGGCTGCGACGCGGTTCCAAGCCGGTCGCTCGGGAGCCACGTGCGCGGATCCGCGGCACCGTCCCGCGGCCGGCTCGGGAGCCGCGTGCCCGACTCCGACGCGGTTCCGCACCCCTCGCTCGGGAGGCGCGTGCCCCGCTCCGCGGCACCGTCCCGCGGACGGCTCGGGAGCTGCGTGCCCCGATCCGAGCCACTGGCGGGGTGCCGGCTCGGGAGCCGCGTGCCCGGCTGCGACGCGGTTCCGCACCCCTCGCTCGGGAGCCGCGTGCGCCGATCCGCGACGCCGCCGCGCGAAGGACTCGGGAGCTCCGTGTCGCGCATCGCTCGCGCCATCCTGCCCGGCACACCCAACTCGCAAGAAGAATAGCCTAGAGTAGGCTCAAGATCAAGGCGCCGGTCCGTCCGGCGCGCGAATCCGCCCCGTGCGCTCAGGAGAGGCCGGCCTTGGCGAGGCCTTCGCGAAGTCGGGCGTCGTGCTCGCGCGCCGCCTGCGCGCAGCCCGGTGGCCGGGCGAGCTGCAGGCCCGGCCAGCGCCACTCCAGCTCGCGCCGCGCAGATGCGCCTCCTCGGCACGGCCCTGGAGCGCCAGCGCCGCCAGGATTGTCCGGCCGGCGCAGGGGTGCGGCGCCACCGCCACGATCTCGCGGGCGGCCGCCTCCGCCTCCTCCAGCCGGTCGGTCAGCAGCAGGGCGCGGGCGGCGGTGCAGGCGAGCTGCGGCCCGTCGAAGCCCGGGGGCGAGAGCGCCCGGCAGCGGGCGATCCGGGCGAGGGCGCTCCCGGGATCGCCGCGCCAGCCGTCGAGGACGGCGCGCTGGCCGTGCGCCACCGCCAGATGCGGGTTGCGGTCGAGGGCGCGCTCGGACAGGGCCAGGGCCTGCTCGGGGTGGCCGGCGGCGATCGCGCACTGGGCGAGCGCGGCGAGCGCCACGGCGTCCTCGGGGTCGAGCAGCGCCGCCTCCTGGGCATGGCGGGTGGCGGCGGCGAGCGTGTCCCGGGGAAGGCTGCAGGAGGGCAGCCCGGCGCGGCCGAGCAGGAGCCACCAGGCGAGCCAGGCCCGCGCGCTCGCCGAGGCGGGATCGCGCTCGAGCGCCAGGTGCAGGAGGCGCCCGGCTGCGGCGTGGCGCTCGACGGAGACGGCATGCAGGCTCGGCAGCGCCAGGAGCACGCACTCGTGGGCGAGCAGCTCGGCCTCCGGCAGCCGCCGGGCGCGGCTCGCCTCGGCGGCGATCAGCGCCGGCACCAGCCGGCCGGCGACCAGCGTGGCGAGCCCGTCCTCGGCGTCGGCGGCCACGGCGCCGGACCACAGCAGGCGGCCGGTCGGGGCCTCGATCAGCTCGAGCGCGAGCCGGCAGCTCGTGGCCGCGCCCTCGAGGCGGGCGCGGGCCAGATGGCGGATGCCGAGCCGCCGCGCGGCGGCGAGCGGGTCGGCGTCGGACGGGTCCGTGAGCCGCACGCTCAGCGGCCGGAACCGCGCCAAGAGGCCGGCCAGCCGGTCGGCGAGCTCAGGGCCGCGATCGCCGGGCGCACCCGGGACCGGCGGCACCAGCAGCTCGAGGCCGGCGGCCTCCGCGCGCGACGGCCGTGGATCGGCGGGCGGGCCGGGCGGCCGGGCGAGGAGCGCGCGGGTCGCCTCCTCCGGCAGGGCGTCGAGCTCGCGGGCGAGCGCCGCCCGGCAGGTCTCGAACCGGCGGCGGGCGGCGGCGCGGTCACCGCTCGCCAGATGCTCCCGGATCAGGGCCCGGTGCGCCGGCTCGTGCGCCGGGTCGAGGTCGAGCAGGGCGGAGGCGGCGGCGATCCGCTCGGCCGGGTCGGGGTCGGCCAGGCGAGCGGCCAAGTGGCCGATCGCCGTCTCCCGCCAGCGCACCCGCTCGCCGGCGAGCCAGCCGTCGAACGCGCCGTGCAGCTCGCCCAGCCCGTCGAGCAGGTCGCCCTGCCAGAGCGCGCGGAGGCGTGCCACCGGCGGCGCGGGCTCGGCCGCGAGACCGTGGAGGTCGACCTCGACCCGCGCGAGGTCGAGACGGACGGTCGAGCGATCGGCGGCGAGGCACGGGTCGGGGCCGCGCCGCAGCGGGTGGAGCTCGCTCAGCTCCCAGCGCAGGCTGGCGCGCGCCTGCGCCTCGCTGCGGTCGGTCCAGAGCAGGCTGCGCAGGTGCTCGCGGCTGGCCCGGCCGTCGCGCGCGAGCGCCAGGTAGGCGAGCAGGGCCCGGCCCTTACGGCTGGTCGGCGTGCGATCATTGCCCTCGGGATCGAGCAGGCGGAACGCTCCCGAAAGCCGCATCCGCCATCGCGTCGAGACCGCGGCGGCCGTGGAGGCGTCCGTCCCCACCGCCCGTTCTCCGAGGGTCAATGGGCGAAGTGTCGCAGCGAGCGGCGACGGGCGCAAGGCTGCGCTGCGTACTTGCGCCGAACTTGCGCCACGCGCCCGCGGTCTGGCGGGGTGCTGCGCCGGCCATGCTAGGCTCCCACTCCAGGGTGCCCGGGCCGCGTCGCAGCCGGGTGGCCCGGGGAGCTCGCCCATGCGTGTCACTCGGGCCGTCCTCGTGGCACTCGCTGCGGCGGCCGGGCCGGCCGTCGCGCACGACTGGTACGGGGAGCTGCGCGACAGCAAGGGCGACTGGTGCTGCAACGGTCAGGACTGCCGGCGGGTCGAGGGGTGCCGGATCGATGGCCGCGAGGGCCTCGCGATCGCCGGCGCCTGCCGGCCGATCGATTGGAGCAAGGTGCTGCCGATCCCCTCGCCCGACGGCGCCGCACACGCCTGCTTGATCCCCGATCCGAGGCCGGCGCGGCCGCCCATCCTGCGCTGCATCCTGTTGCCGGGCTCGGCCTGAGGTGCCTCCGGCGGCGGGGGCTCAGCCGGCGGGCCGGGCGGCGGCGCCGGTCGGGGTGGGCTCGGGGGCGTGCTCGCGCAGGCCGGCGCGGCGCAGGCCCTCGACGTAGTGCTCGAGGTCGCGCTCCTGGCGGAGCGGGCAGCCGGCGCGGAAGGCGGCCAGCGAGAAGCGCGGCTCGATGCGGTAGACGTCGGCCCGGCAGGCGGCCGCCTCCTCGCTCCGGCCGAGATGGCCGAGGGCCGCCAGCATCGGCATGTAGCAGCCGAACAGGAGCGGCTTGCGGGCGATCAGCGGGCGGGCCGCGGCGACCGCCTGCTCGTAGCGGCCGGCGAGCAGATGGGCGAACACCTCGACGCGGCCGAACAGGCTCTGGAACGGGTCGAACGGCGACAGGCGGCGGTAGCGGTCGAGGCAGGCCAAGGCGACCTCGGGCTCGCCCAGGTAGCAGGCGACCAGCCCGCGGCGACCCCAGGCCATCGGCAGGGCCGGGTTGGCGGTGATCGCCCGCTCGGCGAGCCGGAGCGCCTGGTCGAAGTCGCGCGCGAGCACCCGGCACTGGGCGCGGGTGGCGAGCGCCATCGCCTCCGCCGGGTCGAGCTGGAGGGCGCGGGCGGCGTGCCGCTCGGTCTGCTCGATCAGCTCGGCGTGGCCCGGCCGCCAGGGATAGCCGGCCCGCGCCATGAGCGCGAAGGCGCGCCAGGCGTGCCCGCCCGGATGGTCGGGGTCGAGCGTCAGGGCCCGGCCCAGGAGCCCGGCCGCCGCCTCGAGGTCGGGAAGCTCGAGGCTGTAGGTGAGGCGCGCGGCGCGCAGCACGAGGACGTGCGCGTCGGCCCGCCCGGGCGGGTCGGCGGTGGTCCGCTGGACCTCGCGCAGGAGCAGCTCGCGGGCGAGCCGCGCGGCCAGCGCCTGGGCGAGCTCGCCCGGCAGCGTCGCGAGTGCCGCGGGGGTCACGGTCTCCTGCTCGGTCCAGAGGAGCCGGGCGGTCGCGGCGTCGACCAGCTCGACGCACAGCCTGAGCCCGCCCGGCTCGTGCACGAGGCGGCCGTCGACCAGGTAGCGGGCCTCGACCCGGCGGGCGATGGCGAGCGGGTCGCCGAGCTCGCGGCCGAGCACCGCGGCCGAGCTCGGGGCGAGCACGAAGATCCAGCGGAAGCGGGCCAAGGCGGCCGAGATCTCCTCGGCGAGGCCCTCGCCCAAGGGCGGCAGTCCGCCGGGTCCGCCCTGCTCGCGCAGCGGCAGGACCACGAGCGAGGTGGCGCCGCTCGGCCGGGCCGGGCCCGCTGCGGCGACCACGGGCTCCGCCGCGGCCGGCACGGCGCCGGAGCGGATCCGGGCCACGAGCGCCGCGGTCTGGGCGCTCGGCCGGGCATCGAGGCGGCGCGCCAGGGCCTCGCGGCAGGCCTCGAACTGGCGCAGCGCCGCGGCGGTGTCGCCGCGCCGCGCGTGCAGCAGCATGAGCGCCCGGTGGGCCGGCTCGTGGGCCGGCTCGAGCGCCAGCATGCGGGCGGTCAGCGCCTGCAGCTCGGCGGCGCCGGCGGCGGCCTCGACCCGCCGCTCGAGGGCATCCAGGGCGAGCGTGCGGAACCGCTCGCGCTGGCCGGCGAGCCACTCCTCGAAGCCCGGCCCGAGGCCGCCCAGCCCCTCGAGCAGCTCGCCGGCGCAGAGCTCGAGCAGGCGGTCGGGCGGCGGGTCGGCGCCGGCTGCCGCGAGCTCGAGCGCATCGACCGCGATCCGCCCGGTGGCGAGCGCCGCCCGGTCGCGGTCGATCCGGAGCAGGCCCGGCTCGTCGAGGCAGCGGCGCAGCTCCTTGAGGCTCTGGCGGAGGCTGCCGCGGGCCTGCTCGGCGCCGCGCTCGCCCCAAAGGAGCTCGGCCAGCCGTTCGCGCGCGGCGGGCGTGCCGGCGGCGAGCGCCAGGACGGCCAGGAGGCCGCGGCTCTTGCGGCCGGCCGGGGTGCGCTCGGCGCCGTCCGGGCCGGTCAGCCGCAAGCCGCCCAGGAGGCGCAGCCGCCAGCCGGGCACGAGAGGCGCGACCGCCGCGGTCGGCGCCGGCTCCTGGAGCTGGTGCATGCGATCGCCCGTGGCCCTGCTGCAGCGGCGTTTCCGGCTGCGTTTCCGAAGTTCATTATTCACGATCGATTCACGCCTGTCACGGGCTTTCGGGCCCCGCCCGTCACGCTCGCCTCGCGCGGCGGTGGCAGGCTCTCCTTGCGCGCGTTCGCGGCCGGTCCCAAGGCCCGGTCGCGGAGGCATAGTCTCTGATCGCCGGGGCGGCCTGCCGCCCCGGCTTTTTTTTCCGAGCCCCGGGCGGCCGCCGCCGAGCCTCGACGCCGGCCGGCCGCTGCGCTAGGGGCGGGGCCGGTGGCGAGCGGCGGGGACGCGGCCGATGGAGTGGTTCGAGGAGACGCTCTGGCCCAACTGGGCGCAGAGGATCCGGGTCAAGGAGGTCCTCTACCACGAGAAGACCGCGCTCCAGGACCTGATCGTGTTCGAATCCTGGAGCTGGGGCCGGGTGCTGGCGCTCGACGGGGTGGTCCAGGTCACCACCGCCGACGAGTTCATCTACCACGAGATGATGATCCACCCGGCGGTGCTCGCCCACGGCCGGGTGCGCGAGCTCCTGATCGTCGGCGGCGGCGACGGCGGCTGCCTGCGCGAGGCCTGCCGCCACCCGGGCATCGAGCGGATCACCCAGGTCGAGATCGACGCCGGCGTGATCGAGTTCTGCCGGCGCTACCTGCCGACCGTCTCGGCCGGCGCCTACGACGATCCGCGCGCCCGGATCGTGATCGCCGACGGTGCGGCCTTCGTGCGCGAGAGCGCCGACCGGTTCGACGTGATCGTGGTCGATTCGACCGATCCGCGCGGCCCGGGCGAGGTGCTGTTCACCGCCGAGTTCTACCGCGCCTGCCGCGGCCTCTTGCGGCCCGGCGGGATCATGGTCAGCCAGTGCGGCAACCCGGCGATCTATCCGGACGAGCTGGTCTTCACCCAGGAGCGCCAGCGCCAGGCGGGGTTCGCCGACGTGTCCTACTTCTTCGCCCCGGTGCCCACCTACATCGGCGCCAACATGGCGCTGGGCTGGGCCTCGGACGAACCGGCCCACCGCCGGATCGAGCCGGCGGCGGTGGCGGCGCGCGGCGTGCCCGCTGGCCTTCGCCACTACACGCCCGAGATCCACCGCGCCGCCTTCGCCCATCCGGCCTGGCTGATCGAGCGGGTCGGCCGGTGAGCCCGGCGCCCGGTCCCACGCATAAGTCGGTACCGTGCGCCGTCGTTTGCGGCCGCGCCGGGGCCGCCCTGCACGACCCGTCGCTTGTCTTAACGATGTGGTAAGGTTAGTGCGCCATAGACGGGGACGCGGACGGCGCGTCGCCGGTTCGGGGGGCGCGTCGGGGCGGCTCCGGGCGCGGGCCGCGGGCGGACGAGGCGGCAGCGGGTGCGACCATGGTGAGCAATGCAGCGAAGCTGGGCCGGGAGGACGCATCGGGCAGGGCCCCGGAGACTGCGCCGGCCGACTGGCCGCTCGCCGAGGCGACCGCCCTCGAGGGGCTGCTCGCCGATCCGGGCGGCGAGACCGTCACGCTGGCGCTGGCCGACCTGGTCCACGACGGCAACGGCGAGATCGTGCTGTTCAACGATTCCAACCTGCGCCGGCTGGCGCTCGTCACGACCGCGGCCGAGCTGGCGCGCGGCCAGGCGCCGCACCACGTCACGGCCGCCGGCGAGGACGTCACCGGCTTCGCCTACGTGACCTTCGAGAACGGCGTCACCCTCTACTACGAGCCGCAGCTCGAACTGATCGTCCGCGCCGCCGGCTGAAGGGCGGGCGGTCCGGGCGCCGGGGCGCGGGAACGCGGGCGCCGGGCCCCGCCGACGCGGGCGCGGAGGGCCGGCCGCCCTGGGGAGTGCCGATGCCGGACCATCCGGTGATCGATGCCCACGTCCACCTCTACGACCCGTCCCTCCTGCCCTATGGTTGGATGCGCGGCGACCCGCTGCTCGATCGCCCGCACGGCCTGGCCGAGCTCGACGCCGCGGCCGGTGCGGTGGCGATCGAGCGGCTGGTGTTCGTCGAGGTGGCGGTCGACGCCGGCCGGCACCGCGAGGAGGCGCGCCGCATCCAGGCGCTCGCCGACCGCGATCCGCGGGTCGCGGCGATCGTCGCGCACGCGCCCCTCGAGCGCGGCGCCGCGGTCGAGGCCGAGCTCGACGCGCTCGCGGGGCTCGCAGCGCTTCGCGGCGTCCGAAGGCTGATCCAGGACGAGGCCGATCCGGCCTTCTGCCTGCGGCCCGAGTTCGTCCTGGGGGTGCGGCGGGCCGGCGCGCGCGGCCTCGTGGTCGAGCTCTGCCTGCGCAGCGGGCGTGGCCAGCTCGGCCCGGCGACCGAGCTGGTGCGGCGCTGCCCCGAGGTCCGCTTCGTGCTCGACCATCTGGGCAAGCCGCCGGTCGCGGCGGGCGCGCTCGAGCCCTGGCGGAGCGAGCTCGCCGCCCTGGCCCGCTGCCCGAACGTGGTCTGCAAGGTCTCGGGGCTGGTCACCGAGGCCGACCCCGAGCGCTGGACCCGGGCCGGGCTCCGCCCCTGGCTCGAGCACGCCTTCGCCTGCTTCGGCGCCGAGCGGACGCTCTACGGCAGCGACTGGCCGGTGAGCTCCCGCACCCATCTCTACCCGACCTGGGTGGCGATCCTGGACGAGGTCCTGGCCGGGGCCGGCCCGGGCGAGCGCGACCGCTTCTGGCGCGGCACCGCCCGCGAGGTCTACCGGATCTGAGCCGCCGGCCACGGCCGCGCCTCCGGTCCCGCCGGCGCTCGTCCGGCGGCGTCGCGAGGTGCGCTGGCGGGTGCCCGGCTCGGCCCGGCCGCGGGCGGGACCGCGGCGCCACGGCAGGGGCGGAGCGGGGCCGGTGGGCCGAGGCGGGCCGCTCCCGAGCGAACCATGACGGCCGCTGCCGGTCCGGCTCGAGCTCCCCCGCGGCGGGTCGTCCGGCCGCTCTCCTCCGGCCCCCCGGCCCTCGGCTCGGCCGGCTGCCGGGGGGCCGCGGCGCCATGCCTTCCGACGGCGGGCCGAGGCGGCGGGCCGGTGCAACGGCGAGGCGCTCGCGCGGCGGCGGTGCCGGCGGCCGCCCGCGGTCCGCGGTTCCCGGCCTGCGGGCGTCCGGCGGCTGCGCGGCTGGCGCTTCCGGGCGCCCGGCTCCGCCGGGCGAGCGCGGGACCTCGGCGCCATGCCGGCCGACGGCCGGCCGGCGGTGGGGGCGCCATGCCGGCCGACGGCCGGCCGGCGGTGGGAAGGGCCGCTCCCGAGCGGGCCGTGCCGGCGGTCGGCGCTCGGTCTTCGGCTGCAGGCGGCGGTCGTCCGGCCGCTCCTCTTGGCGGGTTCGCCCGCGTCTCGGCTCGGCCCGGTCGCCGGCGGGACCGCGGTGCCTGCCGGTGACGGCGAGGCGGAGGCGGCGGGCCGGGGCAGCGGCGGGGTGCTCGCGAGCCGGCAGCGCCGGCGGCCGCCCTCGGTTCAGGGTTCCCGGCCCCCGGTCGTGCGGCAGCTCCGCGGCCGCCGCTTCCGGGCGCCCGGCTCCGCCGGCTGAGGGCGGGGCCGCGGTGGCAAGGCCGCGGCGGAATGGAGGCCGCGGGCCGGGAGCGGGGCGGGCCGCCCCCGAGCGAGACGGGCCGGCGGTCGCCGCTTGCTCTCCGGCTGCTCGCGGCGCTCGTCCGCCGGCTTCCCCTCCGGGGCTCCCCCGCCTCTCGGCTCGGCCGGGTGCCGGGGGGACCGCGGCGCCATGCCGGCCGAGGTCGAGCCGGGCGACGGGAGGGGGCGGAGCGTGGGGCTCCCGGCCCGGCAGCGGCGGCCTCGGCGCGGTTTCCGGTTCCCGACGCGCGCGTCCGGCGGCTCCGCGGCTGGCTCGTTCGGGCGCGCTGCCCGTCCGCGGCCGGCCGGGCCGCGGCGCCATGCCGGCGCCGGCGCGGCGGAGGCGGCGGGCGGCCGGGGCAGGGGCATGGTGCTCCGGGGCCGCCGCTTCCGGGCGCCCGGCTCCGCCGGCCGCGGCACGGGCGCCCTCGGCTCCGGTGGCGGCGAGGCAGCGGAGTGCGGTGGGCCGGGGCAGCGGGCCGGCCCTCCCCGACCGGCCGGGCCGTGGCCGCAGATCGGTCTCCGGCTCCCGGCCGCGCTCGTCCGGCGGCTTCGCCTGAGGGGCTCCAGGCGTCTCGGTCCGGCCATGGCGGCACGGGCCCGCGCCGTTCGGCCGGCGACCGCGGAGGGGGCCCTGTGCCCGGCGCAGCGGCGTGGTGCTCCCGGGCTGGCCAGCTCGGCCGCCGCCGCGCGGTCTGCGGTCCCGGCCCGCGGTCGTCCGGTGGCTGCGCGACGTGCGCCGGCGGGCGCCCGGCTCCGACGGTCGTGACGGGACCGCGGGGCCAGGGCGGCGGCGGAGCGGAGACCGCGGGTCCGGGGCGGGGAGGGCTGCTCCCGAGCGGGCCGTGCCGGCGGTCGGCGCTCGGTCTCCGGCTGCGGGCGGCGGTCGTCCGGCGGCTGCGCGGCGGGCGCTTGCGGGCGCCCGCCCCGGCCGGGTGCCGAGGGGACCGTGGCCGCCGCGCGGTCTGCGGTCCCGGCCCGCGGTCGTCCGCCCGCTTCCGAGTCGGGGGCTCCCCGACGGCGGACTCGGACGGTTGTGGGCGGGACCGCGGCGGCGTGCCGGCGACGCCGCTCGG
>CAZDFD010000004.1:9881-97013 GCA_964504655.1 uncultured Geminicoccaceae bacterium
GGCGGCTCCGCTTCGGGGCGCCCCGGCGTCGGGCCGGCGACAGGGGAGGGGAGCGGCGGGCCGCAGGTCGGGGGACGCGTGGGCGGGCGGCTCCACCGGACGGGGCGGCGCCTGCGGTCGCCGGCCCGAGGTCGTCGGGCTCCGGGGCTCGCCGGTGGTGGGCTCGGCCGGTTGCCGACCGGGTCGGCGGCGCTATGCTGGCGACGGCGGAACGCGCCGGTGCGGGCGAGCGGGGAGGCTCGGGCGATGGGCGAGGCGCTGGCGACCCGCGAGGTCGGCCGGACCGGGCTCGAGGTGAGCGTCCTCGGGCTCGGCGGCGCGCCCTTGGGCGATCTCTACGAGCGCATCCCCGAGCCGCGCGCCACCGCCACCGTCGAGGCCGCCTGGGAGGCGGGCATCCGGCTGTTCGACACGGCCCCGCTCTACGGCCACGGCCTGTCCGAGCACCGCATGGGCCACGTGCTGCGCACCCGGCCACGCGGCGAGTACGTGCTCTCGACCAAGGTCGGCCGGATCCTCGAGGCGGCCGCGCCGGAGCGGATCGACCGCGGGCAGTGGGCCGGCGGGCTCAACATGCGCTGGCGCTTCGACTACTCGGCCGACGGCGTGCGCCGGGCGCTCGAGGACAGCCTGCAGCGGCTCGGCATCGAGCGGATCGACATCGTGCTGGTGCACGATCTCGACCCCTGGTGGTGCCCGACGCCCGAGATCTTCGAGGAGCGCTACCGAGAGCTCATGGGCGGCGGCTGGCGGGCGCTCGCCGAGCTGCGCGCGCAGGGCGTGGTCCGCGCGCTCGGCCTCGGCGTCAACGCGGTCGGCCCCTGCCTGCGGCTCGCCACCGACGCCGATCCGGACGTGTTCCTCCTCGCCGGCCGCTACACGCTGCTCGAGCAGGGCGGGCTCGACGATCTCCTGCCGCTCGCCGCCCGCAAGGGCTTCTCCTTCCTCCTGGGCGGCCCCTACAATTCCGGCATCCTGGCGACCGGGGCGGTGCCCGGGGCGCGCTACGACTACAAGCCGGCCCCGCCCGCGATCCTCGAGCGGGTGCGCCGGCTCGAGGCGGTGTGCGCCCGCCACGCGGTGCCCTTGAAGGCGGCGGCGATCCAGTTCCCGCTCGGCCTCGACCGGGTGGCGGCGATCGTGCCGGGCGCGGTCCGGCCCGAGGAGGTCCAGGAGAACCGCCGGCTGATCACCCACCCGATCCCGCGCGCCTTCTGGGAGGAGCTCCGGGCCGAGGGCCTGATCGCCGCCGGCTGCCCGCTGCCGCCGGGCTGAGCCCGGGCTCGCGGCCGCGCGCAAGAGAAAGGCCCGCGCCCACCGCGAGGCGGGCGCGGGCCCAAGGAAGTCTCAGCCCTCAGCGAGGCCGTCTCTAGGGCCGCCGATCCGGCCGGTCTGTGGGGAATCCCACAGGTCGGAGCGGCGCCGCCTCCTATAGCCGGAGGCGGACCCCGCCGGCCGGGCGGGGCCGGGAGAGGCAGGCGGCCGCGGGCCGAGCGAGCGGACGGCGGCCGCCGGTCGAGGAGGACCCATCCATGCCGCTGACCGAGCGCGAGCTGGCGATCGTCCAGCAGGGCGTCGATGCGCTCACCCGCACGATCGCCGAACTCGGCCTGACGCTCCTGATCGAGCGCGACTTCCGCGGGCTCGCGGCGTTCCTCCAGGCGCGCGGCAGCTTCGTCAACCCGAGCTTCGACCCGGATCTCAGCCGGCTCGGCTGGCGCGACTTCTGGGTCCACCTCCTGGACCCGGGCGGCCGCTCGATCGCCTGCAGCGCCGAGAAGGTGATCGAGACCGACGACTTCATGGAGGAGGTGGCGACCGGGACGATCTGGTACGCCTCGGGCTTCGCCGGCCGCGGCGGGCCCGAGCGGATCGAGGTCCTGCCGGTGAGCGCCCACCTCGCCGGAGCGATCAGCCATTCGGGCTCGACCTGGGTCGACCGCGCCTGGCGCGGCCAGGGGCTCGCCATGCTGATGACCCGGCTGTCGCGGGCGCTGTCGTTCCGCAACCACGGCGTCGTGGCCAACACCGGCTTCGTCCGCCACAGCCTCTACCTGACGCCGGTGCCGACCGAATCCTACGGCTACGTCCACGTCGAGCGCTGCCTGGACGGCTTCTTCCCGCCGCAGAACGGCCCCGAGGTGCTCTATCTCTGCTGGATCACCGATCGCGAGTTCGTCCGCTCGGTCGAGGCGCTGCCGGGCCACCCGCGCCGGCCGGTGCCGCTCGAGGAGCCGGAGGCGGCGACGCGGCCGGCGGCACTCGCCCGGGCGCGAGGGTGAACGGCCTGTCGCAGCGGAGGATGACCGGGCCCTGAACCCGGTTGGTTAAGAAAGGGTTATCGCCGAGAACGGGTCCGCCGCGGATGCCGCGGCCTTCACTCCCGGCGGGACCGGCGGCGGGCGCGAGCCCCCGCCGGACCGCGGGGAGCACCGGAGGACCCGCCCTTGCCGGCCCAGCCCGATCCCGCACCCTCGCTCCAGGACGGCATCGACGCGCTCACCGAGGCCGTGGCCCGGCTCGGCCTGAGCCTCGTGGTCGAGCGCGACTTCGACCGCCTCGTGCGCTTCCTCGAGAGCCAGGGCGGCTTCGCCAACCCGAGCTTCGACCCGCGCGCGAGCGAGCTCGGGCCGGACGATTTCTGGCTGGCCGCGGTCGACGCCGGTGGCGCGATCGTCGCCACCAGCGCCGAGCGGGTGCTCGCCGCCGAGGATCTCTTGGAGCTCGTGGCGACCGGGCGGATCTGGTACGCGAGCGGCTTCGCCGGGCGGTTCGGGGTCGAGCGGATCCCGGTGCTGCCGGTCTCGACCCGGCTCTCCGGCCGGCTCAGCCATTCGGGCTCGACCTTCGTGGTGCCGGCGCACCGCCGCTCCGGGCTCGCCATGTTCCTGCCCTGGCTGTCGCGGGCGCTCTCCTTCCGCAACGCCGGCTGCCTGGCCAACACCGGCTTCGTCCGCCAGAGCCTCGCCGACACCCCGGTGCCGATGCGCTCCTACGGCTACACCCATGTCGAGAAGTGCCTCGACGGCTGGTTCCCGCCGCAGGGCGGCTCGGAGGTGCTCTATCTCTGCTGGGTCACCGCCCCGGAGTTCCGCGCCAAGCTCGCGGCTCTCCCGGAGCATCCGCGCCATCCGGTGCCGCTGCCGCCGCGCCGGGCACGGCTGGCGCTGGTGGCGGCCTGAGGGCCTCGGCCGCGGCCGGCCGCCCCGCCGCCGGCGGCTCGACCGCGCGCAGCCGGCAGAGCTGCCAGAGCTCGCGCACCCGCACCCCGTCGTCGGAGGTGGGCAGGAGGAGCTGGCGCCAGCGCTCGACCGCGAGCGGGCCGGCGACCAGGAGGTCCTGCAGGAGCGGCGAGCCCGTGAAGCGCACCGTGCGCTGATCCTCGAGCAGGAGATCGCCGAGCCGCGGCCGCGCCGCCGCCGGATCGGCGGCCCGCGCCTCGGCCAGGGCCGCGAGCCGGCCGAGCGGTGCCGGCGCCGCCGCGGGCGCCGGCTCGAGCCACTCGGCCTCGGGCAGGAGCAGGCGGAGCTGCGGGGTGTCGAGCGTGCAGCGGGCCGGCAGGAGCCCGTCCTGCCGCCGCTCCGACCAGGCCCGCAGCGCCAGGTCGAGCGCCAGGTCGGCGCCGTCGAGGGCGCCGAGCGGCAGGGGGCGCTTGGCGAGCCAGGCGAGCACGGTCATCGAGGCTCCCGGAAGCGAGACCCGCGGGCCGAGGACACAGCAGCCGATCCGCCGCGTCCCCGCCACGCCGCCAGCTTCGCCCGGGAGCGTAAACGGGGCTCGAACGGTCGGGCCGATCGCGGGTCGCGGCGCACCGAGGTATCGCCACAACCCGGCCGACCCGTGCCGCTCAGCCGCCGACCCCGAACCGCCGCTTGCGGTCGGCGTCGACCTGCCGCTCCGCCTGGGCGAGCGCCTGCTCCCAGGCGTCCAGCCACTCGCGGCCGTACTTCTCCTCGAACCACTTCTTGGCGCCGTCGCGGCCGGGCAGGAGCTTCGCCTTCTCCTCCGCCGCCAGCACCCGGATGGTGCCGCCGTCCTTGACGAACTGGTCGTACGCCCGGCTCTCGAACGCCTTGTTGAAGTCGCTCTGGACGCTCGCCATCTGGTCGACCCCGTCGACCACCAGGGCCTGCAGGTCCTTGGGCAGCGACTTGAGGAACGCGTCGCTCATCCAGTAGAAGCCGAACAGGTACATGTGCTCGTCGATGACCACGTGCTTGACGACCTCGTGCAGCTTGTTGGGCACGACGTCGGTGACCGCGATGTTGAGGCCGTCGGCCACGCCGGTGGCGAGCGAGGTGTAGACCTCGCCCCAGGGGATCGGCACCGGGTTGGCGCCGGCGCCGCGGACGAAATTGACCTGGATCGGGCTGTCGACGATGCGGATCTTCATGCCCGCCAGATCGGCCGCCTTCACCACCGGCTTCTTGGTGAAGAAGCTGCGCCAGCGGCCGGTGTTGCCCATCGCCACGAGCCGCACGTTGCCGGTCTTCTTGAGGACGGCGTCGCGCAGCTTCTCGAAGAACGGCCCGCGGCCGACCGCCTCGGCCACCAGATCGTCGCGGATCAGGTAGGGGATGTCGGTCACCTGCATCTCGGGGAAGAAGGCCGAGGCGCCGCCGACCGAGGTGTGGGTGAGCTCGAGGGTGTTGAGCTGGACCTGCTCGAACAGCTCGCGGAACTGGCCGAGCTGGCCCGCGGGGTAGATCTCGACCTTGATCCGCCCGCCCGAGCGGCTCTCGAGGAACGACTTCAGGAACACGCCCGGCACGTGGTCGTCCGAGTTCTCGGTCGCCGGCCCGACATGGGCGTATTTGAGGGTGAACTGCTGGGCCCAGGCGGGGCCCGTGGCGACCAGGGCGGCGCTGCACGCGATCGCCCCCAACAGCACGCTGCGCATGGTCATGCTCCTTCCTTGCGCCTCCCGAACGCGCCTCAGCTCGCGAACCCGAACAGCCGCGGCAACGCCAAGGTCACCGCCGGCACGTAGGTCACGAGCAGGATCACCGCCAGATGCACGAGGTAGTAGGGCAGCATCTCGCGCGCGATGGCCTCGATCGATTCCCGCGACAGCGCCGAGGTCACGAACAGCACCAGCCCGACCGGCGGCGTGGCGAGCCCGATCGTGAGGTTGATGCACATCACGAGCGCGAAGTGGATCGGGTCGACCCCGAGCTGCTGCATGGTGGGGGCGAGGATCGGGCCCAGGATGAGGATCGCCGGCCCCGCGTCCATGAACATGCCGACCACGAGCAGGAGCAGGTTGACGAGGAGGAGCAGCACCCAAGGCTCGCTCGACAGCGCGAGCAGGGCCGCTGCGAGCTTGGCGGGCAGGCCCGAGAGTGTGGCCACCCAGCCGAACAGCGCGGCCGTCCCGATCGCGAGCAGGACCGCGCTCGCCGCCACGCCGGCGCGCAGGAACAGCGGCGGCAGGTCGGACAGGCGGAGCGTGCGCAGCACCAGGATGGCCAGGAGCAGCGCATAGACCACGGCCGCCGCCGCCGCCTCGGTCGGGGTGAAGATGCCGCCCAGGATGCCGCCCAGGATGATCACGGGCGTGAGCATCGGCAGGACGGCGCCGCGCGCCGCCGCGGCGAGCTCGGGCAGGGGCGCCCGGGCGGCGCTGCGCGGATAGTCGCGGCGGCGGGCCAGGAGGTTGGTGACGGCCATGAGGCCGAGGCCGACCAGGATCCCCGGCACGAACCCGCCGAGGAACATCGCCGCCACCGACACGTTCATGATGTAGGCGTAGATGACCATGATGATCGAGGGCGGGATGATCGGGCCGATCACCGCCGAGGCGGCGGTGACCGCGGCGGCGAAGGCCCGGCTGTAGCCCTGCCGCTGCATCGCCGGGACCAGGATCGAGCCGAGCGCCGAGACGTCCGCCACGGCCGAGCCGGAGAGCCCGGCGAACAGGATCGAGGCCAGGATGTTGACCTGGGCGAGGCCGCCGCGGAAATGGCCCACGAGCGCGGTGGCGAAGCGCACCAGCCGCTCGGTGATGCCGCCCACGTTCATGACCTCGCCGGCCAGGATGAACAGCGGGATGGCCAGGAGCGGGAACTGGTTGATGCCCTGGAAGATGCGCTGCGGCAGGACCGCCAGGAACTGCGCCCGGTCGGCCAGGAGGAAGGCCGCGATCGGGGCCAGCGCCATGGCGAAGACGATCGGCACGCCGACCGCCATCGCCGCGAGGAAGATCCAGACATAGGCGGTCCCGAGCATCGCCTCAGTCGACCCCGGCCATCGCACCCTCGGCCAAGGGCGCCGCGTGCCGCTCGGGCGCGATCGCGTGCAGGAGGTGGCGGGCCGCCTGCTCGACCGCGACCAGGAGCATGACCAGGCTGCCGATCGGGATCGCGGCGAACACCCAGGCCATCGAGACGTCGCCGAGCATGGCCACGACCTGGGTGCGGCCGTTCCAGGCGAAGGTGGTGCCGCGCCAGACCATGACCGCCAGCACCACCGCCACGATCAGGAGCACGAGCGTCAGGAGCAGGTGTCGGAGCCGGCGCGGCAGGAGCCGCGGCAGCATCTCGATCGCCACGTGGCCGCCCGCCACGAGCGCCAGGGGCGCGCCCGTGAAGGTCAGCCAGACCATGGCGAGCTTGGCCACCTCCTCGGTCCAGGAGAGGGCGTCGTTCAGGACGTAGCGCCAGAAGACGCCGACCGCGACGACCGCGGTCAGCCCGGCGCACAACAGCACCGTCGCCACGCGGCAGAGGTCGAGGAGGACGCGGTTGAGGCGCCCGAGACGGTCGACCGCGCGCGCCGGCCCGCTCACCGCGCGACCGGTCCGCGGTCCGTCCGCTCGGCCCTCGGCCGCCCGCGCTCGCTCATTCCGGTGCCGCCTCCCGGGATCGGACATTGCGGGGGCCTCGCCCGAGCGTCAAGGACGACGGTCCGGGACCGGGCGCTGCAGAGCTGCCCAGAAAGCGGGCAGATGCCGCCCGGCCATCGGTGAATCTGCCCACGTCTTGAGCAGATCGCCATGCGCGCACGCCGCGGCGCCCCGATCGGCGCCGGTCGCGGCTGCGGCACGATTCTTGATCGGGCAAAGGCGGATCGCGTCGCCGGCCCGGCCGGCCGGACGCCTGGACGAGAGGGACGAGAGGAGCCGCGATGAACCGTTGGCAGATGGTGGCGCTCGGCGCCTTGGGCGCGGGACTGGCCGGTATTGCGCCGGCGTTCGCCGACGAGCCGACGCTCGACAAGGGCGACACGGCCTGGATGATCACCGCGACCGCGCTCGTCTTGATGATGACCATCCCCGGCGTGGCGCTCTTCTACGGCGGCATGGTCCGCAAGAAGAACGTGCTCTCGGTGCTGATGCAGGTGTTCGCCACCTGCTGCGTGATCTCGATCGTCTGGATGGTGGCCGGCTACAGCTTGGCGTTCACCGACGGCAGCCCGTTCGTCGGCGACCTCTCCAAGGCGATGCTCGCCGGGATCGAGAAGGACACCCTCTCCGGCACCATGCCCGAGAGCGTGTTCATGATGTTCCAGATGACCTTCGCCATCATCACCCCCGCCCTCATCGTCGGCGCCTTCGTCGACCGCATGAAGTTCGGGGCGATGCTGCTGTTCCTGATCGTCTGGTCGGTCGTGGTCTATTCGCCGATCGCGCACTGGGTGTGGGCGGTCAACACGGGCTTCCTCGCCAAGGACGGCGTGCTCGACTTCGCCGGCGGGACGGTCGTGCACATCAACGCGGGCGTGGCCGGGCTCGTCACCTGCCTCGTGCTCGGCCGCCGCATCGGCTACCGGGCCGAGCCCATGGCGCCGCACAACCTCGTCTTGACCGTGATCGGCGCCTCGCTGCTCTGGGTCGGCTGGTTCGGCTTCAACGCCGGCTCGGCGGTCGCGGCCGACGGCCGCGCCGGCATGGCCATGGCCGTGACCCACATCGCCACGGCCGCCGCCGCGGTCGCCTGGATGCTCGCCGAGTGGACCACCAAGGGGAAGCCCTCGGTGCTCGGCATCGCCTCGGGTGCCGTGGCCGGGCTCGTGGCGATCACCCCGGCCTCGGGCTTCGTCCTGCCGAACGGCGCGCTCGTGATCGGGCTCGTGGCCGGGATCGTCTGCTTCTGGGCCTCGACCTCGCTCAAGAACATGCTCGGCTACGACGACAGCCTGGACGTGTTCGGCGTGCACGGCGTCGGCGGCATCGTCGGGGCCCTCCTGACCGGCGTGTTCGCGGCCGAGGCGGTGGGCGGGGTCAAGGGCCTGCTCGAGGGCAATGCCGGCCAGGTGTGGATCCAGTTGGTGGGCATCGCCTGGACGGTCGCCTGGTGCGCCATCGCGACCTTCGTGATCTTGATGGTCGTCAAGCTCCTGGTGGGCCTCCGGGTCGACCGCGACAGCGAGCGCGAGGGCCTGGATCTCGCCCTGCACGGCGAGGCGGTGCAGTAACCGATTTTCCTCGAGCCTCCCCTACTCCGCCGCCCGGGCGACCGGGCGGCGCTTCCTTTCGGGGAGCTCAGCCGAGCCGCCAGATCCGCGCCCGAAGGAAGGTCACCCCCTCGCGATCGCGGGCGTAGAAGACGGTGAGGAGCGTGCCGTCCGTGCGCGGCAGCGTGCAGGGATAGCCCAGATCCTTCGAGCCGAGCTCGCTCGCGACCTCGAGGGTCGCCTCCGTCCGCCAGCTCCGGCCGGCGTCCTCGGAGAGCACCGCGCGGATCGCGAAGGGGGGCCGGCGGAAGCCGTAGGTGCACAGAAGCCGGCCGTCCGGGAGCCGGCAGAGATGGGCGGGATAGCCGTCGATGCCGGTCGGCTCGGGCCTCGACCAGGAGCGGCCGGCATCGGCCGATTCGACCCGCCAGAGCGTCCGGCTCGCGTTCTCGCGCAGGAGGAGGAGCACCCGGCCGTCGGTGAGGAGGAGCGGCGCCGGCTCCTCGAACAGCCGGTCCGGGGCGGCGGCCACGGCGAGCGGTCGCGACCAGCTCCGCCCGCCGTCGGCCGAGCGCAGCGCGAAGACCCGCCGATAGGCCGGGCAGTCGACGAGCGGCAGGAGGATCGTCCCGTCGGCCAGGACGACCCCGCCCCGGAGCCCGTAGCCGCCCTCGTAGGGGGCGGTGTCGAGCGGCAGGCTCGAGGTCCAGCTCCGGCCGCCGTCGGGGGAGCGGTGCAGGAAGGCCCGCCCCGGCGCCCGCGCCCAGGGGAGGAGCGCCCGGGCGCGCTCCTGGGCGAGACCCGCGGGCTCGTGCTCGGCCGAGGCCAGATGCGCGCGCAGCAGATCCTCGGGCCAGGCGATCGCTGCGCGCTCCGGGTGCGCCTCGGCCGGGCCGAGCTCGAGCCAGTCGAAGCGGTGCTGGTGGAGGAGGAGCCCGCCGTCGGCGAGCGCGGTGAGGCCGCCGCACTCGACCCCGGTCCAGTCGGGGCCCGGCACCGGCACGGGCGCCGACCAGCTCGCCCCCTCGTCGGCCGAGCGGGCGAGCAGGTTCACGAAGGCCGGGTCCTCGGGCGGGTGCAGGACGAAGGGGCGGCGCGGGGCGCGGGTGAAGACACAGAGGAGCTCGCCGCCGCAGCGGACCAGGTGCGGATGGGCGCAGTAGCCCGCCGGATCGCGGTGGACGACGACCTCGCCCAGGACCTCGATCCCGCCCGCCACGGCGGACGCTCAGTCGGCGAGGCGGAAGCGGGTGCAGCGCACGTACTGGAGCGGCTGCTCGTCCTCGCTCCACTCGTGGTAGAGGGCCACGAGCGTGCCGTCCTCGAGCTCGACCACCGAGGGGTAGCCGATGTGCTGGTAGACCCCGGGCCGGTGCCAGTCGATGGCGCCGCCACCGACCTTGCCGGACCAGGGGCTCATGCGCGAGGAGCCGGGCTTCTCGCCCTCCGCCCGGCCGGGCACGCCGCCCTCGCGGATCACGAACTCGTTGGCTCGCTTCCAGGTGACCCCGTCCTCGGAGACGCAGCCGCGCACGCCGTAGGGCGGCCGGCGATAGCCGTAGATCATGAAGTAGCGGCCGTCGCGCAGGGGGATCATCTCGGTCGGATAGCCCCAGATGTCGGTCCAGCGCGGCGGCGACCAGGAGAAGCCGTCGTCCTCGGAGACGGTGACCACGAGGTTCCGGGCGTCGCCCGAGGGGTTGACGTGGGTGCGCAGGGTGCACACGAGCCGGCCGTCGGCCAGCCGGAGGAGGGCCGGCTCCTCGTAGTCGACGATCGAGGCCGGATCGTAGGCGAGGGTCGAATAGTATTCCCAGTTGAACCCGCCATCGTCCGAGCGCACCAGCGCGGAGCGGGTGCTCTCGCCCTCGCCCTCCTCCTCGTAGCCGCGGATCCGGCCGTAGAGGCCCATGAGGACGGGGCCGTCGGGCAGTTGCCAGCAGCCCAGCCGGCAGCCGCCGTGCTTCATCGGCCGGACGTTGACCGGGATCGGCCGGCTCCAGCTCCGCCCGCGATCGGTCGAGCGCAGCACGAAGGTGCCGAGCCAGCCCTGCAGCTTGTAGGCCCAGGTCCAGTCGCCCCAGTCGCGGGTGTGCGGGTGCGCCGACCAGGACACGCCCTCGGGCCGGATGCCGCGCTTGAAGAAGCCCGTGATCGTCAGGTTGACGAGCCAGGTGCCATCGGCGAGCTCGCAGAAGCCGCAGTCCCAGTTCCCCTCGGTCTCGCTCCAGGGCAGCACGATCTCGGGCTGCGACCAGGTGATCCCGCCGTCGGCCGAGCGGACGAGCAGCGTCTGGCCGCTGTCGTGGTGGAACGGGAAGCGTTCCTCGTTGAACACCGCGACGATCTCGCCCGAGGCCACCCGCCGGGCGGCGATCTGGTTCACGCAGTGTTCGGGATGGCGGAAGATGTCGTGATGGCTCAGGTCGACGATGCGCGGCACGGCAGGGGCCTCCGGCGGCGGCCGGCCAGGAGCGCCGGTCGCGCAGGCCCGGACTTCGCACGCGGCGCGGCGCGGCGGATGACGAAACGCGCCGGACTCTTGACTCGAGGCGACAGGAACGGCCGCGCACGCCCCCGCTTCGTGCCGTCCTCTGTCAAGATCGCGTCGCTCGAGGCCAAGGATCGGCCGGGCCGGCGGGTGATCATGCGGTCGGGGAAGACGGCGCCGGCGACGCGGCGCCAGCCAGGGAGGCCGCACATGCAGACGCGCTGGAGGTGGACCAGGCGGAGCCTCGCCGGAGCGATGGCGGCGGGGGCCGCGAGCCCGTTCCTGTTGCACGGGCGGGCGCCGCACGCGCAGCGGACGACCGAGATCGTCCACTGGTCCTGGCTCGCCGCCTCGGACGGCGAGGTCTGGCAGAAGTCGATCGACGCCTTCAACGAGGCGCACAAGGGCAAGGGCGTCCAGATCAAGATGGAGCTCGTGCCCGAGGAGCAGTTCCTCACCAAGGTCCTGGCGGCGGTGGTGACCGGCCGCGCCCCCGACTTCGGCTGGGGCACCGCCGGCATGCGCGCCAAGCAGGTCAAGGACGGGGTGGTGGTGCCGCTCGACGAGGTCGCGAAGAAGGTCGGGCTCGACCTCGCCGACTTCGACGCCTTCGCGCTGCAGCAGGCGCGCTATCCGAAATACGGCAACGCGCTCGCCATGGTGCCGATGGACCTGATGAGCCTGCAGCCGCTCGTCAACCTCGCGCATCTCAAGGAGGCGGGGCTCGATCCGGCGAAGTTCCCCGAGGACGGGGCCGGGCTCGTCGAGCTCGCCAAGGCCACGACCAAGAAGGAGGGCGGCAAGGTCGTCCGCTCCGGCGTCCTCATGACCGGCTCGGGCGTGCACCCGACCGTGACCTGGGGGATCGTCGCGGCGCAGATGGGCTTCGAGCGTGCCTCGGCCGACCTCAAGAAGGCGGCGGTGAACCCCAAGGCCGGGATCGCCGCCATGGAGTGGGTGCTCGATCTGTTCGACAAGCACCAGGTCGCCACCCGCGACGTCACCGACCGCTACAAGGCCTTCGGCACCGGCCAGGGCACGGTGTTCTGGACCGGGCCCTGGACGTTGAACGGCTACACCCAGCAGAAGCTCGACTTCGCCGCGCATCTGTTCCCGAAGATCGGCCAGAAGCGGGTGACCTATTTCGAGATGGGCGGCCTCGAGCTCTACAAGCAGGCGGATGCGGGCCGCTACGAGGCCACCATGGCCGCGGTCAAGTGGCTCTCCGACAACAGCTTCCTTTGGACCACGGTGGGCCGCGGCGCGTCGCCCAGGAAGTCGATCCTGGCACGGCCCGACTACAAGACCTCGGGCCACGACTGGAAGGTCCGCGGCGCCTTCATCGACGGCATGAGCTTCGCCACCGAAGGCGAGATCCCGGTCCAGGCCGGGCCCGACTTCACGATCTATTCGGGCGGCAACTTCCTCGCCAAGACGCTCGAGCAGGTCTGGGCCGGCAAGAGCAAGCCCGAGGAGGCGATGGCCCGGATCGGCGAGCACTGGCAGAAGGCCCTCGACGCCGGCTGAGGCGGGGTCGGGAGCGGCGCCGGCGTGGGCGCGGAGGGGAGCGGGTCGCGGGCGACGGCGGGCGGGCGGCGGGACTGGACCGGCTGGCTGTTCGTCGCCTTCTTCACGCTCCCCTTCCTCCTCTTCAATCTCGCGCCGCTGCTGTTCGGCGTCGTCCTCGCCTTCACCGAATGGGGCATCATCGGCGATCCGGTCTGGGTCGGCAGCGCCAATTTCGAGCAGGCGCTGGCCGATCCCTGGGTCGCCAACGCCTTCTGGAACACCGTGCTCTACGCCTGCCTGATCGTCCCGGGCGTGGTCGTGCTCGGGCTCGCCTTCGCGCTCTTCGTCGACCAGCGCTGGCCGCTCTCGACGCTCGCCCGCACCCTCTTCTTCACCCCCAACGTCGTCTCCGCCACGGTCATCGGCCTCGTCTGGGTGTGGCTGCTCGACACCCAGTTCGGCCTCGTCAACCGCTACCTCGCCCGGCTCGGCATCGGCCCGGTCCCCTGGCTCACCTCGGGCGACTGGTCGCTCGTCGGCGTCTCGATCGCCTCGATCTGGTGGGATCTGGGCCTCGCCTTCGTCCTGTTCCTCGCGGCCCTGCAGGACGTGCCCCGGGATCTGCACGAGGCCGCGGCGATCGACGGGGCCGGCCGGCTGCGCCAGCTCTGGCACGTCACCCTGCCGCATCTGCGGCCGACGATCTCGATGGTGGCGACGCTCCAGATCATCGCGTCGATGCGGATCTTCAGCCAGGTCTACGTGATGACCAACGGCGCCCCGCACGGCTCCTCGCAGTCGGTCATCCACTACATCTACCAGACCGCGATCGTGCAGTACCGGCTGGGCTACGCCTCGGCCATCTCGGTCCTGCTGTTCCTGGCGATCCTCGCGGTCACCCTCCTGCAGCGCCTGCTCCTGCGGGAGCGCGCCGGTGGTTGAGGGCCGCCCCGCCCGGGCGCGCGGCCGCCTCGGCGCGCGCGATCTGCCGATCTGGCTCATCGGCACCGTGCTCGCGCTCCTCTGGGGGGCGCCGTTCCTGTGGATGGTGAGCACCTCGCTCAAGCCCGCCGCCCAGGTCATGACCCCGGTGATCGAGTGGATCCCGCGCGAGATCACCTTCGAGAACTACGCCAAGGTGTTCCGCTACCCGGTGCTGACCTGGGCGCTCAACAGCGTGGTCCAGGCGGTGGTGGCGACCGGCCTGTGCGTGCTGTTCGGCGCCATGGCCGGCTACGCGCTCGCGCGCCTGCCCTTCCCCGGCCGCCGGGCGCTCTTCGCCCTCTTCCTCGCGGTCCTCATGATCCCCTCCGAGATCGCGGTCGTGCCGCTCCTCCTGGCCTTCATCAAGGCCGGCCTCGCCAGCAGCTACGCCGCGCTGATCCTGCCGCAGATTGGCAACGTGCTCGCGGTCTACATCTTCCGCCAGCACTATCTGACCTTCCCCAAGGAGCTCGAGGAGGCGGCGCTGGTAGACGGTGCCGGGCGGTTCAGGATCTTCTTCACGATCGCCCTGCCGCTCGCCCGGGCGCCGGTGATCGCCGCCACGGTGATCCTGTTCACGCTCAACTGGAACAACTTCCTGTGGCCGCTCCTGATCACCTTCGACGAATCGATGAAGACCATGCCCGTGGGCATGGCGGCCTTCGCCCCGGTCGTGGGCACCCACACCCAGCTCGAGGGCTATGCGGTGGCCATGGCCGCGGTCACCATCCTCTGCATCCCCTCGATCACCCTGTTCCTCCTGACCCAGCGTCACTTCATCCAGGGCATCGCGCTCGGCGGGGTGAAGGGCTGAGCCTGCCGCGAAGGGAGCCCATGCGCACCGAGCTCTTCATCGACGGCGCCTTCCGCCCGGCCGAGGGCGGCGCCCGGCTGCTCGTCCTCGACCCGGCGAGCGAGCAGCCCCTCACCGAGGTCGACGCCGCCGGTCCGGCGGACGTCGACCGTGCGGTGCGGGCCGCCGCCCGCGCGCTGCGCGGTCCCTGGGCCACGCTCGCCCCGGCCGAGCGCGGGGCGCGCCTCCTGGCGCTCGCCGCCGCGATCGAGCGGGCGGCGGAGGATCTGGCCCGGCTCGAGAGCCGCAACACCGGCAAGCCGCTCACCGAGGCCCGGGGCGATCTGGCCGGCGTCGTCGCGACCTTCCGCTACAATGCCGGGGCGGCCGACAAGCTCGAGGGGCGGACGATCCCGCTCGGGCCCGAGCTCCTCGACGTGGCGCTGCTCGAGCCCCTGGGCGTCACCGCGCACATCCTGCCCTGGAACTTCCCTCTGGGCATGCTCGCCCGCTCGCTCGCCCCGGCGCTCGCCGCCGGCTGCACCGCGGTCGTCAAGCCGGCCGAGGAGACGCCGCTCACCGCGCTCGCCTTGGCCGAGCTCCTGGAGCCGGCCGGGATCCCCCAGGGCGTCGTCAACATCCTCCCGGGGACGGGCGAGGAGGCGGGCGAGGCGCTCTGCGGGCATCCGCTCGTGGCCGGGATCACCTTCACCGGATCGGTCGCGACCGGCCGCCGGGTGATGGCGGTCGCGGCCGAGCGGGCGGTGCCGGTGGTCCTCGAGCTCGGCGGCCAGAACCCGCTCCTGGTGTTCGCCGACGCCGATCTCGACCGGCTCCTGGCCGAGCTCGTCCCGGCCGCCTTCGAGAACGCCGGCCAGGTCTGCTCGGCCGCCTCGCGCCTCCTGGTCGAGGCACCGATCCTCGAGGAGGTCTGCGCCCGGCTCGTGGCCCGCGCCCGCGCGCTCCGCCTCGGCCCCGGGCTCGAGGATCCGGACATGGGTCCGCTGATCTCGGCCGGCCAGCGCGAGCGGGTGCTCGCCTGGCTCGCCGAGGCGCGCGCCGGCGGCGCCGAGCTGCTCTGCGGCGGCCGGCCGCCGGCCGATCGGCCGCTGGGCTACTTCCTCGAGCCGACCGTGCTGCGCCACATTCCGCCCCACTGCCGGCTCGCCCGCGAGGAGGTGTTCGCGCCGGTGGTCACGGTCGAGCCCTTCGCCTCCGAGGCCGAGGCCGTCGCCCGCGCGAATGCGACCGAGTACGGGCTCGTGGCCGGAGTGTTCACCGGCGATCTCGGCCGGGCGCTGCGCCTGGTGCGGACGCTCGAGGCCGGCTCGGTCTGGGTCAACGGCTGGTATCTGGGCGGCCAGCAGGCGCCCACGGGCGGGGTCAAGGCGAGCGGCTTCGGCCGCGAGCGCGGGCTGCCGGGCCTCGCCAACTACCAGCGCGTCAAGAACGTGGCCTTCCGCCTCTGAACGGCGCTAGTCGTCGGGCGCGGCGAGCGCCAGCTCCTGGCGCACCTCGGGGCGGAAGCGCTCGAGCCGATCGCCCGAGAACTGGCGGCGGAACTCGCGCGGCGCCAAGCCGAAGCGGGCCTTGAAGCAGCGCGAGAACACCGAGGGCGCGCTGAAGCCGGTGGCGACCGCGATCTCCTGGATCGAGAGATCGCCGTAGAAGAGGTGGTTGCGCGCGGCGAGCAGGCGCAGGCGGAGGCCGAGCGCCGCCGGGCTCTCGCCCAGCCGGGCGCGGGCGAGCCGCTCGAGCTGGCGGACCGAGAGCCCGACCCGCCGCGCGAGCTCGCGCGGCGGCAGCGGCTGGTCCAGATGCCGCTCGATCAGGCGTACCGCCGCCTCGAGGCGCGGGTCGAGCGGGCCCGGCACGGCCGCGAGCGGCGGCCGCTGCGGCTCGAAGCCGGTGCGCGCCCGCTTGTGCACGAGCCCGGCGCGGACCACCTCGGCGAGCTCCGCCCCGGCACGCTGGCGGACGAGCTCGAGCATCAGATCGAGCGTGGCGATCCCGCCCGCGCAGCTCATCCGGCCGCGCTCGATCGTGTAGAGCTGCTCGACCACGAGCAGGCCCGGATAGCGCTCGCGGAAGAGCGGGATCGCCTCCCAGTGCAGGGTCACCTTGACGCCCTCGAGCAGCCCCGCCTCGGCGAGCGCGAAGGCGCCGGTGTCGACCGCGCCCAGATGCGCCCCGTGCCGGGCCAGCCGGCGCAGCCAGCCGAGCAGGCTCCGGGTCAGGTGCGGCAGGGGCTCGTTGCCGGCGAACACCAGTACGGTCGGGAAGAAGGCCACCTCGCGGAGGCTCCGGTCGGGCTTGAGCTCCATGCCGTTGGTGGCGCGCACCGGCCGACCGTCGACCGTGAACAGATGCGTCGAGAACAGCCGCCGGCCGGCGTTCTGGTTGGCGATGCGCAGCGTCTCCATCGCGAGCACGAGGGCGTAGATCGGGAACTGCGGCAGGAGGAGGAAGCCCACGGGCTCGGGCGGGCCGTCGGCTGCGGGGTCGGGCATCGGCGGGCGCTCCCTGCCGCGCAGGATCAAGAGACCGGCGCCGCCGGTCAAGTCGTGGCTGCGGTCGCGTGCGAGCCTCGGCAGCGTTGCAAGGAGGGCCCGCGCCGGATGCGGGCGGGGAGCGGGCATGGACGGTGCGCGGCTGCGCGGCGAGCTCGAGGGCTGCTACGTCACGATCCCGACCATGTTCCGGGACCCCGATCTCGCGCTCGACCTCGAGGCAATCGGCCGCCACGTGCGCTGGCTGATCGCCCATGGGCTCGACGGCCGCTACGCCACCTTCCTCGCCGGCGGGGCCGCGGGCGACTTCTCGACGATGAGCTTCGAGGAGCGCTGCGCGGTCGCCGAGGCGGTGGTCGAGGCGGCCGCCGGCCGGGTGCCGGTCGCCATGGGGGCACAGACCACGAGCACCGCGGAGCTGCGCCGGCTCGCCCGGGCCGCGGCCGAGCGCGGCTGCCGCTTCATCCAGGTGAGCTGCCCGTTCTACTTCCAGCACACCGAGGAGGACTTCTTCGAGCACGTCTGCGCCGCGGCCGATGCGGCCGACATCGGCATCGTCCTCTACAACACCTTCTGGACGAGCGCGCCGGTCTCCTTCCGCCTGGTCGAGCGGCTGGTCGAGCGGGTGCCGAGCTTCGTCGGCCTCAAATGGGCCTGCCCGCGCACCGACGCCATGGAGTTCGAGGACGTCGTCGCGACCTTCGCCGAACGGCTCACCATCATCGACAATCACCTGATGTTCGCGATGAGCGCCATGCTCGGCGCCACCGCCTTCGAGGTCCACCTCGCCAACTATTGGCCGGAATGGGGTGTGCGGCTGATCGACCGCGTCCAGGCCAGGGACTGGCACGGCATCCAGACGATGCTGGTCAAGGAGGCGATGCCCTTCTACAAGCTCTGGGTCGAGATCGAGAAGACCTACACGAGCGGGGACGGTTATCTGGACAAGCTCTGCATGGAGCTCGTCGGCCTCGGCTCGAGCCGCTGCCGGCCGCCCACCCGCGACGTCCGCGCCCTCTACCGCGAGCGCTGCCGGGAGATGCTGGTGCGCACGGGCTGCCCGCGCGTGCTGCCGGCCGGGGGCCGCGCGCCTTGAGCGCCCCGGCCCTCCTCCGCCTCGCGCCCGACGACGACGTCGCCGTGGCGCTCCGCCCGCTCGCACCGGGGGCCCCGCTCGGACCCGGGTTCGCCGGGCTCGCGCTGCGCGAGGCGATCCCGCTCGGCCACAAGGTGGCGCTCCGGCCGATCGAAGCGGGGGCGCCTGTGCGCAAATGCGGCGTGCCGATCGGCCGCGCCACCCGGCCGATCGCCCCGGGCGAGCACGTCCACGTCCACAATCTCGCGAGCGCGGTCCTCGTCAACGCGCTCGACCACGCCGAGGAGTGAGCGCGGTGCAGGCGGCTTCGGGCTATCTCCGCACCGACGGCCGCAAGGGCATCCGCAACCGGCTGCTCGTGGCCTACCTCGTCGAGTGCGCGCACCACGTGGCGCGCGCCATCGCAGCACCCTTCGCCGAGCGGGGCGTCGAGCTCGTGGGCTTCTCGGGCTGCTACCCGAACGCCTACGCCCAGGACGTGATGGACGCGGTCGGCACGCATCCCAATGTCGGGGCGGTGCTGCTCGTTTCCCTGGGCTGCGAGGAGTTCGACCGCTCGCGCCTGCACCGCACCATCGCGGCCTCGGGCCGCCCGGTCGGGGTCTTCGTGATCCAGAAGGAGGGCGGCACGGCCCCAACGGTCGCGGCCGGCCGCGCCTGGATCGAAAGGACCCTGCCCGGGCTCGCCCGCGTGCCGCGGGTGCCGGTGAGCCTCGCCGATCTCGTGATCGGTACCAAATGCGGCGGCTCGGACGGCACGAGCGTGCTCTCGGCCAACCCGGCGATCGGCCGGGCCTCCGACCTTTTGGTTGATGCCGGAGCCACGGTGATCTTCGAGGAGCTGGGCGAGCTCTTCGGCTGCGAGGAGCACATGGCGGCGCGCGCCGCCCGGCCCGAGCTCGCCCGCGAGCTCCGCGCCGTCATGGCCAAGGCGCACCGCTACCACGCCACCCTGGAGCACGGCAGCTTCGGCGGCGGCAACATCACGGGCGGGCTCACCACGGTCGAGGAGAAGTCGGTCGGCGCCTACGCCAAGAGCGGGACGCGGCCGATCGCGGGCCTGCTGCGCCCGGCGGTCCCTCCGCCCGCCCCGGGCCTCTATCTCATGGACATGATCCCCGACGGCCCGGTCCGCTGGGGCTATCCGAACATCAACGACACGACCGAGGTGGTCGAGCTCGTTGCCTGCGGGGCGCATCTGGTCCTGTTCTCGACCGGCCGCGGCTCGGTGGTCGGCTCGGCGGTGAGCCCGGTCGTCAAGATCTGCGCCAACCCCGAGACCTATCGGCGGATGGCGGGCGACATGGACGTCGATGCCGGCCGGATCCTCGAGGGCCGCGGCTCGCTCGACGAGGTCGCGGCCGAGATCGTGGCCGTGATCGGGCGGGTGGCGGGGGGCGAGCCGACCCGCTCCGAGGCCCTCGGGCACCAGGAGTTCGTGCTCGGCTACAAGCACTTCGCGCCGCTCGGACCGGCCTGCTTCCCGCGGCCGGCGGTGGGCGGCCGATGACGGGGAGGTCGACGATGCGGATCACGCGACGTGCGCTCACACTTCTGGGGCTCGCGGGCTGGCTCTCGATCGGCGGCGCGGCCGCGGCCGCCGAGAAGGTGACCTTGCGCACCAACTGGCTCTTCTACGGCAGCCACGCGGTCTTCTTCCTGGGCATCGACAAGGGGTTCTACGAGCAGGAAGGCATCGATCTGGTGGTCAAGCAGGGCAACGGCTCGGGCAACGCCGTGCGCCTCGTGGCCAACAAGGACAGCACCTTCGCCTACGCGTCGGCGGTCACCATGCTCAACCTCGCGGCCCAGGGGGCGCCGGTCGTGGCGGTGGCGACCATCGACGCCCAGGGCACGGACGCCGTGCTGGTCGACCCGGATTCCGGCATCAAGACCTTCAAGGACCTCGAAGGCAAGAACGTGCTCACCACCGCCGGCGCGGGCGTCAACACGCTCTTCCCGGTGGCGGCCCGCAACGCCGGCGCCGATCCCGCGAAGATCAAGCTCACCAACGTCGCCGAGAGTGCCCTCGTCTCGAGCTATCTGCAGAAGCTCGCCCCGGCCATGCTCGGCGGGATCGACGACAAGCCGGCGGAGATCAAGGCCGCCGGCGGCAAGCCGCCGCTCGTCTTCAACTACGCCGATTACGGCGTGAACCAGCCGGGCTACGCGATCGTCGCGCATCGCGAGATGGTCGAGAAGAACCCCGAGCTCGTCCGCCGCTTCGTGCGCGCGACGCTCCGCGCGGTGGCCGCAGCCAAGGCCGATCCGGACGCGGCGATCAAGGCCCTCATCAACTGGCAGGCGAGCGTGGAGGACCAGAAGGCCCAGGCCCGCGAGGTGCTCGACGTCACGCTCGGCATCCTCAAGTCCAAAAATGCCAAGGACGATCGTCTCGGCGTCAACGTGCCCGAGGACTGGGCCTCCGCGCTCGAGATCCTCAAGATCTACAAGGAGCTCAAGACCGACAAGCCGGCGACCGCCTTCTTCACCAACGATTTCGTGCCGGCGACGTTGAACTGAGCGGCCGGGCGGGCGCGTGTCGGTCGCGGTCCGGGTCGAGGGGGCGGCCAAGGTCTTTCCGGGGCCGCCCGCCCCGATCCACGCTCTGGGCCCGATCGACCTCGCGGTCGAGCCCGGCTCGCTCGTGGCCCTCCTCGGCCCCTCGGGCTGCGGCAAGAGCACGCTCTTGTTGATGATCGCGGGGCTCCTCGACGCCTCGGCCGGGCGGATCACCATCGACGGGCGGCCGGTCCGGGGCCCGGAGACGGCGGTCGGGATCGTGTTCCAGAGCCCGGTCCTGGTCGACTGGCGGGACGTGCTCGGCAACGTCCTCCTGCAGATCGACCTCCGGGGCCTCGACCGCCGTTGCTTCGAGGCGCGCGCCCGCGAGCTCCTGGCTTCGGTCGGCCTCGAGGGCTTCCTCGGGCGCCGGCCGTACGAGCTCTCGGGCGGCATGCAGCAGCGCACCGCCTTCTGCCGGGCGCTCGTCCACGACCCGCCGCTCGTGCTCATGGACGAGCCCCTGGGGGCGCTCGACGCCATGACCCGCGAGCAGCTCCGGGCCGATCTCGAGCGGCTGTGGATGCGCACCGGCAAGACCGTGCTGCTCGTCACCCACGCGATCGACGAGGCGGTGCAGCTCGCCGACCGGGTCGTCGTGATCTCGCCCAGGCCCGGGAGGATCGTCCGCGACATCGCGGTCGATCTGCCGCGGCCGCGCACCCTCGAGGTCTGCGAGAGCCCGCCCTTCCAGGCCCTGGTCGCCGAGATCAAGCGCATCTTCCAGGGCTATGGGGTCCTCTGAGCCGGCGCCGCCGCCGGCCGCTGCGCCGGCCGTCCCGCGGCGGCACCTCGGCCTCGACCGGGCCACGGGCCCGCTCTTCGCCCTGGGCTTCTTCGCCGCCTGGGAAGCCGCCGTCCGCCTGCTCGAGGTGCCGCTCTACATCGCCCCGCCGCCGTCCTCGGTGCTCTGGCAGCTCTGGCGCAACCTGCCGCGGATCGCCGAGTACACGCTCGTCACCGGCGGCGAGACGTTGGGCGGGTTCCTGCTCGCCGTCTTCCTGGGCGTGCCGCTCGCGCTCGCGGTCGCCTTCTCGCCCCTGCTGCGCCGGACCTTCTACCCGGCCGCGGTCACGCTCGAGATGGTCCCCAAGATCGCCTTCGCGCCCCTGTTCGTCACCTGGTTCGGCTTCGGCTACCTGCCGAAGCTCGTGATCGTGTTCCTGGTCTGCTTCTTCCCGATCCTCCTGAACGGCATCCTGGCGTTCACCTCGCTGCCGGTCGAGCTCGGCCGGCTGTGCCTGTCGACCGGTGCCGGGGCGCTCCGCACCTTCCGCCACGTGCGGCTGCCGGCGGCCGCCCCGCAGCTCTTCGTCGGCATCAAGGGGGCGGCGGTGAACGCCACGGTCGGCGCCACCATCGCCGAGTGGATCGGCGGCGACGCCGGGCTCGGCTACTACATCCAGATCGCCACGGGCGATCTGCGGATGGACCTGGCGTTCGCGATCATCCTCGTGCTCGCGGCGCTCGGCTTGGCCCTCTTCGGCCTCGTGGTGCTGGTCGAGCGGCTGGTGATCCCCTGGCACGTGAGCCAGCGCGCCCCGATCCAGGGCCGCTGAGCGGGCGGACTCAGGGGCGGAGCTCGACCCAGCGCCCGCCGCGCTCCGCCGAGCGGAGGACGGCGTCGATGAAGGCCATGCCCGCGACGCCCGCCTCGATGCCGGGCAGGAGCGCCGTCTCGGGCGGTGCCGGGCGGCCCTCGCGACGTGCCGCGATCAGGGCCGCGGCCTCGCGGTAGAGGGTGGCGAAGGCCTCGAGATAGCCTTCCGGGTGGCCGGCCGGGATCCGGGTCGCGGCGGCCGCCAGGGGGTGCACGCCGGGCCCGGCGCGGCGGATCGTCCGCGGCGGCTCGCCGAGCGCGGAGAAGCGCAGGATCTCGGGCTCCTCCTGCGCCCATTCGAGCCCGGCCTTTTCGCCATAGACCCGCAGGCGCAGGCCGTTGGCGTTGCCGGGTGCGACCTGGCTCGCCCAGAGCATGCCGCGGGCGCCGCCGGAAAGGCGCAGGAGCACATGGACGTTGTCGTCGAGCGCCCGGCCCGGAACGAAGCGCTGCACATCCGCCGCCACCGCCTCGATCGAAAGGCCGGTGACGAAGCCCGCGAGGTCGGCGGCGTGCGTGCCGATGTCCCCCAGACACCCGGCGGGCCCGGCGCGCTCCGGGTCGGTCCGCCACGCCGCCTGCTTCTGGCCGGTCCGCTCGAGCGGGGTGGCGAGCCAGTCCTGGGCGTACTCGACCTGCACCACGCGGATCGGCCCGAGCGCGCCCTCGGCGACCATGGCGCGCGCCTGGCGGACCATCGGGTGGCCAGTGTAGTTGTGGGTCAGCACGAAGGCGCAGCCCGAGCGCGCCACGAGATCGCGCAGCCGGCGGGCGTCGGCCCGGCTGCTCGCCAGCGGCTTGTCGCAGATCACGTGGATGCCGCGGCGCAGGAACGCGCGCGCCACCGGCCAGTGCAGATGGTTGGGCGTCACGATCGCCACCGCCTCGATGCCGCGGGCAAGCCGGGCCTCGCGCCGGGCCATGCTCTCGAAGTCGCCGTAGGACCGGTCGGGGTCGAGACCGAGCTCGGCGGCCGACACCCGCGCCCGATCCGGATCGCTCGAAAGACAGCCGGCCACGAGCTCGAAGCGGTCGTCGAGCCGGGCGGCCATCCGGTGCACGGCACCGATGAAGGCACCCTGCCCGCCACCCACCATGCCGAGCCGGATCCGCCGGGGTGCCGCCGGCGCGGTGCTCGCGCTCACCATCCGGGCCCCTCCCTCACCAGCGGTCGAGGCCGAGCCGGCGGCGCACCGCCGCGCGGTCGTCGCTGCCGGCGGCGAAGTCCTCGAAGCTCGTCTCGGTGACCCGGATGATGTGCGCGGCGATGAACTCGGCCCCCTCCCGCGCGCCGTCCTCGGGATGCTTGAGGCAGCACTCCCACTCGAGCACCGCCCAGCCTCCGAAGTCGTACTGGGTGAGCTTCGCGAACACCTGGGCGAAGTCGACCTGGCCGTCACCCAGCGAGCGGAAGCGGCCGGCCCGCTCGACCCAGTCGGCGAAGCCCGAATAGACCCCCTGCCGGCCGGTCGGGTTGAACTCGGCGTCCTTGACGTGGAACGCCTTGATCCGCTCGTGGTAGATGTCGATGAAGGCCAGATGGTCGAGCGCCTGCAGGACGAAGTGGGAGGGATCGTAGTTGATGCAGCAGCGCGGGTGGCCGTCGAGTTTCTCCAGGAACCGCTCGAAGCTGGTGCCGTCCATCAGGTCCTCGCCCGGATGGATCTCGAAGCCAACGTCGACGCCGGCCGCATCGAAGCGGTCGAGGATCGGCCGCCAGCGGCGCGCCAGCTCGCTGAAGGCCTCCTCGACGAGCCCCTCGGGCCGCGGCGGCCAGGGGTAGAGGAAGGGCCAGGCGAGCGCCCCGCTGAACGTCACGTGCGCGCCGAGCCCGAGCCGCCTCGAGGCCTCCGCGGCGAGGCCGAGCTGGCGCACCGCCCACTCCTGGCGGGCCTTCGGATCGCCCCGCACCGCCGGTGCCGCGAACGCGTCGAAGGCCTCGTCGTAGGCCGGGTGGACGGCCACGAGCTGGCCCTGCAGGTGCGTGCTGAGCTCGGTGATCGAAAGGCCGTGCCGGGCGACGGTCGCCTGGAGCTCGCTGCAATAGGCCTCGCTCGTGGCGGCGAGCTCGAGGTCGATCAGCCGGCTGTTCCATGTGGGGATCTGCACGCCCTTGTAGCCCAGGCCCGCGGCCCAGCCGCAGATCGAATCGAGGCCGTCGAACGGCGCCCGGTCGCCCGCGAACTGCGCGAGGAAGATGGCCGGCCCCCGGATCGTGCGCATGCTCGCCTCCCGCTCGGTGCGGCCCATGCATAGCCGGTCGAGGCCGGCCGGCCCAGCCGTAGCGCGCGCATGCCGTGTGGCGAACACTTGACAGGAACGGGCGCTGCGCCAGCTTGGGCGTCGAGACGAAACGGGCCGGCGCGGGGCGCCGTCGCGGGCCGGGTCAGGGAGAACCTCGATGCAGCGTCGCACCATCCTCGCCGGTGCCGCGGCCAGCGCCGGCGCGAGCCTCCTGCCGCGGCGGGCCCGGGCCGCGACCACGATCCAGCTCTGGCACGTCTTCAACCTCGAGACCGAAGTCTACATGCGCGAGGGCGTCAAGTCGTTCAACGCCGCGCGCAGCGACGCCCGGATCGAGGAGCGGATCATCCCGTTCGCGCAGTACCGGACCGAGCTCGTGCGCGCGATCGCCACGGGCGACACGCCCGACATCTGCTGCATCGACAATCCCGACACGGCGAGCTTCGCCTCGCAGGGCGCGCTCGCCGATCTGTCCAAGCGGATCGCCGCGTCCGGCAACATCTCCAAGGACAAGTACCTGCCGGGGCCGTGGTCGACCGTGCAGTGGCGCGGCGGGATCTTCGGCGTGCCGCGCGACAGCAACACGATCGCGGTCTACCACAACAAGGAGATGCTCGAGGCGGCCGGGCTCGACCCGGCGAACCCGCCCGGCACCTGGGCCGATCTGGCGGCCGCCGCGCAGAAGCTGACCTCGGCCGATCGGCGCGTCTTCGGGCTCCTGTTCTCGGCCCGCCAGGCCGAGGACTCGACCTTCCAGTGGCTGCCCTTCCTCTGGCAGAACGGCGGCAACATCGACCGGCTCGACGCGCCCGAGGCGGTCGAGGCGCTCGACTACTGGGTCTCGTTCATCAAGGCCGAGACCACGAGCCCGGACGTCTTGACGATCAACCAGTCGGAGTGCGTCAACCGGTTCATCGCCGGCAACGCGGCCATGGCGATCTCGGGTCCCTGGGACACCCCGCGGGTGCACGCCAACGCCAAGTTCCGCTGGGGTGTCGGGCTCATGCCGGTCAACGCCAAGAACATCCGCGCCTCCGCACTCGGCGGGTGGAACTGGTGCGTGCCGGCCGCCTCCAAGAACCCGGATCTCGCCTGGGACGTGATCCAGTGGATGATCCGCCCCGAGCAGATCGCCAATGCCTGGAAGTCGGGACGGCTGCCGCCCCGGACCGACATCGAGATCAAGGACCCGCTCTATCCCGAGGCGTTCAAGACCTACGCCGAGCAGATGAAGAGCGCGCGCGCCCGCGGGCCGCATCCGGAGTGGCCGGCGATCTCGCGCTCGATCCAGCTCGCCATCCAGAAGGCGATGACCCGCCAGACGGCTGCCGCCGAGGCCTTGAAGGTGGCGGCGACCGAGGTCGGCCAGATCCTGGCCAAGACGCCGCTCTGATGGCCGAGGCGTCGGCGCGCGACCGGCTGGCCGATTCGCGCGCCGTCTACGGTCTCCTGGTCGCAGCCGCGCTGGCCTTCCTCCTGGCCTTCGTCGGCTACCCCGTCGTCTACAACCTGCTCATGAGCTTCCAGGAGGTGACGATCGGGACGATGGCCCGGTTCGACCGGCCCTGGGCGGGTGGCGCCAACTTCGCTGCCGTCCTCGGGGATCCGCTGTTCCCGCTGGTGCTCAGGAACTCGCTCCTCTTCACGGTCGCCTGCGTGGTCGCCCAGGTGGCGCTCGGCTTCGCGCTCGCCCTGTTCTTCGACCTCCGCTTCCCGGGCGCCGCCTGGTTCCGCGGCATCATCCTCGCGGGCTGGATCCTGCCGCTCCTCGTCGTGGGTGCCATCTTCAAGTGGCTCTATGCGACCAATGGCGGGCTCATCAACGAGGCGCTGCTCGCCGCCGGGCTCGTCGCCCGCCCCGTGAACTGGCTCTCCAGCCCCGATCTGTCGCTCTTGTCGATCGTCGTCGCCAACATCTGGTACGGGGCGCCGTTCGCCATGATCCTCTTGGCGGCCGGGCTCGCCGGCCTGCCGGCCGAGCTCTACGAGGCCGCCCACCTCGACGGCGCCGGACCCTGGCAGCGCTTCCTCCACGTCACCCTGCCGCTCATGCAGCCGACGCTGTTGGCGGTCCTCACGCTCTGCACGATCTACACGCTCAGGGCCTTCGATCTCCTGTTCTCGATGACCGGCGGCGGACCCGCCTTCTCGAGTACGACCCTGCCGCTCTGGTCGTTCGTGTTCTCCTTCCAGCAGTTCGACTTCGGCAAGGGTGCCGCGATCGCCACGCTGATGTTCGCGGTCGTGATCGTCGCCGGCTCGCTCTACATCCGCTCGCTGCGGACCGAGTTCCGGGTCTGATGCGCGTCGGAGGCAGCGCGCGGTGGCTGTGCACGGCCCTGGGTGCCCTGATCGCGCTCGCCTACCTGTTCCCGCTCTATTGGACCTACGCCTCCTCGCTCAAGGGCCCGGCCGAGCTGTTCGTGAGCCCGCCCACGCTCTGGCCGCGGGAGCCCGACCTCGCCGGCTACCGCTGGATCTTCACGCGCGAGAACATCCCCCGCTACCTCTTGAACAGCTTCCTGATCTCGGGTGCGGTGACGGCCCTCACGCTCGCGCTCGCGGTCACCTGCGCCTGGGGCATGGCGCGGCTGCGCTCGCGCTGGATCGAGGTGGCGCTCCTCGCGGTCATGCTCTCCCAGGTCCTGCCGCCGGCACTCCTCGCGACGCCGATGTTCATCCTGTTCCGCCAGGCCGGCCTCGTGAACACCCAGAGTGCCGTCGTGCTCGCGATCGTCACGAAGACCCTGCCGTTCGCGATCGTGGTGCTCCGGACCAGCTTCATCCAGGTGCCGGGCGAGCTCGAGGAGGCCGCCCGGGTCGACGGCTGCACCCGGCTCTCGGCGATCTGGCGGGTCGTCCTGCCGGTGGCGCGGACCGGCATCCTGGTCGCGGGCGTCCTCGTGTTCCTCCTGGCCTATGGCGACTTCGTCTATCCGTTGACGCTCCTCAACCGGCCGGCGCTGCAGCCGGCCACGGTGGGCCTGTTCTCGTTCATCGGCGCGGAGTACTCGGACTGGAACAACATCATGGCGTTCGCCTGCGTGTTCATCACGCCGGCGATCGTGCTCTTCGTCCTCTTGCAGCGGCAGATCGTGGCCGGCCTCACCGCCGGTGCCCTCAAGTGACCGCCGGGGGAGGCCCATGGACCGCATCCGTCTGATCCAGGTGGGGCTCGGATTCTGGGGCTCGAACTGGGCCGAGGAGATCCTCCCGACCGTGCCCCTGGTCGAGGTGGTGGCGCAGGTCGACCCCGACCCGGCGGCGCGGGCACGGATCCGCGACCGCCTGGGCGTGCCGGAGAGCCGCCTGTTCGCCTCGCTCGCGCAGGCGCGCGCCGCGGTGCCGGCGGATGCCGTGCTCGCCTCGCTGCCGACCCGCCTGCACGCCGCGGTCTGCCGCGAGGCGCTCGAGGCCGGCTTGCACGTGCTGACCGAGAAGCCCTTCGCCGCCACCCTGGCCGAGGCCGTGGCCCTCGTGGCGCTCGCCCGCGACCGCGGCCGCGTGCTCGCGGTGAGCCAGAACTACCGCTACTTTCCGGCCGCCCGGAAGGCCGCCGAACTCGTGGCCGGGCGGGCGCTGGGCGAGCCCCTCGCGGTCGCGATCGACTTCCGCCGCGACGCGATCGCCCAGCCGCACCGCTATCTCGACATCCCCGATCCGCTCCTGGCCGACATGGCGATCCACCATTGGGACCTGTTGCGCATGGTGCTCGGCCGCGAGCCGGTCGCGGCGATCGCCTCGAGCTGGAACCCCAAGGGCAGCCCGTTCCGCCACGATGCCTCCGGCGCGGCGCTGATCGCGCTCGAGGGCGGGCTCGTGGCGAGCTGGCGCGGCAGCTGGCTCTCGCGCGGCCCGGTCACCCCCTGGGCCGGCGCCTGGGTGATCGAATGCGAGGACGGGCAGATCGAGTGGACCTGCCGCGGCGATGCCGGGGCGCGCCTCTCGGCCGACCGGCTGGCGATCCGCCGGCGCGGCCGGGAGCCCGAGCCCGTGCCCCTCGAGCCCCTGGAGTTCGCCGATCGCGCCGGGACGACCGCGGCCTTCGCCCGCGCGATCACCACCGGCCGACCGCCGCCGGCCTTCCCGAGCGGCGCCGACAATCTCGCGAGCCTCGCGCTCGTCGAGGCCGTGGTCCGCTCCGCCGGCCGCGGCGGCGCGCGGGTCGAGGTGCGCGAACTCCTGGCCGCGGCCGGTGCAACCCCCGTCCTCGAGGAACGCCCATGACCGTCCGCGTCACGCTCTGGAACGAATTCTGGCACGAGCGGCACAATCCCGAGGTCCAGAAGGTCTACCCCGAGGGCATCCACGAGGTGCTCGCCCCGGCCCTGCGCGGGCACGGGCTCGAGGTGCGCACGGCGACCCTGGAGGAGCCCGAGCACGGCCTCGACGAGGCGGCGCTCGCCGCCACCGACGTGCTCGTCTGGTGGGGTCACAAGCAGCACGACGCGGTGGCCGATGCCGTGGTCGAGCGGGTCGCCGCCCGGGTGCACGCCGGCATGGGCCTCGTGGTCCTCCATTCCGGCCATTTCTCCAAGATCTTCCGCCGGCTCATGGGCACGCCCTGCACGGTCAACTGGCGGGTCGCCACCGACACCGAGCGGATGTGGGTCGTCAAGCCCGAGCATCCGATCTGCGCCGGTCTCGGCCGCTATCTCGAGATCCCGCGCGAGGAGATGTACGGCGAGGTCTTCGAGGTTCCCGAGCCCGAGGAGGTCTTGATGATCTCCTGGTTCACCGGGGGCGAGGTGTTCCGCTCGGCGCTCACCTGGACCCGCGGCCGCGGCCGGGTGTTCTACTTCCGGCCGGGCCACGAGACCTATCCGACCTACCGCAACGCGCTGGTCCAGCGGGTCATCGCCCAGGGCTGCCGCTGGGCGGCGCCGTCCGGCCCGGTCGGCGCGCCGCCGCAGAACCAGCGCCGCGAGCCGATCGAGCGGCTGCCCTGAGGCGCTGCGGGCTCAAAGCACCGTCCGCTCGGCGAGCCACCAGAGGCCGAGCGCGCCGAGCGCCGCGGAGAGCGTGTGGACGAGTGCCGGCGGCCGGCCGACCCGGCCGTCGGGCCCCGGCCAGAGCCGGTCGACCGCCCAGAGCGTCGGCATCGTCACGGCCACGATCGCGAGCTGGCCGACCTCGACCCCGAGGTTGAAGGCGAGGAGCGCCGTGGCGAGCGCGTCCTCCGGCAGCCCGTATTCCTGCAGCACGCTCGCGAAGCCCAGACCGTGCACGAGGCCGAGCAGCAGGGTGACCTTCCAGCGCCCGTCGACGTCGCGGGAGAGGAAGTTCTCGACCGCCACCCAGACCACGGTCAGCGCCACCAGCGGGTCGACCAGCGCCATCGGCACCCGGACGAGGTCGAGCACCCCGAGCGTGAGCGTGACCGAGTGCGCCACCGTGAAGGCGGTGACCACCTTGACCACCGACAGGAGCCGGCTCGCCCAGAGCAGAAGGCCCAGGAGGAACGCCAGATGGTCGGCGCCGGCCAGGATGTGCTCGATGCCGGCGAGGCAGTAGGCGCGGGCGACGGCGAGCGGATCGCGGGCGGCCCCGAGCGGCGCCCGCTCGGCGCCGTCGCGCAGCACGAGATCGACCATGTCGTCGCCGCGGAAGACCCGCACATGCTGCACGTAGCGCGGATCCTGCCCGGCCAGGAGCCGGCTCGAGAGCTCGAGCCGGCCGTGGCGCTCGCCGCAGCCGAAGCTGGTCTGGACGTGGACGACATGGCCCTGGCTCGAGATCGTCGGTGCCGCGGCCGGGCAGACGGCGCCGTCGGCGCGCAGCACGAGCCGGTCGGCGAGGTAGGTCGTGAGCCGCTCGCGCAGCTCGGCCTGCGCGGCTGCGGGCACCTCGCCCGCGTCCCGATCGTAGAAGCGCCAGCCGAGCGCCACCTCGACGTCCTCGGCCGCCAGCGCCAGCACGAGCCGGGTGCCGGTCGCCTCCGGCGTGACCTCGGTGAGGCTCATGCCGAGCGGATGGGCCGAAGCCGGGTCCGGCAGGGCGAGCCGGAGGAGCCCGACCAGTGGCACGATCAGCGCGGCGCGGGGGACGAACGGCACCTTCGGGCCTGGCCAGCATCGGGCGAGTGCGTGGATGGGCGGGGCCGTCGCGGGCGTCAAGCCGTGGCCCGGAGGTGCTCGCGCATGCGTCGCGGCCGGGGCTGCGGCGAGCGCGCGACGATTGACCGCAACCCGATGCCGCTCCTATCGTCGCCCGCGACGAAATGCGCCGATCGGGGAGGGGCGCCGTTGCGGTTCGGATGGGCGCGAGGCGGCGGGCTCGTGCTGGCGGGCGGGGTGCTCGGTGCGCTCCTGGCCGGCGGTCTCGCGAGCTATGCCGGGCGGCCCGGCGGCGGCGCCACGCCGGTTCCGCCGGCCGAGACGCCGGCCGTGCTCCTGCCCGCCATGAGCGCCGAGGAGGAGCGGCTCGCGGCCGCGCTCCGGCCGATCCACGACCAGGTCAAGCTGGCGGCGCTCCGGGTGACCTTCGCCGGCATCCATTTCGCGAGCGAGGCGCCCGACGCCGAGCGGCTGCGGGCCGAGGTCGAGCCGGCGATCGCCACGCTCGAGCAGGCCGTCCTGGCGATCGACGCGCTCGCCGGGGCGGGACATCTCGATCCGCTGCGCGAGCGCTATCGGCGGGCGGTCGGGCTCTACCGCGAGGCGGCGCTGGCGATCCTCGAGGGGGCGCCGGCCGGTGACGGGGCACGGCTGCTCGAGGCCCAGCGGCTGTCGGTCGGGGCCTCCGAGGAGACGCTCAGGATCGGCGACCGGCTGTGGCCGGCGGAATACAAGCCACATTGAGGGACGCGCCGCCCGGAGACCGGGCGACCGGGGTGCGGCCAGTCGGGTCGCACGGCGGAAGGGGAGGTGGAACGATGCGCAAGCTGTTGGCAACCGTGGCGGCGGGGATCGCGCTCGGCGCGCTCGGCGGCGGGGTCGTCCGGGCTCAGGACCAGGTCTGCTCGGTCTGGCTGGTCGAGAGCTCGCGCTTCATGAACGTGCCGTTCGGCGCCTTCATGCCCGACCGCGCCTTCGTGCCCGGCAGCACGAGCCCGATGAACAACATCAACACCGTCGACCTGCCGGTCAACATCGGCGTGATCAAGTGCGGCAGCGACCTCATCCTCTACGATGCGGGCTGGAAGCAGCAGGACTATCTGAAGATGACCGGTTCGGCGCACTGGGCGGCGCTGCCGGAGCAGCTGAAGCTCCTCGGCTTCGAGGCCGGCCAGGTCACGAAGATCGTGATCGGCCACGGCCACTGGGACCATGCCGGGCAGCTCAGCGACTTCCCGAACGCGATGCTCTACGTGCAGAAGGAGGAGCTTCGCGGCATCGAGTGGGCGCTCAACTACCCGCATCCCAAGATCCGTGCGGTGAACACCGACCCGGGCGGCTGCGCCCGCTCGCCGGCCTGCGGCTACACCCCCCTGACGCTCGACGAGATCTACGGCAAGGTGCTGCGCGGCAAGGCGGTGATCGTCGACGGCGAGGCCGAGATCGCACCCGGGGTGCGGATCCATCCGGCGTTCCGGGCGCACACCGCCGGATCGCAGCTGCTCGAGGTTCCGACCAGCATCGGCAAGCTCGTGTTCGGCTCGGACGCCTACTCGTCCTGGGAGGCCATCCGCGACTGGATGATCGCCAACCCGCAGCAGACCGACACGGTCCAGCAGTTCCTGGCCTACGAGAAGTGCTACCGGATCACCGGCGGCTACCAGAACTGCGTCGCCGCGCACGAGCCCCTGTCCTACACGGACAAGTATCCCCTGACCAAGAACTCCTGGGTCGGGATCAACGGCTCGCGGATGGCCGAGGTCGCGCTGGCGCCCGGTGAGAAGTCGCGCAAGCCGAACTGAGCGGCGCGACGACCGGCGGGGGACCCTTCCCCCGCCGGCGTCGTCCGCCGACCGGGGCGGCGGACGGCGGGCTTGGCCGGTCGTGCGGCTGGCGGTGCTCCTGCTCGCGCTCGCCGCCCCGGCCGTGGCCCACGACGGCACCAGCTACGGCGGCGTCTATCGCTCGCGCGATCTGGGCGCCTCCTGGCTCGCCATCGACGTCGGGCTGTTCCTGCGCTCGGCGATCGCGCTCGCGGTCGACCCGGCCGACCCCGCGCGTCTCCTGCTCGGCACCGACATCGGCCTGCTCGAGACCCGCAATGGCGGCCGGCAATGGCTGCGCGCGGCGGACGGCCCGAGCCAGGGCCCGGTCACCGCGGTGGCCTTCGCCCGCCGGGGCGGGCTCGCGGTGGCAGCGGATCCGGGCGGGGTGCACCGGCTCGGCGAGGCCGGCTGGCAGCCGGCCCGGGCGCCGGCCGCGGCGCTGCCGGTCCGTGCCCTGCTCGCCGGCGCCGCGCCCGGACGTTTCTACCTGCTCGGCCGCGCCCGGCTGTTCCGCAGCGAGGACGGCGGCCGCAGCTTCGCGCGGGTCGCGGACGACCTGCCGAGCACCGCCCGGATCCAGTCGGTGGCACTGCTGGCCCGCCCCGAGGAGCGGCTCCTGGCCGTGATCGACGGCCGGCTGCACACGAGCGACGACGGCGGCCGCCGGTGGGTCGCGCGACCGACCCCGACGGCGCTCGACCTCGTCGAGGCCGATCCCTGGGTCGAGGATCGCGTCTGGGTCGCCGGCGGCGACCGGGTGCTCGTGAGCGACGATCGCGGCCTGAACTTCCGGCCGGCCGGCCGGCCGCTGCCCGACCCGCAGACGCCGGTGCGCGGCATCGCAGCCGATCCGGCGGCGCGGATCCTGCTCGTCTCGAGCCATCGCGGCCTGTACCGCAGCGAGGATGGCGGCGAGCGCTGGCTGGCCCAGGAGGGCAACCTGCCGGCACACCAGGAGTCCGGGCCGCTGGCGCGCGATCCGGGCGACCCGGGCACGGTGCTCGTCGCCTACTCGCTGCAGCCCTATGGCGAGATCTGGCGGGACGCCGTGGCCGCCGCCGACCGGCTGGCGGGCCCGCGGCCCTGGCGCACGGTGGCGCTCGCCGGCGGCGGGCTCGGTGCGCTCGCCGGCGTGGCACTGGGCCTGGCGCTCCTGCGGCGCGCCCGCCGGCCCGACGCGACCCGGGCGGCCGGGTGATCGCGCGGCGGACCCTGGTCGCGACCACCGCCGCGGCGATCGGCGCCGGGGTCGCTGCGGCCGGCTACCGGCTCGCCGCATCCGCCCGGCCGCGCTTCGTCGAGCTGGCGATGAGCGAGCCCGGCGATATCCCGACCGCGATCGCCGTCGGGCCCGACGGCACCGTCTGGTTCACGCTGGACAATGCGGCGGCGATCGGCCGGATCCGCGACGGCCGGCTGGAGCGCCTGGCCAAGCCGGGGCGGAACCTCGAGCCGGTCGGGCTCGCCGTGACCGCCGACGGGGCCGCCTGGTTCGCCGACCTGCCGGCGCACGCGCTGCTCCGGGTCGACCCGTCCGGGGCCGTGAGTTCGGTCGCGCTCGGCACGCCGACCGTCCGGGTCGGCCGGATCGCCGCCGCCCGCGACGGATCGCTCTGGTTCGCCGAGGGCGCCATGCACAGCATCACCCGCCTCGCGGGCGGGGTCCTGACCCGCCATTCGGTGCGCTACGTCGACGCCGGGCCGTTCGGGGTCTCCGTGGCACCCGACGGCGTGGTCTGGGCGACCCTGCAGCGGGCCGGCCGGCTCGTGCGGATCGAGCCGGGCGGGCGGGTCGAGCTGGTCGAGCTGCCGCGCAGCGCCGCGGCACCCTCCGACCTCGTGGCGCACGCCGACGGCAGCGTCTCGGTCCTGGCGTTCCGCGGCAACCGCATCCTGCGCTGGCGCGCCGGCCGCATCGAGGAGGTCGAGCTCGGCCACGAGAGCGCCGGGCTCAGCGGCCTCGCGGCGGCACCGGACGGCAGCCTCTGGTTCGCCATGGCGCGGCGCGGCGCGCTCGGCCGGCTCGCCGGCTCCAGGATCGAGACCTTCCCCCTGCCGCGCGGTCGTGCCCTGCCGTTCGACGTCGCGGTCGATCCGGCCGGCACGGTCTGGTACACCGACATCGCGGGCTTCGTCGGTCGCCTGGAGGGGGTGACGGCGGCGGTCTGAGGGGTCGCGGCCGCGTCTCCCTCATCCCTCGACGGCGACGTGGCGGGACCGCGCCACGCAGCCGGCCGGCGCGGCCTCGGCGCGGGGGTCCTCGGCCGTGAGGCTCGCCGCGGCCGGATCGGGGGACCGGCGCGGCCGTCGGGCGGCCGGCACCTCGCCGGCGGCCGCCGAGCCGGCGGCCGGCCAGTGCCGGTCGAGGTGCGCGAGCGTGCGCGCCACGAGGATCGCGCGGGAGGCCGGATCGCTGAAGGCGTGGTTGGCCTCGGACAGGACCTCGACCTCGAGCGCGTCCTCCTCCAGCCGTCCGCGCCGCCCCCGGATCACCCGGTCGAACAGCGCCAGCCCGGGGTCGTCGGCGGCGTAGAGGACGAGGACGCGGACACCGCGCCGGGCGAGCCCGGCGAGCCAGCGCCCGGGCCGGGAGAGGCCGGCCGCGAGCCGCCCGGCCGGGCCCGGCAGCCGCAGCGCGAGGCGGGCGGCGAGCCGCTCGCCCAGGACCCGGACCGCCGGCACGAGGTCGCCGCGGCCGCGCAGACCCTGCCACCAGGTGGTGGCGCGCGACAGCGTCGCGAGGATCGCCCGGGTGCGCGCGAACACCAGGGGATGGAAGGGCCGCCAGCCGAACCGCGGCAGGTTGACGAGCACGAGCCCGGCGAGGCGCGGGTGGGCGCGTGCGGCGTGGAAGGCCATGAAGGCGCCGGAGCACACCCCGACCGCGACCACCCGCCGCGCGCCCTCGGAGGCCAGGAGCTCGACCCCCTCGTGGACATCGGCGAGCGCCGCCCGACGATAGATGTCGGCCCGCCGCTCGCCCGGCAGGAGGTCGCTGTCGCCGACCCCACCCAGGTCCATGCGCAGCGTGCCGATGCCGTGACGCGCCGCCGCGCGGGCGAGCTCGACGGCGGCCCGCCCGGGCCCGACCCGGTGAGTGGCACCGGTGTTGAGGATCAGGAGGGCGGGGCGGTCGAGCGCGAGCCGGCCGCTGCCGGCCGGCCGGGTGAACACGCCGGCGAGGCGTGCGCCCACCCCGAACCTGCGGATCTCCTCGACGAAGCCGGGCCCCGCCAGACGCGCGGGCGCGGGCGCGGCGGGCTCCTTCGACGACCGCTCGGCCGCGGCGGGCGCACCGCTCTCGAGCCAGGCGGTGAGCCCTCTGAAGCAGTCGGCCGGCGACTGCGAGAGGATCGGATCGCGGACCAGCTCGGCATAGCCCGCGAGCGGCTCGGCCTCGAGCGCGACCCCGGCCCGCCGCCAGCTCGCCAGGAGCCCGGCGGGGAGCCGCACGTCCGGCCGCTCGAGCAGGAGGACGCGGCGCGCCGGCGGCTCGGGGCGGGCGAGCGGGTCGAGCCCGGCCAGCGCCGCCAGGGCCGGCGCCTCCAGGAGGAACCCGCCGGCGACGAGGCCACCTTCCGCCAGGACCGCCGAGCCGTGATCGTCGGGGCCGCCCTCGGCCAGCCGGGCCCAGGCGCGCAGCTCGCGCACGCAGGCCCGCCCGGATGCCGGCGGCGCGAGCAGGGCGAGCCGCTCGACACCACCCAGGCGGAAGGCCGCCTCGGCTGCCAGCAGCGCTCCGAGGCGCAGCCCCACGAGGGCGAGCTCGCTCGCCTGCGTGTGGCCCCGGAGCCAGCCGGCGGCGGTCGTGACCGCTTCGACCCAGGCCTCGACGAGCGGCGTGCCGGGCGCCGGATCGAGCGAGTCGCCACTGCCCGGCAGGTCGAGGCGAAGGCACGGCAGGCCGCCGGCCGCTAGGTCGTCGGCGAGCCGACGCAGGCTGCGGTGCACGCACAGGGCCTCGAAACCCCAGGGAGGGCACAGGATCACCCCGCGCCGACCCGGCGCGGGATGGAGCCAGCCGGCGCATCCGGCGATCGCCACCGGGATCACGGGGTGCCTCCGCACCGCACGGTGCCGGCCGCGTAGGCGAGCGGTGCCGGGCAGTCGAGGCTGCCGACCCGGCCGCGGGGCGATCCTCCGGGCTCGCCGCCGAGGGGCTCCAGGCGGACCAGCCGGTCGTCGCCGGGCGGCAGATGGAACCAAGCCCGGGCGGCCCGGAAGGCCGGGTCGTCGACCTGCACGAAGCGGGCGAGCCGTCGGCAGCGCAGCCGGAGCGCCCAGCCGCGCTCGTCCTGCTCGAGGTCGACCTCGAGCCCCGGATCCGGCCACCCGGGTGCGAGCCCTCCCGGCAGATGGACCGCCTCGTCGAGAAGCTCCCCGGTCGGCGGGTCGATCGCCCGGGCGACCACCGCATCGTGCTGCGGCGGGCCGAAGCGGTAGGCGCGGGTCAGGTCGTGGAAACCCGCGAGCAGCGCGTCGGCCGGGACGGTCACGCTGCCGCGCCCCGCCACGCCGAGCTCGCGCGCGCCGCGCGCCACGATGGTGCGGCCGTCGCGCAGGCAGACCAGGTCGAGGCGGATCGGGCGCGGCTCGGCGCGCTCGTTGAGGAGGTGGAGGGCCAGACCGTCCAGGCCCTCGTCGGTGAGCAGCAGCTGGAGCGGCTGCAGCACCTGGGCCATCCCGTGCCAGGCGGGCTTCGGCGACCCGAACGCGTCAAGGAGCCCGAAGCCCATTCCCGGCGCCAGATCGCGGGCGTGCCAGACGAGCGCGCCACGACAGGGCGATCCGGGACGGCGCCATTCGCCCAGGACGCGGCGGACGAGCTCGACCGACACCGCCCGGGACAGCTCGAGCCAGCGCTCGGGATGCTCCCGCCGCAGGCGTCGGGCGGGCAGGCCCGTGAGCTCCTCGAGATAGTGCTCGCGGACGTCCTCGAAGTCCCAGCTGGCGTCCCGGTCGCGCGGCACCAGCGCCTTCCAGCGCGGATCGTGGCCGACGCCGACCCTGGCCTCGACGATGCGCGCGAGGCTCGCCGGCTCCGGCAGCTGCGCCAGGGCCAGGCACTCGGCCGCGAACCGCGGCGGCGCGGCGCGCGCCTCGGCGAGCGGTCGCAGATAGGCGCCGACGCCGTAGGCGTGGCTCGGCCCTTCCCCGACCGAGAAGGGCTGCGGTCCGCCCTCGGGGGTGTGCGGAAGGAACGCCAGCCCCGGCCGCCGCCGCTCGACCAGCGCCTCGATCTCCCGGGCGAGCGCGGCCCAGCGCGGTGCGGCCCCGGCCCACTGGCCCATCATCGCCGCCTGCTGGGCGATCTCGCTGCCACCGCACAGGAGCGCGAGGGAGGGGTGGCGGGCGGTCCGGTCGAGCAGCTGTTCGACCTCGGCCAGGAGCGAGGCTCGCCAGGCGGGATCCTCGAGGGGATAGTCGAGATTGGCGAGCATCAGGTCCTGCCAGACCAGGATGCCGAGCTCGTCGCAGAGCTCGTGGAAGCCGTGGTCCTCGTAGACGGCCACGCCCGGGACGCGCAGCATGTTGGCGCCGGCCTCGCGCAGGAGCCGAAGCGCCGGCGCGCACGCCGCCCGACTGCCGTCGAGGGAGACCGGATCGACCGGCATCCAGACGGCGCCGCGGGCGAAGACCGGGACGCCGTTCACGCGGAAGCCGAAGCCGCGGCCGTCCGGCCCGCGATCGACGGTGATCGTGCGGAACCCGACCGATCCGAGCTCGAGCCGCTCGCCGCCGATCCGGAGCGCGAGCGGATGGAGGCGAGGCTCGCCATGGGTCCAGGGCCACCAGGGCTCGACGCCGGCGAGCTCGAGCTCGACCCCGAGCCGCCCGGGACCGGCCCGCGACAGGGGCAGGGGGCGATCCCCGAGCAGCGCCACGCCATCCGGCAGGGGCCCGTCCCGCCAGTCGGCCGCGAGCTCGAGCGCGAGCCGCGCGGAGCCGCCGGCCCAGCCGGTCCGAAGGCGCAGCTCGCGGACCTCGAGCGGCCCCGTCTGCTCGACCAGGGCGAGGCCGCGCCAGGGCCCGACGATGTCAACGGGCGGGCACCAGCCCGGCATGTGCCCGATGAGCGTGGTGCGGACGTGCCGCAGACCGGGCGTGGCGATCATCGGCACCGGCCAGCGGCCGCGCGACGGCCGCGTCGCCAAGGCCGGCGCCAGGGCGCGGAAGACGAGGTACAGGCTCTCCCCACCCACGAGCTCGACGGGGAGCCGGTGGGCCCGGAACATGCTCTCCGAGCGCAGCAGCAGCCGGTCGTCGAGCCAGACCTCGGCGAGCGTGGCGAGCCCGTCCAGGACGAGCGTGCAGCGGCCCTGGTGGGCGAGGTGCAGCCGGTACCAGGCGTCCCGGTCGTGCAGCGGCGTCGGGCGGGCGCGCGACCAGAGGCCGGCCGCCTCGAGCGCCTGCGCGACCGTTCCCGGGACCGGCGCGGGTATCCACTCGAGGCTCGCCGGCAGCTCGCCCGGTCGGGTCGCGGCGCCGGGTGGGGTGAGCGCCAAGGCGAACCCCCGATCGAGCGGGATCCGGCGCTCGCTCGTGCCGGCCAGCGGCCGGGTCACGGGAGCGGCCTCGGTCGCGGCCGGAGAGCGGCCAGGGCCGAAGCCCGCGACCGATGGATCCGGTCGAGGAACGGGCCGGGATCGACCGGCCGGCGGCGATGCACCGCCCGCGCCAGCTGCAGCTGCAGGAGCCGCGCCTCGCGCGCCACCTCGAGGCACGGCTCGATCGCGGCGACACCGCCCGGAGCCCCCACGGCGGCGAGCCAGTGCAGGTGGCTCGCGAGCAGCTCGAAGGCGGCGCCCAGCTGCCGCGGCAGGTTGAACGCCCAGCGGTGGAACGCCTCGAGCGGGCCCGCCAGCAGCCGGTCCAGCTGGCCCGGGAGGTCGGCGCGCCAGGCCTCGATCGGATCCTCCTCCGGCAGGCTCGCGAGGTGGACGGCCAACCGCTCGCGGGCGATGCGCGCGAGGGCCCCGGCGCCGGGGGCGCGGCGCCGCTCGACCAGCTCGGCGTAGGGCGGCAGGAGATCGGGGCGATCCGCATGCCCGGGACCGCGGCGCAGCAGGCCGTCGGCGTCCACCCCTTCGACCTCGAACCAGCCGGCATTGTGGACATAGGCGAGCCGGCCGCGGTCGGGGTCGAGCGCGGTCACGGCGATCGTGGTCTTGGCGTGCTCGCGGTGCCAGGTGGTGGCGCGGGTGTCGGGCAGATGGAACGCGTCGACCTCGAGCAGCACGAGGCGGCCGCGGGCGAGCTGCGCCGCGACGTGCGGCTCGATCCCCTCGAACAGTGCGAGCTCGACGACGCGCAGCCCGAACAGCGCCTCGAGGTCGGCCAGGGGCGGCTTGAGGAAGGTGAACTGGTCGCCCTCGTAGGTCACCGCCGCGGCGAACCCGAGCGCCGCCTCGGGCGGATGGCCGAGCGCCGCCAGGAGCTCGATCCAGAGATCGGCGTAGCAGGAGGTCTCCGGCCACAGCCGCCCGGCATCGTGCAGCGGGTGCGGCGCGCGCGGCCCGCCCGCCAGGGCGACGAGCGGGCCGGCCACGGCGTCAGCTCCAGAGCACCGCCCGCACCGCCGACGGCCAGGCGCGCGGGTCGAGCCCGTGATGGCGGAGCAGGCCGAGCGCCAGCCGCTCGAGCCCGAAGCCGACGCAGGCGCTGTGGGCGACCTCGCCCGCGGCGGTGCGCAGCTCGAAGGCGCGGCCGAAATGGTCCTGATGGTAGTTGAACGACAGGCAGGCGGTCGGCGGCGCGCCCTCCAGGATCGGCACCAGCAGCTCGAACTTGAGGCCCTGGTCGCGCTGGCTCGTGGCCATCACCCTACCGCCCCGGCCGAAGAACGGGTCGTGCGCGACGTCGACCGTGCAGGGCAGGGCGAGCCGCTCGACCAAACGCTGGCCACGCTCGAGCCAGAGGGCGCGGAAGGCCACGACCTGCTCGGCGCTGCCGAGGCGGACCTGCTCGCGCATGCGGAACAGCTGCAGACGGGTCGGCTCGTCGGAGGGCTCGTGGCGGAAGCACCAGGAGGAGACGTCGACGAGCGCCCCCCCGGCCGGCAGCGGCCCGCGCGCCGCGAGCGTCGGATAGACCGGGTAGCAGGCCGCCGGGGTGAGCACGAGCCGGGTCGGGCGCTGCGCGGCGGTCCAGTCGCGCCCCGCCTGCAGCTCGGCCAGGAGCGTCTGGTGCAGGCGCTCGTCGCCCGCGAAGGCGTGCACGGTGCCGGCCAGGTGCGGGAAGCTCTTGAAGTAGCCGCTGCGCTCGAACACCGGCCGCGGCAGCGCCGGCGGGAAGCGCAGGAGCTCGGCCGCGTCGTCGCGGGCGAGCTCGCTCACCAGCGCCTCGATCCGGTCGAGGACGTCCTCGAGCAGGGCGCTGCGGCCGTAGAGCCCGGGCACGCCCGAGGGGACCAGGAGGCCGGCCTCGATCAGACGGCCGAGAAGGTCGGTCTCGAGGGTGATGGTCATGCCAGCGGCTCCGGCTCGTCCTTGACCGCGAGCAGGAGGCTCGCGGAGTGTGCGGCGATGCGGTCGTTGTTGATCATGACCTGGGCCGAGAGCAGGTCGCGGAGCGGCCGGGCGACGCTCCAGGGGCCGTCGTTGCGATAGCCGGCGATGCCGGTCACGAGCAGCGCCTGCTCGGCGGCCCGCAGGCAATGCCGCGAGGTCCAGGTCTTGAGGTTGTTGAGCGCCAGCGCCAGCGCCATCGGCGGCGGCCCGGTGGCGGCCGCCGCCTCCCAGCGGCGCGCGGCATCGAGGATCGTGGCGCGCACGGCCTGGAGCGCGCTCACCGCCTCGACCAGGCGGGAGGCGCCGGGCGGCGTCTCGCCCGGGCGCCGCCGCGCCGCGGCGCGCAGGAAGGCGCGCGCCCGGCCGACCGCATCGGCGGCGATCCCCGCCCAGAGCGCACTCCAGAGGATGTGGGTGACGGGCAGCATGGTGCGCTCGGAGATGTCGACATAGGGCTCGGGCAGGAGCCGGTCGGCCGGTGCGTCGACGTGCAGCCAGAAGCCGTCGGAGCAGGTGCCGCGCATGCCCATCGCGTCCCAGCCCGAGGTCCGCTCCAGCCGGTAGTCGGGGCGCAGCGCCACGATCAGGACCTGGTCGCCGGGCGGGGCGTCCGGCGCCCGCCGCGCCGTGGCGAGCACCCCGTCGGCCTGCTCGCCATAGGAGATGACGATGGCGTTCTTGGCGAGCCGCAGCCGCTCGCCGGCCGCCTCGACCGCGCAGACGCTCGCCCGCACGTCGCCGCCGACGCCGGCCTCGCTCGTGGCCGAGGCCAGGAGCAGCTGCTCGGCCGCCAGCCGGGCCAGCAGCCGCGCGTGGAACGGCGAGCCCCGGCCATGGCGCAGGAGGCACGCCACCTGGATCTGGTGCATGGCGAACACCATCGCCGTCGAGCCGCAGTGGCGGCCGAGCGCGTGCGCCATCTCGGCGATCTCGCCGAGCCCGGCGCCCTCGCCGCCGAGCTCGACCGGCACCATGGCGCCCAGGAGTCGCTCGGCCCGCAGCGCCGCCATCGCCTCGTGCGGGAAGCGGCCCTCGCGGTCGACCGCCTCGGCGTGCGCCGCCGCGACCTCGGTCGCGACCCGCCGGGCGCGCGCGAGCGCGCTCACGCCGGGGCCCCGTCGGGCAGCAGCTCGCGCAGCGCCGCGGCGAGCGCGCCGATCGACTGGAAGGTTCGCCGCGTCAGGAGGCGGTCGGGGAACTCGACGCCGAACCGGTCCTCGAGCGCCAGCATCAGGTTGACCGTGTCGTGCGACGTCAGCCCCGCACGGTAGAGGTCGTCCTCGTCGCCGAGCGCCTCGACGTCCAGCGCCAGATAGCCTTCGCGCGCGATCAGCGCGCGGATCTCGGTCTCGACCGGCTCGGGCACCACCGACCTCCGTAACTCGATGCCGCGGGTGGCGCGGGCCGCCGGCCGGCGGCCGCGGACCACGCCTGTGACGGTTGCGGCGGGTCGCGGGCAAGCGCGGCCGCGCGCCCGGCGCCTCTCGGTACGAGCGATCCCCGCCCGTCCCGGCGCCCGGCGAGGTTCCCCGCCGAGCGCGACGGCGCCGACCGTCACCGCCCCTTGATAGGGCCGGCTCGGTTAACGAAGGCTGAAGCGCCCGACCCTCAGAGCGCCGGCAGCGCGGCCTCGATGGCGGCCCGCCGCGGCTCCAGGAACGGCGGCAGCGACAGTCGCTCGCCCAGCCGCGCCAGCGGCTCGTCGACGGTGAAGCCGGGCCCGTCGGTGGCGAGCTCGAGCAGCACCCCGCCCGGCTCGCGCAGGTAGAGCGAGCGGAAGTACCAGCGCTCGACCTCGCCCGAGCTCGCCACCCCGAGCGCCGCCAGCCGGCTCGCCCAGGCCGTGAGCGCCGCGCGGTCGGCGACGCGGAACGCCACGTGGTGCACGCCGCCGGCGCCCGGGCGCGTCGGCGGCAGGTCGGGGCCGGCGAGCAGATGCACCTCGGCCGCCGCCCCGCCCGGACCGACCGCGAGCCGTCGCACCCGGCCCTGCGGCTCCTCCGGATCGCCGACCTCGTCGAGCGTGCGGAAGCCGAGCCGTTCCTCGAGGAAGGCCGCCGTCGGCTCGATCCGCGGCGGTGCGAGCGTCACCGGGCCGAGTCCCAGGATCTGCTCGGCCGCCGGCAGCGGGCTTCCCGCCCACGGCCGGCCGGGCGCCGCCGCCTCGTCGACCACCAGCACGAGGCGCTGGCCCTCGGGATCCTCGAAGCGGAGCCCGGGCCTGCCGCCGGGCTCGACCGTGCGGCGGCAGACGCAGCCGGCGGCAGCGAGCCGCGCCGCGTGCGCGGCGAGGGCCGCCTCGTCGCGCACCCTGAGGCCGGTGCGGACGATGGCGCGGCCGCCGCGCCGCTCGCGCGGCAGGTCCCAGACGAAGAAGGTGAGGTCGCTGCCCGGGCTCGCCTCGCCATCGCCGTAGAAGAGGTGCCAGGCGGACACGTCGTCCTGATTGACCGTGCGCTTGACCAGCCGCAGGCCCAGGACTTCGGTGTAGAAGCGGCGGTTCATGGCAGCGTCGGCGCTGACCGCGGTCAGATGGTGGAGGCCGCCGAGCGGCGGGACGGAGGCGGGCATGGCGGGACCTCGCGGGCAGCCGGTCCCCGCTCAGATAGGGCCCGATCCTCGGGCTGCAACCGCGCCCGCGGCGGTCGCCGGTGCCACCGCCTCCGGTGCGACGGGCGCGGCCGGAGCGTCGGCGGGTCGTGGCGCCGGCCGCCCGGCCGGGCGGGCCGGAGGCTCCCGCCCGGTCGCCTGCGCGACCTCGCGGATCGCCAGGGCGAGGCGCTCGAGGCCCTGGCGGGTCTCGGCCTCGCCGATGCCGGCATAGCCCAGGAGCAGGCCCGGTCGAGGCGGCCGGCCGCGATAGTAGGCCGAGAGCGGCGGCGCCTCGATGCCGCGGCGGAGGGCCGCGGCGCTCACCGCCCGGTCGTCGAGGTCCCGCCGCAGCCAGCCGATCAGGTGCATGCCGGCCTCGGCCGGGGCCAGCTCGAGCAGCCCGCCCAGGAGTTCGCCGGCGAGCTGGAGGAAGCGTCCCTGACGCTCGGCGTAGAGCGCCCGCATGCGCCGGATGTGCTGGGCGAGCCGGCCGTCGGCGATGAACTCGGCCAAGGCCGGCTGCGCCAGCATCGGCGGATGCGTGTCGGTGATGCGCCGGACGGCGGTGAAGGCCTCGACCAGATGCGTCGGCACGACCATGTAGCCCAGCCTGAGGCCCGGGAACATGATCTTGCTCATGGTGCCGACATAGATCACCCGGCCGTCGGCATCGAGGCCCTGGAGTGCCGCCAGAGGTCGGCCGGCGTAGCGGTACTCGCTGTCGTAGTCATCCTCGAGGACGAAGGCGTCGGCGGTCCGCGCCCACTCCAGCAGCGCCAGGCGTCGGGCGAGGCTCATGGTGATGCCGAGCGGGTACTGGTGGCTCGGCGCCACGCAGGCCATGCGCGCGCCGGGGGCGAGCGCCTGGCCCGCCTCGACCGACAGGCCCTCGCCGTCGACCGGGACCGGCACGAGCTCGGCGCCGGCGGCCAGAAGCGCGCCCTCGAGGCCGGCATAGCCCGGCTCCTCGACCCAGACCCGATCGCCCGGGTCGATCAGCACCCGGGCCGCCAGGTCGAGCGCCTGCTGCGCGCCGCTCACCACGAGCACCTGCTCGGCGGTGCAGCGGACCGCGCGGGCGGCACCCAGATGCGCCGCCAGCGCCTCGCGCAGCGGCCGCCAGCCCATCGGGTCGGCGCCGATCAGGAAGGAGGCCGGCGGTGCCCGCCAGTGGCGCTGCAGCAGCCGGGCGAAGTCCTCGAACGGGAAGGCCGCGAGCTCCGGCAGCCCCGGCGCGAACGGGCGCGGCCGGGCGCTCGTGCGGGCGAGCCCGATCAGCCGCCGACCGCGTGCCGAGGGGCCCGGGGCGGGGATCGGTGCCGGCACCGCGAGCGCCGCCTCGGTGCGCGCCACGAGCGCCTCCTCGGGCAGCCGGCGGCTGACATAGGAGCCGGCGCCCACGCGCCCGCCCAGATAGCCCTCGGCCGCGAGCTGCTCGAACGCCGCCATCACGGTGTTGCGCGAGACCGCGAGGTCGCGGGCCAGCGTCCGGCTCGCCGGCAGCCGGGCACCCGGCTGCAGCCGACCGGTCAAGATCGCGTCGCGGATCGCGAAGTAGAGCTGGCGGTAGAGCGGCTCCGCGGCCGCGGGATCGAGCGCGAGGCTCGCGAGGTGGGCGGGGCCGGGCCGGCGACGCTGCGGGCGGAGCATGACGGTTCCGTGGAATGGCTCCACTCCCCATAGACCGATCGGGCCTCCGCCACCAGCCAATCTCCCCGTGCCACCCCGGGGGATGACGCGTCCCGAGCGATGCTCTAGGGGTGAGTGCTCGCGCGCGAGGTGGCGAGGGCCCGCCGGGCGCCGAGGCGGCGCCGGCCCAGCCGACCCGGGGAGGAGGCGATGCGCCGCGACCGGTCGACCAAGATCCTGGCCACCCTCGGCCCGGCGAGCGCCTCGCGCGAGCGCATTCGGGCGCTGGTCGAGGCCGGCGCCGACGTGTTCCGCTTCAATTTCAGCCACGGCAGCCACGAGGACCACGCCGCCCGCTTCGCTCTGGTGCGCGAGATCGAGGCCGAGCGCGGCCGGCCGATCGGCACGCTGATCGACCTGCAGGGCCCGAAGCTGCGGATCGGCACCTTCGCCCAGGGCAAGGTGGTGCTGGCGCCGGGGGCGCCCTTCCGGCTCGACCTCGACCCGACGCCGGGCGACGGGCGGCGGGTGCAGCTGCCGCATCCCGAGATCCTCTCGGTGCTGCGGCCGGGGTCCGAGCTCCTGCTCGACGACGGCCGCATCCGGCTGCGGGTCGAGCAGGCCGAGGCCGCCGCCGCCGAGACCGTGGTGGTGGCCGGCGGCACGCTGTCCGACCGCAAGGGCGTCAACGTGCCCGGGGTCGTCCTGCCGATCCCGGCGATGACCGAGAAGGACCGCCGGGACCTGACCTTCGGCATGGAGCTCGGGTTCGAGTGGGTGGCCTTGTCCTTCGTGCAGCGCCCGGACGACGTCGCCGAGGCCAAGCGGCTGGTGGCCGGGCGCGCCGCGGTGATGGCCAAGATCGAGAAGCCGTCGGCCATCGACCGGCTCGACGAGATCGTCGAGCTGGCCGACGCGGTCATGATCGCGCGCGGCGATCTGGGCGTGGAGATGCCGCCCGAGGCCGTGCCCGGGCTGCAGAAGCGGATCGTCCGCCGCGCCCGGGAGGCCGGCAAGCCCGTGGTCGTGGCGACGCAGATGCTCGAGAGCATGGTGGCGAGCCCGGCGCCCACCCGGGCCGAGGCCAGCGACGTCGCGACCGCGGTCTACGACGGCGCCGACGCCGTGATGCTCTCGGCCGAGAGCGCCAGCGGCGGCTTCCCGGTCGAGGCCGTGACGATGATGGACCGCATCGTCACGCAGGTCGAGCACGACGAGCTCTACCGCGCCTATCTGGACGCCTTCCACGCCACCGCGCTGCAGACCACGGCGGATGCCATCACGCTCGCCGCGGCGCAGGTCGCGCACACGCTCGGCTCGGCCTGCATCGTCACCTACACGACCTCGGGGGCCACCGCGCTCCGGGCCTCGCGCGAGCGGCCCGACCATCCGATCCTGGGCCTCATCACGCGGATGGTGACGGCCAGGAAGCTGACGCTCGCCTGGGGCATCCATCCGGTCTTCACCGAGGACGCGCGCGACCTCGACGAGATGGTGGCGAAGGCCCGCCAGCTCGCCCGCCAGGAGGGCTTCGCGCAGCCCGGCAGCTCGATCGTGATCACCGCCGGCCTGCCCTTCGGCACCCCGGGCGCCACCAACCTCCTGCGGGTCGCCTGGGTGACGTGAGGGGTGGCCGCCGACGGCGGTGTCGGGCCGCGCGGCCGGACCCTTGCGGCGACGCCGCGAGCCTCTAGCCTCGCTCCCGCACGAGCCCGCCCGGAGCCCCGATGACCGACCTCGCCGCGCTCGCCGCCCGCCTGCACCGGGAGACGGTCGTCTGGGACGCCCACGCCTGCCTGCCGCTCCATCCCGATGCCGACCTCGGGGTGCTGCGGCGCCACCACGCGGCCGGTGCGAGCTTCGTCTCGGTCAACATCGGCATGGACATGAACCCGCTGCCGCAGGCCCTGACCGTGCTGGCCTCGTTCCGCGCCCAGCTGCGCGCGCGGCCCGATCTCTTCGTGCCGGTCGACACCGTGGCCGACGTCGAGCGCGCCAAGCGGGAGGGCAAGCTCGCGGTCGCCTTCGACCTCGAGGGTGCCGTGCCCCTGCACGGCCGGCCCGAGATGGTGGAGCTCTTCTACACGCTCGGCGTGCGGCAGATGCACCTGGCCTACAACCGCAACAACGAGGTGGCGGGCGGCTGCTACGACCTCGACGTGCCGTTGAGCCCGCTCGGCCGGCGGATCGTCGAGGCGATCTTCGCCTGCGGCATGCTCATGGACCTGTCGCACACCGGCCACCGCTCGAGCCTCGACATCATGGGGCTCGGGCTCGGCCCGGTGCTCTTCAGCCACGCCAACCCGCGCGCGCTGAAGGGTGACCGGCGCAATCTCACGGCCGAGCAGATCGACGCCTGCGCCGCCACGGGCGGGGTGGTGTGCGTGAACGGCGTCGGCCGGTTCCTCACCGACCCCGAGGCCGGCACGCCCGCGATCCTCGATGCGATCGACTGGCTGGTCGAGCGGATCGGGCCCGCCCGGGTGGGGCTCGGGATCGACTACAGCTATCCCTCGGGCGGGCTCGACGACGAGCCGCCCGGCCTCGACCGGGACCGCTGGTGGCCGCGCGCCGAGGGCTATGGCTCCGGCCTCGCCAGCATCCGCATCGCCGCCCCCGAGCAGCTCCCCGAGATCACCCTGGGCCTTCTCGCGCGCGGCTACGGCGAGGACGACGTCCGCGCCATCCTCGGCCGCAACATGCTCGAGCTGGCGCGGCGGGTCTGGAAGCCCGGCAACCGTCAGGGTCCCGCTTCGTAGGCGCCCAGATCGAAGCCGCGGCCGAGCGGGGTGCGCCGGTCGAGTGCCAGCGGGTGCCGGTACGACCAGGCGGGCTCGAGCTTGACCTTGCGCCAGGGCCGGGCGGCGATCGCGGCGTCGATCGCGGGCGAGCCGAGCGCCGGCCGCCAGTCGCCCCGGCCCGGGTCGACGAACAGGAGACGCTCGCCCTCGAGCGTTCCCTCCATGAGAACCCCGCCCTCGGCCAGCCGCCCGGGCCCGACGATCAGGTTGTTGACCAGCCGGACGGGGCCCGAGCCGCGGTTCGCCACCGCCACGGCCGCGGCCTTCGGGCGGAGGATCGTGTTGTAGGCGATCACCGTCTCGGCGCCGGGCGCGTTCTTCTCCGAGGCGATCGAGAGGATCACGTTGTTGGAGCTGGCCGCACTCTCGACGAGGAGGTTGCCCAGGATCAGGGTCGGCGCGCCCTCGGCGATGTCGATCAGATAGGAGGAGGCGGGCCCGGGATCGTCCTCGATGCGGTTGTAGAGGATCCGGTTCTCGCTCGCCCGCGTCTTGACGTTGTGGCCGTCGACCGCGCCGTGGATCCAGCTGCCGATCAGGACGAACGGCTTGGCCTCGCTGATGTAGATGTTGTGACCGGGCGGCACCCCGACAGCCTCCCAGTCGGGCACGACGTTGGAGTGGAACTCGGAGCGCTCGATCCGGAGCTCGCCCTTGAAGTCGAGCGAGGAGAGGATGCCGATCTCGTTGCCGTGGATCAGGACCTCGCGCAGTACGAGCTCGCCGCCCTCGGCGCGGATCCCGGCACCGTTCTTGTCGGGGACCCTGGAGCCCGTGAGCTCGACGTTCTCGACGAGGACCTTGCGGCCGGCGATCACCCAGGCGGCCTTGCCTCCGGCACCGCCGCCCTGGGCGTCGATCCGCGGCCTGCCGCCGACGCCGCGGATGGTGAGCCGGCTCGCGCGCCAGATCGCCACGTCCGCGTAGGTGCCCGGGTAGATCTCGACCGTGTCGCCGTCCTGGGCCGCCGCCGCGGCCGCGCTCGGCAGCGCGTAGGCCTGGCCGGGCCCGACCCGCAAGATCCGCCCGCCCTTGCGCTTGGCCTCCTCGGCCGCGGCCAGCTCGACCGCCCCCTCGGCCGGCTGCGGCCGCGGGTCGTCGAGCCGCACCGCGGCGCCCCCGGGCTCGACCGGCACGCCGTCGAACTCCATGCGGGCGACCTCGTCGCGCTCGAACGGCAGCACGAACACCCGGCCGTCCTTGAGCTCGATCCGGAGCTCCGCCCGGGTCGCCCCGGCGAGCCCGAGGGCCGCCACCGCGACCAGGAGAGACCGTCCCCACCTCGTGCCGACCATCGCCGCTCCGCTCGCGCCCCAGGTGCCCGGCAACGCGAGCGTTCACCACCTGGGGTGAAGACGCCCGGCGCGCCGGCCCACCACCATCGCATTGGAGCCGGCGGCGGGCAAGGCGGCGTCGGCGAGCGACGCCTCAGCGTGCGTCGCGGCCGAGCGCGGCGAGCCGCTCGAGCCGGGCCCGGCGCGCCTCCGCCCCGATCGCGTCGACCCGGCCGACGAGCGTCGCCCGCACCGGGCGCATGCCGACGAACCGCAGGACGCTCTGCTCGAGGCTCTTGAGCCCGTGCGAGCCGAACCACCAGCGATAGACCAGCGCCGGCATCCCCATGGTCACCACGAGCCGCGCCGAGCGGCCGGCGAGCCGCCCCCGGGCGCGGCCACGGGCGGCCTCGCCCTGCCAGGCGAAGCCGGGCCGGAGCGTCTGCTCGAGCCAGCCCTTGGTGAGTGCCGGCAGCGTGCCGAGCCAGAGCGGGAACACGAGCACGAGATGGTCGGCGGCGCGCAACGCCTCCTGGCTCGCGCGCAGCCCGGCCGGCGCTTCGCCCCGCTCGTAGTCGGCCTTGCTGCGCAGCAGCGGGAAGTCGAGCCCGGCCAAGGCCAGCTCCTCGACCGTGTGGCCGGCGCCGCGCGCGGCCTGCGCATAGGCCGCAGCGAGCGCCGCGCAGAACCGGCCCGGATCGGGGTCCGGGTGGCCGTTGACGACCAGGATCCGGCGCGTCATCCGCTGCCTCCGTCACGAGCCGAGGAGCCCCTCGCCATGCAGCGCGTCGCCCGCCTGATCGGCCTCAAGCCCGAATGCGTGGCCGAGTACAAGCGCTGGCACGCGAGCATCTGGCCCGAGCTCGCCGCGCACATCAAGAGCTGCAACATCTCCAACTACACGATCTTCCTGCGTGAGCCCGAGAACCTGCTGTTCCTCTACTTCGAGTACGGGGGTGACGATCTGGAGGCGGACATGCGGCGGCTGGCGGGCGCCGAGGTCCAGCAGCGCTGGCAGGCGGTCATGCGGCCGATGCAGCAGCCGCTCGCGACGCGCGCCGCGGGCGAGTGGATGGTGACCCTCGAGGAGGTCTTCCGGTTGGATTGAGGCCGGCGGCCGGTCTGCCGCCCTCAGATGGCGAGCCGGCGCACGAAGGTGCTGAGCTCGGCACGGCCGGCCTCGGCGGCGGCGCGGGCGGCGGCGAGCCCCTTGGCGAGCGCCTCGAGCCGGTCTTCGCTCTGCGCCAGCCGGCCGAGATAGCGCCGCGCCAGATCGCCGTCCCGGGGCACCGCCTGCAGATTGGAGCGCAGCCGCGCCTGCTCGGTCTCGAGCTCGCGCCGCTCGCGCTCGAGCCGGCCGGCCTCGGCCTCGGCGTCTCCGATCCGCGCCCGGATCCGGCCGATCTCGGCCATCGCCCGCTCGACCGCCTCGGGCAGGTTCGCCCCGGCGAACAGGAGCCGGAGCTCCTCCGGGTCGAGGTCGAGGAGGGCCACCTCGCGCCGCTCGGGCCGCTCGCTCACCACCTCGAGCTCGAGCCGGCCGCCGGCCTCGATCCGCCGCTCGATCCGCCAGTGCCGGTCGGTCTCGGCCGCCGCTGCGGGCGCCGCGAGGCGGAAGCCCGGCTGCTTGGGGTGCTCGATCACGAGCGTGCGGGCCTCGCCGGCCGGCGCCTCGACCCGGTAGCGGGTGATCTGCCGTTCGACCCGGTCGAGCAGCAGGATCCCGTCCGCGACCTTGAACGCCACCACGCGACCACCGGCCGAGGGCTCGGCCAGCACCCGGGTCTTGCCGTCGATCGCGTAGGGGACGAGCCGGCTCTCGCCCGCGGGCAAGAGCGCCAGCTCGGCGTCGCCCAGGAAGCTGGCGCGGCCCTCGGGGTCGAGCTCGAGCAGCGTCACGATTCCGGGTGGCAGCGTGCTCGGACCGTCGTTGACGATCCGAACGGCGGCGAGCGGGCGGGTGGGGTGGCGATCCGGCTGCAGGAGTGCCACCCGCTCGGCCGGCAGCGTGCGGTCGGCGAGCGGCACGAGCGCGCTCGCGCCCTGGGCGAGGCTCACCGGGCGGGCGACGCGGAACAGCGTCTGCGAGGCGGCCTCGGCCGCGATCGCGGCCTCGAGCTCGGCCGGTGGCGGCTCGGTGCGCGGAGGCGGCGACGGCGGCGCCATCATCGCCACGCCCGCCGCGGCCGGGGCGGCGCTGCGCGCGGCCCGCCGCTCGCCCTCGGCCGGGGCGCCCTCGGGAGCGGTCCGGGCGTCGGCCGCCACGGCACCGCGGTCGACCCGCGGCCGCACGCCCTCGAACAGGCGGATCGGGATCTCCGGGCGGTCCACGAAGTAGGTGCTGGCGAGCGCCTGGCGGAGCGTGACCGGGCTGCCGGCGACGAGGGTGAGCTCGACGCCCGGCCAGTCGACGCCGCTGCGGTTGTCGACCACCGCCCAGGCCTGCAGTCGTGCGCCGCCCTCGCCCAGCACCACCCGATAGCTGGGCTTCCAGAGCGGCGCCTCGATCAGGTAGCCGACCCGGACCCGGCGTTCGCCGGCGCCGGCCAGCCGCACCACGACCCGCCGCTGGCCGGGCTCGCGGGCGGCCGCCAGGCGGTCGAGCGCGGTCTCGAGCAGGCCGGCCATGGCGGGCTCGGCCAGGCGCACCGTCCCCGCCTCCTCGAGCAGGAACGAGCGCAGGCCCTGCTCGCTCGCGAGCGTCACTCGGTGCCGCAGGAGCTTGCTGTCGCCGACCGCCACCTCCTCGGGTGTGACCGCCAGCACCCGGCCGGCGAGGCTGCGCGGACCCTCGACCTCGAGCCGGGCGCCCTTGAGGGCCTGCAACAGCTCGACCGGGCGGGCGAGCTCGCGCTGGCCGATCGGCAGGTCGCGGAACAGGTCGGCGAGCGGGGTCTCGCCGGCCAGCGTCACGGTGCCGACGAGGCCGGCCGAATCGTACACCGTCAGGCTCTTGAGGATGTCGTCGGCCTGGCTCCGCGGCACCACGAGCGCGAGCTCGGCCTCGGGCCCGACCGTGGCGGCCCAGTCGAGATAGCCGACGCCGCCGGTCGACAGCAGCACCCGCTCGAGCGCGAGCCCGGCGGCGCCGGCCGGCGGCGCGCCGAGCCCGAGGGCCAGGGCCGCCAGGGCGGTGGTCGACCGGCCGGCTGCGAGACGTCGCGGGCGCTTGCCCATGGCTGCTCCTCCACTCCCGGCTGCAGGCCCCTCCTAGCACGGGCGCAGGCCGGGCTCAGCCCGTGACGCGAGGGCCGAGGAGCATCGGCCCGTAGGCGACGAGAAAGCCCGCGAAGGCGGCGATCCAGGCGAGCCCCGCGGCGGGCAGGAGCCAGGAGCCGGCCTCGGGCAGGAGGGCCGCCGCCACCCGCAGCGCCGCGGCCAGGACGACGAGCCCGTAGATCGCGACCGTGCCGGCCGGAGCGGTGAGCGCGCGTCCGGTGTGCCCGCGGGTCGCACGGGTCATGACCGCGAGCGTCATCAGCCCGACGGCACCCACGGTCCAGAGGTGGGTCGCCGCGGCGGCGAGCCCCGGCAGGTCGTGCACGAGGCCGGCGCCGGCCGCGAGGAAACCGAGCGGGACGAACAGGTAGGCCAGGTGCAGCACCCAGAGGAGCGGCTCGCCGCCGGTGGCGAGCGGTCGCCAGCGCCACAGCCGCACCAGATGGACGAGCCCGGCCACGACCGCGAGCAGGCCGGCCGGCGCCGGGGGTGCGGCCACGGCCGCCGCCACCCAGGGCAGGAGCCCGAGCGCGCCGACCGCGATCGCCGCCCGGTCGAAGCGGTCGAAGGGAGCCGGCGGCGCCGTGCCCGGCCGGTGGTGGCGGAGCCAGTTGGTGGTGAAGCTCGGCACGATGCGGCCGCCGATCAGCATGATCAGGAGCAGCAGGAGCGCCACCGCCAGGCGCGGCGCCAGCCGCGCGTCGCCGCCGAGCGCCAGCTCCAGATGCGTGGCCGCCTGGGCGAGGCCGAGCGCGGCCACGAGGCCCACCACCGGCAGGTTGCGGCGGTTGTCGCCGGCCACCACCTCGCGGCCGGCGACGAACGCCAGGGCCGCCGGGAACAGGAGTGTCGCCGACGCCAGGAATGCCGCCGGCAGGAGATCGGCCAGGAGCACCGCCAGCCGGCCCACGAGCCAGAGCCCGACCAGGCAGAGGAGCGGCAGGCCGTTCAGCGGCAGCCGGCCGGTCCAGTTGGGGATCGCGGTCAACAGGAACCCCGCGACCACCGCGAGCCCGTAGCCGAACAGGAGCTCGTGGGCGTGCCAGGCGGCCGGGGGGATGGCCGCGGGCAGCGGCAGGGCGCCGCCGAGGAACGCGGTCCAGAGCAGCATCACGAGCACGCCCTGGACGCCGGCCAAAAGGAAGAACGGCCGGAAGCCGTAGCTGAGGAGCGCCGGCCCGCTCCAGGGTCGCGTCCGCGGGATCGCCGCCATCTCCCGACCTCGGCTGCGCGCTCGGGGCCCGCGTGGTAGGGCCGAACCGGGCCGCTCGGCAGCCCGCCCGATGTCGCGGGTCGAGCCCTGGCCCCGGAGCAGGCCGATGCGGATCGTCGACCTCACCTACCCGATCGTCGACCATTTCCGCTGGCCGGTCGAACGGACGCTCGTCAAGGCGCACGAACGCGGCGACCCGTTCCAGGTGACCCGGGTGGCACTCGGCACGCACGGCTTCACCCACATGGACAGCCCGCGGCACTACTTCCCGGGCGCGCCCACCACCTCCGACCTGCCCCTCGAGGCCACCGTGGGCGAGGCGGCGGTGATCGACCTCGCCGACGTCGAGGCCGACCGGCCGATCGACGCGGCGCGGCTCGCGGCCCGGGCCGGGCATCTGCGCCCGGGCGACATCGCGCTCCTGCGGACCGGCTGGGACACGCGCCGGCCCCTCGCCGACGCGCGCTTCTGGCGCGAGGCGCCCTGGCTCGCCCGGGACGCGGCCGAATGGCTGCTCGCCCGGCGGATCAAGGCGCTCGCCGTCGACTTCCCGCAGGACCGGGTCATCCGCGACCTCCTGGACGGGGTGGTCCGGCCGATCGAGGAGCACGTCACCCACGACGTGCTGCTGCGCAACGGGGTGATCCTGATCGAGTATCTCTGCAACACCCTGGCCCTCGAGCGGGCGCGGGTCCTCTTCTGCTGCCTGCCGCTCAAGCTTCCGGAGTGCGACGGCGCCCCGGCGCGGGTGGTGGCCTTCCTCGACGGTCCCGCCCCGGCCTGAGTGCGGCACGAAGTCGAGCGCCAACACGAGGCCCAGGCAAACGATGCCGAGGCCGGCGAGCGTCGCCGGCCGCTGCGGCCCGGGATCGCGGTCGTGGCTCGAGCCTCCCGGGTCGGTTGCGGCGGGGTTCAGGCGGCGAGGCGGTGGTCGCGCAGCGTCGCGAGCGCGGCCTCGGGCTCGAGGCGCTTGCGGTAATCAGGCTCGACGAACGCGGCCAGGATGGTCCCGCCCCGGGCCACGACGAAGGTCGCCGGGACCGGCAGCCACCACCCGCCGTCGCCGTGCCGCGCGGGCAGGGCGTGGCCGGCCCGCTCGTAGTAGGGTCGGACGGCCTCCGACAGGGCGAAGCGGACGCCGAGTGCCGCCGCGAGCCCGCCGCCCACGTCCGAGAGCACGGTGAAGGCGAGCTCGCTCTTCTGGGCGGTCGAGAGCGCGTGGTCGGGCAGCTCGGGTGAGACCGCGACGAGCTCGGCGCCGAGCCCGCGCAGCTCGGCCAGACGAGCCTGCCAGGCGCGCAGCTCGAGGTTGCAGTAGGGGCACCAGCCGCCGCGATAGAAGGTCAGGACGAGCGGCGAGCGGGCGACGAGCGCCTCGAGGTCGAACGGCGCGCCGTGCGGATCGCGCAGATCGCCAGCCCGTGGCAGGCGCGTGCCCGGCCGCGCCGCCCGCTCCACGAGCCCCGTGGCGCGCAGGGCCTCGATGTCGGTTTCGATCAGCCGCGCGGCGTCGGGGCCGACGCGCGCCTCCCAGGCGGCACGGAAGGCGTCGAGCTCGCTCTGCAGCGTCATGGCGAGGGGTCCCTTCGGCCGTGCGGCGCCGGTACGGCGTCCACCGGACCGAGGGTGACCGATCCGGAGTCTGCAGGTAAGACGGCCCGAGCGTCGAACACTCATTCGGATCGCGTATCAATGGCCGATCTTCTGAGCCTGTTCCGCACCTTCGTCCGGACCGTCGAAGCCGGCTCGTTCACGGCCGTGGCGCGCGATCTGCGCTCCTCGCAGCCCACGGTCTCGCGGCAGATCGCCCTCCTCGAGGAGCGTCTGGGCTGCCGGCTCCTGCACCGGACCACGCGCGCACTCACCCCGACCGACGACGGTCGGGTGCTCTACGAGCAGGCGCAGCGGGCGCTCGAGGCGGTGGAGGAGGCCGTGTCCGCGGTCGGCCGTCGCCGCGCCGGGCCGGCGGGCCGGCTCAGGCTCGGTTGCGCCGTCGTGTTCGGGCGCCTGCACCTGATCCCGCGCCTCCACCGGTTCCTGGAGCGCCACCCGGCGGTCGAGGTCGACCTCGCCATGAGCGATGCGTTCGTGCCTCTGGTCGAGCAGGGCATCGACCTCGCGGTGCGCATCGGCGAGCCGTCCGACCCGGGTCTCGTCGCCAGGCGGATCGGCCTGTCACGGCGCGTCGTCGTGGCGACCCCGGGCTATCTCGCGCGGCGCGGAACGCCGCACCACCCGGACCAGCTCGCCGGGCACGACTGCGTCGTCTACGAGGGGCTCGCCGGCGGCGCCGTCTGGAGCTTCGAGGGACCCGCCGGCCACTGCGCGGTGCCGATCCGTGGCCGCTTCCGGGTCGACAACAGCGAGGGCGTCCGCGCCGCGGTGCTGGCCGGGCTCGGCATCGGCTACGTGCCGGCCTGGCACTTCGTCGAGCAGGAGATCGACCGCGGCCTGCTCGTGCCGCTGCTCGAGGGTTTCACCCCGCCGCCCGCGCCGATCAGCGCCGTCTACCCCTCGCGGCGGCTCCTGGCCTCCAAGGTCCGGGCCATGATCGACTTCCTGATCGAGGAGCTGTCCAGCGACCCGGTCTGCGGCGCGCCGACCCGCGCGGCCGACGCCGGGGCGGCGATTGCCGGTACCCCGGCGGGCGGCTAGAAGGCGCGGGCGAGCCGACGGGCCGGAGAGCCCACGGCAGGGCCGCCTGACGGGGAAACGCGATGATCCGCAAGCTTCTCGCCGTGGCGCTCCTCCTCGGGAGCGCGGCCGGCTTCGCCGCACCGGCCCGTTCGGCCTCCCCGGAGGACGAGCGGGCGCTCGCCCTGAACGTCTACCACGAGGGCCGCTCGGGCGGCCGCGACGGCATGCTCGCGGTCGGCTGGCTGACCCTGAACCGCGTCCAGGACAAGGGCTTTCCCAACGCCATCAAGGACGTGGTCTACCAGAAGCGCGGCAAGGGCTGCGAGTTCGGCTGGACCTGCGACAAGGGGCCCGACGAGCCGGCCGAGGCCAAGCTCTGGGAGCAGGCCCAGGCGGTCGCCAAGGAGCTCCTGGGCGCCAGCCCGCCGGCCGACCCGACCAAGGGTGGGCTCTGGATGCACGAGAGCTGGCGCAAGCCACCCTCCTACACCAAGAGCCTCGTCAAGACCGCGAGCGTCGGCAAGAACGTCTACTACAAACGCAAGCCGGCGGCCTGAGCCGCGCCGGCGGAGCCGGGAGACGGGCATGCGGAGCTGGCAGATCGTCCGCTGGGGCGAGCCCCTCGAGCCGCGCGACTATCCGGACCCGAGGCCCGAGGGTCGGCAGGTCGTGCTGCGGGTGCTGACCTCGGGCATCTGCCACTCCGATCTGCACCTCTGGCAGGGCTATTTCGACCTCGGCGGCGGCGAGCGCCTCGACATCACCACTCGTGGGCTCAAGCTCCCCTTCACCCTCGGCCACGAGGTCCTGGGCGAGGTCGTGGCGGTCGGCCCCGAGGTCCACGAGGTCCGGCCGGGCGACCGGCGGATCGTCTATCCCTGGATCGGCTGCGGCTCTTGTGCCGATTGCGCGCGCGGCGAGGAGCTTTTGTGCACCCGGCCGCGGGTGGTCGGGACCTGGCGCGACGGCGGCTACAGCACGCACGTGCTGGTGCCCGATGCCCGCTACCTCGTGGACTATGACGGGCTCGACCCGGCGGTCGCCTGCACCTACGCCTGTTCGGGCGTGACGGCGCTCTCCGCGCTCAAGAAGACCGGGCTCACCCGCGACGACCAGACGCTCCTCATGGTCGGCTGCGGCGGGGTCGGCCTGCAGGCCCTGCAGATGGCCCGCGCGGTCGTCCCGGGCCGGATCGTGGTGGCCGAGCCGGATGCCGAGAAGCGCCGGGCGGCGCTCGCCGCCGGCGCCGACCACGTCGTCGACAATCGCGATGCCAAGGCCGCGGTCCAGGCGGTCAAGGACGTCTCGGGGGGTGGAGCCGCGGCGGCGATCGACTTCGTCGGCCGGCCCGAGACCGCCCGCTTCGCGATCGACGCCTTGCGCCAGAAGGGTGGGACGCTCGTCGTGGTCGGGCTCTACGGCGACAAGCTCGTCTATCCGCTCGCGATGTTCCCGTTGCGCGTGCTCACGGTGCGCGGCTCCTATGTCGGCACGCTTGCGGATCTCGAGGAGGTCGTGGGCTTCGCCAAGGCGGGCCGGCTCAAGCCTCTGCCGGTCCGGCGGGTGGCGCTCGACCAGGTCAACGCGGCGATGGCCGATCTGGCGACCGGCCGGATCACGGGACGGATCGTGCTGACGCCCTGAGCGGCGGCGTCCGCCCGGCCGGCTCGACCGCGACGCTCTCGTAGATCTCGTCCTCCTGGGCCAGGTGCAGCTCGAGGATGGCCTCGAGCGCGTAGAGCGTGCGGCGCAGCTCGGGCAGGTCCTCGGGCAGCGGTCCCGTGGGCGGGATCTCGGCCAGGAGGCGGGCCAGGCGGCGGGCCAGATGCGCGATCTCGCGGTGGGTCCGGCTGATCGGCGCCATCGGGTCGCGGCCGCCGAGCAGGCGGGCGATGCGCGGATGCAGCTCGCGCTCGTCGGCCAGCTCGTGCGGCAGCACCTGCCGGCGCAGCTCGGCCTCGACCCGGGCGAGCTCGCCCGCGAGCGCCGCGCCGTCGCCGTCGCCGAGCCGGTCGGCCAGGGCCCGGATCCGCTCGATCAGGGGCGCCATCGCGCGGTGGTCGGCCTCGAGCTCGCGGATCCGCTCGACCGGCAGGCCCTGCCCCGGCGGGGCCAGCCCGGCATCGGCGCGGAGCGCGCGCAGGGCGTTCAGGATCACGGCGACGTCGATCGCCTCCTGCACGAGCGCACCGGCCACCGGCGGCAGCCAGCCGAGCGCCGCCGCGAGCATGCCGAGCCCCGAGAGGGCCATCCCGGCGAGCACCGACTGCAGCGCGATCGCGCGCGTGCGGCGCGCCACCGCGATCGCGTCGACCAGCCGGTCGAGCCGATCGACCAGGAGCACCACGTCGGCCGCCTCGGCCGCCGCGGCGGCGCCGCGCGCCCCCATCGCCACCCCGACCTCGGCGGCGGCCAGCGCCGGCGCGTCGTTGATGCCGTCGCCGACCATCACGACCACGCCCTCGGCCCGCTCGCTCCTGACCGCGTCGACCTTGTCGGCCGGCGTGCGGTCGGCGAGGACGCTGTCGACGCCGAGCGCGGCGGCGATCGCCTCGGCGACGTCGGGACGGTCGCCGCTCAGCATCACGGTGCGGCGCACGCCGGCACCGCGCAGCGCGCGGAGCGCCCGCGGCGCCTCGCGACGGATCTCGTCGGCGAGCAGCAGCGCGCCCACGAGCTCGCCCTCGACCGCCACGAACACCGGCGCGGCGCCGTCGCGCTCGGCCCGCCGCACGGTCCGCTCGGCCCAGCTCGTGTGCACCAGGCACCCGTCGGTGTGGCCGAGCCGGCCGAGCCGCACGCGCCGCCCCTCGACCCGGCCCTCGATCCCCTCGCCGGGCGCCTCGCGGACCTCCTCGGGCAGCCCGAGCTCGAGCCCGCGCGCCCGCGCCGCGCGCACGATCGCCTCGGCCAGCGGGTGGCTCGAGAGCTGGTCGAGCGAGGCCGCGAGCCGCAGGATCTCGGCCTCGGGGAGGGACCCGCAGCCGGCCACGCCGACGAGCCGCGCCCGGCCGGTGGTGAGCGTGCCGGTCTTGTCGAGCACCAGCACCGCGACCCGCGCCAGGGCCTCGAGCGCGCCGCCGGTCTTGAACAGCACGCCGCGCCGGGCGGCGGCCGAGATTCCGGCCACGATCGCCACCGGGGCGGCCAGGATGAGCGGGCAGGGGGTGGCGACCACGAGCACCGCGAGTGCCCGGACCGGATCACCCGAGAAGGCCCAGGCGAGGCCGGCCGCGAGGAGCGTGACCGGCAGGAACAGGAGCGCCCAGCGGTCGGCCAGCCGGACCAGCGGCGCCTTGCTCGCGCGCGCCGTCTCGACCAGCCGGACGATCGCGGCGTAGGTGCTGGTGGCGGCAGTCGCGCGCGCCTCGAGCGCGAGCGGCGGCCCGGCGTTCAGCGTGCCGCTCCGCAGCCGCTCGCCGGGCAGCCGTTCGACCGGCAGGGGCTCGCCGGTGAGCGCCGATTCGTCGAGCTGGGCGGGCCCGTCCAGGACCACCCCGTCGACCGGCACGGCCGCACCCTGCGCCACCACCAGCCGATCGCCCGGGACGATCGCCTCGACCGGGACGCTCTCGATCCGGCCGTCGCGCTGGCGCTGCGCGGTGCGCGGCGTGCGGCCGAGCAGGGCCGTGAGCTCGCGCCCGGCGCGCCGTTCGGCGTGCTCTTCGAGCACGTTGCCACCCGTCAGCATCAGCGCCACGACGACCCCGGCCAGGTGCTCGCCGAGCAGGAGCGCGCCCACCATGGCGAGACCGGCGATGAGATCGACGCCGGTCTCGCCGCGCAGCAGGTTGCGCACCACCTGGACGGCGAGCAGGAGGAGCGCCGGCAGCATCCCGGCGGCCCAGACGACCGAGGCCGCCTCGGCCCGGCCGTCGAGCCGGAGGCCGACCCCGACCGCGAGCGCGCCGGCCGCCGCGAGCAGCGCCAGGCGATGCGGGGTGAGGCCGGAGGGAAGCTCGGGCATCGGCACGGAGGGCCTCCGAAGCGTCGGTCCGCCGCTCCTTGTAATCGTTCCAAGGGAGGCGCGGCAGGGTCGCATCGCCGCAGCGCGTCGCGGCCGGCTGCGCCGCTCCTCCGCCTGCGCTAATTTCGGCGAGACGTGCTCCTGGAGGCGAGGGATGAGCGAGATCCGCCTGCGCGGGATCTGGGCCGCGGTCGTGACGCCGGTCGACCCGGACGGCCAGATCGGCGTCGAGCGCTACACCCGCCACGCCCGCTGGCTGCTCCGCCAGGGTTGCCACGGGCTCGGCGTGTTCGGCACGACGAGCGAGACCCAGGCCTTCTCGGTCGGCGAGCGCCAGGCCGCGCTCGAGGCGTTCGTCGCGGCCGGCCTGCCGCCTTCGCGGATGATCGTGGGCGTCGGCTGCTGCGCGCGGGCGGACACGGTGGCGCTGATCCGCCACGCCCTCGGCCAGGGCGTCACCCGGGTGCTGATGCTGCCGCCCTTCTTCTACAAGAACCTCCCCGACGAGGGCCTGGTCCGCGCCTATGCCGAGGTGATCGAGGCGGTCGCCGACCCGCGGCTCGAGCTCTTGTTCTACCACTTCCCGCAGGTCTCGGGCGTGCCGATCCCGCATCCCGTGATCGCCCGCCTGCTCGAGCGCTATCCGGCCACCATCAAGGGCATCAAGGACAGCTCGGGCGATCTCGCGCACACGCTCTCGCTCGTCCGCGCCTTCCCGGGCCTCGCGGTCTTCGCCGGCGCCGACCAGCATCTGCTCGAGCTGTTGCAGGCGGGCGGTGCGGGGACGATTTCGGCCGCCGCCAACCTCAACTGCGCCGCCAGCCGGGCGGTCTTCGACGCCTTCGAGCGCGGCGACACGGCGGCCGCCCAGGCCCGCATGCAACCGGTGGCACTCGGCCGCGAGGCCTTGCAGAAGCGGCCGCTGATCCCGGCGATCAAGCACGTCATCGCGGAGGCCCGCCACGACGAGGTCTGGCGGCTGGTCCGCCCGCCCCTGGTCGAGCTCGACCCGGCCGAGGGGGCCCGGCTCGTGGCCGAGCTCGACGCGATCGGCCTCGGCTACGATCCGGACCTCTACTCGGTGGCCGCCGCCTGAGCCCTTGATCCGCGCCCGCGGGCCGGGCGTATCAGCCAGGGGACGGCCGCAGGGCTGCGGGCCGGCCTCCTCGCCCAAGCCAGCCCGGGCCGACCCCAGGATGCTCGCCAATCCCGTCTCGGAGCCGCCCGCGGCCGCCCGACCCGCCAGCGGTGCGGCGTTGGTCCTGAACGTCCTGGGCTTTCAGGCCGGCTGGTTCGCCTGCGTGCTCGGCGCCGCCTGGGGCCGGCCCTGGCTCGGCCCGCTCGTGGCGCTGCCGATCCTCCTCTGGCACCTCCGCGCCGCCGTCCGGCCGGGGCGCGAGGTGCTGCTGCTCGTGGCCGCCGGCGTCCTCGGCCTCGTCCTCGACAGCGCCCTGGTCCTGGCCGGACGGCTCGCCTTCGCCGAGGGCGTCCTGGTCCCGGGCCTAGCACCCTACTGGATGGTAACCCTCTGGGTGCTGTTCGCCACCACCTTCAACCGGAGCCTGCGCTGGCTGCGCGGGCTCCTGCCGCTGGCGGCCCTGCTCGGTGCCGTGGGCGGCCCGCTCGCCTATCTCGCGGGCGCCCGGCTGGGCGCCGCCGAGGTCCTCGAGCCCGCCTGGCTCGGCCACCTCGCGGTCGCCGCCATATACGCCCTGGCGACGCCGGCGCTGCTGGCGCTCGCCCGGCGGCTCGACGGCTTCGCGTCCGGTGCGGCGGTCGCAGGCGGCGCCGGGCGATGAGCTGGTTCCTCGTTCTCGGCTCCGGCTGGGCGATCGTGGCGCTCGCCATGCTCTGGGCCTGGGACTGGCAGCGCCGCCACCAGGACGCCGGCATCGTCGACGTCTGCTGGTCGGCGGCGATGGGCTTTCTTGCCCTCTGGTGTGCGGCGCTCGCCGACGGCGACCCGCTCCGCCGCCTCCTGGTGGGCCTCCTGGGCGGCGTCTGGGCCGGCCGTCTCGCCTGGCACATCCTGACCGACCGGGTGATCGGCAAGCCCGAGGACGGCCGCTACCAGCGGCTGCGGGCGCACTGGGGCGCGCGCGCCCAGCCGATGTTCCTCCTGTTCTTCCAGGCCCAGGCGCTGGCCGCAGTGGTCTTCGCGCTGCCCTTCCTCGCGGCCGCCTCGGTGGCGACGCCCCTGCCGGCCGTGGCGGCGGTTCTGGCGGTCTTGGTCTGGGCGGTCGCGGTCGGCGGCGAGGGCCTGGCCGATCGCCAGCTCGCCGCCTGGCGGGCCGACCCCGCCAACCGCGGCCGCACCTGCCGGCGGGGGCTCTGGGCCTGGTCGCGCCACCCCAACTACTTCTTCGAGTGGTTCGGCTGGTTCACCTGGCCGCTTGTTGCCTGGGGCGAGCCCTGGGCGGTGGCGGTGGCGCTGCTCGGCTCGGCTCTGATGCTCGCCACGCTGCTGCGGGGCACCGGCATCCCCTACACCGAGCAGCAGGCGCTGGCCTCGCGCGGCGACGACTACCGCCGTTACCAGGCCGAGGTCTCGATGTTCGTTCCCTGGCCGCCCAAGGAGAGCTCCCCTTGAAGAGTGCCATCGAGCTGGCCGAGAGCGGCCTCCTGCCGGACCTGATGATCCGCGCCGGCATCCGCCGCATGCTCGCCAGGCGGCTCGAGGAGGAGGCGGCGGCCCTGCCCGAGCGGGCGCGCTGGCGGGCCGGTCTCGCCGAGGCGCCGCTGACCGTCCACGCCGACGCCGCCAACGCCCAGCACTACGAGGTCCCGGCGGCGCTGTTCGAGCGGATGCTCGGCCCGCGGCTCAAATACAGCTCCTGCCTCTGGCCCGAGGGCGTCGCCACGCTCGCCGCCGCCGAGGAGGCGATGCTCGCCCTCGCCGCCGAGCGCGCCGGCGTCGCCGACGGCCAGCGCATCCTCGAGCTCGGCTGCGGTTGGGGCTCGCTCTGCCTCTATCTGGCCGAGCGGTTCCCGAACGCTCGGATCACGGCCCTTTCCAACTCGAGGAGCCAGCGCGCCTTCATCGAGGCGCGGGCGGCCCGGCTCGGCCTCGCCAATCTCGAGGTGGTGACCGAGGACATCGCCCGCTTCGACACGGCAGAGCGCTTCGATCGCGTGGTCTCGGTCGAGATGATGGAGCATGTCCGCAACCACGCGCTCTTGATGCGGCGGATCGCCGGCTGGCTCGAGCCGGGCGGGGCGCTGTTCGTGCACGTCTTCGCGCACCGACGCTTCGCCTACCCGTTCGAGGACGAGGGCCCGGCCACCTGGATGGCGCGCCACTTCTTCACCGGCGGGCTGATGCCGTCGGTCGACCTGATCCCCTCGGCCGCCGGCCCGCTCGGCCACGAGGAGACCTGGCTCGTCGACGGCCGCCACTACCAGCGCACGCTGGAGGCCTGGCTCGTCAACCTCGATGCGGCGCGCGCGGCGGTCCTGCCGGTGCTGGCCGAGGTCCATGGCGGGGCGGCGCGGCTCTGGCTGCAGCGCTGGCGGATCTTCCTCATGGCCTGCGCCGAGCTGTTCGGCTTCCGTGACGGCCAGGAGTGGCTCGTGGCCCACTACCGGTTCCGCGCCCCGGGCTGAGCCGGCCCGCGTCGCCGAGGCTTGCCGGCCCGTCCGCGGCTGCGGCAAGAGCCCGCCGACCGCCGCCACGGAGCCCGCCCGATGACCAACCTCTCCCCGGCCCCGCGCACCGGTCTCGCGCACGTCGCCTACCGGCTCGGCGAGCGGGCCGTGGCGCGCGGCCTCGGCTGGCCGCTCGCCGAGCTGCGCGACCGCGCGGCACTCGACGCCGCGATCGACGGGCTCGAGGTGCTCGTGGTCTCGGGCCTCTGGCGCAACGAGCTCCTCGACCGGGCGCCGCAGCTCCGGCTGATCCAGTCGATCAGCGCCGGCACCGACCAGTACGACAAGGAGCGGCTGCGGGCGCGCGGCGTGCGCCTGGCGAGCGCCGCGGGCGTCAACGCGAACGCCGTGGCCGAGCACGCGCTGGCGCTCCTCCTGGCGCTGACCCGGCGACTGCCCGAGGCGGTCGCGAACCAGGAACGCCGGCACTGGCGCGGCATGCTCGGCGATCTGGCGCTCCGCGAGCAGGAACTTTCCGGCAAGACGCTGGTCCTGGTCGGGCTCGGGCGGATCGGCAACCGGATCGCCGAGCTCGCGCGGGCCTTCGGCATGCGCGTCCTGGCGGTCCGCCGCGAGCCGAGCGCGGGCGCCGGGGCGGCCACGGCCGTGCACGGCCTGGGCGAGCTCGAGCGGCTCGCCGCCCGGGCGGACGTGCTCCTGCTCGCCTGCCCGCTCACCCCGCAGACCGAGGGGCTGGTCGGCCGCGAGCTGCTCGCCCGGCTTCCTTCGGGCGCGCTCTTCGTCAACGTCGCCCGCGGCCGTTGCGTCGACGAGGCGGCGCTCCTGGAGGCGCTCGCCTCGGGCCGGCTCGCCGGTGCCGCGATCGACGTCACCTGCGAGGAGCCGTTGCCTGCGACCTCGCCGCTCTGGCAGGCACCCAACCTCCTCCTGACCCCGCACACCGCCGGCGAGACCCGCTCTTACGAGGACCGCGTGCTCGACCTCCTGGTCGAGAACGTGGCCCGGCTCGCCCGCGGGGAGGAGCGGCTCGTCAACGAGGTGGTCTGAGCCGGCCGGCGGCCCTCAGGCGGCCATCGGCATCGCCGGCAGGGCGGCGTCGAGGCCGCGCTCGAGCCGGTCGAACAGCTCGTCGATCTCGCCCTCCTTGATGATCAAGGGCGGGCAGATGCCGACCACGTCGCCCGGCAAGGGCCTGAGGATCAGCCCCTGCTCCTGGCAACGCTGGGTGATCTGCGCCGCGGCCTTGGCGGCGAGCGGGAACTGCTCCTTGGTGCGCTTGTCCTTGACGATCTCGAGCCCGCCCAGGAGCCCGATGCCGCGCGCCTCGCCCACGAGCGGATGCGCGGCCAGCCGGGCGAGCCGCGCCTGGAAGCGCGGCGCCACGGCGCGGACGTGATCGAGGATCCGGTCGCTCTCGTAGATCTTGAGGGTCTCGACCGCCACCGCGGCCGCGACCGGGTGGCCGCCATAGGTGTAGCCCATGCCGAGCACGCCGAGCTTGGCCGACTGCTCGGCGATCACGTCGTAGAAGGCGCGGCTCATCAGGACGGCCGCGATCGGCAGGTAGGCCGAGGAGAGCTGCTTGGCGCAGACCATGAGATCGGGGCGGATGGCGAAGGTGTCGCAGCCCCACATGTTGCCGGTGCGGCAGAAGCCGTTGATGACCTCGTCGGCGACGAACAGCACGTCGTGCTTCTGGAGGACCTTCTGGACCTTCTCGAAGTACCCGGCGGGCGGGACCACGACGCCGCCCGCGCCCATCACCGGCTCGGCGAAGAAGGCCGCCACGGTCTCCGGGCCGAGCGCGCGGATCAGCGTGTCGACCTCCTCGGCGAGACGGCTGGCGAACGCCTCCTCGCTCTCGCCCGGCATCCCGTCGCGATAGTGCGAGGGGCAGGTCACGTGGAAGAACCGGTCCGACATCGGCAGGTCGAACCCGGAGCGGGCGTAGGCCAGACCCGTCAGGTGGCCGCCCGCGAGCGTGATGCCGTGATAGGCGCGCCGGCGGGCGATGATCCGCTTCTTCTCCGGCCGGCCGCGGGCGTTGTTGTGGTACCAGATGAGCTTGATCGCGGTGTCGATCGCCTCCGAGCCCGAATTGACGAAGAACACCTTGGCGAGCGGCTCGGGCGCCAGCTCGACCAGCCGTTCGGCCAGCTCGATCACGGGCTCGCTCGAACGGTGCGCGAAGACGTGGGTGTAGGGCATGCGCTCCATCTGCCGGCGCGCCGCCTCGGCCAGCCGCCGCTCGGAGAAGCCGAGCGCCGCGCACCACAGACCCGACAGCCCCTCGATGTAGCGCCTGCCGTCGTCGTCCAGGACCCAGATGCCGTCGCCGCCGCTGATCACCAGCGGGCCCTGCTGCTCGTGCGCGCGCAGGTTGGTGTAGGGGTGGACGACGAACGCCTTGTCGCGTGCCTGCAGCGAGTTCGGTGCCTGGCTCATGGAACTCTCCGTGCAGCCGGCCGGACTCCTGCCGCACCGGCCTGCAGCCGGCACTCTAGGATGCCGCGTCGGGCTCGTCCACGGACCGCCGGGCGCGGCTGCCCGGCGGCCGGATGACAGCACCGGCCGGCGCTGTCATGCTGGGGGGAAGCGGATCATGGTCGGAACGCTGGTGCTCGAGCGCGAACAGGTCCGGGAGCGCACCGAATCTGGCCCTCTTCCGGCCGACCATCCGCCGGTCCGGCCGGCCCGGATCGGCGTGCTCCTGTTGAACCTCGGCACGCCGGACGCCACCGACTACTGGTCGATGCGCCGCTACCTCTCGGAGTTCCTGTCCGATCCGCGGGTGATCGACTATCCGCGCTGGCTCTGGCAGCCGCTCCTGCAGCTCGTGATCCTGAGCCGGAGGCCGTTCTCCAAGGGCCGTGAGTACGACGCGATCTGGAACCGCGAGCTCGACGAGAGCCCGTTGAAGACGGTGACCCGCAGCCAGGCGGCCAAGCTCGCGGCGCGGCTCGGCGGCCGCCGCCCCGAGATCCTGGTCGACTGGGCGATGCGCTACGGCAATCCCTCGATCGCGGGCGCCATCGACCGTCTGGTCGCGCAGGGCTGCCGACGGCTCCTCCTGATGGCGCTCTATCCGCAGTACGCCGCGCCCACGACGGCCACCGCCTACGACAAGGCCTTCGACGCCCTGAAGACCCTCAAGTGGCAGCCGGCGGTGCGCACCCTCGGCCCCTACCACGACCATCCGACCTACATCCGCCTGCTCGCCGACAGCATCCGCGGACACCTGGCGCGCCTCGACTTCGTCCCCGACCTGCTCCTCATGTCCTACCACGGGGTTCCCAAGCGGTTCCTGCTCGAGGGCGACCCCTACCACTGCCACTGCCAGAAGACCTCGCGGCTGGTGCGCGAGGCGCTGGGGTGGCCGGCCGAGCGGGCGATGGTCGTGTTCCAGTCGCGCTTCGGCCGCGAGGAGTGGCTGCAGCCCTACCTGGACGAGACCCTGGCGACGCTGCCCGGGCGCGGCGTCAAGCGCATCGCCGTGATCTCGCCGGCCTTCGCCACCGACTGCCTCGAGACCCTCGAGGAGATCGCCGAGGCCGGCAAGGAGACCTTCCTCGCCGCCGGCGGCGAGCGCTTCACCTACATCCCCTGCCTCAACGACGACGACGCCCACATCGACCTGCTCGAGGAGCTCGCGCGCGCCGAGCTCGCCGGGTGGGTTGAAAGCTGAGGCCGCCCGCGCTACCGGCACATCCCGTTCGCCGACCGACCCGCAGGGGGTCCGTCCGCTCGGACGAGGCGGGATGCACGTCGCTCGATCCACGCCCGGCAGCGGCGGGCTCCTGCTCGGCAACGGGGTGACGCTGGTCGCCATCCTGCTGTGGGCGAGCTCGTTCCTCGCCACCGACGCCCTCTTGCGGAGCTGGACGCCGGTCTGGCTCACGGTCGGCCGGATCCTGGGCGCCGGCCTCGTACTCCTGGCGTTCTGCGCGCTCACCGGCCGGCTCCGCTCGCTCAGGCCGACCTCCTGGTGGGATCTCGCGCTCGCGAGCGTGCTCGGCTTCGGCCTGGCCGCGCTCTGCATCGTGTTCGGCCAGGCCTGGTCCGACCCGGTCACGACGTCGATCATCGTGACCGCGATGCCGCTCATCTCGGCGATCCTCGGGCTGATCGACGGCACCGAGCGGCTCAACGCGCACCTGACCCTGGGCATCCTGCTCGCCATGGCCGGCGGGGTCGTGGCCAGCCTGCCGCCGGGCTCCTGGCTGCCGGCGCCCAAGGGCGGCGAGTTCCTGGTGCTGCTCTCGCAGATCCTCTGGACCTGGTACTCGCGGATCTCGGCGACCCGCCTCGGCGCCCTCGACGCGATCGCCAAGTCGACCCTCGGGCTGACCATCGGCGGCACTTTCCTGCTGCTGGTCGCCTGCCTCCTGACCGCCACCGGCCTGGCGCCGCTCGAGGTCGATCTCGGCCGCGACAGCCTCCTCCTGCTCGGCTGGCTCGCCGGCTTCTCGATCGCCGCGAGCGTCTCGCTCTGGCTCGCGGGCGTCCGGCTCCTGGGCGCCACGGTGGCCTCGATCCACACCAACCTGGCGCCGTTCTACGTGATGCTCATGGCGCTCGTGCTCGGCACCTCGCCCCGACCCGGCCAGTTCCTGGGTGCGCTGCTCGTGGTGGCGGGCGCCGTCCTGGCGCAGTGGCCGGCGATCCGCCGGGCGAGTGCCACCCTCGCCGCGAGCCCCTGAGCCCGATGCCGCTCGCCCGCCTCGAGCGCCGGATCGCCGGCGGCGAGCTCGAGCCCGACCCGCGCCAGCGGGCCGCCATGGAGCGGCTCGACCGGCTCGCCCGCGAGCTCCGGGCGACGGCTCCGCCGGCGCCGCGAGCGCGCGGCCTGCTCGGCCGCCTCGGCCGCGGGGCCGCGCCGCCGGCGCCGCGCGGGGTCTACCTGCACGGCGATGTCGGCCGCGGCAAATCGATGCTCATGGACCTGTTCCTCGAGGCGGCGCCGATCACGGCCAAGCGCCGGGTGCACTTCCACGCCTTCATGCTCGAGGTGCAGCGCCGGCTGGCCGAGCTGCGCAGGCAGGGCGACCTCGGCGATCCGCTCGGCGCGATCGCGGGCGAGATCGCGGCCACCACCCGCCTCCTCTGCTTCGACGAGCTGCAGGTCACCGACATCGCCGACGCGATGATCCTCGGGCGGCTGTTCGAGGCGCTGCTCGCGGCCGGCGTGGTGCTCGTCGCGACCTCGAACTGGCCGCCCGGCCGGCTCTACGAGGGCGGCCTCAACCGCGACCGCTTCCTGCCCTTCATCGAGCTGCTCCTGGCCCGCCTCGACGTGGTGGCGCTCGACGGGCCGGTCGACTACCGGCTGCGCCGGCTCGAGGGCGTGCCGGTCTACCTGGCGCCGCTCGGCCCGGAGACCGAGGCGCGGCTCGCCCGGATCCTGACCGTCCTGACCGACGGCATGCCGCTTCGCCCCGAGACCCTCGAGGTGCAGGGACGTCGCCTCGAGGTGCCCCGCGCCGCCGGCGGGCTCGCGGCCTTCCCCTTCCGGGCGCTGTGCGAGCGGCCGCTGGGTGCGGCCGACTATCTGGCGCTCACCGAGCGCTACCACAGCCTCGTGCTCGAGGGCGTCCCGGTTCTCTCGCCCGACCGGCGCAACGAGGCGCGCCGGCTCGTGACGCTGGTCGACGCGCTCTACGAACGCCGCGTCATGCTGATCCTGACCGCCGAGGCCGAGCCGGAGCGGCTCTATCCCGAGGGCGACGGTGCCTTCGAGTTCCGCCGCACGGTGAGTCGGCTGATCGAGATGCAGAGCCGGGACTGGCTCGAGCGCTGCCGCGATCGCCGGCCCGCGGACCTGCCGGCGAGCTTCGCCCCGTTCGCGCTGACCTCCGACCTCGGCTGAGCCGGCGGCCGGACGCCCACCGCAGGCTCAGGGCGAGCGCCAGTCGCGGTCCGGGGCCACCGGCGGCGCGCCGTCGGTCGGCAGCCGCGCCAGGTGGCGGAACATCGCCACCGCCCGGTTGACGAGTGCCGCGTCGGGCGGCTCGAGGAAGGCGGGCAGGTTGGAGACCAGCCGCGTGAGGGAGAAGTAGCGCCACAGCTCGCCCGCCGGCTCGCGCTCGAGGCTCGCCCGGGTCCGGATGCCGCCCGCACCGATCACCGCGAGCCCGAGCAAGGTCACCGGCAGCGCGTTGGCGATGTCGATCTCGATCCGCCCCGGCGCCGGCTCGCGCAGCCACAGCCTGTTGACGATCGCGCTCACCGGCTCGTCGTCCTTCTCGAGGAAGTGGACCGGTGCGCCGGTGCGCAGTTCCGCGAGTTGGAAGTCGGGCCGCCGCGCTCCGGGGTCGGCCGTCTCGAGCGCGCTGGCGTCGACCAGCATCGGCTGCCAGCGCTGCCTGCGGACCGACCAGGTGCGCGCCTCGAGCAGGCCCGAGACCGCAGCGATCCGGGCGAGCAGCGGCTCGGCTCCGCCGTCCGCCCGGAACCGGCCGGCGAGCGCCAGGATCCGCCCGCCCGGCAGTGGTTCCCAGCCGAGGCAGGCGGGCGGCTGCCAGCGGCCGCCGATCTCGGCTGGCCAGACCCGGACCGCCGGCACCGGTCCGGGCTCGACATAGCCGGGCACCGACGGGCCGGCGCAGGGCGGCACGGGCTCCTCGGCGACCGCCGCGGCGCCGGCGAGCCCGGCCCCGCGACCGGCGAGCAGGGCTCCCCCGAATGCGCCGAGCCGCAGCATCGCCGTCCGCCGGCCCGAGCCTTCGGCTAGGATCGCTCCGATCCCGCGCGGACCTCGCTCATGCCCCGCTGCCACCCGAGCCTACTCCTTCCGGCGATCCTGGTCGCCGCGCTCCTGCCCGTCACGAGCCTGCATGCCGAGGCGCCCGCCTGCAATGCCGCGACCGCCGGTGCCGTCACCTGCATGGCCGGGCGGATGTGCGCCTGCGACCTGCAGCGGTCGGGGAGGATGACCGGGGCGCGCGAGGGCTGGCGCTGGGACTGCGGGATCCTGCGGCCCGCCTGCGGCGGCGGCCCGGACACGCCGGCCATGACCGGCGACTACCCGGAGAACCTACCGTCCTCCCTGAGCCTCGAGCGCGACACGCTGATCGTCCGGCCGCGGCCCCGGCCCGACCCCGACCGGCCCGGGCACGGGCGCCCGCCTTGGCGCTGAGCGGGCGGCGCGCTGCCAGGGCTCGGCCTTGAGCCAGCCGACGAGCGCCGCCACGCCCGCCATGGCGGCGATGCCCGCGAGGTTGGCGACCGCCTCGAGCAGGAGCCCGCGGTCGCCGTGGTCGAGGGCGAAGCCCAGAACCCGCGCCAACAGCATCGAGGCGAGGAAGGAGGCCAGCGCCTGCTGGCCGATCGCCGCGACCCGGCGCGCCCAGCCCTGCTCGAGCAGCCACGGCCAGCGCTCGACCGCGGCGAGTGCCAGGCAGCCGACGGCCAGCACGTGCAGGATCCGGATCGGGTGCTCGTCGGCCTTGAAGGCGGCCGGCGCCAGGAGCCAGTCGTAGAGTGCCTGCAGGGCCTCGAGCCGCGGCACGACCGCCCAGTGGGAGAGCGGGATCCAGAGGATCACCCACGCCAGGGCCAGCCGCACCAGCCAGGGGTGGAGCGGCGGCACCACGAGCCAGCCGCGGCCGAAGGCGAATCCGATGAAGAACAGGAGCTGCCAGGCGAACGGGTTGAAGCCCCACCCCACGCCCGGCTCGAACGGGCTGCCCGGCAGGTTGAGGCCGGCGCGACCGGCCAGGTAGAGCCCGAGCACCAGGGCGGCGGCGAGCCGGCGGTCGAGCGCGGCGAGCGCCACGACCAGGGGCACGAGCGCGAGCGCCACCATGTAGACCGGCAGGATCTCGAAATAGGGCGGCACCCACTGGAGCGTGACGACCGCGACGAGCGCCACGGCCGGCGCGTCCAGGAGGGGGGTCAGCCCGTTCTCGGCGACCCAGTCGCGGCCCTCGACCGGCCACTCCGCCTGGGCCCAGAGCACGAGCCCGACCGTCACCAGGAAGAGCCCGAGATTGGCCCAGTAGATCTGCCAGATCCGGTTCAGCACGCGCACCGTGCCGAGTACCCAGCCGGCGCGCTCGAAGGTGCCGCCGAACGCGATCCCGGTGGCGATGCCCGAGCACAGCACGAACACGTCGGCGGCATCCGAGGGCCCGAACCGGGCCGGTATCCAGAGCGCCCAGCGGTTGGCCGGGATGTGGGCGATCAGGATGATGATCATGGCGAGTCCGCGCGCCAGATCGAGCCGCGCGTCGCGCGGCCGGCTCGGCCCTGCACCCTGTCGCGGTCCCGCCACCGCCACGGCCCCGTCCACTTCGATGCCCAGCCCGGTACGGCGCCGGCGATTGCCGGCGTCGGCCGCTCCGTGCATATAGATCGCTGGAGTGGTCACCAGGGCTCACGATGCCGTGGGCGACCCGAGGTGAGGGACGAGGTCGGGCATGCGCACGCTGCGTTGGGCGGTGCTCGGGACGCTGATCGCGGGGTCGGCCGGCGCCCAGACGTCGCTGATCGACCCCGATCGCGCCTGGCAGCGGCGCCAGGCCGACACGATCGAGCGCCGTGCCGTCACCGACCCCTCCGGTGCCGCCAGCCAGGCGCGCGAGCAGCGCCGCCTGCTCGGGGTCCAGACCCGCGGCTCGATCGACGCCGATGCGGTCACGACCGAGCAGCGGCTCGAGCGGGCGGCGACCGGCTCGGGACGCGCCGCCGGGCCGGTTCCGCCGCGCCCGGCCCGGGCCGGCGAGCCCTTGCCGTTCAGCGCCGACACGACGCGCGACCGCGAGCTGTTCGGTGGCGAGCGCGATCCGCTCGCCACGGCCGACCTCCTGCTCGAGCGGGCCGCCGAGGGGATCGCCGAGGGCCGCACGGATGCCGCCCGCTCCGACCTGTCGCTCGTCGCCACCGAGCTGCAGATGGCCGGCGGCATCGCCGAGCCGGGCCGCCTCGACCGCGCCCGCCGCCGGCTCGGCGAACTCGAGGCGCGGCTGCCGATCCCGCGCTGAGCCGCGGCTAGCGGCCGCGCTCGCGGCGCCAGGTCGCGAATTCGGCCCGGCTCGCCTCGGAGGCCGGGTAGAGGCCGGGCAGGCGGCTGCCGGCCCGCACCCGCTCCTCGACGAAGTCCTCGTAGGCCGTCATCTCGGCCGCCTCCTCGGCCACTTCGGCTGCGAGGTGCGCCGGGATGCAGACCACACCCTCGCCGTCGCCGACCATCACGTCGCCCGGGTAGACCGCGACCCCGCCGCAGGCGATCGGCAGGCCCAGATCGGCGGCGTGGTGGAAGATCGGACCGGTCGGCGCGCTCGGCCGGCGATGGTAGGCCGGGAAGCCCAGCCCGGCGATCGTCGGGCTGTCGCGAAAGCCGCCGTCGGTGACGATGCCCGCGACACCACGCACCTTGAGGCGGGTGATCAGGATGTCGCCCGCCGAGGCGCCGCGCGCGTCGCCACGGCTGTCGATGACCAGCACCCGGCCGGCCGGGCAGGTCTCGATCGCCTTGCGCTGCGGGTGCTCGGGATCGGCGTAGGCCGCCATCACGTCGAGGTCCTCGCGGGCCGGGATCATCCGCAGCGTGAACGCCTCGCCGACCATGCGCGGCAGCCCCGGGGCGAGCGGATGGACGTCCTGCAGGTAGATGTTGCGGAACCCGCGCTTGAACAGGCAGGTGGTCAAGGTGGCGGTGCTGACGCCCTGCAGGCGCGCCCGCGTGGTCCCGTCGAGTGGCATTCCCCGAGCCCTCCCGCGACGCCGCCGCCCCTGGCGGCGACGGTCGTCGCCCGGCATGCTGCGGCGTGCAGGCGATAGCCCGGATCCCGCGCATGGACCACCTCCAGCTCCGCGAGGCCCTGGAGCGCGACCTCGAGGCGCTGCTCGCGATCTATGCACCCGAGGTCCGGCACGGCACCGCGAGTTGGGAGTGGGAGCCGCCCGATCTCGAGGAGTACGGTCGCCGCTTCGCGGCCCAGCGCGCCAGCGGCTGGCCCTGGCTCGTGGCGGAGCAGGACGGCCGGCTCCTGGGCTACGCCCATGCCGGCCGCTACCGGCCGCGGATCGGCTACGCTTGGTGCCTCGAGGACTCGGTCTACGTCGCGGCGCCGGCGCGCGGCCGGGGGATCGCCCGGCGGCTGCTCGGGGCGCTGATCGAGCGCTGCGCCGCGCGCGGCGCCCGGCAGATGGTGGCGGTGATCGGCGACAGCGCCAATCTGCCCTCGATCGCCCTGCACCGGGCCTGCGGCTTCCGCGAGGTCGGCCGGCTGCCCTCGATCGGCTTCAAGGCCGGCCGCTGGCTGGATTCCGTCCTCATGCAGCGGGCGCTGGGTGAGGGTGACACGACCCCGCCCGGGCCGCCGCCCGGGGCCTAGCGCGCCGGCCGCGGCGTCTCGCGCACCGAAGGCGGCAGAACCGGCAGCACGATCGAGGGCTGGCGGCCGGTCAGGCTCACGAGGAACGCCGCCACCGCGCGGGTCTCGGCAGGGGTCAGCTCGACCCCGAGCTGGGCGCTGCCCATCACCGCCACCGCCTGCTCGAGGTCCCAGGCGCTGCCCGAGTGGAAGTAGGGTGCGGTCAAGGCGACGTTGCGCAGGCTCGGCACCTTGAAGACGTAGGCGTCGTCCGGCGTCTTGGTGACCATGAGTCGGCCCTTGTCGTCGGGCGGCAGGAGCTCGTGGCCGGGGCGCTGCACCACGCCGAACGGCGCGTAGCGGTCGCCGCCCAGATTGACGCCCCGGTGGCAGGAGGCGCAGCCCTTGTCCAGGAACAGCGCGAGCCCGGCCTTCTCCTCGGCCGAGAGGGCGTCGGCGTCGCCCAAAAGGTAGCGGTCGAAGGGGGCGTCCGGGGTCAGCAGCGTCGCCACGAACAGCACGAGCGCCTTCTCGACGTTGGCGAAGGTCACGGGCTCCGCCTCGCCCGGGAAGGCCCACTCGAAGAAGCTGCGGTAGCCCGGGATCGCGCGCAGCAGCGCCTCGGTCTTCTCGCGCGTGCTTCCCATCCCGGTGGCGCTCGTGATCGGCCGCGCCGACTGCTCGGCCAGGTCCGTTGCGCGGCCGTCCCAGGACTGCGCGGTGTTGAGCACCGCGTTGTAGATCGTGGGCACGTTGCGCGAGCCGTGCTGCCAGTTGTGGCCGATGGCGTGCGGCCGGCCGTCGGCGCCACCGAGACCGACCTGGTGGCAGGTGGCGCAGGCGATGTTGTGGTCGGCGGAGAGCCGCGGGTCGAAGAACAGCATCTTGCCGAGCTCGACCTTGGCGGTCGTGGCGGGGTTGCCGGGCAGCTCGGGAGGCCGGCTCGGTAGCGGCTGGAACAGCTCCCGGGCCCGGCGCAGCAGGTCGTCGGCGCCGGCCGCGGTCGCGCCGCCGCCCACCACCGCCAGAAGGCCGACCACCGCCAGCAGACGCCGCATCCGCTCCTCCCCCGCGCTCGCGCCGCCGCCCTTGTTCCATCGGGCGGCGGCCGAGGCAATGGCCTGCGGGTCACGCCCGGCCCGCGCGGCCGCCATGCCGGAGGCCGCCTTGCCCGCCGGAGCGCGAGGCGCCATGTGCGCGCCCACGACGTCCCTCGCGCGAGGAAAGAGAGCAGCATGCAAGAGGTCGAGCTCTACATCGGCGGGTCCTGGCGTCCGGCCGCGGCCGGTGGGACCATCACCCTCGTCGATCCGGCCACCGAGGAGCCGGTCGGCCGGGCCGCGCAGGCCGAGCGCGCCGACGTCGAGGCCGCGGTCTCGGCCGCCGCCCAGGGCTTCGAGACCTGGCGTCGGGTGGCCGCCTGGGAGCGCTCGCGGGTCCTGCGCAAGGCGGCCCAGCTCCTGGCCGAGCGGGCCGAGGGGATCGCCCGGCGGCTCACGGTCGAGGTCGGCAAGCCCCTGGCGCAATCCAGGGGCGAGCTCACCGCCGCGGTCGAGTGCATCGAGTGGTTCGCCGACGAGGCGCGACGGATCTACGGCCAGACCCTGCCCGGGCGCAGCGCCGACGGGCGCTTCGAGGTCCGCTACGAGCCGGTCGGCCCGGTGGCGGCGTTCACCGCCTGGAACTTTCCGGTCGTGCTGCAGGCGCGCAAGATCGCGCCGGCGCTCGCGGCCGGCTGCTCGATCGTGACCCGCCCGGCCGAGGAGGGTACGGGTGCGGTCAAGCTCCTGATCGACTGCTTCATCGACGCGGGCGTGCCGGCCGGCGTGGTCAATCTCCTGACCGGCGCCCCGCAGCCGATCTCGGAGGCGGTCATGGACGACGACCGCATCCGCAAGGTGACCTTCACGGGCTCGATCCCGGTCGGCCAGTGGTTCATGCGCCGCGCCGCCGACACCGTGAAGCGGATGAGCATGGAGCTCGGCGGCCACGCGCCGGTCATCGTCCACGAGGACGTCGACCCGGAGAAGGCGGCACTCCTGTCCGCCCAGGGCAAGGCGCGCAACAACGGCCAGGTCTGCGTCAGCCCGACCCGCTTCTTCGTGCACAAGAAGCACGCGCGCGCCTTCACCGAGACCTTCGTCGGCGCCCTCTCCAGGATGAAGATCGGCAACGGTCTCGAGCCGTCGACCGAGATCGGCCCGCTCATCAACAAGCGCCGGCTCGACTTCATCGAGAAGATGGTGGCCGACACGGTGGCCGAGGGCGCCGAGCTGCTCTGCGGTGGCAAGCGACCCGCCGGCTTCAACCGGGGCTATTTCTACGAGCCCACGGTGTTCGGGCAGGTGCGCGACGAGATGCGCATCATGAACGACGAGCCGTTCGGGCCCTTGGCGCCGGTCACCACCTTCGAGGACTTCGAGGAGGTGATCGAGCGGGCCAACCGGCTGCCCTACGGGCTGGCCGCCTACGTGCTGACCGGCTCGCAGAAGCTCGCCGCCAGGACGGCCGAGGCGCTCAAGACCGGGATCGTCGGCGTCAACACCTTCGCCGCCGCGACCGCCGAGATGCCGTTCGGGGGCGTCAAGCATTCGGGCTTCGGCCGCGAGAACGGCCAGCAGGGCATGCTCGACTATCTCGACTGCAAGTTCGTCAACCTGGTCTTCTGAGCCGGAGCGGGGCGCTCGCCGTGGAGCGCCCCGCCCACCCGTGCTACGTTCCCGATCGGTGAGGGAGCGGACGATGGCCGGGACGACGGCGCCCGTGGCGGATCTCTCGCTCGAGGGCTTTCTCGCCTGGGAGGAGGCCCAGGAGCTGCGCTTCGAGCGCGTCGGCGGGGTCGTCCGCGCGATGGCGGGCGGCACGGTGGGTCACGACCGCATCGCCAACAATCTCCGGGCCGAGTTCAGTCGACGCTTGCGCGGCAGCGGCTGTCGCCCGGGCGGCCCCGACGTCAAAGTGACGACGCCGCGGGGCGACGTCACCTACCCCGACGTGTTCGTCCGCTGTGGGCCGCGCGACGATCGGGCGACCACGGTCGCCGATCCGCTGCTCGTGGCGGAGGTACTCGCGGAAGGTACCCTACAGCACGACCTTTTGGCCAAGCGGTTGGCTTACAAGTCGATCCCGTCCCTGCGGGTGATCCTCTACGTGGCGCAGGACCGGGCCCGGGTGGACGTGGTCGGGCGCGGACCGGACGGGCGGTGGGACGACGACGAGCCGGCGGTCGGGCTCGACTCGGTGTTGGCCCTTCCTGAGCTCGGCGTCGAGCTGCCGCTGGCCGAGCTCTACGCCGACACGGACGTCGCCGAGCGCGGCGGCGGGCCGGCCGACGAGGAAGCCCGAGAAGCCTGAGAGGGGTGCCCGATGCACGATGCGGGGATGCGCGAGCGGATGCTCGCGGGCGAGACGGTCTTCGGCCTGGGCGTGCGCCTTTCCCGCACGGGCGAGATCGCCCTCGTCGCCGAGGCGGCGGGGTTCGACTGGCTGTTCGTCGACATGGAGCACAATGCGCTCTCGATCGACACGGCCGCCCAGATCTGCCTCGCGGGCCAGGCGGCCGGCCTGCCGGCGCTCGTCCGCATCCCCGGCGACGACCCGCTCACCGCGTCGCGCCTGCTCGACGGCGGGGCGGCCGGGATCGTCGTGCCGCACGTCGACCGCCCCGAGCAGATCGCCCCGGTGATCGAGCACTGCCGCTTCCCGCCCAAGGGCCGCCGCTCGATCGGCGGGCCCGTGCCGCAGCTCCACTACGCTTCCCTGCCGGCCGCCGAGCACATGGCGAAGGCCGATGCCGAGACCTTGATCGTGGCGATGATCGAGAGCCCCGAGGCGGTCGCCGCCGCCGGCGACATCGCGGCCCTCCCGGGCGTCGATGCGCTCCTCTTCGGCTCGAACGATCTGGCCCTCGAGATGGGGATCCCCGGCCGGCTCGACGATCCGCGGATCGAGACGGCCTATCGCGAGGTGATCGCCGCGGCCCGTGCGCACGGGAAGCCCGTGGGCCTGGGTGGCATCTACACGGCCGAGCTCCTCGCGCGCTATCTGCCCCTGGGCTTCCGCTTCGCGCTCCTGGGCTCGGATCTGGCGCTGGTCCTCGCGGGCGGGCGCGAACGGGTCGCCACGGCGCGGCGCATCGTGCGAGGCTGAGCCCGGGGCCCGGGGCCACCGACCCCGTCGCCGCGGCGGCGCTTCGTCATCGGCCGTCCCGGTCGGTCGTGCAGGCGCCCGCGGCGCAGGAGGCAGCCGCGCGGGCGACGCCGTTCTCGCCCGGCGCCACGGCGGCTAGCCTGCGCGCGACGCTCGAGGGAGGCGCGAGGATGGACGTCCCGGAGATGCGCCGGCGGATGCTGGCGGGCGAGTGCATGATCGGCTTCTCGGTGCGGCTCGCCCGCTCGACCGAGATCGCGAGCGTGGCGCGCGCCTGCGGCTACGACTGGCTCATGGTCGACATGGAGCATGCGGCGATCGACGTCGACCTCGCCACCCGGATCTGCCTCGCGGCCAACGAGGCGGGGCTGGTCTCGATCGTCCGCCCGCCCGGCCACGACCCGACGATCTGCTCGCGCCTCCTGGACGGCGGTGCCGGCGGGCTCCTGGTTCCGCACGTCGACCGCCCCGAGGACATCCGGCCGATCCTCGACCATTGCAAGTTCGCGCCCGTCGGCCGGCGCTCCTACGGCGGCCCGCTGGCCCAGCTCGACTATGCGAGCCTGCCGCACCGGCAGCACATGGAAGCCGCCAACGCGCGCTCGATGATCATCGCCATGGTCGAGAGCCCGACCTCGGTCGCCAACGCCGAGGCGATCGCAGCGCTCGAGGGCGTCGACATGCTCTCCTTCGGGACCCACGACCTCACCCTCGAGATGGGCATACCGGGCGAGCTCGCCGATCCCCGCGTCGAGGAGGCCTACCGGGCGGTGATCGCCGCCTGTCGGAAGCACGGCAAGAGCGCCGGGGTGGGCGGCATCGCCGACCGCGCGCTGCTCGAACGGTACCTCCCGCTCGGCTTCACCTCGATCGGCATCGCCTCCGACCTCGGCCTCGTCCTTGCGGGCGGGCGTGCCCAGCGGGCGATGCTGCGCCAGATCGTCGGCCGCTGAGATCGGCCGCAGCAGGGAGCCCCGGCCTTGCCCCGGATCCTGATCGCCGAGTGCATGCAGGAGGTGAGCTCCTTCAACCCGCTGCCCTCGACCCTGGACGACTTCACGATCCTGCGCGGCGAGGCGCTCCTCGCCCGCCGCGGCAGCGGCTCCTATCTGGGCGGGGCCTTCGCGGTGCTCGACGCGGCGGCCGGCATCGAGCTCGTGCCGGTGATGAGCGCCACGGCACCCTCGGCCGGCATCCTCGAGGGCGCCTCCTGGCGGCGGCTGCGGACCGAGCTCCTCGACCGGATCGCCGCCGCCGCTCCAGGGGTCGACGGGGTCTACCTCTCCCTCCACGGCGCCATGGCGGCCGAGGGGGAGCTCGACCCCGAGGGTGATCTCCTGGATGCGGTGCGTGGCCTCGTCGGGCCCGCACCGCCGATCGTGATCTCCCTCGACCTGCACGGCATCTTCACCCGCAGGATGATGGCTCGGGTCGACGGCTTCGCCGTGCTCAAGACCTATCCGCACGTCGACTTCGCCGACACCGGCGCGCGCGCCGCCCGGCTCTTGCTGCGGATCCTGGGCGAAGGCCTCCGCCCTGCCTTCCTGCGGGTCGCGATCCCGGCCCTCGTGCGCGGCGACGAGCTCGTGACCCGGACCGGCTGCTACGGCGACCGGCTCCTCGAGATCGGCCGGCTCGAGCGCGCGGGGCGGATCCTCTCGGGCGGCCTCTTCATCGGCAACCCGTTCACCGACGTCCCCGAGCTCGGCTGCCAGGTGGTCCTCTGCCACACGGGCGATCCGGCCCCACTCGAGGCCGAGGCGCTGCGGATCGCGCAGAGCTTCTGGCGCGACCGGGCGCGCATGCAGGCCAAGCTCTGGCCGCTCGACGAGGCGATCGCCCAGGCCCTGGCGCTCGACGGCCCGGTCGCCCTGACCGACGCCGCCGACGCCACCTCTTCGGGAGCGACCGGGGACTCGAACGCGGTCTTGAAGGCGCTGCTCGAGGCCGGCTGCACGCGGCGGGTGCTCGCGCCGATCGTCGATGCGTCGGCGGCCGCCGCCTGCCACGCCGCGGGCTGCGGGGCAAGGCTCAGGGTGGCCGTGGGCGGGAGCCGCGATCCCGGCCGCTTCGCCCCGATCGAGGTCACGGGCACGGTCGAGAGCCTGTCGGTCGGCAGAGCCCGCCTCGAGACCATGAAGGTCGAGATCGACGCCGGCCCGAGCGCGGTGCTGCGGGCCGGGCCGATCACCCTCTTGATCCTGAGCAAACCCGCCTTCCTGTTCGATCGCGCGTTGTTCTTCGCGAACGGGCTCGACCCGCGCGACTTCGAGCTCGTGGTGGTCAAGTCGCCGCACTGCGAGCCGCACATGTTCGACGACTGGGTCGTCAAGAACTTCAACCTCGACGCGCCGGGGTCGACCAGCGCCAACCTGCCGACGCTCGGCCATCGGGTCTGCCCGCGGCCGATCTTCCCGCTCGAACCCGACACGGCCTTCGAGCCGCGGGTCGAACGGCTGGTCCGCGCGTGAGCGGCGGGGACGGGTGACAGGTGTCCGCCGCCGGCCTAAAGATCGATCGGGTTTCGCGCTTTAAAGGGAGGCACCATGCGCACCCGTCCGGCTCTGATGATCGCCGCCTGGCTCGGCTTCGCGGCATCGGCCGCGGCAGGGCCCGAGCTCGTCGAGCTGCCCGAGGACTATCGGACGAGCTTCACCAACTACGCCTCGATCGACCGCGCCAACCCCAAGCAGATCGCCGAGGCCTGGGCGAACGCGACGGCACTGGCCGCGGCGAAGCAGGGAGGTCCGCTGCCGGACGGCTCGATCCTCATCATGGAGGTCTGGCAGGCCAGGCTCGATGCCCAGGAGAAGCCCGTCCTCGACGGCAACGGCCGGCGCATCAAGGACAAGCTCGCGATGATCGCCGTGATGGAGAAGCGCAAGGGCTGGGGTGCCGGGTACCCGCCCGAGGTCCGCAACGGCGAGTGGGAGTACGCGGCCTTCGACCCGACCACCAGGGCGCGCCGGCAGCAGGACTACAAGCCCTGCTTCGACTGCCACAAGCCGAAGGTCGAAACGGACTTCCTGTTCACCCTCGACAATCTGCGGAAGTGAGCGGCCTCCCGAACGGGTCTGTTGCATCGCAGTAGGAACGGGTATCTTCTGGCGGGGTCGTCGCACCGCCGGGAGCCGGACCATGGAGCTCGAGGAAGGGCGCACGGACCGCCGTCCGGACGACCGGCCGGCGTCGTCCGACGCCCGCCGGCCACCGGACGCCATGCTCGGGGCGCTCGCCGACGCCCTGGCCGAGGCCCGCGCCGCCGGCGAGCGCGACGCGCTCCTCAACCCGATCCAGAGGCTCGCCTGCGAGCTCGCCGAGCGGCTCGTCGGCGGCCGGCTCGACGACGCCACGGTCGACCGGGTGCTGCGCCGGCTCACCACCGAGGCGTTCCTCGGCCGCGCCACCCGTCTCGCGGCCTATCTGGGCGAGCTCGACCCGCACGCCAACCGGTCCAGGATCGAGACCCTGGTGCGGGCGCTGGCGCACGGCCCGGACGGCGCCCGGGTCCCCTTCGAGGCCTTCGCCGAGCGGGTCGGCCGGCTGCGCTACGGCTTCGTCGTCACGGCGCATCCGACCTTCGCCCTGATGCTGCGGCTGCGCGAGCTCCTCGTGGCACTCGCCACCGGCCGGGCCCCGGACGGCCGACCGCTCGACCCGGCCGAGCGGGCAGCACTCCTGGCCGAGGTCGAGGCGGCCGCGCACCGCCCCGACCCGCGCATCGACCTCGCCCTCGAGCACCGCCAGTCGCTGGTCGCGATCCGCCACCTCCGCTCAGCCATCGCCGTCGTCCATGCGATCGTCCTCGACGTCGGAGCCGAGCTCTGGCCGGACCGCTGGATGGAGCTGCGGCCGCGCCTGCTCGCGGTCTGGAGCTGGGTCGGCTACGACACCGACGGCCGCGCCGACATCGCCTGGCAGGCCACGCTCGCGAGCCGGCTGGCGCTCCAGCTCGGCCAGCTCGAGGGCTATGCCGCCACGATCCGCGCGGCGCGCGGCGATCTGACCTCGGGCGACCCCCTGGCCCCGCAGCTCGAGCTGGTCGAGGCGCGGCTGGCGCTCGCGCTCAAGTCCTGCGCCGACGAGCTCGAGGCGCTCAAGGGTGGGCCCGGGGCGGCGGTCGACGAGGCCGGGCTCGCCCGCCTGGCGCGCGAGATGGCGCGCGGACTGCCCTGGCGGCTCAGGGATTCGGCCGAACTCGCCGGTCTGGTCGACCGCTGCATCGCCGCCGCCCGGGGGCCCGAGCCGCTGCGCCGCCTGCTCCTGATGCGCGCCGCGATCGCCAGCCAGGGCCTGGCGCTCGCCGGCACGCATCTGCGCATCAACGCCATGCAGGTGCACAACGCGGTCCGCCGTCAGGTCGGCCTCGACCATCCGCCCGACGATCCGACCCACCGCCTGTCCTACCTCGAGGCGATCGGCCGGCTGCTCCGCACGGTCGAGCCGGTCACGATCAACTTCGGCTCGCTGATCCAGGAGAAGGCGACGGCGCGGCGGGCGATGATGATCGCCGCCCAGCTCGCCCGCTACCTCGACGCCTCCGAGCCGATCCGCTTCCTGATCGCCGAGTGTGAGGCACCGTTCACCCTCTTGGCGGCGCTCTATTTGGCCGAGCTGTTCGGCGTCGCCGAGCGGCTCGACATCACCCCCTTGCTCGAGACCAGGAAGGCCCTCGAGCACGGCGTGGCGATCCTCGACCAGGCGCTCGCCCAGCCGGCCTGGCGGGCGCATCTCGAGCGCCGCGGCCGGATCTGCGTGCAGACCGGCTTCTCGGACGCCGGCCGTTATCTCGGCCAGACCGCCGCCGCCGCGGCGATCGAGCGGATCCGGCTGGGGCTGGTCGAGGTGCTCGCCCGGCACGGGCTCGGCCATCTGGAGCTCGTGCTGTTCGACACCCACGGCGAGAGCATCGGCCGCGGCGCGCATCCCGAGAGCTTCGCCGAGCGGCTCGCCTATCTGGACACCCCCGAGAGCCGCCGCCGCTTCGCCGCCGCCGGCCTCGAGGTGGTCCAGGAGACCAGCTACCAGGGCGGTGATGGCTGGCTCCTCCTGCAGAGCGAGGCGAGCGCCCTGGCGGTCGTCACCCGCGTGCTCGAGCATTGCCTCGCGGAGCCCGATCCGCGGCCCGACCCGTTCTATGCCGAGCACGCCTACACCGACGAGCTCTTCGCGGTCGTGCGCCTGTTCAACGACCGGGTGATCGAGGACCCGGCCTACGCTGCGCTCCTCGGCGTGTGGGGTGCCAACCTGCTCTACCCCTCGGGCTCGCGGCCGGTGCGCCGCCAGTTCGAGGCCGGCACCCGCCCGGTGCTGCTCGACCATCCCTCGCAGATCCGCGCCATCCCGCACAACGCCGTGCTGCAGCAGCTGGGCATCCTCGCCAACACCATCGGCGGGCTCGGCCGGGCGATCGCCAAGGACCCCGACCGGTTCCAGGAGCTGTACCGGGAGAGCCCGCGCTTCCGCTCGCTCATGCGCATGGTCGAGCACGCCTTCATGTTCACCGACCTCGACGTGGTGAAGGCGCTGGTCGACCGCTTCGACCCCGGCTTCTGGCTGGCCCGCGCCGCGGCGGCGCGCGACCCGGCCACGGTCGAGGAGCTCCGCGCGGTCGCCGACCACATCGAGCGGCTGGCCCTGCACGACCGCCTGGCGCGGATCTTCCGCGTCTTCCAGCGCGACCATCTGGACCTCGCGGCGGCGCTGCGCGAGCACCGCCGGCGCACCCGCGACGCCGGCGCCCGGCCGATCGCCGTCGATCCGGGCACGCGCGACAACCTGCACATGCTGCACGCGCTGCGCCTCGCGCTGATCGAGCGGCTGATGCGCCGGGCGGTGCGCGTGCCCGACTTCTCCGACCGCCACGAGATCACCCGCGATTCCCTGATCGAGGCGATCCTCCGGCTGGAGGTCGAGCCGTCGCTGCAGCTTCTGGGGCAGATCTTCCCGATCCTCGAGAGCCCGCGTTCCGAGCTCGACTGGGGCGAGGCCTCGACCTACGCCGGCGACCGCGAGCAGTCCTACGCCCAGGAGCACAGCTCCCTGTTCCGCCCGATGGCCGCCGACTATGATCTCATCCGCCGCATCGGCAGCGCCATCACCCACCACCTGGGCGCCTTCGGCTGAGCCGCGGTCACTCGGATCCGACCGCGACAGCCGCCGGGTGCGCGTGCTAGCACCGCGCGTGCATCAGGGCGCGCCACCGCAGGGGGACGGGGCCCGCCCCAACCGGAGGCAGCGATGTTCTCGAACCTGTTGACGCGCCGTGGTCTGGTCGCGGCCGTCGTGCTCGCCATGGGCGGGCTCTCGGCGACGCCGGCGCGTGCCGCCGACCTCAAGGTCGGCGCCAACATCGGCAACGTGCCCTGGGAGTTCCAGGACGCCTCGGGCAAGTTCGTGGGCTTCGAGATCGATCTGGTCAACGAGATCGGCAAGCGCCTGGGCAAGTCCATCGAGATCGTGAACATCCCCTTCCAGGGCCTGTTCGCGGCGGTCCAGTCGGGGCAGATCGACGCCGCGGTCTCGTCGATCACGATCACCGAGAAGCGCCTGGGCTCGGTGTCGTTCGCCCAGCCCTATTACGACAGCGACCAGTCGCTGACGGTGCGCGCCGACAGCGGCATCAAGGATCTCGAGGGGCTCAAGGGCAAGACCGTGGCGGTCGACACCGGCTCGACCGGCGACATCTGGACCACCCAGAACCAAGCCAAGTACGGGATCAAGGAGATCCGGCGCTTCGAGGGGCTCAACCCCGCGATGCTCGATCTCGCCGCCGGCCGCATCGACGGCTACATCAGCGACATCCCGGCTCTCCTCTACTACACCAAGGACAAGCCCAACCTGAAGGTGATCCAGAGGATCCCGACCGACGAGAAGTACTCGATCATGTTCAACAAGAACGCGCCACTGGCCGCGCAGATGAACGAGGTGATCGGCCAGCTCAAGAGGGAGGGGTTCCTGGCGGCGCTGCACGAGCGCTGGTTCGGCGTCAAGCCGGACGCCGACACCACCACGGTCAAGGTGGTGGCGATGCCGCAGAGCCGCTGACCCTGCCGGCCGGCCGGGCGCCCGCGCGGCGTCCGGCCGGCGGGCGGCCGCGCGATGAGCCTGCTCGACACCTTCTTCAATCTCCGCGTCCTGGGCGAGACTTGGCCCCTGCTGCTGCAGGGCCTCTGGATCACCCTCCTTTTGGGCGCGACCAGCATCGCGCTGGGTTTGCTGCTGGGTCTCGCCCTGGCGCTCGCCCGCCTGTACGCGGCGAGGCCGCTCGCCCTGCTCACGATCGCCTACATCGACGTGTTCCGCTCGATCCCGCTCCTGGTCCTGCTGGTCGTGATCTACTACGCCCTGCCGTTCGTGGGCGTGCGGCTCTCTCCCTTCGCCTCCGCCACGGCCGCGTTGTCGATGGTCGGCGGTGCCTATGCCGCGGAGATCTTCCGCGCCGGCATCGAGGCCATCCCGCGGGGCCAGTTCGAGGCGGCGCGGGCGCTCGGCTTCCACTGGTGGTCGATGATGCGGCTGATCGTGTTGCCGCAGGCGACCCGGGTCATCGTGCCGCCGATGACCGGCAACTGCATCAGCATCATCAAGGACACCGCCCTCGCCTCGGTGGTGGCGATGCCCGACCTCCTCAAGCAGGCGACCCAGGCGCAGGCCCTGGCCGCCAACCCGAGCCCGCTGATCGGCGCGGCCTTGATCTACATCGCCATGCTCCTGCCCCTCGTGCGACTGGTCGGGCTCCTGGAACGTCGGATGACGACCGGGCGCGGCTGAGCGGACCCTGGAGAACCGGATGCCCTTCGATCTCGACTTCGTGCGCGGCCACTTCCCGGGCCTACGCTCGGAATGGGCGTTCTTCGACAACGCCGGCGGCAGCCACGTGCTCGCCACGGTGGCCGACCGGATCCGCGACTTCCTGCTCACCACCCCGGTCCAGCACGGCGCCAGTTACGCCCCCTCGGTCCTGGCCCGGGCCCGGGTCCGCGAGGCCACCGTGGCACTCGCACGGATGCTCAACGCGCCACGGCCCGAGGAGCTGGTGATCGGCCCCTCGACCACCTGGTGCTTCCAGCAGCTCGCCCGCGCCCTGGCGCCGTCGCTCCGGCCGGGCGAGGAGATCGTCGTCACCGACGTCGACCACGAGGCCAACATCGACTGCTGGCGGCAGGTGGCGCGCGAGCGCGGCGCCACGATCCGCACCTGGCAGATCGATCCCGCGACCTTCGAGCTCGACCTCGGCGCGCTCGAGCGCCTGCTCGGACCGCGCACCCGGCTCGTCTGCGTGACCCACTGCTCGAACATCCTGGGCACGCTGATGCCCATTCGGGCGATCGCCCGGCTGGCCCACGCCGCCGGCGCCGAGCTGTGCGTCGATGGCGTCGCCTGCGCCCCGCACCGCCGGGTCGACGTCCAGGCCCTCGAGTGCGACTACTACGCCTACAGCTTCTACAAGACCTACGGGCCGCACCTGGCGGTGCTGTGGGGCCGGCACGAGCGGCTGGTGGCCCTGCCGAGCCTCAACCACCGCCTCGTGCCGGCCCATGCCGTGCCCTACAAGTTCCAGCCCGGCAACGTGAACTACGAGCTCGCCTGGGGCGCCGGCGGGATCCCGGACTACCTGGCGGCGCTCGCCGCGCACCACGGCGTCGCTGACCCGTTCGAGCCGATCGCGGCGCACGAGGAGGCCCTGGCCGAGCGCCTGCTCGGCTGGCTGCGGGCGCGCAACGACGTGCGCATCGTCGGGCTCGCCACGGCCGACCGCGAGCGCCGCGTGCCGACCGTGAGCTTCGCCGTCGACGGCCGCCGCTCGAGCGCGATCGTCGCGGCCGTCGACCGCCATCGGGTGGGCATCCGCTTCGGCGACTTCTACGCCCGCAGCCTGATCGAGCGGCTCGGGCTCGCCGAGCGCGACGGCGTCGTGCGCGCCTCGCTCGTCCACTACAACACCCCAGAGGAGGTCGACCGGCTGATCGGCGCGCTCGAGGAGGCCCTGGCCGTGCGTGCATGAGCCGGTGGCGTCGGCGCTTTTGACAAGCCCGTCGCCGGCCTGCATGAAGCCCGCGGCCGCGAGCCCGAGAGGTGGGTCTTGAGCGCCAGCCTGCGCCGCAACCTGGACGTCGAGCGACTGCGCCGGCAGCTCGCCACGATGGTCGCC
>CAZDFD010000005.1:0-95409 GCA_964504655.1 uncultured Geminicoccaceae bacterium
CGCCGCCTGTCCGCCAAGAAAGGCGAGCCCGGCTGGCTCGCCGAGTGGCGGGTCGATGCGCTGCGTCGCTGGCAGGCGATGGAGGTGCCGGATTGGCAGAAGGTCCGCTTCGCACCGATCGACTACCAGGCCATCTCTTATTACTCCGCGCCGCGACAGAAGGAGCAGCCGCGTTCGCTGGAGGAGATCGACCCCGAGATCCGCCGCACCTACGACAAGCTGGGTATCCCGATCCGTGAGCAGGAGATCCTGGCCGGCGTCGCCGTCGACTATGTGTTCGACAGCGTCTCGGTGGCGACCACCTTCCGCGCCAAGCTCGAGGAGCTCGGCATCGTGTTCTGCTCGATCTCCGAGGCGGTGCACAGGCACGGAGATCTGGTGCGCCACTACCTCGGCTCGGTGGTTCCGCAGGGTGACAACTACTTCGCGGCGCTCAACTCGGCCGTGTTCTCCGACGGCAGCTTCGTCTACGTGCCCAAGGGTGTGCGCTGCCCGATGGAGCTGTCGACCTACTTCCGCATCAACGCCTCCGGCACGGGGCAGTTCGAGCGCACGCTGATCGTGGCCGACGTCGGATCCTATGTGAGCTACCTCGAGGGCTGCACGGCGCCGATGCGCGACGAGAACCAGCTGCACGCCGCGGTGGTCGAACTGGTTGCTCTCGACGATGCCGAGATCAAATACTCGACGGTGCAGAACTGGTACCCCGGCGACAAGGACGGCAACGGCGGCATCTACAACTTCGTCACCAAGCGGGGTGCCTGCCGCGGCCGGCGCTCCAAGATCTCCTGGACCCAGGTCGAGACCGGCTCGGCGATCACCTGGAAATACCCGTCCTGCATCCTGCAGGGCGACGATTCGGTGGGTGAGTTCTACTCGGTGGCTGTGACCAACAACCGTCAGCAGGCCGACACCGGAACGAAGATGATCCACATCGGCAAGCGGACGCGCTCGCGGATTGTGTCGAAGGGCATATCGGCCGGCCGCTCGGACAACACCTATCGCGGGCTGGTCCGCATCCAGCGCTCTGCCGAGGGAGCGCGCAACCATACGCAATGCGACTCGATGCTCATCGGCGAGCGCTGCGGCGCCCACACCGTGCCCTATATCGAGGTCCGCAACCGCACCGCCAAATGCGAGCACGAGGCCACCACCTCCAAGATCAGCGAGGACCAGCTGTTCTACTGCCGCCAGCGCGGCATTCCTGAGGAGGACGCCGTGGCGCTGATCGTGAACGGTTTCTGTCGTGAGGTCATGAACGAGTTGCCGATGGAGTTCGCGGTGGAGGCCAGGAAACTCCTGGGTATCTCTCTCGAGGGCAGCGTCGGCTGATCCGCTACTCTACGAGGACAATGGGCACGTCCATGCTCGTGATCGACGATCTGCAGGTGAGCGTCGCCGGCAAGCCGATCCTCAAGGGGCTCTCGCTCCGGCTGGGGCCGGGCCAGGTGCACGCCGTGATGGGCCCGAACGGCTCCGGCAAGAGCACGCTCGCCCACGTGCTCGCCGGCCGCGACGGCTACGAGGTCACCGGCGGCAGTGTCCGGTTCGACGGCCAGGACCTGCTCGCGCTCGAGCCCGAGGAGCGCGCCCGGGCCGGCGTTTTCCTGGCCATGCAGTACCCGGTCGAGATCCCGGGGGTCGCCAACATGTACTTCCTGCGTCAGGCGATCAACGCGGTCCGCAAGGCCCGCGAGCAGCCTGAGGTCTCGGCCGCGGAGTTCATGCGCCGGGTACGCGAGCAGGCGCGACTGCTCGGGATCGGCGAGGATCTCCTCAAGCGCGACCTCAATGCCGGGTTCTCGGGCGGGGAGAAGAAGCGCAACGAGATCCTGCAGATGGCGATGCTCGAGCCGCGTCTGGCCATCCTCGACGAGACCGACAGCGGCCTCGACATCGACGCCCTCAAGACAGTGGCGGACGGTGTCAACCGGATGCGCGGCCCGGACCGGGCGTTCCTCGTGATCACCCACTACCAGCGCCTGCTCGACTACATCACCCCGGACGTCGTGCACGTGCTGGCCGACGGGCGGATCCGCCGGAGCGGCGGGCCCGAGCTCGCCCGCGCCCTCGAGGAGCAGGGCTACGAGGCCGTGCTCGGCACCCCGCTCGCGGCCTGAGTCGAGAGCGTCCGTGGTCGCCAGCCAGAGCCGCCGTCGGATCGACCCCGACCCGGGCTTCCGCCGGAGCTTCGGCGAGCGGGCCAAGGACCTGCCCGGTGCCGCCAGCCAGGAGCTCGCCCGGCTCCGCGCCGAGCGTCTGGAGCGCTTCATGGAGCTCGGCGTCCCGACCCGTCGGGACGAGGCTTGGCGCTTCTGCGACGTCGCCCGCCACGTGAGCCGGCCGGCCGGGCCGGCGGCGGCCGTCGAGCTGCCGCTCGAGCGGGTCCTGCCGCACCTCCTGGGGGGGCCCAAGGCGCGTCGGCTGGTGTTCGTCAACGGTCGGCTGCAGCCGCAGTGGTCGCACGTCGGCGGTCTGCCCGACGGTGGCCGCATCGAGAGCCTGGCGCGCGCCGCCGAGGCACGGCCCGAGGCGGTCGCCGCGGCGCTCGCTGGCGCCGATGGCGGCCGCTCGTTCACGGCGCTCAACGCCGCCTTCGCCGACTGCGGGGCCTGGGTCGAGCTCGGGCCCGGCGTGGAGCTCGCAGACCCGGTGCAGCTCCTGCTCGTCACGGTGGGCGACGCGGCCCCCGGCATGATTCAGCCACGGATCCGGATCCGGCTGGACGACGGAGCGGCCCTCGACCTGATCGAGTGCCATGTCGGGCTAGGGCCGGGGCCGGTTCTGACCAATCTGGTGCTCGAAGCCGAGCTCGGTGCCGGTGCGCGACTGACCCACGACCGGCTGCAGCACTTGGCCGAGGGGGCGGCGCTGGTCGGCCGGGTCGAGGCCCGGCTCGGCCCGGAGGCTCGCTACCGGCAGACCACCGTGGTGGCCGGAGGCGCCCTGGTACGCAACGAGAGCGAGATCCGGATCCAGGGCAGCGGGGTCGAGTGCCTACTTGCCGGGATCGCGATGCCGCGCGGCCGCGAGCAGGTCGACACGCTGGTGCGCATGCACCACGAGGCCCCGGGCAGCCATTCCGACCAATCGTTCCGCAGCATCGTCGACGATCGCGCGCACAGCGCCTTTGCTGGCAAGATCCTGGTGCATCCGGGCGCGCAGGAGACCAACGCCTACCAGAAGAGCGACAACCTGCTCCTATCCGAGGAGGGTGAGGTAGACACCAAGCCCGAGCTCGAGATCTACGCCGACGATGTCAAGTGCAGCCACGGCGCGACCTGTGGCGAGCTGGACCCGACCGCGCTGTTCTACCTGCGGGCGCGCGGCCTCGCGCCGGAGTCGGCGCGCGCGCTGTTGACCTGGGCGTTCGCCGCCGAGTTGGTCGAGCGGTTGGCCGAGCCCTCGGCCCGCGAGGCGGCCCGACGCGTGCTGGCGGCGCGACTGCCCTCCGGCGCCGTGCCACTCGAGGAGGCGGCTTGAGCGCGCTCGCCGACCGCCGCGTCGCGGCCCCGGCGCTCGACATCGAGGCCGTCCGCGCCGAGTTCCCGATCCTGACCACGCGCATGCGTGGCCGGCCGCTCGTTTATCTGGACAGCGCCGCGAGCGCGCAGAAGCCGCGCACCGTGATCGAGGCGCAGGCCCGCTTCTACGAACGGGACTACGCCAACATCCACCGCGGCGTCTACGAGCTGAGCCAGCGCGCCACGGCCCTGCACGACGTCGCGCGGCGCAAGGTCCAGCGCTTCCTCGGCGCCGCCGACTGGCGCGAGATCGTGTTCCTGCGCAACGCCACGGAGGGCGTCAACCTCGTGGCGCAGAGCTTCCTCGCTCCGCGGCTCGGGCCCGGCGACGAGATCCTCGTCACCGAGATGGAGCACCACGCCAACATCGTCCCCTGGCAGCTCGTCGCCGCGAGGGTCGGGGCCAGGGTCGTCGCGGCGCCGATCACGGATACGGGCGAGCTCGAGCCTGCGGCCGTCGCCGAGCGGATCGGGCCGCGCACCCGACTGCTCGGGGTGAGCTGGGTCTCGAACGTGCTCGGCACGGTCAACCCGATCGAGGAGATCGCGGCGCTCGCCCGGCGCCGGGGCGTGCCGGTGCTGGTGGACGCCGCCCAGGCGGCCCAGCATCTGCCCGTCGATGTCCGGGCCCTCGGCGCCGACTTCCTGGTCGTGTCCGGCCACAAGCTCTACGGGCCGTCGGGGGTGGGCGTGCTTTGGGGCCGGCTCGAGCACCTCTCCGCCATGCCGCCCTGGCAGGGTGGCGGGGACATGATCGAGCGGGTCGCGTTCGACGGCACCAGTTTCGCCGAGCCGCCGTTCCGCTTCGAGGCCGGCACGCCCGACATCGCCGGCATCCATGCCTTGGGCGTGGCGGTCGACTGGTTGCAGGAGCTCGGCATCGAGGCAGTGGCCGCGCACGAGGCCCGGCTCCTGGCGCTGGCCGAGCGGGCGCTCGCGCAGATCCCGGGGCTACGCATCCTGGGCGCGCCGCGGCGGCGCGCGAGTCTGCTCTCCTTCACCCTCGACGGCGTGCATCCGCAGGACGTGGGCACGCTGCTCGACCTCGAGGGGATCGCGGTCCGCACCGGCCACCACTGCGCGATGCCGCTGCATGCCCGGCTCGGCGTGCCGGCCTCCGCGCGGGCCTCCTTCGCGGCCTATACGAGCGAGGCCGAGATCGACGCGCTCGCGACGGCGCTGCGGCGCGTGGCGGCGAGCTTTCGATGAGGGCAGCCATGGATCCGGGCCCGGAGGTCGAGCGCGCCGCGGCGTTCCTCGAGACGAGTGGTGGCGAGCGTCCCTCGCCCGAGCGAATGGCCGAGGTCGAGGCCCTGGGCGAGCGGATCGTAGCCGCACTCAAGACCTGCTACGATCCGGAGATCCCGGTCGACATCTACGAGCTCGGGCTCGTCTACAAGATCGACGTCGAGGACGACAATCAAGTCCGGGTCGAGATGACCTTGACCTCGCCGCATTGCCCGGTCGCCGAGAGCCTGCCGGCCGAGGTTCGGGACAAGGTGGCGGCGGTCGAGGGGGTAGCGGCCTGCGAGGTGGCGATCGTCTGGGAGCCACCCTGGAACCCCTCGATGATGTCGGAGGAGGCCCGCCTCGAGCTCGGCATGCTCTGGTAACGGCCGGGCCGGGACCCATCCTCGCGGCGCCCGGCGCGAGCCGGGTCCGAGCCGGTGGGACGGTGACAGGAGCAGCACGGCAGCCGGCCGGAAGCCCGGCCCGACCACCTGATCGGCACCGACAATCGGTTGTGATCGATCGCCCCGCTCTGTCGCCCGGTCGGGACGGACGCCGCCGCACGGCCTGTTGGGCACTCGGGGACGGCACCTCTCGGCCTGTCAGCAGCTCCGCGGCCCCTGCCTCGATCAGGGCGTAGCGCACCCCCCCTTGCCAATCCCTCAGAATAAGGAACGGCCACGAGCGGCGTGCGCGGCAAGCCGGCCGCCGCCGTCAGCGCGTCGCCCACCACCGGCAGCCGAGCGGAGCAGGGGCTCGGCGGCCCAACCAACCGCCGAACCAAGCCTCGGCAGGGGCCGGCACTACTCGTTCGACCGGCAGCTGGCGACGCACGGCGCTCTTGGCCTGGGCTCGGCCGAGCCACTGATTGAACAAGGAGCACTCTCGGTTGCCGAGGGTCGCTGTGGTTCACACCTCCAGCGCGCCGCGGCCGGCCGCCACGACGCCCACCGCCAGGGGCTCTGGGGCGAGTGGCAGGAACGTGGCGTCGAGGAGCGCCACAGTGGCGAGACCGAGCAGGGCCGCGACTGCGGCCGAGGTCTCAGGGCGGGCGGCAGGTGCCACGACGCACCGCCTCGACCGCCTCGACGAGCTCCTGGGGATCCTTGAGCCCGGACAGGCCGAGCAGCCCGTCCGGCAGCTCGATCAAGACGTGGCCGACGGATGGCCGCTCGCAGCCCCAGCGCAGCGGCCGCATCGAATCGTCGCGCGCCTCGAGCGAACCGAGCTCGGCCAGGGGCCAGCTGCGGGTGGCCGCGAGCAGGCCCGGCCGGAAGCGCAGCGCCCGGGGCGTGACCTCGAGCCGGAACGCCTTGAGATTCAGCCAAGTGACGAGGGCCGCGAGCGCCGCGCCGAGCAGGACCGCGTCGGGCACGAGGAGCCCGGCCGGCAGGGTCAGCGCGGTCAGGAGCGACCAGCCGCGCCAGGCGAGGCCGGGGTCGCGCTCGGCCCAGAACAGCACCGGCTCGGCGCTGCCGCGTGCCTTCCCGGCCTGCCGGACGACCGCCCCGTCCGACCGCTCGTCCGGCTCGGCGAAGCTCCAGGGATCCGGGCTCCTGCCCTCCATGGGGTCCTCCAGGGACCGGCCGGCTACCGCCGCGCACGGCCCTCGCGATCCGCCGCCGACCCTGCCACAGGATCCCTAACGAGCCGTGAACGCGGTCAAACCGGGGCATCGCTCACCCCACGTCCTCGACCTCGACCTCAAGGGCGATGCGGCGGCCGTCGCGCAGCACCTCGAGGCGGGCGCGCCGGCGGATCCCGACCCGCTCGAGCTCGAGCGCCAGATCGGCCAGGGAGCGCACCGGCCGACCGTCGACCGACAGGATAACGTCGCCCGGTCGGCCGCGGCCGAGGTCCGCGCCCCTGAGGCCGGCCCGCTCGGCGGCGCTGCCGGGCAACACCGACTGCACCGCCACGCCACCCCCGAGCCCGATCCGCGCCGCCAGCTCCTCGGGCATCACCCGAATGCCGATCCCGGCGAGCGGCACCCGGCCGTTGCGGATCAGCTCCGGCACCACGCGGTTGACGGTGTCGACCGGCACCGCGAAGCCGACTCCGGCATAGGCGCCGGTCGGTCCGAGGATCGCGGTGTTGACGCCGATGAGCCGGCCGGCGCTGTCGACGAGAGGGCCGCCCGAATTGCCGGGGTTGATCGCGGCATCGGTCTGCACCACGCCCGCGACCTCGCGACCGCCCGCGGTCGGCAGCCTGCGGTCGAGCGCGCTGATGATCCCTTGGGTCAGCGTACGCTGCAGGCCGAACGGGTTCCCGATGGCGAACACGGTCTGGCCGACTGCCAGATCGGCCGAGCTGCCGACGCCGATCGGTGGCGGCCGCAGCTCGGGCGCGTCCAGCTTCACGACAGCGAGGTCGGTCCACGGTGCCGTGCCCACCAGCCGAACCGGCGCGGCCCGCCCGTCGTCGAGCACCACGGCCACGGCGCGCGCGCCCTCGATCACGTGGTGGTTGGTGACGATGTGGCCCGCGGCGTCCCAAACGAACCCCGAGCCCGTGCCGCCGCCCTCGGCACCGGTCGTGACGATCGCCACGACCGAGGGTGCGACCGCGCGGAACAGTGCGATCGCCCGCTCCTCGTCCGGCCACAGCGGCCCCCTGGGCTCGACCGGGCGCGGCCGGTCGGCGGAAAGCAGCAGGTCGCGCCACAGTCGCTCGCCGAGCAGCAGGGTCGAGAGGACCAGCGCCCACAGCGCAGCGAAGCGCCAGAAGCGCTCGCGACGGGCGATCGTCTCAGGTGACCGCATCGGGTACCGGCCGGCCGGCGAAGAAGCAGTCGAGGTTGTAGAGGCAGCGGAATCCCATGGCGTTCCGAGCGTCGCGGGTGGCCGAGCCGAGATGGGGCAGGAGGACGACGTTGTGCAGATCGAGATACCCAGGATTGAGGTCGGGCTCACCCTCGAACACGTCGAGCCCGGCGGCGAACAGCCGCCCCGAGCGCAGCGCTTCGATCAGGGCCGCGTCGTCGACCAGCGCGCCGCGGGCGGTGTTCACCAGCACCGCCTCCGGCGGCATGAGCTCGATCGTCGCACGATTGATCATGTGCCGCGTCTGCGGCGTCGCCGGGCAGTGCAGCGACAGGAACGGGCAGAGGGGCAGGAGGGTCTCCAGCGTCTCATGATACGTGGCGCCCTCCTCCAGGTCGGCAGCGAGCCGGGCGCGGTTGTGGTAATGAATGTGCAACCCGAAGGCCCGCGCCCGCCGCGCCACCGCGAGACCGATCCGGCCCATGCCGACGATGCCGAGGCACTTGCCGGCGAGGCCCTGGCCCATGAGCTGGGTCGGCCGCCAGCCGATCCAGCGCCGCTCGCGGATCAGCCGCATACCCTCGGCGGCCCGCCGGGCGGCCGCCAGGAGGAGCAGGATCGCGACGTCGGCGGTTGCTTCGGTCAGCACGTCCGGCGTGTTGGTCACCGTGATGCCGCGCGCCCGCGCCGCCTCGAGGGCGATGTGGTCGAAGCCGACCGAGAAGGTGGCGACGATCCGCACGCTCGCCGGCAGCCGATCGATCAGTTCGGCCGGCAGTCGGTCGATCGCCGAGGTGAGGATTCCGTCCGCACCCTCCGCCGCCGCCAGGATCTCCGGGGCGGAGAGAGTGCGGTCGTCGGGGTTGAGCCGGGCGTCGAAGGTGCGCACGAGGCGCGCCTCGACCGCCTCCGGCAGCCGCCGCGTCACCAGGATCACCGGCCGTCGCCCGTTCATCACCCGCGTCCCCCGCTTGCCGTCCCGGGCGGTGCGCCCCATCTCGCAGGGCGGCGGCCGTCCGGCGCCCGAGAGTGTGCCGTTCCGCTCGCGAAGGAAACGTCCATGACCGCACGCGCCGCCTGTCTGCTCGCAGCGCTCGCCGGGACGCTCGCCGTCGGCCCGGCGACGGCCGGGCCGATCGAGCTCCTGCCGCACCGCGCGGCCTACCGCGTGAGCCTCGCCGAGGGCGGCCGCGGCGGGGCGTTGAGCGAGGTCAAGGGCGGGCTCGTGATCGAGTGGCGGGCCGAGTGCGAGGGCTGGATCTCGAACCAGCGCCTGGGCTTCGTCGCGGCCACGGGGGAGGGGCCGAGCTTCAGCTACGACGTCCGCTTCTCCTCCTGGGAATCCAAGGACAACACCCGCCTGCGCTTCTCGGTCCGCAGCTTCGACGACGGCAAGCCGGGCGAGGAATTCCGTGGTCAGGCGGCCCTCGAGGCGCCGGGCGCCAAGGGCTTGGCGCTGTTCGCCCTGCCGACCGAGAGTCGGGTCGAGCTGCCGCCGGGGACGATCTTCCCGACCGAGCACGTCCGCCGGCTGATCCAGGCCGCCGAGGCGGGCGAGCGCGTGGTCAGCCACTCGGTCTTCGACGGCTCGGGCAAGGACGCACTCTCGACCGTGAGCGCCGTGATCGGCCCGTCGCGCGAGGTCGAGGGCGACCGCCGCTGGCCGGTCAACCTCGCCTATTTCGGCGCCGGCAACTCGGACGCCACGCCCGACTTCGCGATCGGCTTCGAGCTCGACCGACGCGGCGTGCTCTACGACATCACCCTCGACTACGGCGAGTTCGTGCTCAAGGGGCGGCTCGACCGGCTGGAGCCGCTGCCGAGCCCCGACTGCCACTGAGCGCGCCACCGCGGCCGCCCTGACCCAGCCAGGCAGCGCCGCGGACGCCCGAGCTGTCGCCATGCCGGGCGGGCACCAGCCGCGTGTCGACCCGATCGGAGAAGATCCAGCGCCGCCAGAGCTCCGGCACGACCGCGTAGAGCCCGTCCAGTCGGGACAGACCGCCGCCGAGCACGATCACGTCGGGGTCGAGCAGGTTGATCACCGCGGCAAGCCCGCGCGCGAGCCTGCCGGCGTAACGCTCGAGGCTGGCGGCTGCGGCGGCGTCGCCGGCGGCGGCCGCGGCCACGATCGTCGGCCCGTCGACCGCCTGACCACTCACCCGGCGATGGTCGGCGGCGAGCCCCGGGCCCGACAGCCAGGCCTCCTGGCAGCCCGTGAGCCCGCACCAGCAGCGCGGGCCCGGTAGCTCCTCCTGTTCCGGCCAGGGCAGCGGATTGTGGCCCCATTCGCCGGCGATCGCGTTGGCACCGTCGAGCACCTTGCCCTCGACCGCGATCCCGCCGCCGACGCCGGTGCCCAGGATCACCGCGAAGACGATCCGGGCGCCCGCCGCGGCGCCGTCGGTGGCCTCGGAGAGGGCCAGGCAGTTGGCGTCGTTGGCGAGCACCACCTCGCGGCCGAGCCGAGCCGCCAAGTCGGTGTGCAGTGGGCGACCGTTGAGCCAGGTCGAGTTGGCGTTCTTGATCAGCCCGGTGGCCGGCGAGATCGCACCCGGATGGCCCATGCCGACGCTGCCGCGGGCACCGAGCCGCGCCTCCTCGGCCTCGATCAGCCGGGCGATCGCCTCGACGGTGGCACCGTAGTCGTCGCGTGGTGTGGCGACCCGGCGGCGGGCCAGCTCGCGGCCGTCGCCGTCGATCGCCACGATCTCGATCTTTGTCCCGCCGAGATCGACCCCGATGGCCAGCTCCATCGCACCCGCCTCCCCGCCGTGGCGACGGTTCTAGCAGGCCGCGTGCCGGCCGGGCCACCACAGCGGCGGACGCCGCCGGGCTGGCGACCGCGCCCCTCCCTCCCTCAGCCGCCGGCGCGCAGCCGCAGCGTGACGCGCCGCGACGGGTCGTCGTCCTGGTAGCCGGTGGTGATCTTGAGCCGCCGGCCGCCGGCGTTCTCCTTGAGCCAGTCGGCGACCCGGGCGAGCCGGCGCTCGGCGAGCCACCGATTGTAGCGGACGCCGGACGCGCCGCTGCTCTCCTTGACGTCGGCGCCGCCGACCGCGGCCACCAGCTCGACCTCGCTCGCGGTCCCGGCCGGCAGGGCCTTGAGGAACGCCCGGAGCTCGGCGGTGGCGCCCCTGGGCAGATAGCTGCTGTTGGTGTCGAACACGAGCTCGAGGCTGCCGGGGCCGGCCGTCGCCGCGCCCGTGTCGAGCGCCGCGACCGCGGTGCGGGCGGACCCCACTGCGCCGGCCTCGGCCGCCGCGGCTTCGCGTGGCTCCTCCCCGACCTTGATCGGCTCGGCCCCGACCTTGGTGGGCACCGCCGGGGCTTTGGCGGGCTCGGTACGCGGCGGGCGGCGCTCCGGCGGGGCCGAGGGCGGTGGTGCCGGGTCGGCGGGCGCGGGCGGAGCGCCGGCCACGGCGGCGGGATCGGGAGCGGCCTGCGCCTGGAGCGGACTGACGAGCACCTCGCTCGCGGAGGCCGAGGCGCCGGGCAGCGACGGTGCGGCCTGCGGCGTCGGCGGGCGCACGGCCGCCGCCGGGCGCGGCGGCGGGGTGCTGCCGGGCATGGGCTGGATCGGCGCCGGGCCGACGGTCGGCGGCGCGGCGGCGACCGCCGACGGCGGCGGGGTCGGAGTGGCGGATGGCTTGGCGGGCGCGCCGCTTTTGGCCTGTGCCCGGGGCGGCTCGGCCGGCGCGGCGGGCGCGCCCGGGGACGGGGTCGAGGTGGCGGCCGGCGGGCGGTCGCCGAGCGGAGCTGCGGCGCGCACCGGCAGCTCGCGTGCGCCGGGTGGCGCCGCGGCTGTACCCGAGGGCGTCGCGGTCGGCCGCTCGAGCCGCTTGCCCTCGCAGTCGTCGCCCTCGTGCAGGCGGAACACCCAGACCGTGACCCGTGGCTCCTTGACCAGAAACTGCCAGTCCCAGACCGAGGCGATCGCCGAAGCCTGCAGGCCGCGCTCGACCATCGCCTGCTGGATCCGGTCGGCCCGCGCCCGAGCGAGGCGGTGCGCCGCCAGGCTCTCGCCGCTCTTGGCCGCCTCGGGCTCGACATGGCCGATCGCCTGGGCAGTCAGGAAACAGTCGGTGGCCAGCGTCTCGACGAGGCCCGCGAGCTCACCGCGGACCTCGCCGTCGAGCTCGGTGGCGCCCGGCCGGAACGGCACCGACCAGATCGCCACGTGCGCGATCCGTCCGTCCTTGAGCACGAGCGGGGTGGCCTCGCGCACCAGCTCGCGCAGCTGACCGGCGACGGCGCCGTGGCTGGCCCCGAGGCCAGCCAGAAGCCCGGCCGTGCAGGCGAGCACAGCGTGCGGTCGAGCTCCTGTCGGGTCGGCCACGAGCAGCCCTCCTCGTCCCGAGCAGCTCCGGCACCCGTGTGGCGCCGGAGCACGCCCTGCTACCTGGACGCGAGGAACCTAACGCAAGCTCGCCTTTGCCGACAATAGCTGGCTGCAGACGCAACGGGCCCGCGTCTGCGGGCCCGCATTTCCCCGGCCGCCGGACGGCCCGGCGGTGGCGCTCACTTGATCTTGGCTTCCTTGAACTCGACGTGCTTCCGGACCTTCGGGTCGTACTTCATGAGCGTGAGCTTCTCGGTGCTGGTCCGGCTGTTCTTCTTGGTGGTGTAGAAGTAACCGGTGCCGGCGGAGCTCACGAGCTTGATCAGGGTCGTGGCGGCCTTGGCCATGGCTCGGAATCCTCGCTTGCGCTGCGGCCAGCGAGGATAGGTGCGGCACCCCGCCTGTCAAGGCGACCCACCGCCGACAGGATCGCCGCGAGCAGCGCCAGCAGCGCCGCCGCGAGCGGCCAGGCGAAGGCCGCGGGCCCGGCCTCGCGGAGCGCCAGCCCGACCGCCGCCGGCCCGAGCAACAGCCCGAACTGGAAGCTCACGACGAAGGCGGCGTTGGCGCGCATCAGCTCGTGCGCCCGGAACCGCTCGCCGATCAGCGTCAGGCTCAGGGTGTAGAGCGCCCCCATGACCCCGCCACCGAGGAGAAGGAGCGGCCAAGCCGCCCAGCCGGCGCGCACCGCCGGGTCGAGCAGGAGCAGGGCCAAGAGCGCCGCCGCCGCGGCGAGCCCGAGCGTGCGCAGGGCACCCAGGCGGTCGGCCGCCCAGCCGATCGGCAGCTGGAGCGCGATGTTGCCCGCGATCCAGACCGAGAGCAGGAGGGCCGCCTGCACCTCGGGCCGGCCCCGGGCGAGGAGGTAGACCGGCAGGAGGGCGAAGAAGCCCGTCTCGAGCGCGGCGTAGACGAGCATGCCGGCGAGCGGCAGGGCGGCCCGGCGAACCAGCTCGAACGGCCCGGGCCCGCGCGCTTCCCCGCCAGCGGCGACCAGCAGCCGGTCGATGCCGCGCACCCGCGCCAGCGGCAGCGCCGCCGCCAGGAGGAGCCCGGCCGCCACGAGGAACGGCAGCACGCCCTCGCTGCCGGTGAGTGCGAGGAGCAGCGGCCCGGCCGCGTAGCCCAGACTGAAGGCGGTGGCGTAGAGCGCCAGGATGCGGCCGCGCCGCTCCGGCGGCGCCAGGGCGTTGATCGCCGCCTCGCTGACCACGAACAGGAGCGCGCCCGCAGCACCCAGGAGCATCCGCCAGAGCGACCACAGCCAGAGGTCGACCGCGAGCGGGAACAGAAGGAAGGTCGAGGCCGCCAAAGCGAGCGCCGCCTGCATGGTGCGGACGGCACCGATCCGTCCCGCCACGCGGTCGACCAGGGGGGCCGCCACGAGGCTGCCGAGCGCACCGGCGGTCGTGTTGAGGCCGATCGTCCAGGCGTCGACACCGTGCCGGTGCAGCACCAGCGACAGGAGCGGCAGGCCAAGCGAGATCGTGACGCTGGCGAGCGAAGCGGTGGCGACCACCGCCACGAGCTCGCGGCCTGCGATCCCGGCGGGCAGGAGGCCGCGGATCACCGGCGGGCGCGGTGCCGCGGCACCGGCCGGACCGTGCCGCCGCGACGTGGCGGTCGGACCAGCGGCGCCCCCGCCGCCCGCGCATGCTCCTCGAGCCGGAACAGGAGCGAGCCCGTGACCGGGTCGGCCTCGAGCAGCTCGACCACGACCCGGTCGCCGAGCCCGAGGGTCAGGCCGCTCTGCCGGCCGACCAGGGCGTGGTGGCGCTCGTCGTGCAGGAACAGCTCGTCGCCCAGCCCCGAGACCGGCACGAGCCCGTCGGCGCCGGTCTCGTCGAGCGTCACGAACAGACCGAAGCGCTGGACGCCGGTGATCCGACCAGCGAAGCGCGCGCCCACGCGGCCGGCGAAGAACAGGGCGGCGAGCCGCTCGAGCGCGCCGCGCTCGCACTCCATGGCGCGGCGCTCGCAGAGGGACAGGTGGCGGCCGAGCTCCTCGAGCTGGTCGAGCGTCGTTTCGGGGAGACCGCCGGCGCCGAGACCCGCCACCCGGATCAGCGCCCGGTGCACGAGGAGGTCGGCATAGCGGCGGATCGGCGAGGTGAAGTGCGCGTAGCGCCGCAGGTGCAGGCCGAAATGCCCGATGTTCCGCGGGCTGTAGACCGCCTGCGCCTGGCAGCGCAGGACCAGTTGCGCGACGCTCTCGCGCATCGCGTGGTCGGCCAGCCGCTCCAGCAGTCGGGCGAAGTCGCCGGGGGCCTTGGCGCCGCGCGTCCAAGGCACGCCGATGCGCTCCAGATAGTCGGCGAGCACCGCGAGCCGGAGCGGGTCGGGCCGGTCGTGGACCCGGTAGAGGGCCGGCTGCACCGCCTCCTCGAGCAGCGTGGCAGCGGCCACGTTGGCGAGGATCATCAGTTCCTCGATCAACATGTGCGCGCTCGTCCGCTCGCGCCGGACGATGCCGAGCAATCGCCCGCCCGCATCCAGGAGGGCGCGCCGCTCGGGCAGGTCGAGGTCGATCGTGCCGCGCGCTTTGCGGGCCGCTGCCAGCACCCGGTAGGCCGCCTCGAGCGGTCGCAGCACCGGCTCGAGCAGGGGCTCCGTGAGCGCGTCCGGGCTGCCGTCGAGAGCCGCCTGGACGGCGGTGTAGGTGAGCCGCGCCCGCGAGCGCATCAGCGCCCGCTCGAAGCGCCAGTCGAGCAGCCGGCCGGCGCGGTCGATGCGCAAGCGGGCGGCGATGCAGGCCCGATCCTCGCCCGGCACCAGCGAGCAGAGCCCGTTCGAGAGCGCCTCGGGCAGCATCGGGATCACCCTGTCGGGGAAGTAGACCGAGTTGCCGCGCTCGCGCGCCGCCCGGTCGAGGGCGTCACCCGGACGCACATAGTGCGCTACGTCGGCGATCGCCACGGTGATCCGATGGCCGCCCGGGTTGGCCGGGTCCGGATCGGGCTCGGCCCAGACGGCGTCGTCGAAGTCGCGCGCGTCCTCGCCGTCGATGGTCACGAGCGGCAGGCCGCGCAGGTCGACCCGGCCGCGCCGCGTCACAGGCCGCGCCGCGGCGGCCAGCGCGAGCGCCGGCTCGGGGAAGACCATCGGGAGGCCGGCCCGGGCGGCGAGCGCCGCGGTGATCGCAGCCGGCTCGTCGGCCCGTCCGAGCCGCTCGGCCAGCCGCGCCCGCGGCGGCGCCAGCGGCCGACCGGTGGCGAGGCTCGCGCGCACCAGCTCGCCCGGGGCGACCGGCTCGCCCGGACCGGTCTCGAGCGGCAGTTCGACGGGGCGTCCGCCGCGCTCGAGCGGGCGGACGCGGAGCCCGCCGCCGCTCGCCTCGACCACGCCGACGATCGCCTCCGGCAGCCGCGGCAGGGTGCGGATCGCCTCGGCCACGAGGCGGCCGTGGCCGGCCGGCAGGAGCCGTGCCAGGACCCGGTCGCCCGGGCCCGGCGCCGGCCGTCCGGCACGCTCGGCCGGCAGCCGCACCACCGCCTCGGGCAGGGCCGCGGCGCGGCAGCGCAGATCGCCCTCGGCATCGACCGCCATGACCTCGAGCACCGTCACAGTGGGCGGTCGCAAGGACGGGCGGCGGCGCGGCGCCAGCACCCCCTCGGCCTCGAGCTCGCGCAGGAGGGCCCGAAGCCCGGCGCGGGCACCGGCCGGCAGGCCGAAGGCGCGCAAGAGCTCGGCGGTGCGCGGTCGCCGGTCGGTGCCCTCAAGATAGCGGGCGAGCTCGGCCTTGCCCGGCAGCGATGCGCCCGCGGTGGGCCGCGCCAAGGGCTCAGCCGGGCCCGCCGCGGCGGCGGCCGCGCGCAACGGGCTCGCCCGCCGCATTGCGCCCGCCCGTCCCGGCCGCCTTGGCCCCCGTCTTGCTCGGTCTTGCCTTGGCCGCGGCCGTCTTGGGTGCCGCCGTCTCGGCCGGCCCCGCCCGCGTCGCCCGCGTGTCGTCGCCCGACTTGCCGCCGCCGGCTCGGGAGGCGCCGCTCCTCGCCGCGGCTGCTCGGGCCGCGCCCGTTCGGGCCGCGGCCGTCCGGGCGGCACCGGTCGCCGGCCGGGCCTGCTTGCGGCCACTCCCGTCGCTGCCGCGCGCCGCCTTGGCGGCCAGGAGCGCCACCGCCTCCTCGAGGGTCAGCGTCTCCGCTTCACGGCCCCTGGGCAGCGTGGCGTTGAGCTTGCCGTGCTTGACGTAGGTGCCGAACCGGCCGGCGTGCAGCGTCACCGGGGCGCCGTCCTCGGGATGCGCGCCGAGCTCGCGGAGCGGCCCGGCCGCGGCCCGGCCCGGCCGCTCCTCGCGCCCGGCCAGGAGATCGATCGCCCGGTTCATGCCGATCTCGAGCACGTCCTCGTCGTCCGGCAGGTTGACGAACCGCCGACCGCGCTGGACGTAGGGACCGTAGCGGCCGATCCCGGCCAGGACCGGCTCACCGCTGGTGGGGTCGCGGCCGAGCTCGCGCGGTAGCGCCAGGAGTGCCAGCGCCTGCTCGAGCTCGAGCTCCTCTGGCCGCCAGCGGCGCGGCAGGGAGCAGCGCCGGGCAGCCTCGCCGGTCCCGCGCTGCACATAGGGACCGAACCGCCCGTCCTTGACCCAGACCTCCTCTCCGGTCAGGGGATCGGTGCCGAGCGACCGCTCGGTTCGGCTCTCGGCACCATTGCCCTCCTCGCCGAGCCGCCGCGTGTAGCGGCACTCGGGGTAGTTCGAGCAGCCTACGAAGGCACCGAACCGGCCGAGTTTCAAGGACAGCACGCCGCTGCCGCAGGTCGGGCAGGCGCGCGGGTCACCGCCGTCGGCGCGCGGCGGGAAGAGCTTGGGCGCGAGGGCGTGGTTCAACGCCTCGATGACCTCGGCCACCCGCCGCTGCTTGACCTCGTCGACTGCGCTCGCGAAGGGCTCCCAGAAGTCCTTGAGCACCGCCCGCCAGTCGATCCCCCCGGCGGCGACCGCGTCGAGCCGGTCCTCGAGCTCCGCGGTGAAGCCCGGCTGCACCCAGCGGTCGAAGAAGCTCACGAGGAAGCCGTTGACCAGCCGGCCGCGGTCGGTGGGCAGGAAGCGCTTCTGCTCGAGCCGGACATACTCGCGATCCTTGAGGACCGTGAGGATGCTGGCATAGGTCGAGGGCCGCCCGATCCCGAGTTCCTCGAGCTTCTTGACGAGCGAGGCCTCGGTGTAGCGCGGCGGCGGCTCGGTGAAATGCTGCGTCGGGGTCACACGCTCCTGGGTCAGCGCGTCGCCCCGGGCCAACGGCGGCAGGATCCGGCCCTCGTCCTCGTCCTCCTCCTCGGCCGGCCGGTCGTCGCGGCCTTCCTGGTAGACCTTGAGGAACCCGTCGAAGGCCACCGTCTGGCCGGTCGCCCGGAGCCCCACCCCGCCGTCCGCGCTGCCGATCTCGGCCACCACCCGATCAAGGAGCGCGGCCGCCATCTGGCAGGCGATCATCCGCCGCCAGATCAGCTCGTAGAGCCGCCGCTGGTCGTCGTCGAGGAACCGGCCGACCTGCTCCGGGGTGCGGAACGGGTCGGTCGGGCGGATCGCCTCGTGCGCCTCCTGGGCGTTCTTGGCTCGGGTCCGATACTGGCGCGGCTGCGGCGGCAGGTAGCGTTCGCCGAAGCGCTGGTCGATCAATCGGCGGCTGGCCGAGAGCGCCTCGGAGGACAGCGTCACGCTGTCGGTCCGCATGTAGGTGATCAGCCCGACGGTCTCGCCCTGCAGGTCGACGCCCTCGAACAGGCGCTGCGCCACCTTCATCGTCCGGTCGGCCGAGAAGCCGAGCTTGCGCGCCGCCTCCTGCTGCAGCGTCGAGGTGGAGAAGGGCGGCGCCGGATTGCGGCTCACCTGCTTGCGCTCGACCTCGGTCACCGAGAGGCCACGCGCGCGGACCGCCTCGACCGCGGCCGTGGCCGTCTTCTGATCGGCCAGATCGAACTTCCCGAGCCGCTTGCCGCCGAGGCTCACCAGGCGAGCGGTGAAGCCGGCCCCCGCGGACGTGCGAAGCAGCGCCTCGACGGTCCAGTACTCCTGTGCCCGGAACGCCTCGATCTCGGCCTCGCGCTCGCACACGAGGCGGAGTGCCACCGATTGCACTCGGCCGGCGGAGCGGGCGCCCTGCAGCTTGCGCCAGAGTACCGGCGAGAGGGTGAAGCCCACGAGATAATCGAGCGCGCGGCGGGCCTGGTAGGCGTCGATCAGGTGCGTGTCGAGGTCGCGCGGCCGGCGCATGGCCTCGATCACGGCGGGCTTGGTGATCTCGTGGAACTCGACACGTTTGACGTCGAGGCCGCGGGTGGCACCGCGCTCGGACAGGAGGCTCAGGAGATGCCAGGAGATCGCCTCGCCTTCGCGGTCCGGGTCGGTGGCGAGCCAAAGCCGGCGCGCCCCCTTGACCGCCCGCACGATCTCCTCGACCCGCTTCCGCTTCTCGGCCAGAGGTTCGTAGACGATCCGGAAATCGTCGTCGGGCAGGACGGACCCGTCGCGCTCGGGCAGGTCGCGGACGTGGCCGTAGGACGGCACGACCGTGTAACCCTCGCCCAGATATTTGGCGATCGACTTGGCCTTGGTCGGCGACTCGACGACGACGACGTCCATGGGACCGGCGGCTCGGGTTGGCTGGCGCGTGTGCCGGACGGTCAGCCGGCTCTGCGCGCGACGCGATTGCCGGGATGACGCTCGACGCGGCCCGCGAGCTCGAGCTCGAGGACGGCCTCCTGGATCACGGCGGGGCTGATCTGGCATTGGCGGGCGAGATCGTCAATCGCTACCGGCTCGACCCCGAGGCTCTCGAGGAGCCACTCGGCGGGGTCACCGGGCCTCCGCTGTGCCGGGGCGAACCGCGCCCGCGCCGTCGGGGGCTCGCCGCGCCCCGGCGCCGTGGCCGGATCGCGTTCAGCCGGCGTCACCCGCGCCGGGCCGGGCTCTGGTCGCTGCGGCCGGGCCGGCGCCGCGGCCATCGGGCCCAGCGCCCTGAGCACGTCGGTCGCGTTCTCGACCAGCGTGGCGCCGTCGCGAAGGAGCTGGTTGGTGCCGCGATGGCGGGGGTCCAGGGGGCTCCCCGGCACCGCCATGACCTCTCGTCCCTGCTCGAGCGCGAGGCGGGCCGTGATCAGCGAGCCCGACTGCGGCGCCGCCTCGACCACCACGATCCCGAGTGCCAACCCGGCGATGATCCGGTTGCGGCGCGGGAAGTGACGGGCCTGCGGCGCCGCCCCGAGCGGCCGCTCGCTCAAGGCGCAGCCGGCGACGGCGATGCGCTCGAGCAGCCCCTCGTTCTCCTCGGGATAGGCCAGGTCGACGCCGGAGGCGAGCACCGCCACGGTCGAGCCGGCCCCTTCGAGCGCGCCCTCGTGCGCCGCCGTGTCGATGCCACGGGCGAGGCCCGAGACCACGGCGAGCCCGGCCGCCGCGAGCTGACGGCCGAGCTGGGCGGCCATGAGCCGGCCGTGGGTGCTGGCGTTGCGCGCGCCGACGACGGCGACCGAGGGGCCGGCCAGGAGCTCGACGCGGCCGCGCGCGAGGAGCACCGGCGGCGCATCGGCGATCTCCAGGAGGCGCGCCGGATAGTCCGGGTCCGAGCTCAACAGGAGCCGCACGCCGGCCGTCTCGATGGCCGCGAGCTCGGCCAGTGCCTCCTCCTCCGGAGCGAGCGCCACGCCCGGCCAGCGTCCCGTCGCGAGCAGCCCGGGCAGGGCCTCGAGCGCGGCACCGGCCGAGCCGAACCGCTCGATCAGCCGGGCGTGGCTCCTGGGCCCGATGCCGGGCGAGCGGGCGAGCCGCAGCCAAGCGAGCTTCTCGGAGCCGGCAGGACGCGGCATGCTCGCAGAGCGGTTTACCGATCTCATCAACCGTGGATTGTATAGTGTCCGGCGTGATCGCGGAAGACGGTGGCCGAGGCGGCTTCGCGGTCTACGACCGGTTGGCCGGCGCCGGGCCGCCGCGCGCGACCGTGCTGCGCGCCCTCGAGGGCTTCGCGGCCGAGGGGCGGGGGTCTGGAGTAGCCCTCGACGTCGGCTGCGGCGTCGGCCGCGACGCCCTGCCGCTGCTCGCCCGCGGCTGGCGGGTCGTCGCCCTCGACCGGCGGGTCGAGGCGCTCCTGACGCTCGCCGGCCGGGCCGGCCCGGCCGAGCGCGCCCGGCTCCTCCTCTGGGCGCGCGCTATCGAGGAGGGGCCCCTGCCGGCGGTCGACCTCCTGGTCGCGAGCTTCTCCCTGTTCCTGGTCCCGCCGGAGCGGTTCGCGGCGACCTGGAGGGCGGTCCGGGCAGCGCTCCGTCCGGCCGGGCGGCTCGCCCTTCAGCTGCTCGGGCCCGCTGATGAATGGGCCGGCCGGCCGGGGGTGACGGTGCACACGCCCGAGGCGGTCGACGCGCTGCTCGACGACCTCACCGTCGAGTGGCGGCAGCAGGAGGAGAGCCGCGCCCTCACGCCGCGCGGCCCGGCCAAGCTCTGGCACCTGCACCATCTGGTGGCGCGCGCGCCCGGCTAGCCCTGCTTGCGGCCGAGCGAGGTCCGGCTCTCGGTTCCGGAGATCAGACGGGCGATGTTCGAGCGATGCTGGAAGATCACCACCGCTGCCAGGAGCAGGTAGAGCTCCGCCGCCTGGACGTGGCCCATGAGCCAAGCCAGGAGCGGGGCTGCGATCGCCGCCAGGATCGAGCCCAGCGAGACGTAGCGGGTGAGCCAGAAGGCCGCTGCCAGCACGGCGAGCGCCGGTGCCACCACCATGGGCGTCAGTGCCAGGATCACACCGCCCGCGGTCGCGACCCCCTTGCCGCCCTTGAAGCCGAGCCAAGCCGGGAAGCAGTGGCCGAGCACCGCCCCGGCGCCGGCCGCCACCGCGAGGTCCGGCCCGCCGAGCCGGGAGGCCGCCCAGACCGGCAGCGCCCCCTTGAGCAGATCGAGGGCGAGGGTGGCCGCGGCGAGCCCACGCCGCCCGGTCCGCAGCACGTTGGTGGCCCCGATGTTGCCGGAGCCGAGCGTGCGGATGTCGCCCGCACCGCCAAGGCGGGTCAGGAGCAGGCCGAACGGGATCGAACCCGCCAGGTAGCCGACGAGCAGCGCTGCCAGGATCGGTAGCCAGTAGACCCCGCCGCCCGCCGGCTCGATCATCGCAGCCCTCCCCGACCCGCCTGCGGTCGAGCCTAGCAGCTCAGCGCTGCTCGGGCAGCCGGGCCGCCGGCGGGGGCGCCGGGACCGGCGGCTGGTCGAGCCAGTCGAGCATCAGGCGGTGTGCGACCGCCACCACGACGGCGCCGAAGAACAGCCCGATCGGCCCGAACGCCAGGAGACCACCGACCACGCCCAGGACGATCAGGAGGATCGGCAGCGTGGAGCCCTGGCTGATCAGGTAGGGGCGAAGGACGTTGTCGATCAGGCCGACGGCCACGCCCCAGACCAGTAGGAAGACGGCCCAGCCGGTCTGGTCCTGGTACCGGAGCCAGATCGGTGCCGGCAGCACGGCGAGCAGCACGGGCAGCTGCAGGAGGCTGAAGGCGAACACCAGGATCGAGAGGATGCCGCCGCCCGGCACCTCGGCGATCGCGTATCCGAGAAAGGCGAGAAGCGCCTGGATCAGGGCGGTGCCGACCACGCCCAAGGCGACGCTGCGGATGGTGCCGCCGGCGACGTCGATCACCGCGACGGCGCGCTCGCCCGCGATGCGCGCCACGAAGCGCCGCAGATAGAGCGCGCAGACCTCACCGTTGGCGAGCATGAGACCGGTCAGGAGCACCGCGAACAGCACCTCGAGCACGACCACGCCGAGCCCGGCGCCGAGCTGGAGAAGCCAGCCGAGAGCGCCGCGCACATAGGGCAGGGCCGCCTCGAGGGTCCCGGCGCGATCGCTCGCCAGCGACGCCCAGAGTTCCTGGACGCGGCCACCCACCAGCGGCAGCCGCACCAGCCAGTCGGGCGGCTGCGGCAGTGGCGAATGCGACAGATCGGCCGCCAGTCGGACGACGTCGTCTGCCTGGCTGCCGAGGTTGAAGGCGAGGCGACCGAGCGGAAGGACCAGGAGCACGAGGAGCGCTGCGGTCACCAGCGCGGCGGCGAGGCCGGTCCGCCCGCCCAGACCGGCGCGCAGGCGCGCGAAGGGCGGCCAGAGCGCCACGGCGAGCGTGATGGCCCAGATCAACGGCCCGGCGAACGGCCGCACGATCGCAAGGACGAGGGCGATCAGCAGCGCCACGAGGGCGAGCCCGATAGCCCGCTCGACCAGTCCCCGGTCCATGCGCCCTCCCGCGCCGATCGACGCTCAGCCCGGCGCCTCGTAGACGCTCCGCCCGTCGACCCAGGTGCGCAGCACCCGGCCGCGGACCTTCCGGCCCTCGAAGGCGGTATTCTTGGCGAGGGAGAGGAGACCCCGCTCGGTCACCGTCCACTCCGCCTCGAGGTCGAGCAGGACCAGATCGGCCGGGGCGCCGCGCGCGAGTCGTCCAGCCTCGAGCCCGAGGATCGAGGCTGGCGCCGCGGTGAGCGCGTGCAGCATCTCGAGCAGGCCCATGCGGCCCTCCTGCACGAGCTCGAGGGCGACCGGCAGCAGCGTCTGCAGGCCGATCGCGCCGAACGCCGCCTGCGCGAACGGCAGCCGCTTGCTGTCTTGATCCTGCGGCCGGTGGTCGGAGGCGATCGCATCGATCGTGCCGTCGGCCAATCCCTCGATGAGCGCCTGCCGGTCGGCTTCGCCACGCAGCGGCGGCGAGACCTTGGCGAAGGTCCGATAGCCCTCGACCTCGGCCTCGGTGAGGAGGAGATGATGCGGGGTGGCATCGCAGGTGACGGCCAGCCCGCGCGCCTTGGCGGCGCGGATCGCCGCCACCGCCGCCGCGGTCGAGACGTGCGCGAGGTGAAGCCGGGCTCCGGTCAGCTCGACCAGCCGCAGGTCGCGCTCGACCTGGATCACCTCGGCGGCCGCCGGGATTCCGGCGAGGCCGAGGCGGGTGGCGACCGGGCCCTCGTTCATGACCCCGCCCAGAGCCAGCGCCGGCTCCTCTGGATGCTGCACCAGGAGCGCGTCGAGCATGCTCGCATAGGCCAGCGCCCGGCGCATCACGCGGGCGTCGGCCACTGCCCGGAAGCCGTCGGTGAAGGCCACGGCACCAGCGGCCTTGAGGAGCCCGAGCTCGGCCAGCTCGCGGCCCTCGAAACCGCGCGTGACGGCGGCCATCGGATAGACCTTGGCGAGCTTCGCCTGGCGGGCCCGCCGCGCGACGAACTCGACCATCGCCGGATCGTCGATCGGCGGTGCGGTGTCCGGCAGCAGGGCGAGCGAGGTCACTCCGCCCGCCACCGCCGCCGCACCGCCGCTCTCGAAGCGCTCCTTGTGCTCGGCGCCGGGCTCGCCGAAGCCGACCCGGAGGTCGACCAAGCCTGGGATCAGGCAGCGGCCGCGCGCATCGACCAGCTCGGTACCCGGCGGGGCGAGCGCGCCCGTGACCTGCGGCCCGAACTCGGCGATCCGCCCGCCCACCACCAGGAGGCCGCCGCGTCGGTCGAGCCGGCTCGCCGGATCGAGCAGGCGCGCGTTCGCGACGAGGACGGGCCGGCTCATGGCCCGGGCTTATGCGCGGCCCCGACCCGCACCGCAAGCGCCGGCGGCCGCCGGCGCCCCTCCGGAACGTCAGGCGGCCCGCCGCTCGCGTGGCCGCGCCGCCGGATCCTCGCTCGTGCCGCTCACTCCCGCGGCCATCGGCATCGCCTCGGCCGCCTCCTCGCGGACCGCCTTGAGGCCGGCCCACATCTCCTCGCTCAGCGCCTGCAGCTCGCGGCGATAGTCCTCGACGGCCGCCTTGAGCCACTGGCCCTGGACTTGGCCAACGGCCGCCAGGTCGCGGCACTCGGCCAGCCGCCGGCCGTGCTCGAGGTCCGCCTCGAGACGCTCGCCCAGGAACGCGATCATGCGGGCGCTGCAGCGTCCGGACGCCTCGACCCAGACGCGCCCCATCCGCAGCCAGCCCTCCAGGAGCGGTGCGGCGGCATTGGTCCATGCGCCGGCCTCGCCAGCGCGCTTCGTGTCGGTCATCGGCTCCTCCCCTCGAAGCCCGGGATCGGATCGATCCCACGATTCTGTCTACCCGCGAGGGCTCGTCCGCGCAACCGACAATGATTCCTTTCGCAGTTGCATACCCGTGACGGTAGTGTGAGCGGGTATCCTCAGGCGTTCGCGCGCAGCCTTCGGGTCAGGGCGTCGAGCACCGCCATGCGGACCGCCACGCCCATCTCGACCTGGTCGAGGATCGCGCTTCTGTTGATGTCGTCGGCCACGACCCCGTCGATCTCGACCCCGCGGTTCATCGGCCCGGGGTGCAGGATCAGGGCGTCCGGCCGAGCGGCCCTGAGCTTTTCCTGGGTCAGCCCGAACAGGTGGAAGTACTCGCGCACCGAGGGGATCAGCGAGCCCTGCATGCGCTCGCTCTGGAGCCTGAGCATCATTACGATGTCGGCCCCTTCGAGACCGCGCCGCATGTCGGTGGCGGCCTCGACACCGAGGCTCTCCACCGCCGCGGGCAGGAGCGTGGGCGGTGCCACCAGCCGTACCCGGGCCCCCATCGTGCGCAGGAGGAGGATGTTCGAGCGCGCCACCCGCGAGTGCAGGATATCGCCGCAGATGGCGACCGTGAGCCCGGCGATGCGGCCTTTGCGCCGGCGGATGGTCAAGGCGTCGAGGAGCGCCTGGGTCGGGTGCTCGTGGGCGCCGTCGCCGGCGTTGATCACGGCACAGTGGACGTGGCGGGCGAGGAGCGCCACCGCTCCGCTCTCGTGGTGGCGGACCACCAAGAGGTCGGGGTGCATGGCGTTCAGGGTCATCGCCGTGTCGATCAGGGTCTCGCCCTTGACCACCGAGGAGCGCGCCACCGCCATGTTGACCACGTCGGCGCCGAGCCGCTTGCCGGCGAGCTCGAAGCTCGTCTGGGTGCGTGTGCTGGGCTCGAAGAACAGATTGACCTGGGTGCGGCCGCGCAGCAGCTGCAGCTTCTTCTCGGTCTGCCGGTTGAGCTCGACGAATCCGTCGGCCAGGTCGAGCAGCCACTCGATCTCGGCCGCCTCGAGCCCCTCGATGCCGAGGAGGTGCGGCCGCTCGAACCGCAGCGCCTGGTCCGGGCTCGCCATGGGCCGCGCTCATCGCACCGCCCGCGGCCGCCGGCAAGCGGCTCCGCTCAGCCCGGCCGAACGCTGCGCAACGGCGCCCGCCAGGTCCGTGCGAGCCGCCAGAGCATGAGCGCCGCGCCCGCGATCGCGGCCATGCCGTAGGCGAGCCCGAGGCCCAGCAAGAGGGCGAACGGCCGAACCGCCTCGACCCCGCCATGGGCGTAGAGGTGCCATGCGAAGAACGCGGCGAGCCCGCCAAACAGCGAGCCCGAGGCCGCCCAGATGGCCGGCATGCCGAGCCCCGCCACGAGCCGGGACAGCGGCCCGCTGAACGGGTGGGCGCCATCGGCCAGAATCCGGTAGTCGGCAACCGGCAGCGGCGTCGGGGTCACGCGCACCGTGCGCAGGCGATCGAGCGCGAGCGTCTCGACGATCCGTGCCGGGGCCGCCAAGAGTTCCGCGAGCCAGGCGCGGTAGCGGTCGAGCCAGCCCGCGAGGGGCCGCAGGATCCGCCAAGTGGCACACTCCCAGCTCAGGCCAGGAAAGGCGAGCAGCAGCCAGGGCCCGCGGAAGGCGCAACGGAAGCCGCGCACCTTCGCGATCCGATCGAGCTCGACCAGCCGCTCGAGCATGACCGGGGTGAGGATCGTGCGGGCCAGCACCTGGTCGGTGCCGTAGGCCTCGAATCGCCGCTCGAAGGCCGGGTCCTCGACCGCGACCCGCCCGATCCCGGCGCCGGCGCTCGCGACCAGGTTGCCCAAGAGACCGCGGTCGCGGGCGACGACGGTCAGGCCGGGGCATGGCTCGGGCAGGCGGAGGGCGGCGAGCACGCCGCGGAACACGGCGAAACCCTGAGCGTCGAGCAGCCGGAGCTGGACGAAGGCCATCGGCAGCCCGCCGGCGGTGCCTTCGAGCGCGTGCTCGGGGGCCGCGGCCTCGAACCTCTCGACGAGCCCACTGCCCTGGAAGGCGGCGAGGGACAGGACGGGGCTTGCGAGCAGCGCCGCCAGTTCGCGCGGCTCGCGTTCGCGGTCGATGTGGCAGAGGTCGGGTCGGCCGGCGATCAGCGCGTCGATGAGCTCGGCGCGCAGTCGGCGGCGCCAGCCCAAGGGCAGCCAGACGACCGCGACCGCGCCGATCAGGCCGGCCCAGACGAGGGCACCGGCGAGCTCGTCGTGGGTTCCCCGGCCGTCGTCGAGCGCCAGCGCGAGCGGCCAACCGAGGGCAAGCGTGCCGAGCCCGACGGCCATGCCGGCGAGGCGCAGTCGGCGCGATCGCTCGAGTGCGGCGAGCAGGTCGGCGGCCGCGCTCATCCGCGCCGCGGCCCCATCATCGCCTCGACCGATGGCGCCTCGCGCGCCTCCGGCGGCGCCTCGAAGAAGGGCGGCAGGCCGGTCACCCCGGCGAGCAGGCCGAGAAGTCGGCCGGGGAAGATCCCGACCGCGTTCCTGAGCGCGCCCACCGCGGCGTTGTAGAACCGGCGCGCCGCGGCGATCTGCGCCTCGGTGTCCGCCCACACCCGCTGCGCCTCGCGCAGGGTCGCCTCGGAGCGAAGATCGGGATAGCCCTCGGCCACGGCGAGGATCCGGCCCATGCCGGCCGCGAGCGCGGCTTCGGCCGCGAAGCGCTCGGCGCTCGGCTGCGTCCCCGCCCGCTCGACCCGGGCGCGCAGCTCGGTCACCCGCTCGAGGAGCGTACGCTCGTGGTCCATGAATCGCTGTGCCAGCCCGACCAGGTTCGGTACGAGATCGTGGCGCTGGCGCAGATGCACGTCGATCGAGGCGAACGCCTCCTTGACCTTGTTCGAACGCGCCACGATCGTCGCATACCAGAGGTAGATCGCGACTACGAGCGCGGCCCCGCCAACGAGCCAGATCCAGCTTCCGTCCAAGCCGATCACTCCCGCCCCGAGGGGATCACCCTATCCCCCATCGACCTCTCCCGGGAAGGAAAGCCGAGGTGGACGGTGCGCGCAGTGACCGCCGTCACCGGCGCGGGACGGGGAGGGCAGGAACGCCGGCCGGGCGCCCGGGCGCGGCTCAGCGGGTCGGGACCGGGACTTCGCCTCGATAGTCGTAGAACCCGCGCTTGACCTTGCGGCCGAGCCAGCCAGCCTCCACGTACTTCACGAGCAGCGGGCAGGGCCGGTACTTCGTATCGGCGAGCCCGTCGTGGAGCACCTGCATGATGGCGAGGCAGGTGTCGAGGCCGATGAAGTCGGCGAGCTCCAAAGGTCCCATCGGGTGGTTGGCGCCGAGCCGCATCGCGGTGTCGATGCTCTCGACCGTGCCGACCCCCTCGTAGAGGGTGTAGGCCGCCTCGTTGATCATCGGCAGGAGGATCCGGTTGACGATGAAGGCCGGGAAGTCCTCGGCGGTGACCGAGGTCTTGCCGAGCCGCTCGACCAGCTTCTTGGCCGCTTGGTAGGTGTCCTCCTCGGTCGCGATGCCGCGGATCAGCTCGACCAGCTTCATGACCGGCACGGGGTTCATGAAGTGCATGCCGATGAACCGCTCGGGACGGTCGGTCACCGCCGCCAGCCGGGTCACGGAGATCGAGGAGGTGTTGGTCGCGACCAGGGCCGCCGGATGCAGGTGCGGCACCAGATCCTTGAAGATCCGCCGCTTCACCTCCTCGCTCTCGACCGCGGCCTCGATCACGAGCTGGCACGCGCCGAACGCCTCGTAGCCGGAAGCGGCGCCGATCCGCCCGATCGCCTGCGCCTTCTGTGCCGCGCTCATGGCGCCCTTGGCGACCTGGCGGGCGAGCCGCGCATCGATCTGGGCGATCGCCCGCTCGACCGCTTCGGGCACGGCGTCCAGGAGCCGCACCTCGAGGCCCGCCACCGCCGCCACCTGGGCGATGCCGCCGCCCATCTGGCCGGCGCCGATCACGCCGACGCAGGCGATCTCGGGGATCGGCGGGTAACCCTTCTGCTGGTAGGTCGCCGGCGCCATGGGGTTCTCCGCGTCGCTCAGCCGCGCGCCCGGCGCAGCTCGGCGGTGAGCTCGGGCACGATCTTGAAGAGATCGCCCACGAGCCCGTAGTCGGCCACCTGGAAGATGGGCGCCTCCTCGTCCTTGTTGATGGCGACGATCACCTTGCTGTCCTTCATCCCGGCCAGATGCTGGATCGCCCCCGAGATGCCGACCGCCAAGTAGAGCTCGGGGGCCACGATCTTACCGGTCTGGCCGACCTGGTATTCGTTCGGCACGAAGCCCGCGTCCACCGCCGCTCGCGACGCGCCGACCGCGGCGCCCAGGAGGTCGGCGAGTTCGTCCAGGATCCTGAAGTTCTCACCCGAGCCCATGCCGCGACCGCCCGACACGACCACCCGCGCGCTCGTAAGCTCGGGCCGCTCGCGCTCGGCGACCTCGCGGCCGAGGAAGCTCGCGAGCCCGGCCGGCTCCACGGCCGCCACCATGGCGATCTCGGCGGCCCCGCCTTCACCCGCAGCCGGGAAGGTCGTGGTGCGGATCGTGAGCAACCGCCGTGCGTCCAGGCTCTCGACCGTGGCTAGTGCGTTGCCGGCGTAGATGTAGCGCTTGAAGGTGGCGGGCCCGAGGATCTCGACCACGTCCGAGACCATCGCCACGTCGAGCAGCGCCGCGGCGCGCGGCAGGACGTTCTTTCCGAAGGTGGTGGCCGGCGCCAGGAGATGATCGTAGCCTTCGGCCACCGCCACGAGGAGCGCCGCCAGGTCCTCGGCGAGCGGGTTGCCATAGGCCGGGTGCTCGACCCGCAGCACTCGGGTCACACCCGCGACTGCGGCCGCTGCTTGGGCGGCCGCGCCGCAGCCCGACCCGGCCACGAGGACGTGCACCGGGCCGGGCAGCCGTCCGGCCGCGGCCACCGTGTGCAGCGTCGCCTTGTCCAGCGACTGGTTGTCGTGCTGGGCGAGAACCAGGACCGCCATCTCAGATCACCCCCGCCTCGCCCTTCAAGCGCGCCACGAGCTCCTGCACCGAGGCGAGCTTGACCCCGGCCTTGCGCTTGGGCGGCTCTTCGACCCTGAGGTAGCGGAGCCTGGGTGCCGGATCGACGCCGAGCGCATCCGGGGTCAGCAGGTCCAACGGCTTCTTCTTGGCCTTCATGATGTTGGGCAGCGAGGCGTAGCGCGGCTCGTTCAGCCTCAGGTCGACGCTCACCACCGCCGGCAGCCGGACCGCGATCCGCTCGATGCCCTCGTCGACCTCGCGCGCGACCGTGGCCGTGCCGTCGGCGATCTCGATCCGCGAGGCGAAGGTCGCCTGCGGCCAGCCCAAGAGCCCGGCCAGCATCTGCGCGGTCTGGTTGCTGTCGTCGTCGATCGCCTGCTTGCCCATCAATACGAGCCCGGGCTGCTCGCGCGCGACGACGGCCTTGAGCAGCTTGGCGACCGCCAGGGGCTGCAGCTCGACCGCGGTCTCGACCAGGATCGCGCGGTCCGCGCCCATCGCCAGCGCGGTCCGGAGCGTCTCCTGGCAGCGGCTCTCGCCCAAGGACACCGCCACGATCTCGCTGGCGACGCCCTTCTCCTTGAGACGGATCGCCTCCTCGTTGGCGATCTCGTCGAACGGATTCATCGACATCTTGGCGTTGCCGTGGTCGACGCCGCTCTGGTCAGGCTTGACCCGGATCTTGACGTTGTAGTCGACGACCCGCTTCACGGGCACGAGCACCCGCATCGCCGCATCCCCACCCGTGCCCGCGGTCCGTGCGCGCGAGCCAGCCCGATCACCGCTATTTATTGCAGCGCACAACAAAGGCTAGGGCTGGGTTCCCGCCTTGTCAACGATCGCCAACACTTACCATTCTGGGGTGCGGCGAGCCGTCCCGCTGGCCGTGGGCCCGGGCAGCCCGTCGCGGATCCGCGCCGAGAAGTCGGGGGCCTCGAGCGCCTCGAGCGCCTGCGCGTTGATCCGGCTCCGGGCCTTGAGTTCGGCCATCGGCAGGTCGGCCGCCAGCGCGCCGCGCTCCCGCACATAGTCCGGGAAGTAGCCCGAAAGGAGCACCTTCCAGGTCAGGGGCAGGGCTTGGCCGTAAGCCCGTGTATGGGTCAAGATGGTGGTCGTGCAGTTGGTGGTGGCGGTGTTGTACCAGCGCGGCTGCTCGGCCAGATCGTTGATCGCCACCACGTAGTCGAGAAAGAGCCGCAGCAGCCGCTCGCGTCCGATCCGGACCCGGTAGAGGTAGATGTCCTCGACCGGATCCCTGCGCAGCGCGCGGCCGCCCAACAGGTCGCGCTCGTCGCCGACCACGTAGACGAGCTCGTACCGGCGAAAGAAGCCGGCGAGCGCGTCGTAGGCCTCCTCCGCCTCCTTGCGGATCTCGATCGACACTGCGATCCGCTCCGGCCCGAACCCGAAGCTCAAGATCACGTGCGCGATGGCTTCTCCCATCCAATAGACCGCCACGAGATCCAGGCTGTCGAGCGCGCTCAGGGCGAGGCGGCGCTCCTCCCAGCGCTCCTCGAAGCGCTCGTGGTCGAGCCAACGGAAGTTGCGCAGGTTCCGCACCAGGACGGCATCACCCTCGATCCGCACCGTGGCGAGGCGCGCCACTTCCGGTGCCCACACCCGCTCGTTGCTCGGCAGGATCCGCGACCACCAGAGCACGAGTGCCAGGGCGAGCGCCCCGGCCAGAAGCAGTCCCCGGCCCGTGCGGCCGCGCAGCAGATCGGCGGTTCCCAGAAGGCCGACCAGCGCGACGAGGCCGGCGAGGCCCTGGCGCAGCAATGCCGGCTCGGGGCCGGCAAAGATCAGGGCCGCGGCGCCCCAGAGGCCGAGCCCGAGCGCCGGGACCGCCAGGACGAGCCGGCCTAGGCCGCGCACGCGTCCGGCTCGTCGTTCACCGGTTCGCGCCCGGGACCCAGAGCACGTCGCGGGCACCCTTGTCGTTGAGGTACCGGGCTAAGACGAACAGATGGTCCGACAGCCGGTTCAGGTAGCGCAGCACGGCCGGGTTGAGCGGCTCGCTCTCGGCCAGGGCCGCCACCAGCCGCTCGGCCCGCCGGGTCACGGTCCGCGCCTGGTGCAGGAAGGCCGCGGCCGGGGTGCCGCCCGGCAGGACGAAGGAACGCAGGGGCGCGAGCTCGGCGTTCATGGCGTCGATCTCGCGCTCGAGCCGCTCGACCTGGCCGTCGATCACCCGGAGTCGGCCGTCCTCGGTTTCGGCACCCGGCCGGCAGAGGTCGGCGCCAAGGTCGAACAGGTCGTTCTGGACGCGCGCCAGCATCGCGTCCGCCTCGTCCGACGTGTGCAGTCGGGCGAGGCCGATCGCGGAGTTGGCCTCGTCGACCGTGCCGTAGGCCTCGACCCTGGGGCTGTGCTTGGCGACCCGGGCGCCGTCGCCGAGCGAGGTGCGGCCCTCGTCGCCGCCGCGGGTGTAGATGCGGGTCAGCAGCACCATGCGAGGCTCCGCGCGGTCCGGGCGGGGCTCAGCCCTGGGCGACCAGGAGCAGACCGAGGAGCAGCACCGCCACCAGTTGCAGGCCGACCCGGGCCTGCATGAGCTTGTTGCCCCAGCGCTCGTTGAAGCGGCCACCGGCCACGAAGCCGACCACGCCCACGATCAGGACGAGGGCGGTCGCCGCCATGAACAGGAGGAGCAGGGTCGCGAGTAGGCTCATGAACAAGATCTAGCCCGCCCGGGGCGGCGCCGCCAGAGGTCGGGCGGTCGCGCCCGGGCAGGCCCGGAGACTTGTCAGGAGCCTCCGGCCCATACTACTTGGAGTTGTGCAGGGACCCCGTCCTCCCGGGTGCAGCATGCCCGATCCGCTCCGCGCGCGCTGGCCACAGTCGATCCTGTTCGCGGGCTTCCTGGCCCTGCTCGCCCTGGCGCCGGCGCCGCTCGCCTCGAACCGGCCCTGGTCCTGGGCGCTGCTGGCGCTCGCCATCGGCCTCCTGGTGCTGCTGTGGGCAGCCGCCGCACTGGCCACGCCCGAGCGATTGCGGCTGCCCTGGCCAGTGGCCCTGGCCCTTGCGACGAGCACGCTCGTGCTGCTCTGGATCGTCCTGCAGCTTCGCGCCGACTTCGTCGGCCTGCATCCGCTGCTCGTCGCACACCCGGTGTGGGCGAGCGCGCGCGAGGCCGGGCTCCAGGTCGAGCCGGTTCTGGCGATCGATCCTTGGGGAGCGCGCGATGCCGCCATGCGCTTGGTCTCCTACCTGGGCGCTTTCTGGCTCGGCTTCGCGCTCTGTCAGGTGCCCGAGCGCGCCCGCCGCCTACTCGGGGGCCTCGTGGCGATCGGCGCTCTCTACGCCGCCCTGGGTCTCGTGCTCCACTTCGGCGGCTTCGAGCACGTCTGGACCGAGGCCAAGACCTGGTACCGAGGCGATCTCACCTCGACCTTCGTCAACCGCAACCACTACGCCACTTACGCCAACCTCGGCCTCCTGGCGGCGCTCGGTCTCCTGGTCGAAACCGTGCTCGAGGCGCGCGGCGCGGTCGACCTGCGCCGCCACGCCGCCCAGCTCCTGGGCAAGCTCCTCGGCCGCCGGAGCCCGCTTCTGGTGGCGCTGCCGCTGCTCGCCACGGCGATGCTTTTGACCCACTCGCGCGGCGGCATGCTCTCGGGCCTCGCCGGCGTCGCCACCCTCCTGTTCCTCGTTCTCCTGGCCGCCCGGCCGGGGCCGCGCCCACTCCTCCTGGCGCTCGGCCTCGCCGCGGGGCTCGCCTGGGCGCTGCTCGCCTGGAGCGGGGGCGCCACCCTGGAGCGGCTCGACGAGATCGGCGCCGAGGCCGACCTCTCGGCCGGTACCCGCGCCGCCGCCTACGCCCTGGCCATCGACATGATCGCCGACCGGCCCTGGACCGGCCATGGCTACGGCGGCTTCGAGGCGGCCTTTCATCTCTACCGTGACGCCCGCTTCGGCGCGGTCTTCGATCGCCTGCACAACACCCCGCTCGAGCACGCCGTCGAGCTCGGCCTACCGGCCACGGCACTCCTCTATCTGGGCCCGCTCCTGCTCCTCGGCCTGTGCGCGCGCGGCGTGCTCGGGCGCCGCCGCGACGGGGTGTTCCCGCTCGTGGCGACGGCCGCCACGGTCACCGTGGGCCTGCACGCGCTGGTCGACTTCAGCCTGCAGATTCCGGCCGTGGCGATCACCTGGGCGGCGCTGCTCGGCTGCGGCTGCGCGCAGGCGACCGGATCGGGCCGACGCCCTCGGGCGGCCGCCGAGGCTTCCGGAGAGGCGGCGGTCGCGCCGGCGGCGGGCGGGTCCCTGCCGGCCGCGGCCTGAGCCGGCTCAGCCCGGCCCCGCCAGGAGCCCTGGGTCGAGCGGCAGCGGCAGGTGCGGCCGGCCGCCGTCGACGGGCGCCAGCCCCTGGAGCTGCGGGTGGGCCAGCGCCTCGGCGAGGGTGCGGACCACCGTGCAGCAGCAGTCGCGATCGGCCAGGGCCGCCTCCCACGCGGCGGCGCTGCGCGTCCCGATCCGCTCCGCCACCGCCCGCCGCGTCGCCTCCGGGTCGAGGGTGTCGTCGCGCAGCCCGGGCGGCAGTTCGATCGCCTCGCAGAACTGCTGCCAGAAGCGCTCCTCGAGCGGGGCCACCGCGAGCAGCCGGCCGTCGGCCGTGGGATAGACCGCGTAGCGCGGCGAGCCGCCGCCGGTGAGCCCGCTGCCGGGCGCGGGGAAGCCGGCCCCGGCGAGGCCCTCGGCGAGCGCCCAGGGCACCAGGGTCAAGAGGTTGCGGGTCATCGCCACGTCCAGCCGGCGGCCGCGCCCGCTCCGCCGTCGCTCGAGCAACGCCAGGAGGATCGACATCACCGCCGGGTAGGCGCCGCCGGCGATGTCGGCCACGAGCACCGGCGGCAGCGCCGGCAGCCCGGCGGCGGTGCGCTCGCCGAGCCCGAGGATCCCGGCGAGCGCCAGATAACAGAGATCGTGGCCGGCGCTGCGGGCCAGCGGGCCGTCCTGGCCGAAGCCGGTAATCGAGCAGACCAGGAGGCCCGGATGCCGCTCGAGCAGTCGCTCGGGGTCGAGGCCGAGCCGCGCCAGCACCCCCGGGCGGAACTGCTCGACCAGCACGTCGGCCCCGGCCAGCAGCCCCTCGAACCGCGCCCGCTCCTCCGCGACCTTGAGGTCGAGCTCGACGATCTCCTTGCCGGCGTTCAGCATCTCGTAGACCAGCGAGACCCCGTCCCTGAGCGGCGGCATGCGGCGCATGTCCTCGCCGCCGGGCCGCTCGACCTTGACCACGCGGGCGCCCGCCGCGGCCAGGATCCGGGTCGCGAGCGGCCCGGGCAACAGCGTCGAGAGGTCGACCACCGTGACGCCGTCGAGCGGCCCGCTCACGCCTGCGCCCCGAGCCGGCGGGCGATCAGGATCTTCTGCACGTCCGAGGTGCCCTCGTAGATCTGGCAGACCCGCGCGTCCCGCCAGATCCGGGCCACCGGGAAGTCCTCGAGGTAGCCATAGCCGCCGAGCGTCTGGATCGCCACCGAGCAGACCGCCTCGGCGGTCTCCGAGGCGAACAGCTTGGCCATGCAGGCGGCCTCCAGCGCCGGTGCGCTCTCGTCGAGCAGCCGGGCGGCGTGGAGCGTGAGCTGGCGGGCCGCCTCGAGCCGGGTCGCGGCGTCGGCCAGCCGGAAGCCGACCGCTTGGTGGTCGAGGATAGGCCGCCCGAAGGCGCGCCGCTCGCGGGCGTAGGCCAGGGCGTGCTCGAGCGCGGCCTCGGCCATGCCGACGCTCTGCGCGGCGATCCCGACCCGGCCCTGCTCGAGCGCACCGAGTGCGATCCGGTAGCCTTGGCCCTCGCCGCCGAGGAGCGCGTCGGCCTCGAGCTCGAGCCCCTCGAAGGCGAGCGCACAGGTGTCGGAGGCCTTCTGGCCGACCTTCTCCTCGACCCGCAACACCCGGTAGCCGGGCCGGTCGGTCGGCACCAGGAAGGCCGAGACGCCGGCCTTGCCCTTGGCCGGGTCGGTGACCGCGAAGGTGACGCACACCGAGGCGATCCGGCCGCTCGTGATGAACTGCTTGGCGCCATCGAGCACCCAGCCCGAGCCGCGGCGCACCGCCCGAGTGGCGAGGTTGGCAGCGTCCGAGCCGGCCTGGGGCTCGGTGAGCGCGAAGGCGCCGATGATCTCGCCCCGGGCCAGCGGCCCGAGCCAGCGTCGCTTCTGCGCGGGGCTGCCGTGCCGCAGGAGAAGCGCGTTCACGGGCGCGTTCTGTACGCTCACGACCGTCGAGACGGCAGCATCGCCCCCGGCGATCGCCATGAGCGCCAGCGCATAGGAGACGTAGTCGGCACCCGCCCCGCCCCACTCGGGCGGCACCGTCATGCCGAGGAAGCCGAGCGCGCCCAGCTCGGCCAGGATCTCGCGCGGCAGCTCGCCGGCCCGCTCCCATGCCCGCGCCTGCGGCGCCAGGCGCTCGCGGGCGAAGACGCGCGCCGTCTCGGCCACGAGCCGCTGTTCTTCGCTCGCCACCGGACGCTCCCCCCGGCGTGGGCGGCGTCGGGTCCGCCCACCACCCGCACTTCGCACGCGCGCCGCCGACCGGCAAGCCGCCCCGCAGCTGGCGCAGCGCGGCGCCGCGCTGCTAGAACCGCGGCGCCGCCAGGGGAGCGCATCGCGTGAAGCTGCACACGAGCCCGGCCTCGCCGTTCGGTCGCAAGGTGATGGTCGTCCTGCACGAGACCGGCCTCCTGGCCCGCGTGGAGCGCCGCGAGGTGAACCAGACCCCGATCGCCCCGGACAACGCGGTCGCCGCCGCGAACCCGCTCGGCAAGATACCCTGCCTGGAGCTCGACGACGGCTCCGCGCTCTACGATTCGCCGGTGATCTGCGAGTACCTGGACGGGCTGCACGACGGCCCGCGCCTCCTGCCAGCGGCGGGGTCGGAGCGCTTCCGTGTGCTCCGCCTGCAGGCACTCGGCGACGGCATGCTCGATGCCGCTGTGGGCGTGCGCTACGAGACCTTCCTGCGCCCCGAGCATCTGCGCTGGCCGGACTGGATTTCGGCGCAGCTGCTCAAGGTCACCCGCGCCCTCGACCATCTCGAGCAGGAGGTCCCGGGCTTCGCGGGGCGGATCGACCTCGGCACGCTGACCATCGCCTGCGTGCTGGGCTATCTCGACTTCCGCTTCGCTTCCGAGCGCTGGCGCGACGGGCGGCCACAGCTCGCCGCTTGGCACGAGCGCATCGCGGCGCGGCCCTCGCTCGTCGCCACCCGGCCGGCCTGACCGTCTTGGCCTCGGGCGCGCCCGCGGGCGGCTACCCGGTCGGCGCGATCGTCGCCGCGGCCTACCGCGAGACGCTCGCCGACCACGTCGCGGTGCTGCGCGCCGCCGGGCTCTGGATGCTCGCGAGCCTGATGGTCGATCTCCTGGCGGTGCTCGGCAACACCGGCGAGCCGCCACCCGGCGAGCCAGTGCCGGCGCCGTTCCAGGTCCTGGCGTTCCCGCTGCTCCTGATCGGCTGGATCGGGCTCAACACGGTCACCGTGCATCGGCTGCGCCACCTGCTCCTGGGCGATCCGCCGCCCCGGCTCATGGCCCCGCTCGATCGTCACGTCGCTCGCTACATCCTGGCCGAGCTCCTGATCGGCGCCGTGGCCCTCCTGCCGGCGCTGGCGGCGCTCGCCCTACTCGCGCCGGTCGGCGGGGCGCCGCTCGCCGCGATGGCCGGCACCGTCGCGGCCGCCGCCGTGTTCGCCCGGCTGCATCTGGTGCTGGTCGGCGCCGCGCTCGGCGAGCAGGGTCTCGGCCTCGACCGCGCCTGGCGCGCCACCGCCGGTGTGTGGGCGCAGGTGGCGGTCGCCCTGCTCGCCTGCAGCGCGCCCCTGGCACTGCTCTCGGGCATGCTCGGCGGCTGGCTCGTGGAGCGTGGCGCGCCCTTGACCGGCAGCGCGCTCGGCACGCTCGGCGCGTTCGCCCAGGCAGCGGTGCTGGCGGCGTTCCTGGCCGCGAGCCGGCGCCGGCTGGTCGGACCGGCGCTGGGCATGCTCGCGGGCCGCTCCTGACAGCACGGAAGGGCGGATCGCCCCGCGTCATCGCAGGGTGCCGCCGCTTCGCTCGGGCCGGGCCACACCGGATCCGAGCCGGTGATGGGGAATCCGAGAAGGATCGCCCTCGCCAGGCGCCGAGCCCGATCCCGTACCGAGTGGCAGGTGGGGGCGGCTCGGCCACGCCGACCGCGGCCGCGCCTCTGCACCGACGCGGGCTCGTCCTGGCCCGCGACGACTTGACGCGCGGCCGTGAGAGGCGGAACCTCGGCCCCGGGACCGGCCGGGCGGCGCTCGCCGCGACGTAGGTGGGCGTCACCGCACTCACTTCGGGAACGGCTCGAAAGGCCATGCGCAGGCTCCTCATCGCGACGATCCTGGCGACCACCGTCCTCCTCGCCAGCCCCGCCGGGATCGCGGCGGCCGAAATGCCGTCGGCTCTGGACACCGAGGTTCCGGGAGTCACTGCGGAGATCACCCAAGCGCGGCGGAAGGACGGCGTGCTCACTGTGCAGATGCGTTTGGTCAACGGGTCGTCGAGCGAGCAGAGCTTCTACGTCGTCAACAACCGGAATTATGATGCTTTCTACGTTGTGGCGAAGAACAAGAAGTATTTCGTGCTGCGTGATAGCGAGAAGACTCCGCTCGCCCCGCCGGCCGACGCCGGTGGCGGGGTGCGGGTGCGGATCAAGCCGGGCGCGAGCTGGACCTGGTGGGCACGCTATCCGGCACCCCCGAGCGAAGTCACCTCGATCAGCTACTACACGCCGCTGACGGCCCCCTTCGACGACGTGCCGATCAGCGACCAGCGTTGAAGGCCGAGCCTTGCGAAGGGCGGTGACGGCAGCGCTGCTCGTCTGGATGGCGTTGCTCGGGGCGGCGGTCGGCTTGGCGCGAGCGGAAGGGCCGGACGGGGTGGTCGCGCCGGGTGCATCCGCCAAGATCCTCGACATCGAGGCCAAGATCCTCGACATCGTCGGCGCCTCGAGCGCGCTCGAGGGAGCACTCGCCGAGCTCGGAGCCAAGGTGACGGAGGAGGAGATCCAGATCGCCCTCGCAGCCGACGTCGTTTTCGACTTCGACAAGGCTGATCTGCGGCCGGAGGCGGAGACGGCCCTGATCAAGCTTGCCCAAATACTTCAAGCGTACCCGAAAGCCCCGGTACGTATCGAGGGCCACACGGATTCGAAAGGCTCGGACAGTTACAACCAGAAGCTCTCCGAGCGTCGTGCGCTGGCCGTCAAGGAGTGGCTCGTGCGCAAGGCCGGCGTGGCGGCCGCGCGGCTCACCACCCGCGGGCTCGGCGAGACCAGTCCGGTTGCGCCGAACACGCGACCGGACGGGAACGACGATCCGGCAGGTCGGCAGCGCAACCGCCGCGTCGAGATCATACTCCGCAAGAGGTGAGAGGGCGCCGAGACCCGCTCGGTCGGCCGGATCGGTGACCGCGCTTTCCTCAGCGGTGAAGTTCGCCGCCCGCCTTACCGACAATCGCCAGGAACTCCCGGCGAGTCTCGGGGTTGCTCTTGAACTCGCCGAGAAGCCGGCTCGTGACCATGAGCGAGCCCGGCTTATGGATCCCGCGGGTTGTCATGCAGTGGTGGGTGGCCTCGACCACCACGCCCACCCCGCGCGGCTGCAGCACCTCGGCGATCGCATCGGCGATCTGCGCGGTCATACGCTCCTGGATCTGCAGCCGCTTGGCGAACGCCTCGACCAGCCTGGCGAGCTTGGAGATCCCGACCACCCGCCGCACCGGCAAGTAGGCGACGTGCGCCCGGCCGATGATCGGCGCCATGTGGTGCTCGCAGTGGCTCTCGAAGCTGATGTCCTTCAGGACCACCATCTCGTCGTATCCCTCGACCTCCTCGAAGGTCTTCCTGAGGATGTCGGAGGGCTCGACCAGGTAGCCCTTGAAGTGCTCCTGGAACGACTTGACCACCCGGTGCGGGGTCTCGTGCAGTCCCTCGCGCTGCGGGTCCTCGCCGATCCAGCGCAGGAGCGTCCGCACCGCAGCCTCGGCTTCCTCGCGCGACGGCCTCGGCCGGGCGAGGGGCCGGCGCGTGGGCCCGCCGTCGAGGGCCGGGTCGAGGGTGATCGGGGCTGCGTTCACGATGCTCCTCCGGGCGGATGGCGCGGCCGCTGCGGTCCGCGCGGAGCCTTCTACGCAGCAACCGTCCGGGCGGCTCACATCCGACCGATCACCCGCGCCCGGTCGGTCACGGCCGCGATGTCGGGGAAGAGCTCGGCCTCGACCACGAGCTCACGGGCGAGCGCCAGCGTGCGCCGCTCGCAGCTCGCTCGCCGGTCGGGATCGGCGATCGTCTCCATGTCGGCATTGTGCGCGAGCCCGAGCGTGCGGCGAATCATCGAGGTACCCGCATAGCCCAGGCTGTCGACGAACAGACGCCGCATGTGGGCCCGCTTCGCCGCGGCCAGCGCCCGCGCGCCCCCGGGGCCGGCGAAGTGCCCGGCCGGGAAGGCGCCGCCCTTCGCGCTCGTCTCCCACAGCTCCAGGAAGCGCTGCTCGAAGCCGCTCCAGACCGCCTCGACCGTGGCCAGGATCCACTCCCCGTAGTCGGCCCGCTCGCCCGGGCGGGCCTCGTGGCCGGGCTGGCTCAGACGGCTCATGAGGAGGTTGCCCAGGAGCTTGCCGACGTCGAAGCCCATGGGTCCCACGAAGGCGAACTCGGGGTCGATGACCCGCGTGTCGGCCTCGGTCACCATGATCGAGCCGGTATGCAGATCGCCGTGCAGGAGCGCCTGCGACTCGGTGAGGAACTTGAGCTTCAAGAGCGCCACCGCCCGCTTCAAGGGCAGGTCCTCGCGGATCGCCCGCGCCGCCTCGTCGAGCTGCGGACTGGTCCAGCGATTGCGTGCGTGGACCATGTAGGGATCGGTGAAGATGAGCTCCTCGGTGATCCCGCAGAGCTCGACATTGCCCACGAATCGGGCCACGAGCGCCTTCTTCCCAGCCGGCTCGAGGTGCAGGTCCGAGGTGAGGAAGAGGGTGCGCGCCAGATAGTCCGCGATCTGCTCTGCGAAGGTCGGGAAGTCATGGCCGGCGATCATGCCGCGGCGGAGGATGAGGTGCGGAGCGAGCCGCTCCATGACGATCAGGTAGAGCCGTTCGTCGAAATGCAGCGGCTCCGGCACCCGACCGGGTGCCAGCGTGTGCTGGATCACGAGCGCCCGGTGCTCGAAGGTCGCCCGCTCGAGGCCCAACGGCCAGCCCTCGCCGACGAGCCGCACATAGGGCAGGGCCTGCTTGACGCAGACCGACCCGGCCGGTCCGTCGACCAGGAAAACGAGGTTCAGGTTGCCGTCGCCGACCTCGCGGACCCGCCAGGACTGGGGGTCGCCGCCGAGCCGGGCACGCACCGGGAGGACCCCTGCGAGGTAGGGGGCCACTCCCGCCTCTTCGAGCGCCCGATAGCCGTCCGGTGTCGCGATCGCCACGCCCGCCTCCGCCGAAGCCACCGCCCCGCCTCCGATCCATGCCACGCCGGCCGGCGGCCGGGAAAGGGCTGGACAGGCGCCGGCCGCGCATGGTCCACGGCCTCGCAGCCACGCCCCTGTGAGCCGCCGATGCCTCTTCGGGTCCTGCCGCTCCTCCTGCTCCTCTCGCTGCTCGCCGGCGCCGCCGCGGCGCAGCAGCCGGACGAGACCGACCGGGCCTACCGGCGTGCCGTCCAGCAGCTCGAGGCCGGCAGGCTCGCCGAGGCGGCGCGCGAGTTCGAGCGGGTGCTGGCGTTGGCCGAGCGGGCGCTCGGGCCGGACGATCCGCGCCTCGCCGTCGACCTCAACAACCTCGGCGAGGTCTATCGCCGCCAGGGCCGGCTGGAGCCGGCCGCCGAGCTGCTGCGCCGGGCCATCCGGCTCGACGAGGCGGCCGGAGGGCGCAGCCCGGCACTCGCCACGAGCCTCAACAATCTGGGCCTGGTGCTGCGTGCCCAGGGGCGCCTGGACGCCGCTGCCGACCTCTATCGCCGTGCGCTCGACCTGCTCGAGGGGACCCTCGGGCCCGACCACCCGGACACCGCCCGGGCGCTCAACAACCTGGCCCAGCTCGAGCTCGAGCGCGGCGATTCGGCGACCGCCCTGCCGCTGCAGGAGCGGGCCGCGGCGATCGCCCGCGCGAGTCTCGGGCCGAGCCACGCAACGACCCGCGCGATCGAGGCGGCGCTGGTCCGCACCCGGACCGCCGCGACTGCCCGCCCGCCCCGGCCGGCGACGTCGACCGCTGCCCGGCCGGAGGCGCCGGCCGTAGCCAAGCCGCTCACCGCCCCGCCGCCTGCGATCGCCGCCCGTCCGGCTGCTCCTCCCACGGCCACCGCGCCCGCGCCGGCCGGGCGGCCGGGGGCGCCGCCGGCCGCACCTCCCCCCACGCCCTCGGTCGCCGCCCGAGCACCTGCCCCATCGCCCGCCGCGGCCGCAGGTCGTGGCTTCCGCCTGCACCTGGCCTCGACCACGACGCCGGAGCGCATCGCCGGCGAGTGGGCCCGGCTCAAGGCCGCCCATCCGCGCCTGGCCGCTCTCGAACCGTTGCCGGCCGAGCGCGCCGAGATTCCCGGCCGTGGCGTCTTCTGGCGGCTCGTGGCCGGCCGCTTCGCGAGCCGCGAGGCGGCCGCCGCCGCCTGCGCGCCGCTCAAGGCCGAGGGCGGCTGGTGCGCGGTGCTCGGGCCCTGAGCGACGACGCCTGCCACGCCGGTCGGGCCGGGCTCCTGGCAGAGGTGGAGGCCGGCCTCGCGGCGGCGCTCGCCGCGGCCGGCCGGCTCGAACGGCTGGGCGCGCTCGACCTGCACCTCGTGCCGACGGCGCATCCGCTCCTGCGCAGCACCGCCCTGCCACGGGAAGAGCCGGAGGATTGGCACGAGGCGCTCGCCGCGCTGGTCGCGGCCGCCCGGGCGGCCGGCTGCCGGCCGCGGGTCGAGCTCGTGGCCGAGCGGCGGCCGCAGCTGCGGGCGGCACTCGCCCGGGCCGGCTTTCTCCGCCGCCTCGCCGCCCCGCTCCTGGCCGCCCGCCTCGACCGTCCGACCCTCCCGACCGCCTACTGCCGCTCGCTGACCGCCGACATGCCGAACGAGCTCCTCGATCGGTTCCTCGTGCACCAGCACGCGGTGTTCGGCGAGGCCCCGCCGGGCGCCGCCGAGCGCGCCTTCTGGCGCGAGTGCCTCGGCCGCGGCGAGCTGCGCAGCTGGACCGTCCTCGAGGCCGACCGGCCGGTCGCCGCCGCCTCGCTCCTGGGCGGCCCACCCACGGCCGAGCTGGCCGGCCTCTGGACCCTGCCCGACCGCCGACGGCGGGGCTACGGCCGGACCGTCGCCAGCGCGGTTCTGGCCGGCCACGTCGCGACCGGCGGACGGATCGTCTGGGCGGTCGCCTGCGATGCCGCCTCGGCAGCGCTCCTCGCGGGCCTGGGCCTGAGCCGCGCCGGCACCTTCGAGCTCTGGGAGCGCGCGCCCTGAGCGCGGCCCGCCCTCCGACCATTCGTCAGTTCGGTACGGCGACCTTGCGCGGCCGCCGCGGCCGTGGCCGCTCGGCCGCCGGCTCGGGGGCGGGGGAGTCGGGCGAGGCGGGGTCCGGCGCCGCCGCCGGTGCCGCCTCGGGCACGCGGCCAGGCACCGTCTCGAGGGCCCGACCGAGCTCCGTGAGCACCGCCTGCTGGGCCTCGACCACGATGCGCTGCATCTGGCCGACCTCCTGGCCGATCCGCTCGAGCAGCGCCGCCATGCGGCCGACCTGATCCTGGAGCGCGTCGGTCGACGGCACGCCGCCCGCCAGGGGTGTGCCGGCCAGTAGGTCATGCAACGCCGCGCGGGTCAGCTCGGCCTGGCGCTCGGCGCAGCCACGCGCCGCCTCGGCGACGATCCGGCTGGTCCGGGCGAAGGCCTCGAGCAGGCGCTGCTGGGTGCTCAGCAGCTCGCCGAGATCGGCGGAGGAGGGGCTGATCGGGTCGGGCATCTGGGCTTCCGCGGTCGCTCTTGTTGCAGTGCAGCACGATAGCCCGCGCCCGGTCGATCGGCAATCCCGTCGGCTGGCAGCCGATGCCACGGGGGCGCGTCGAATCGATGTGAGTTAGCTCATTGGTTGATCGAGCTGCAAGGAACTAACCTGCGGGCGAATGAACGATCTGTTAACCTCGACGGGTTAGCGAGGAGCCGGGACGCTCGGAGGGGCTAGGGAGCGAGAGCGGAGCGATGCGCGAGACCGCGACCGAGGCAACGTCAATCGACTCCGCCACGGGCCTCGACCGGCCGGTGGACGGGCACACCCACGACTGGCTGTCGCCCGAGGTGCTGAGCGGTCTGGTGCGCGCCGCAGACGCGGCGATCCTCCTCGCCAGCGGCCTGCTCGCCGCGGCTCTGGTCGACGCCGAACCGGCGCGCCACGCGCTCCTGCCCTGGGCGCTCGCCGTGGGCCTTCTGCTCGGCCTGCCCTTCTGCCAGCTCACCGGGACCTATGGCGAGCGCCGCCGGCTCGACATGGCGGGCCAGGCCGGCCGTGTGCTGGCCGGTTGGGGCCTCGCCGTGCTGGCGCTCGCGGCCCTGGTCGCCGGCACCGGCACGGCGGCTTGGCTGCCGGGCGGCTGGCTGCCCGCCTGGGGCGTAGGCGCTGCCGCGGGCCTGCTCCTCCTGCGTCTGGCGCTGGCTGTCCAGGTCGGCAGCTGGCGACGGGCCGGCCGGCTCGGCCGCAACACCGTCGTGGTCGGCGCCGGCGAGCTCGGCCAGCGCTTCGTTGCGCAGGTCCGCGCCCGCGATCGCGGCGTGCGGCTGATCGGTCTGTTCGACGACCGCCGCGACCGGGTGCCCGAGTACGTCGGCGGATTCCCGGTGCTCGGCACGCTCGACGATCTCGTGGTGTTCGCCCGACGGCACCGGGTCGACGAGGTGGTGGTGGCGCTGCCCTGGAGCGCCGAGGGGCGCCTGCTCGACTGTCTCAAGAAGCTGCGCGCGCTGCCCGCCGACGTCCGCCTTTGCACCGATCTGATCGGCTTCCACCTGCCGCATCGCGGCCTGGGTCACGTCGCCGGCCTGCCGGTGCTGCATGTCTTCGAGCGGCCGATGGGCGGCGCGGCGCTGCTCGCCAAGACGATCGAGGACAGGCTCCTCGCGGCGGTGGCGCTGCTCGCGCTCGCCCCGCTCCTGGCGACGATCGCCCTGGCCGTTCGGTTGAGCTCGCCCGGGCCGGCACTCTACCGCCAGAAGCGGTGGGGCTTCAACGGCGAGGTCATCGAGGTGCTCAAGTTCCGCACCATGCACCGCGCCGCCTGCGACGACGGCACCGAGCCCGGGCTCGGCCACACCCGCCGCGACGACCCGCGGGTGACGTCACTCGGTGCCTTCCTCAGGCGCACCAGCCTGGACGAGCTGCCGCAGCTCTGGAACGTGCTCAAGGGCCAGATGTCGCTGGTCGGCCCGCGGCCGCACGCGGTCGCCCACAACGAGCGCTACGCCGAGCAGATCGACCGCTACCTGGCCCGCCATCGGGTCAAGCCGGGCATCACCGGCTGGGCGCAGGTGCAGGGCTGCCGCGGCGAAGTCCGCACCCTCGAGGACATGCAGCGGCGGGTCGAGCACGACCTCTACTACATCCAGAACTGGTCGCTCGCCCTCGACCTCGAGATCCTCGCTCGCACGCTGGCTCTGGGCGCGCGCGATCCGCGCGCCTATTGAGGAGCCCTGGGCCGGGTCCGGCCCCGGCCGGCGCCGGGCCGGCCGCCCGGAGTACCCTCGCGGAGCCGTCGATGCCCGTCTCGCCGGAGCTGTTCGTCGCGGGGATGCGGCTGCACGCAGCGGGCGTCACCGTGGTCACCACGCTCCATCTCGGCCGACGCGCCGGGCTGACCGCCACCTCGGTGTGCTCGGTTTCGGCCGAGCCGCCGCAGATCCTGGTCTGCGTCAATCGCGAGGCCGACGCCAACGCCCCGATCCACGCCAGCCGGCGGTTCTGCGTCAACGTCCTCGCGGCCGACCAGCACCGGCTCGCCGACCGCTTCGCCGGCCGGTTCGGCGACGTCGGTGAGGTCCGCTTCGCCGAGGGCGGGTGGACCCGGCTGGCGACCGGTGCGCCGGTGCTGGAGGGCTGCCGCGCGAGCTTCGACTGCAGCGTCGTGGCCGTCCTCGAGGCCGGCACCCACACGATCTTCGTAGGCCTGGTCGAGGCGGTCGCGGTCCGCCCCGAGCTCGCGCCCCTGGTCTACCACGAGGGCGAGTACGGCCTCGTGGCGCAGCTCGCGGGCTGAGCGCGGCCGTGCCGGCCGCGGCAGCGTCGGCTCAGGCCGCGAGCGCCGCCCGCGCCGCCGCGATCGCCCGCTCGATGCCGGTCCGGTCGACGTCCAGGTGGGTGACCGCGCGCACCCGGCGCGGGCCCATGGCGCCCATCCGCACACCGTGCGCCGCCAGGCGCTCGACGAAGCCGCGGGCATCGAGATCGGGGCGGGTCACCTCGAGGAAGACGATGTTGGTGGGCGGCTCTCGGCTCTCGAGCCGCAGGCCCGGCAGCGCCGCGAGGCCCGCCGCCAGCAGCCGGGCGTTGGCGTGGTCCTCCTCCAGTCGGTCCCAATGGTGGCGGAGCGCGTGCCGGCAGGCCGCCGCCAGCACCCCTGCCTGGCGCATCGCCCCGCCGACCATCTGCTTGTAGCGCCAAGCCTCGGCGATGAACTCGGCCGAGCCCGCGAGCGCCGCGCCGACCGGCGCCCCGAGCCCCTTGGAGAAGTCGATCCAGCAGGAATCGAAGGCCGCGCAGTAGTGCGCCGCCGGCACGCCGCTCGCCACCACGGCGTTGGCGAGCCGGGCCCCGTCGAGGTGCAGCAGGAGGCCGTGCCCGCGCGCGACCGCGGCCACCTCTTCGATCCGCGCGAGCGGCCAGACCGTGCCGCCCGCCAGGTTGGCGGTCTGCTCGACCGAGACCAGCCTCGAGCGCGGCGCGTGCCGGTTGGTGGTGCGGATCCGCGCCGCCAGCTGCGCGCCGGTGAACACGCCCTGGTCGCCATCGAGGGGGGTCAGCATCACACCGGCCCAGGCGGCGGGGCCGCCGGCCTCGGCCTGGATAGGGTGGGCCGTGCGGTCGAGCAGCACCTCCTCGCCACGCCGGCAGTGCACGCAGATGGCGATTTCGTTGCACATCGTGCCCGACGGCAGGAACACCGCCGCCTCCTTGCCGAGCAGGGCCGCCACCTCGGCGCAGAGGGCGTTGACCTCGGGGTCCTCGAAGGCCTGCTCGTCGCCGACCTCGGCCTCGGCCATCGCCCGCCGCATCGCGGCGGTCGGCCGCGTGCGGGTGTCGCTGTAGAGATCGACGGTGATCGGTGTCACTGCGGTTCTCCCCGAGCGCGGCCACACTACGAAAGATCGAGGCGAAGCGGTGCGATCATCGAGAGCTCGCCAAGTCGCGCGCAGCATGCGTGCCGACGCGGCGGTCAGGGAGTGGGGCGATGGCAGGGCAGCTCGCGATCTTCTGGACCCCGGCGGGGATCACCCTCGATGCCCTTGGCAGCAAGCAGCTGGTCGACGTCACCGACGGCGATACGCCGAACATCCGGATGCCGATCCGCATGCTCTCGATCGACACGCCCGAGACCTATCCGGATGGCCCGCGTCTCGATGTGGCGTTCGCGGCCCTCGCCCCATGGATCGAGGGCGGCCGCGCGCCGATCGACCCCGTGCTCGCCCGAGCGCTCTTGCCGAAGCTGCGGGCGCCGCAGCCCGTGACCCGCCACAAGGCGATGGGCGAGCAGGCCAAGGAGGCCTTCCGCCGTCTGCTCGACGAGCGGCTGGTGCGGCCCGACGGCTCGCGCCGAACGCTGTTCCTGCGCACCGCCGACCAACCGTTCGACAAAAACGGCCGTCTCCTGGCCTATGTGGCGCCGAACTATTCCAAGGCGGAGCTCGACAGCATGTCCCGCCGCCAGCGGGCGACCTTCAACCTCCTCCTGGTCGAGGCAGGCTGGGCCGCTCCCTTCGTGCTCTATCCGGGCATCCCGGGCGAGCTCGATCTCCCCGTCTTCCATGCGGCGGCGCGCGAGGCCATCGCCCGAAAGCTCGGGATCTGGTCGGATCCGACCCTGCTCCTGCCCTACGAGTTCCGCGCGCTCGAGCGGCTCGCCCAGCTGAAGGCCCGGCTCGACAAGGGCGAGAAGGTGGCTACTGCCGAGCTCTGGTCGTGGACCAGCCGCTACTGCGCCGACATGACGACCCGGCTCCTCTACCGGCCACACCGCTATTGCGAGGTCGCGCCGGAGGATCGTCTGTTCATCTGGCCGGAGGACGTTCGTGACGCGGCCGCGAAGCTCGGGCTCGCGCCCGCCCCCTCGACGGTGGCGGTCGGCTGAGCCCTCGCTCAAGCCGCCTCGGCGGTCATGACGAGGTGCGCGAGACGGTCCGCATCGAGCCCGGCCGCCTCCCGCACTGCCGCGAGCCTTCCCTTGCGCAGGACCACGATGCGATCGGCGACCGCCACCACGTCCCGCATGTCGTGGCTCACGAGCAGCACCGCCACGCCCTCCGCCTTCAGGCCGCGGATCAGCGTTCGGACCTCCTCGGTCTCGCGCACACCCAGCGCCGCGGTGGGCTCGTCCATCACGAGCAGGCGAGCGTCCCACAGCAAGGCCCGGGCGATCGCCACCGCCTGGCGCTGGCCACCCGAGAGTTCGCCCACCGGGCGATCGACGTCGGGGACCCTGATTGCGAGCCGATCGAGCGCGCGCCTCGCCTCCTCCCGCATCCGCGCGACATCGAGGATCGCCAAGCCGAAGAGGAGACTGCGGCGAACCCGCTCGGCGCCCAGAAAGAGATTGTGCCAAACGGGCAGGCGTGGGGCGAGGGCCAGGTGCTGGTGGATGGTCGCGATCCCGGCCTCGAGCGCGTCCCGGGGACCGCGCGGCTCGTAGGGCCGGCCCTGCCAGCGCATGGTCCCGGCGGTGGGCCGATGGACGCCGGCCAAGAGCTTGACCAAGCTCGACTTGCCGGCGCCGTTGTCGCCCACGAGGCCCACGACCTCGCCCGCCCGGACCGCGAGCGAGACGTCGGCGAGGGCCCCGACCGGCCCGTAGCTGAGCGCCACGCGCTCGAGCTCAAGGAGGGACCCGCCGCCGCTGCGATCCTGGTCGCTCAAGCCCGCCGCATCCGCCTCACCAGGGCCACTCCCCCTCGGCCGGGACGTTGTTGGCATCCACCAGCACCGCGTCCATGAAGAGGTAGGGCCCGGGGGTTATGTCGCTCTTGGGCGTGCCCGAGAGGATGTCGTCGAGCGAATCGACCGCCGCTTCGCCCATGAGCTCGAAGGGAATCGCCACGGTCGCGGTGAACAGACTGTTGGGGTCGCGGATCCGGCGGAAGGCCTCCTGGCCGCCGTCGACGCCGGTCAGGTGCACTTGACCCTTCTTGAGCCCCTGCGCCTGCAGGATGTCGTCGATCACGAAGGCTTGGCCGTCGAAGCTCGCCCAGACCGCCTGGAACTTGCCGGCGTGCCGCAGGGCGAGCGCCTCCATCCCGGCCTTGACGTCCTCGCGCCAGCTCTGGGTGCGGGCCATGGCGTGGCTGCCCAGCACCTTCACCCCGGTATTTTCCTCGAGGATGATGTCCATCACCCTCCCGCGAATCTTCGTGCCGCCGTGCCCCTCGTAGCGGCTCATCAGGATGCTGCCCGTGTAGTCGAGCAGGCCCAAGAGGTAGACGCCGATCTTGGCACCCACCTCGAACTCGTTGACGGTCACGTCGAACAACGTGTGCGGGCTGGTGCCCGACATGACGGTGACGACTGGGATCTTCTTGGCCTTGGCGGCCGCGAGCTGAGCCTCGGCCTGCAGGGGCTTGCCCATGGCGAGCAGGATCGCGTCCACGCCCTTCTGCACGAGGTTCTCGATCTGCGCCGCGTGGTCCGGGACCGATCCGGCCGAGTTGAGGAGGGTCACCTCCCAGCCCTTGTCCTCGGCCGCCGCCTTGGCGGCGTTCGCGGTCCGCGCGTGGGTCTCGGCCGACATCTGGAAGGCCACGATACCGAGCTTGGCGGCCGTCGCCGGGCCGTTGCCGCCTGCCCAGACAGCCGCCGCAGCGGCGAGCACGAGGAGCGTGCGCACGAGCGTGCCTCCCGGAAGATCGCGTCGCGGAGCATGGCGGGCGCGCCTGCAACAATCAACGCGCCCCGCCGAACGCCGCCTCCTGCAGCAGCCGCGCCGAGAAGCCGACCGAGGCCAGCATGATGAGCCCGAGCGCGATGTCCTGCACGTAGTAGGGCAGGCCGATGAGCGTGAGCCCGTTGGCTAGGCTCTGGATGACGAGCACGCCCACGAGGGTGCCGGCGAGGTTCGGCCGGCCGGGCTCGATCGTCGTCATGCCGAGCAGCACGGCGGCGATCGAGCGCATCAGGAGCTCGTTCGCGATGGTCGGCGAGGAGGAGGCGAGCGCGGCCGTGAGCAGGAGCCCGCACAGGCCGGCGCAGGCGGCGGCGAGCACGAGGCCCAAGAGCTTCATCCGCGCCACGTCGATACCGGCGAGACGGGCCGCCTCGGGGGCCTCGCCCGAGGCCAGGAGCGCCGCCCCGGTGCGGGTGCGCTTCAACAGAAAGGCCGCCGCCGCGAGCAGGAGCGCAAGCCACAGTACCGGCAGCGGCACCGGCCCGAGGCTGCCGCGGCCCAGCTGGATGAGGCCGGGCGGGAAGCGCCCGACATAGGCGACGCCGCCGGTGATCAGGAACGCGACCCCCGTGGCGATCGCGCCGACCGCCAGGGTGGCGATCAGCGAGGGGATGGCGAGCCGGGTGACGCACAGGCCGCTCAGCACGCCGCAGATCAAGGCCGCCAGGAAACCGGCCAGGAGGGCGAGCGGCCAGGCGACGTCGGCGAATACAAGGGCGGCGCAGACCACCGAGGCGAGCGTCGCCACCTGGCCGACCGAGAGATCGAGCTCGCCCCCCACCAGCGCCAGGGTGAAACCGGTCGCCAGGACCGCGAGGAAGCTCGCCTGCTTGACGACCACGAGCAGGTTGCCCGGGCTGGCGAAGCCCGGGGCGGCCAGCGCCAGCGCCACAAGAAGCGCTGCCGCCGCGAGGACCGTGCCCCAGGCGCGCAGCCGCCGCCTCACGAGGCCCCACTCCCGCACGCCCGCGCGACCTCGGCCCGCCAGCGCGCGAAGCGCCGGTCTGCCAGGGCGTGCTCGGCGGCGCTGGCCTCGACCCGGCGCGGCGCCGCCGCCAGTACCGTCTGCGCCGCCACGAGGTCTGCGTAGCGGCCGAGGGCGGTCCAGGTGAGCCCGGCGGCTCCGAGGAGCGCCCCCTCGCGGGCGGCGAAGGCAAGCACCGGCCGGCCGAGCGCCGCAGCCTTGAGCCGGGCAACGGCCGGCGCCGCGGCGAGCCCGCCGGTGAGCCGCAGCTCGGTCGCGCGGCAGCCGGCCGCGGCCTCGGCCCGGTCGAGCACGAGGCGGTCCCAGAACGCCAGCGCCTCGAGCCAGGCGCGTACCAGGTCGGCGGGCCCGTGCCCTTCCTCGAGCCCGAGCAGGCGAGCGCGCAGGCCGGGCTCGGCGAACGGCACCCGCTCGCCGGCGAGCCAGGGCAGGGCGAGCGGCGCCGTCTCCCCGGGCAGGGCCTCGCCAGGATCCTCGAGCAGCGCCTCGAGTGGCCGGCTGAGCAGGCGGGCGAGCCAGTCGAGACCGGCGCCACCGGCGAGGCTCGGCCCACCCAGATGCCAGAGACCCTCGCCCCAGGGCGGCGCCAGGAGGCCCGGTGCGGCGACCGGCCGGTCGACGACTAGGCCGGCCACCTCCGAGCTGCCGGCGCTCGCATAGGCGCGCCCGGGCGCCACCGCGCCGATCGCGAGCGTCGCGCACCAAGCGTCCATGGGCGCGGCCAGGACGGGCAGGCCGGGGGCCAGCCCGAGCCCTGCCGCGACCTCGGGCCGGAGTCCCCCGAGCCGGGCACCTAGCGGCCGGATCGGCGCCAGGAGGGCGAGCGGCAGGCTGTGCCGGCGGGCCGCCTCCACCACCCCGGGAGCCTCCAGCCGAGCCGCCGCGAGCGGGTCGCGCGCCGCCACGCCGCTCAGTTGGAACGCCAGGAAGTCCTTGGGCTCGAGCAGGTAGCTGGCGCGGTCGAGAGTTGGGCCGGCGTGCCGGGCGAGCCACAGCAGGCGGGCGAGCGGGTGCGAAGCGTCGATCGGCAGGGCCGCGGCGAGCGCGGGGTCGGCGGCCAGCTCCTCGGCCTCGGCCCTGGCCCGCCGGTCGCGGAACAGGATCGCTCCGAGCAGCGGCCGACCGGTGGCGTCGACCAGCACCTCGGAGCGGGTGGCGCCGGTGACCACGAGGCCGCGCACCCGCTCCGCCCGGCCGGCCACGAGCCCGGCCGCCAGATCGGTGAAGGCGTCCCACCAGACGCGGGCGTCCTGCTCGACCCGATCGGTCGCCGGCGGCAGGCGTTCCGCGAGCGGGCGGGCGGCGGCCGCGAGCAGGCCGCCCGAGCCGTCGACCAGCCCGAGCTTGAGGGCGCTGCCGCCCACGTCGGCAGCCAGCACGAGCCCGTCCCGCTCCATCGCCCCTCGCCTTCGCCGGCGTCTCCTAGTCGGCGGCCGCTGGCGTCGACAAGCGCAATGGGCGCACCTCGAGGGCGCCGAAGCGGGCGAGCGGCAGGCCGGCCTCCGCACCGGCCGCGCGCACCCGCTCGACCAGCGCCTCGTCGCCAGGCCGGGTGACCAGGAGGGCCGGCCGGGCGCGCCTCAGGAAGGCACGCAGCGCGACGTCCTCGAGGTACCAGGAGACGATCCGATACTCCTCCCGGCCGAGCGGGTGCAGGAGCACAACGTGGGTCGGCCACCAGCCCGCCCGGGTGAACAGGAGCGCGGTGCCGGGCGGCCGCTCGCGGTCGAGCCAGGCGGCGAGCCGGTGGACCTCTGCCGGCAGGCCCCGGCGAAGGTAGAGCTCGGGCGGCCGCCACCAGGTCGTGGCGGCGGTGCCACCGGCGAGCAGGAGGACCAGCGCGATCCGCGCCTTCGGCGCCACGATCCAGCCGACCGCGCCGGCGGCGGCGAGCGGCAGCGCCAGCGTCGCCGCGGTGAGCGCGTAGCGGTCGACAAGGCTAACGCCGCGGCCGGCGGCGAGCACCAGCAGCAGGGCGAGGCAGGCGAGCAACAGGAGGAGCAGGAGCGTGAGGCCGGCCCGCCGGGCCCGGCCAGACCGCCAGGGCAGCGCCCAGAGCCCGGCCACGGCGAGCGCCGCGGTCAGCGGACCCAGGGCCGCGAGCAGCCGGCCTCCGGCGACCGCGAGCGCGGCCGGCCAAGCGACGGCGGCGCCGCCGACCGAGGCGCCGCTCGCGGTCACGTAGCCGAGCCCGTCCCGCAGACCCGCGAGACCACCGAGCGCGGCGAGCGTCCACCAGGCGGGCAGCGGCAGCACCGCCAGGAGCACGAGCGCGGCCCGCCCCGGCCGGCCGGTGGCGAGGAGCTGGTGCAGCGGCAGCAGCGGCACCAGCAGCCAAGCCTCGTAGCGCAGCCCGGTGGCGAGCGCGGCGGCTGCGGCGAGGCCGGCCATGGCCAGAGCGGGTCGGGACGCCTCGGCCACGACGAGCGCTAGGCGCACCGCCAGGAGCAGGAAGAGGAGCGCCGGGGCGTCGACGAGGGCAGTGGCGCTCAGCGCCACGTGCATCGGCAGGAGCGCCAGGAGAGCCGCGGCGGCGAGCCCGGCGGCGGGCCCGATCAGCGCCCCGGCGAGGCTCGCGAGCACGGCGACGCTCAGGCTGCCCGTGGCGAGGCTCAGCGCCCGGGCGGCCCAGAGCGGGTCGGGCGACACCAGGTTGGCGAGCCCGACCAGCACTTCACCCAGGGGCAGCCAGTGGCCGTCGCGCAGGAGGCGCGGCGCCTCGAGCCACTGGCGGCCGAGCGCCGCCCGGCTAGGGCCGTCGCCCGGGACGTCGATGGTGGCGAGTGCCAGGGCCAGCCGCAGCGCGAGGGCGAGCAGCACGAGCAGGACGAGCCCGACGCGCGCGCGGCGGGTCCAGCCGGGCGCGGCCGCGGCGGGCTCAGGCGGCGTCGGCTATCGCCCCGCCGCGGGCCGCCTCGAGCGCGAGCATCGCCCGCTTGACCCCGAGGCCCCAGTGGTAGCCGCCCAGGGCGCCGGTCTCGCGGATCACCCGGTGGCAGGGGATCAGCCAGCCGATCCGGTTGCGGCCGCAGGCCGACCCGACCGCCCGGCCGGCCCCAGGCCGGCCGAGCGCCGCGGCGAGCCCGCCATAGCTCAGGACTGCGCCCTCGGGGATCCGCAGGAGGGCCCGCCAGACCTGGACCTGGAACGGCGTCCCCTTGACCAGGACCCGCAGGGGGGCGTCCTCCGGGCGGCGACCGAACACCGCCTCGGGTAGCGCCGCGGTCGCGGCCGGGTCCTCGACCAGCCGCGACAGCGGCCAGTCGGCGCGGGCCTCCTCGAGCGCCCCGGCGAGGCCGGTCTCGGTCAGGAACGCGAGGCGGGCGAGGCCGAGCCCGCTCACCACGAACAGCGCCGCGCCGAACGGTGTCGGATGTACGCCGAAGCGCAGCTCGAGCCCGGCGCCGCGGGCGCGGTAGGCGCCCGGGGTCATCGCCTCGAGGCGGACGAACAGGTCGTGCAGCCGCGACGGGCCCGAAAGGCCGACCTCGAGCGCGGCGCCCAGCACCGCGTCGGAGCCGCGCAGGCGCACCTTGGCCGCCTCGAGGTTCATCAGGCCCAGGAGCTGCTTCGGGGTGACCCCGGCCCAGTGGGCGAACACCCGCTGGGCGTGCCAGGGGCTGAGCCCCATGACCTCGGCCACCTCGTCCAGGCCCGGCTGCTCCTCGCGGTGGTCAGCCAGCCACCGGATCGCCCGCGCGATCCGCTCGTAGGTCGCCGTCCGCTCGCCTTCTCCCCTCACGCTCCGTCTCCTTCCGGCCACGTCGTGCCGTCTCCTAGGCCGCGACGCCGCCCTTCGACACCCGGATCTTGCGGCCCGCCCTTCACCCTTCGTCAAGCTTGATCGGGCATGAAGGCGGGCGATGGCCGAGCTGCGCGCGATCGCACCTCGGGGCCGGCCGTGGCCCGGGCCGGCGCCGGTCGACCCGGCCGCGCTGGCGGCGGCCCGGGGCGCGCTCCTGCGCGCGCTCGCCGGGCTCGATGGCCGCCCCGGCTCGATCGGCATCGTGGTACCACCCACGGACCATCGGGCCGCCTTCTGGGTGCAGCTCGGCGCCGGCGAGGCGGGGCCGGTCGCGGCCGCGCCCGGAACGGCCGCCTACCGGCTCGCCGCCGGCGCCGGGATCGTCCTCGAGGGGCTGCACCGGCCGGTGGACCTCCTGGTCTGAGCCGCTTGCCCCGCCGGCGCCGCCCGGGCAGCCTCCCACCGGCCGCGGCGGAGGGCGGAGGAATGGCGGACCTTTGGCTCGAGGACCTCGAGGTCGGGCGAGTGTTCGAGACCGCCGGCTGCACGCTGAGCGAGGCGCAGATCCTCGACTTCGCTTGGTCGCACGACCCGCAGCCGTTCCACATCGACCGCGAGGCCGCCGCCGCCGGGCCCTATGGTGGGCTGATCGCCTCGGGATTCCAGACGCTGCTCGTGGCGTTCCGACTGTTCTACCAGGAGCGGGTCATCAACGCCGCCTCGCTCGGCTCGCCGGGCATGGACGAGCTGCGCTGGCTGGCACCGGTGCGGCCGGAGGACACGCTAAGGGTAAGCGCCCGGGTGCTCGAGCGGCGGCCGTCGCGCTCGCGCCCCGACCGCGGCACGGCGGTGCTCGCCTATGCGGTGCTCAACCAGCGCTCTGAGACGGTGATGACTTTCAAGATCACCCACATCCTGCGGAGGCGGCCGACGCCCTCGGCTCCCTGACCGGGGCAGCCGCGGCCGGGCGACGCCCGATCGCGAGCGGCAGGGCGAGCAGGCCCAGGAAGGTGGCGAAGCCGAGTGTGGCGAGCCGGCAAACCCCGGTAGCCGCGACCGCCACCTCGGGCGGTGCCGCGAGGGCCACGAGCAGCGCGATCATCGTGGCCTCGGTGCCGCCCACCCCGCCCGGGAACAGGGGCAGCGCGCCGACCAGCATCGCGAAGCCGAACACGAACGCCGCCGCCGGCAGTCCGATCGGCCGGCCGAGCCCGTCCATCAGCCAGGCGAGGCCGGCGATCTCGGCGGCCCAGCCGAGCAGGCCGAGTCCACAGGCGGCGGCGAGCAGGCGCGGTGTCGCGAGCGCGCCGAGCGCCCGTGCCGCCCGCCGGCCGCGCACCAGGAGCCGCCCGGCCCGCCCCGTCAGCCGGTGCAGGGCCAGCGTCGCGCGCTCGAGCGGCCCCGGACGCAGGAGGAGCAGTCCGGGCAGAACGACGAGCAGGCCGAGGAGCGCCACCGGCCCGCCATGGCCGCCGATCGCAGCGGCCCCGGCGGCCACGAACAGCAGCATCGGCAGGGCATCGCTCAGCCGGTCGAGCACGAGCAGGCCCATGGTCCGCTCGTAGGGGTGGCCACCGTGGCGGCGCAGCAGCCACAGGCGGACCACTTCGCCGAGCTTGCCCGGGGTCGCGGTGAGCGCGAAGCCGGCGGTGTAGTCGAGCAGCGCCCGGCCGGGCGCAAGCGGGGTGCCGTTGGCGCGCGCCAGCAACCACCAGCGCAGCCCGCGCAGAAGGTAGTTGGCGAGCGAGAGGGCGAGCAGGCTCAAAATCACCGGTGCTTCGAGGCGGGCGAGCTCGGCCGCCACCTCGCGCCAGCCGGCGACCAGCCCGGCCGCCGCCAGCAGCAGCGCAAAGCTCAGTAGCCCCAGGGCCAGGAGCGCCATCGCCCGGCGCGGCTCGAAGCGCACGGCCGCCTCCTCAGAACCGGAGCCGGTGGAACAGCGGCTCGGGCACGGCGCGCACCCCGAGCATGATCCAGCGCCAGAACCAGGGCGTGTAGAGGACCGAACGTCGGGCCCGGATCGCCCGCTCGATGTCGCGCGCGACCCGCTCCGGCGTGGCCCAGAGGGGGCCGACCTTCGGCATCCCGGCGGTCATCGGCGTGTCGACGAGGCCCGGGCGGATGTCGAGCACGGTCACACCGCTCGGAGCGAGCCGGTGGCGCAGCCCCTCGAGGAAGGTCGACAGCCCGCCCTTGGCGGCGCCGTAGACGTAGTTGGAGGCGCGACCACGGTCGCCGGCGACCGAGGTGACGACGGCGAGCGTGCCGCGCCCGGCCGCCTCCATCCGGCCGGCGAGCGCGGTCAGGAGGCAGGCCGGGCTCAGGAAGTTGGTGGTGAGCGCGCGGCGCGTGGCGTCCGGGTCGCGGGCGATCGCCGCCTGGTCGCCGAGCGTGCCGAAGGCGACGAGCGCGAGCTCCGGCGAGCCGAGCCGCGCCTCGACCGCGGCGAGCAGCGGCCCGAGCGTCGCCGGGTCGTCGAGATCGGCCACGAGCGTGTCGACCGCGGCGGCGCCCCGCAGGCGCAGATCGGCCGCGATCCGCTCGAGCCGATCCGGATCGCGCGCCACGAGCACGAGCCGCGCGCCACGCGACGCCAGGAGCCGCGCCACCTGCTCGGCGATCGCCGAACCTGCACCGAAGATCGCCACGCCCGGGACGGTCATGCGGCGCACGCCACGTGCCGGCCGGTGGACGGACCGACCCGTCGCCAGAAGGCCGAGGAGAACGCCGGGTCGACCTGATGGGCGAAGCGCTCCCATTCCGGGAAGCCCGCGCGGAAGACGGCGGCCGGCATGCGCCCGTCCTTGGCCGGGTACAGTCGCCCGCCGGCCTCGAGCACGATCCGGTCGAGCCGGTCCAGGAGCTCGACGGTGGAGGCGCCGCGCTCGGGAAAGTCGAGCGCCAGGGTGGTGCCGGCCATGGGAAACGACAGGAGGCCGGGCGAGGCCGGTCCGCCGAGTGTCTTGAGCACCGCCAGGAACGAGCCCTCGCGGGCGTCGGCGATGGTCTCGAGGAGCCGGCGTACGGCCGCGGGCGCCCCGGCCTCGGGAACCACGCATTGGTACTGGCGGAAGCCGCGCGGGCCGTAGAGCCGGTTCCAGCCCCCGATCGCATCGAGCGGGAAGAGGAACGCGTGGGCCGGCAGGAGCCGGCGGCGCCGGCCGCGCGGCCCGAGCCGGCGCCAGAGCAGCGCGTTGAAGGCTCGCAGGGTCAGTCGGTTGAGCGGCGAGACCGGCGGCGTGATCGGCACCTCGAGGCGCGGCCCGGCCGGCGGCGCGACGGCGGTGCCCGCGCGATGGCGGGCCCTGCTGAAGATGCCGCGACCGAGCTGCCGGCCACGGGCGAGGCAGTCGACCCAGGCGACCGTGTAGGTCCACTCGGCCGAGCCCTCGGCAGCACGGAAGAAGCCCTCGAGGTCGTCCAGGCGCAGGTCCTCGACCTCGAGCAGCGGGCCCTCGACCGCGGCGAGCTTCAGTGTCGCTTCGAGGATCAGCCCGGTGAGGCCGAGCCCGCCGACCGTGGCGGCGAGGAGCTCGCCGTTGCGCTCGGGCGAGCAGGTCAGCCGCGTGCCGTCGCCGCGCAGCAGCTCGAGGGCCGCCACGTGCCGGCCGAGGCTGCCGGCGACGCCGTGGTTCTTGCCGTGCACGTCGTTGGCGATCGCGCCGCCGACCGTGACGAAGCGGGTGCCCGGCGTAACCGGCAGGTACCAGACGCCGCCGCCCGGCGCCGGCCGGCCGCAGACCGTGGTGAGGAGGTCGGCGAGGCTCACCCCGGCCTCGCAGCGCACGAGCCCGGTCTCGGGATCGAAGCCGAGCAGGCGGTCGAGCCCGCGGGTCAGGATCAGGAGGCCGTCCGGGTTGAGGCAGGAATCGCCGTAGGAGCGGCCGAGGCCGTGCGCAAGGACGCTGAGCCGGCCGCGGCGGGCGAGCGCCGCCCGCGCCGCGGCCGGGTCGCCCGGCCGTGCCACACGGTGGCGGACCCGCTCGACCCGGCCCCACGCCCGGTAGGCGGTGCTCTCCGGGAACCCACTCACCAGGCGAGCAGCAGGCAGGCGAGCACCGCCGCGCCCATCACGAGCGAGGGCCGGTCGGTGAGCGCGAACAGCACCGGGTCCTGGTCCATCCGGCCGTGCAGGGCGAGCCGCCAGGTGCGCAGGAGCCAGAGCAGCAGGATCGGAAAGACCAGCCAGAGCCAGCCCGGCCGGGCGTAGATCGCCCGCGGGAACTGCTCGGCCACGAGGTAGACGACGAAGATCACCGTGGCGGCGACGCCACTCGCGAGCCCGGCCGCCAGCAGGAGCGGCAGATCGGCGGTGCCGTAGCCGCGGTCGGCCAGCTCGCGGCCGCCGGCAGCGGCCAGCTGGCCGAGCTCGGCATAGCGCTTGACCAGGGCTAGGCTCAGGAAGAGGAACATCGCGAAGGTCAGGAGCCAGTAGGAGAGCGGGGCCGCGATCACCTCCGCACCGGCCAGGACGCGGATCGTGAAGAGCCCGGCCAGGATCAGCACGTCGAGCAGCGGCACGCGCTTGAGCCGAAGCGAATAGGCGAGGGTGAGGACGAGGTAGGCGCCGGCCACGGGCGCGAACGCCACCGGCAGGAGCGCCGCCAGCAACGCGGCCGCCAGGAGCAGAAGCGGCACCGCGGCGAGGCCGGCCCGGAGCGGCAGGGTGCCGGCGGCGAGCGGTCGGGCGCGCTTGGTCGGGTGGCGACGATCGGCCTCGAGGTCGAGCAGATCGTTGACCAGATAGCCGGCCGAAGCGAGCAGCCCGATCGCCAGGAAGGCGAGCAGCGCGTGGCCGAGGTCGGCGGCGGTGGCGAGCGGGCCGGCCAGGAGCAGCGGCACCAGAACGAGCAGGTTCTTGGCCCACTGGTGGAGCCGGAGCGCGCGCGCCCACGGGCGGGCCCCGGACCGTGGCCGATCGATCCTGGCCTCGACCGGGGCCGACGCTCCAGCCGGCGACAGCGCGTCCACGGCCAGCACCAGGCTCGAGGCGGCGGCCGCGAGCGCGGCCGTGGCGCCGGGTCCGGCGAGCAGCGCGAACGGTCCCTCCGTGCCGGGCTCGGCGGTCACCTCGACGCCTGAGCCGAGCCGCGCGGCGAGGGCGCGGGCGAGCGCCGGATCCTCGCCCGGGACCACCGCTACCGTGCGGCCGACGGCGAGCTCGGCCCGCAGGTGGGCTTCGATCTCGGGATCGAGCGGCAGGAGCGCCGGGTCGAGGCAGAGACCCACCGCTGCGGCGAGGTCGGCGAGCGGCTCGGGGCGGCCGTGCGCCAGCCAGCCGAGCAGGGCTGCGGGCCGCCGTCGCACGAACGCGAGCACGAGCTCGACGCGCGGATCGGTGCGCAGGAGGGCGGCCGCCGGCACGAGCAGCGGCAGGGCCGCCCTCGCAGGGACCGAACGGAGCGGCACGGCCGCGGCCATCCTCCCGACCCTCTCCCGAGCCTGTCGCGCCCGGGGTGGTCCCGGCGCCGGCAGCGATCATCTTTTGCGGCGGGCCCCGCGCGCCGGCAAGGGACCGCTCAGGCGATCGCGGATCCGGGCGTAGCGGCGTGCGGCCCGTCTCGGACCATCCGCTGGTGCGGGATCCCCGCCTCCGCGAACGGCGCGCCCTCCGGCCGGAAGCCGAGGCCCGCATAGAGGCCCTGCGCGCGGACCTGGGCGTCGAGCAGGAGCGGGCCGAGCCCGAGCCCGTCGAGTCGGGCCAGTAGCCAGCGCAGGAGGGTGCGCGCGACGCCGCGGCCGCGCGCCTCGAGGCGAACCGCCACGCGCTCGATCTTGGCCGCGTCGTCCGGTCCGATCCGGCGCCAGCGCAGGCAGCCGACGATCCGGCCGTCGAGCCGGGCGACCGCGTGCTCGGCCACCTCCTCGAAGGCGTCGACCTCGAGGGCGGCCGGCACCCCCTGCTCGTCGACGAACACCGCCATCCGCAGGGCCAGGGCCTCGGCCCGCTCGGCCGGGCTCCGCGCGACCGCGGGATCGACCCCGCCTTCCGGCCGCTCGAGGCAGACGACCCGCATCGGCTGGCGGAAGGAGCGGCCCTCGGCAGTGGCGGTGCCGAGCCGGGCAAAGGCGGCGGCGATAGCCGGCCGGGCCGTGGCGAGGCCGGCGGCGCGGGACCGGTCGGCTCCGACCAGGGCCGCGAGCAGCTCCTCGAGCGAGCGACGCTGGACGAGCTGCACATAGTCGGTCCGGAACACCGGCCGGAAGGCGAGCGCCTCGGCCCGCGCCAGCGCCGATGCGGCCGCGGCGCGGATCACCGTCTCGTCTTCGAGCGGGCGGAGCAGCTCGAAATACTCGTCCTCGGCGAGCGGCTCCAGGACCAGGAGCCGGCCGCCGGGGCGGAGCACGCGGCGGGCCTCCACCAGAGCCTCGGTCTGCCGATCGACGGGCACGTGGTGGAGGCTGTTGTGGTAGAGCACGCCGTCGAGGCAGGCCGCCGCCAGGGGCAGGGCCTCACCGCAGCCGGCCACGAGTCCGGCCGGACCGAGCGCCGCGCGGGCGCGCGCCAGCCGCTCCGCCTCGACCTCGAGGCCGAGCCCCACGGCCCCGCGCCGACGGAGCCACCCCAGGAGCGCGCCGTCGCCGCACCCGACCTCGAGGACCCGCCGGCCGGGCACCGGCAGGAGCTCGGCGATCACCTCGGTCGTGCGGCGGACGGGTGACGGTGGGGCGTCGGTCAGGGCGGAGTGGCCGGGGCTGGCAACGGGGGCCGCGGCCGCATAGCGTCCGTCGGCGGCCGCCGCAAGGCCGCCGGGCGGAGGTCGGATGCGGGGCGATCACCTCTTGATCCTGGCGCTGCTGGCGCTCCTGGCGCTCAGCACGGCGGTGGCGCTCTGGGTCTGGCGCGAGCTCGGTGAGGTGGCGATCGAGTTGGAGGGCTGGCTGGCGTTGGCCGGCGGGGCGGCGGCGACGCTGCTCCTCGGCGTCGGCCTCATGGTGCTCGTCTACCAGAGCCATCGGCGCGGCTTCGACGACCGCGCCGGGCGCGAGTGACGGGCCGGAGCGGTGCTCGAGGCGCTGCGCTGGCCGCTCGAGGGCGTCGAGATCCCGGCGGCGAGCGCGCTCGCTGTTGCGGATCTCGGGCCAGAGACGCCGGTCGCCCTGGTGGTGGGCGTGGCCGGTGGGCCGAACCGGCTCCTCCAGGTGCGCGCCGGGCGGTTCGAGACGATGCCGCTGACCGAGCTCGCCGACCCGTTCGGGGCGGCCCGCGCGCTCGCCGCGGCCGATCTCGACGGCGACGGGATCGAGGAGATCTGGGTCGCCAACGGCGAGCCCGGCCGGCCCGAGCGGGCCCGCGCCGACCGGCTGTTCGACCGCACCGGCGGCGGCTTCCGCGACCTCCTGGCCGAGCCGGCGACCTGGCTCGCGGGCGCGCCCGTCTCGAGTCTCGCGGTCCACCCGCTCGATCGGCTGGGCGGCGGCCTCTACGGCTTCCTCGTGAGCGGCGCCGGCGGCCCGCTCCGGTTGATCGAGCGGGATCCCGCGGGCGGACTCGTCGACGCCGCCGGGCTCGCCGGGCTCGACGAGCTGGTGCTCGGATCGGCGCTCGCCGCCGGGCCGCTGCTCGGCCGCGGCCCGGATCTCTTCGTCGGCGCCCTCGGCGGCCCGAGCGCGCTCTACCAAGCGACCAGCCATGGCCGTTGGAGCGAGGTGGCCGAGGCGGTCGGCCTCTTGGTGCCCGACCTCGGCGCCGTCGACGCGGCGCTGCTCGAGGTCGACGGGTCCGGGACACAGGGCCTCCTGTGCCTGCGCCGGCGCGGCTCGCACCTGCTCTGGGTGGCTTCGCCCACGGGCCTGCTGCACGAGCTGGCGCCACCGACCCTCGCGCGACCCTCGGCCGCCACCACCCTGCTCGTGGCCGATCTCGACAACGACGGCCACGAGGAGATCCTGATCGGCAACGCCGGCGAGCCGAACCGGCTGCTGGGCTGGCGCGAGCAGGGCTGGCGGCCGCTCGACCCGGGCGACGCGCTCGAGCCGGCCAGCCTGCCGACCGCGATGCTCGCGGCCGATCTCGACGGCGACGGTCGGCTCGAGGTGGTGGTGGCCCGGGCCAGCGGGCGCGGCGGCGGGCTCGCCTGCTACCGGGTCGAGGCGGCGCGCGGCGGCTGGCTGCGGGTGGCGCCGCGCACGCCGCAGGGGGCGCCGGCGCGGGGCGCGCTGGTGCGGCTCGTGGCCGGCGGCCGCGAGCAGCTCCGCCTCGTCGGCGAGGGCGGACGCGGCGCCGGCGAGCCCGTGGCGCATTTCGGGCTCGGCCCGGTCACCCGCGTCGAGCGGGTCGACGTGCGCTGGCCGGATGGCGCGGTCCGCCGGTTGACCGACCTCGAGCCGGGCCGCACGCTCCGGTTACCCCACCCGCACGCGGCCCGGCGCTGAGCCCGGCGCGGGCCAGCCGGGAGTTTCCCCCCTTGCCAGATCGCGAGCCCGGCTTCGCCGGCGTGTTCCCCTACTTGGTCTCGCCGGTCGAGGCGGACGGCCGGGTCCGCGCGGCGGTCCTCGGCCGGCTGGTCGACGATCTGGTCGCGGCCGGTGTGCACGGGCTCACCCCGCTCGGCTCGACCGGCGAGTTCGCCTACCTGGACGCAGAGCAGCGCCGCCGCATCGTCGAGGTGGTGATCGAGGCGGCGGCCGGGCGGGTGCCGGTGGTGCCCGGGGTGGCGGCCACCACGACCGCCGAGGCGGTCCGTCAGGTACGGCTCTTCGAGCGGCTCGGCGCCGCCGGCATCCTGGCCGTCCTCGAGGCCTATTTCCCGCTGCCGGAGGACGCGGTCTACGGCTACTTCCGGGCGATCGCGGCGGCTACCGCGCTGCCCGTCGTGCTCTACACCAACCCGAGCTTCCAGCGGGTCGACTTCTCGCTCGAGGTGATCGCCCGGCTGACCGAGCTGCCGAACGTCCGCTACCTCAAGGACGCCTCCACCAACACCGGCCGGCTGTTGACCATCATGAACCGCTGCGGCGATCGGCTGCGCGTCTTCGCGGCGTCGGCGCACGTGCCGGCGGCGGTGATGCTGCTGGGTGGCGTGGGCTGGATGGCCGGGCCCGCCTGCCTCGCGCCGCGACCGAGCGTACGGCTCTACGAGCTCTGCCGGGCCGGCCGCTGGGCCGAGGCGATGGCGCTCCAGCGACCGCTGTGGGCCCTCAACCAGGCGTTCACCCGCTGGAACCTCGCCGCCTGTGTCAAGGCCGGCCTGGAGCTGCAGGGCCACGCCGTGGGCGACCCGCTGCCGCCGCAGCCCCCGCTCGGTGCAGCCGAGCGGACCGAGCTCGCCGGCCTGCTCGAGCGGCTGGAAGGGCCCGCGCCCGGCTGAGCGGCTCAGGCCGCGGCCGGCAGGCCCTTGGCGAGGAAGGCACTCATCCGACGCGCGAAGGCGCCAGGATCGGAGAGCGTCTCACCCTGCACGATCCGCGCCTGGTCGAGGAGCAGCCGCGCGAGCTCGGCCAAGTCCTGCTCGGCCGCCGGGTCCCTGGCCATCGCCGCCATGCGGCGGATCAGCTCGTGCCGGCCGTTGACCTCGAGGATCGGCTTGGACAGCCGTTCGAGCTGCTGGTGCTGCTTCAAAAAGCGTTCGAGGCGGAAGTCGAGGCCCTGCTCGTCGGCCACCAGACAGACCGCGCTCTCGCGCAGCCGCCGCGAGGCGCGCACCGTCTTGACCTCCTCGCCGAGCAGGCCCTGCAGCTTGGCCAGGAGCCGCTTGAGCTCCTCGTCCCAGAGCTCGTCCGGCGTCTCGATCCGGCCCTCGTCGGCGACCTTGGAGAGATCGACCTCGCCCTTGGTCAGCGAGCGGAAGGGCTTGCCCTGATAATCCTTGACCTCGGGCAGCCAGAACTCGTCGACCGGGTCGTCGAGCAGCAGCACCTCGCAACCCTTGGCGAGCGCCTCCTCGAGCTGCGGGCTGGTCCGCAGCGCCTGGGCGCTCTCGCCGGTGACGTAGAGGATCGCCTCCTGGCCGGGCCGCATCCGCCCGACATAGTCGGCGAGCGAGACCAGCTCGGTGCCACGTGTGCTCTTGAAGCGCGCGAGCTCGAGGAGCCTCGCCCGGTTGTCCTGGTCCTCGAACAGGCCCTCCTTGAGGACCGCGCCGAGCTCGGCCCACCATTCGGCCCAGGAGAGACCCTTGCGCGCCACTTCGGCACCGTCGGCCGGCGCCTGGGGCGGAGCCGTGGCTTCGCCCTCCGCCGGCCCTGGCTCCGCCGCCTTGCGCGCCAGCTCGTCCAGGATCCTGCGGGTCAGGGTCCGGCGCATCTTCTGCACGACGGTGCCGTGCTGCAGGGTCTCGCGACTGACGTTGAGCTGCAGGTCCTCGCTGTCGACCACCCCCGACACGAAGCGCAGGTAGCGCGGCAGGAGCTCCTCGAGCTGGTCGGTGATGAACACCCGCCGCACGTAAAGCCGCACGCCGTGCCGGCGCTTCGGGTCGTAGAGGTCGAACGGCCGCGTCGAGGGCACGAACAGGAGCGCCGTGTAGGAGAGCTGGCCCTCGGCGGTGAGGTGGACACGGGCGAACGGGTCATCGAAGCCGTGCGCCACGTGGTGGTAGAGCTCGGTGTACTGCGCCTCGGTGATCTCGGCGCGCGGCCGCGCCCAGAGCGCGCTCGCGCTGTTGATCTGCGCCGGCTCGTGCGCCTTGGTGCGGGTGTCGCCGGGCCGCGGCTTGGCCTCGAGCACGATCGGGAAGGCCACGTGGTCGCTGTAGGTCCGCACGATCTGGCGGATCCTGGCCTCGTCGAGGAACTCCTTGGCGTCCTCCTTGAGATGCAGGCTGACCGCCGTGCCGCGCGGCAGCGGCTGGTCGTCCTCCCTGATCGTGAAGCCCGACCGCCCGTCGCTCGCCCACACCCACCCACGGCTCTGGCCCGCCTTGGTCGAGCGCACCACGACGCGGTCGGCCACCATGAAGACCGAGTAGAAGCCCACACCGAACTGGCCGATGAGCTTGACGTCCTTGCCCTGATCGCCGGTCAGCCGCTCGAGGAAGCGGGCCGTGCCGGAACGCGCGATGGTGCCCAGATTGGCCGCCAGCTCCTCGCGGTCCATGCCGATGCCGTCGTCGACCACGGTCAGCAGGTTGGCGCCCGGGTCGGCCAGGATGCGGATCTCGAGCTTGGGGTCCGAGCCCAGGAGTTCCGGATTGCTCAGGGATTCGTAGCGCAGCTTGTCACACGCGTCCGAGGCGTTGGAGACGAGCTCTCGTAGGAAGATCGCCCGCTCCTTGTAGAGCGAGCCGATGACGATCTCGAGGACCCGACCGACCTCGGCCTCGAACGGCTGCACGACCTCGTCCATGGTGCGCCGGCGCTCCGCAGAAGGCTCGTTTCACCGAGTGGCCGGCATTTGGGCGTGCAGGGCGCGGCCTTCAAGCGCCCAAGCGAGCGCCGCAGCGGCCGTGACCCGGATCACGCGATACACGCCAGAGGTGTGGTACACGATCTCCAAACAAGCGCTCGACGGGAGGGCGCCATGTTCGGCTCGGGTCAGGGACTGCCGGCGATCCTGCTCGCCATCCTGACGATCGCCCTCACCGTGGCGGCCGTCCGCGCGGCGGCCCAGGGAGGCCGGCCGCTGCTCGAGGTGCTGTGGCCGACCCGCGCCGCCCTGCTCACCCTCCTGGCCGGACTGCTCCTCCTGTTCGCGGCCGGGCAGGGGCGCGAGCTGATCGACGGGCTCGACGCTGCGCCCTGGGCTCATCTCGCTTGGTTCGCGGTGGCGCTGCTCTACTGGTCGTTCCAGTGCTGGCACTGGTCGCGGGTCGAGCTCTACCTGGCCTTCGGCACCGACCGGCAGGCATGGGGCGGGCGCGCGCGGCTGATCCTCCACCTGCCGCGCGTCTATGGCGTCGCCGTGCACCTGATGGCTCTCATGGCGATCGTCTGGTCGGCCTCGGCGACCCGTCCGGGCCTGGCGGTGCTCGCCCCGATCGGCGCCGTGCTCCTCTCGGTGACCATCTTCCTCCTGCTGGTGAGTCGCCGCCTCGCCCTGCTCGACGCGCTCGAGCACAAGGGGCTGGCTGCGGGCCCCCTGGCCCGCGCCCTGACCACCCGCCCGATCCGCCCGGGTGCGCCGCTGCGGCAGGCGCTCGGAGCCCTGGCCCCGCTGTCGCGCCTGGTCCTGGCCGGCTCGCTCGCCCTCTTCGCGCTCAACGCCGCGCTCGGCGGGCTCTGGCCGGTCGAGACCGGCGCCCGGCACGGTTCGGCGGCGATCGCCTTCGGCGGTCTCGGCAGTTGGGTCGCGATCCTGAGCATCCTGGCGCTGGCCAGCCGCGCCTTCCGCTTCCCGGTGCTGGCGAGCCTGGTGCTCGCCCGGATCGTCACCGGCCTCCTGGTCGACGAGCATCCGGTGCGCGGCGATCCCACGAGCGTCTGGGACGGGCCCGAGGCCGACCCGCGGCCGACCCTCGTGGCCGAGTTCGGCCGCTGGCGGGGAGGCGTCGTGCCGGGCGGCGAGGCGCCCGTCCCGCTGGTCCTGGTCGCCACCGCCGGCGGCGGGCTGCGCGCCGCCTGGTGGACCGCCACCGCGCTCGCCGGGCTGATGGAGCGCCATCCCGGGCTCGAGCGGCACATCGTTGCGGTGAGCGGGGTGTCCGGCGGCTCGCTCGGCGCCGCGGTGGTGGCGGCCTGCCTCGCCCGCGAGCAGGAGCGGGCGCGGGCCGGGCCACTGGATGCCGGGAGGATCGGCGCCTGCGCGCGCGGCGTGCTCGCCAACGACTTCCTGGCGCCGACCCTGGTGGCCCTTCTCTACACCGACGTGCTCGGGCCGGCCCTGACCGAGCCGCTCGGGCTCGGCGGCCGCGCGGCGGCGCTCGAGAACGCCTGGGCCGCGGCCTTCGACCAGCTGCCAGAGCGGCCGATCCGGCCGGACGGCTCCTGGCGCAATCCGCTGGCCGAGCCGTTCCTCGGGCTGGGTTCTGGCGGCGAGGGCTGGCTGCCGATCCTCCTCCTGAACGCCACCCACGAGGAGCGCGGCCGCCGCGTGGTGGCGAGCCGGGTGCGGGTCGACCAGCCGCCCTTCCTCGACGCCTGGGACCTGCACCGGCTGATGGGCCGCGACCTCTGGACCGTGAGCGCAGTCCACAACAGCGCCCGCTTCACCTTCGTGAGCCCGGCCGGGCTCGTCCGCGGTCCGGCCCCCGAGAGCGCGGCGCGCGGCCACCTCCTGGACGGCGGCTACTTCGAGAACTTCGGCGCCGCGACGCTGCTCGAGGCGCTTCGCGGCATCCAGGACGGGCTCGACGAGCCAGCCCGCTTCCTGCCGATCGTGATCCAGATCACGAGCGATCCGGAGCTGGCCGGCCACGACATCGTCACCGATGGCGCCTGCCGCGAACCGGAGCCGCTGCCGTTCGCACCAGGCGACGCCCGCTCGCCCTTCACGCTCGCCAACGAGGCGCTGGCGCCGCTCGCCGGCCTCCTCGCCACCCGCGAGGCCCGCGGCCTCCTTGCGGTGCGCGAGCTCGCCCGCGCCGTGCGCTGCGCGCCCCGGCCGGCCGCCGCGCCCGAACCGGCCTTCGTGCACTTGGCCATGTGCGGCGCGGGCGCGCGGCGGCCGGCCCTGGGATGGGTGCTCGACTCGCGCTCGCGCGAGGCGATCGACGGGCTGCTCGACCCGCGAGGCTGCAACGGACCCGAGCTCGCCGAGCTCGACCGCGCGCTGCGGGCGGCGCAGCTGGCGCTGGCCGCCCGCGACCAGCGCTAGCGTCCACCGCGGCACCCGGGCGCAGCATCTGGGTGCCGCGCCCGCATGACCCCTTGCCAAGCGCGACCGGCTCGTCGATCTTTCGACCATGCCTGTGGAGCAGGTGAGCCGCGCTCGGGTGGTGGCGGTCCTGGGGCCGACCAACACCGGCAAGACTCACTTCGCCGTCGAGCGCCTGCTGGCTCACCGCTCCGGCATGATCGGCTTCCCGCTCCGCCTGCTGGCGCGCGAGATCTATGACCGGATCGCGGCGCTCCGCGGCCCGGCCGCGGTGGCGCTCGTCACCGGCGAGGAGCGGATCGGCAGTCCGACCGCGCCCTATGTCGTGGCGACCGTCGAGGCGATGCCGGTCGAGCGGCCGGTCGAGTTTCTGGCGGTCGACGAGATCCAGCTCTGCGCCGACCTCGAGCGCGGTCACGTCTTCACCGATCGCTTGCTGCGCGCCCGCGGCCTCCACGAGACGGTGTTCCTCGGCTCCGAGACGATCCGCCCGATCCTCAAGCGGCTCGTGCCCGAGGCCGAGCTCGTCACCCGGCCGCGCTTCTCGCTGCTCGTCTGCGACGGCCACCGCAAGCTCGCCCGGCTGCCGCGGCGGAGCGCCGTGGTCGCCTTCAGCGCCGCCGACGTCTACAGCCTCGCCGAGGTGGTCCGCCGCCAGAAGGGCGGCGCCGCGGTGGTGATGGGCGCCCTCTCGCCGCGCACCCGCAACGCCCAGGTGGCGCTCTACCAAGCCGGCGAGGTCGACCATCTGGTCGCCACGGATGCGATCGGAATGGGTCTCAACATGGACTTGGCGCACGTCGCCTTCGCGCGGCTCGCCAAGTTCGACGGCCGCGAGCAGCGCCGGCTGCACGCCCACGAGGTCGCGCAGATCGCCGGCCGCGCCGGCCGCCACATGGCCAACGGCAGCTTCGGCACGACCGAGGGCTCGGAGCCTTTGGACGAGCGCACGGTCGAGGCGGTCGAGGGGCATAGTTTCCCGCCCCTCAAGGCGATCCGCTGGCGCTCCGCGGCGCTCGACCTGACGAGCCTCGAGGCGTTGAAGGCCAGCCTCGAGGCACCGCCGCCGGCCGACTGCCTGGTCCAGGTCAAGGACGCCCTCGACCACCGCTCGTTGGTGCTCCTCGCCCGTCGGCCGGAGGTCGCCGCCCGCGCCGACCGGCCGGAGCGGGTGCGACTCCTGTGGCAGGTCTGCCAGATCCCCGACTTCCGCAAGACCCTGAACGAGGCCCACCTCCACCTGCTGGCCACGGTCTTCGGCTTCCTCACGACAGGCCGCGGCCTCCTGCCGACCGACTGGTTCGCCGCGATGGTCGCCCGGCTCGACCGGGTCGACGGCGACATCGACACCCTGGTCCAGCGGATCGCCCACGTCCGCACGCTGACCTATCTGAGCCATCGGCCGGACTGGCTCGCCGAGGCGCGCGCCTGGCAGGAGCGGGCCCGCACGCTCGAGGACCGGCTCTCCGATGCGCTGCACGAGCGGCTGACCCAACGCTTCGTGGACCGCCGGACCGCGCTGCTGCTCCGCTCGATGCGCGAACGTGGCGAGATCCCGGCGGCGGTCGAGGAGGATGGCGCCGTTCTGGTCGACGGCGAGCGGGTCGGGAGGGTCCAGGGCCTGCGCTTCGCGCCCGAGACGGCGGCCGGCGACCTCGGCCGCAAGATGCTCGCCCAGGCCGCCCGCCGCGCTGTCGGCGGCGAGCTCGAGCGACGGGCGCGCCGCCTCGAGGAGACCGCCGACGAGGCGTTGGCGCTCGATGCAGCGGGCGAGGTGCGCTTCGAGGGCGCACCCGTCGCCCGCCTCGTCGCCGGCGGCGATCCGCTCCGCCCGCGCGCCGAGCTCCTGGTCGAGCAGGACCAGCATCCGGGCCTCGCGGCCCGGGTGGCGCGGCGCGTCGAGCGCTGGCTCGAGGGCTGGCTCGAGCGGCGGGTGGGCGCCCTCCTGGCGCTGCGCGCGGCCGCCGAGGGGACCGCGTTGGCCGGCCCCGGGCGCGGCATCGCCTGGCGGCTGGTCGAAGGCCTCGGCAGCGCCGCGCGGTCACCGCTCGAGCCGCTGCTCGCGAGCCTCGGACCCGCCGACCGGGCCCACCTCACCCGGCTCGGCGTGCGCTTCGGCTGCGCCTGGATCTATGTCCCGCAACTCCTCAAGGCGGCACCGATCGAGGCGCGGGCGCGGCTCCTGGCGCTGGCCCGAGCGCCCGGACTGCCGCCGCCGCCGCCGGGCGCCGCGGTGCTGCGCGGTCCGACCCTGCCCGATCCCGCCGAGCTCGCCGCAGCGCTCGGCTACGCGCCCTTGCCCGGCCTGGCGCTCCGCCAGGACCTGGCCGAGCGGCTCGCTGCCGGCCTGCGCGCGCGCGCCCGGGCGGTCGGCGCCTTCGTGCTGCCGGCCGATCTCGGCGCCGCGGCCGGCCTCGCCCGCGCCGAGCTCCTCGCCTGCCTGCCGGCGCTCGGCTTCGCCGCGGTGGCGCGCGACGGCCAGCCGCTCTGGATGCGCGCTCCCGAGCGGCGGCCGGCCGCCGCCGACGGCCGACGGGCGATCCGCCCGCGGCCGGACTCGCCGTTCGCCGCGCTGGCCGCGCTCGGGGCCCGAGCTTGAGCGAGCCCGACGCGCTCCGCCTCGACAAGTGGCTGTGGCACGCTCGCTTCGTGCGGCGCCGCGAGGCCGCGGCCGGGCTCGTCGCCGAGCGCCGGGTGCGGCTCAACGGTCAGCCGGTCGCCAAGACCCATCAGCTGGTCCGCCCGGGCGACGTGCTGGTGCTGACCGAGCGCGAGCGGATCCGGGTGGTCCGGGTCAAGGATCTGGGCCTGAGGCGGCACGGCTCGACCGAGGCCCGGGCGCTCTACGAGCTCGTGGCGCTCGAGGGCTGAGGCGGCGGTCGCGGCGGCCGCTCGCCGAAGATCGCGGTCCCGACCCGCACCAGCGTCGCGCCGAAGGCGATCGCCGCCTCGAAGTCGGCGCTCATGCCGACGCTGACCTCGGCGAGCCCGTAGCGGCCGGCGAGCTTGGCCAGGAGGGCCGCGTGCAGCGCCACGTCCTCCTCGGCCGGCGGGATCGCCATGAGACCCGTGACCGGCAGGGCGAGCCGGTCGCGGCAGAGGCCGAGGAAGGCCTCGAGCTGGTCCGGGACGACCCCCGCCTTCTGCGGCTCCTCCCCGATGTTGACCTCGACTAGGAGCCGGCGCGCGCGTGCCTCCGGGCGGGCCAGCTCCCGGGCCAGCGCCTCGGCAAGCCGCGGCCGGTCGAGCGTCTGGATGACGTCGAACAGGCGCACCGCGTCCCTGGCCTTGTTGCTCTGCAGGGCACCCACGAGGTGGAGCTCGACCTCGGGGAAGCGCGCGCGCAGTGCCGGCCAGCGCGCCTGCGCCTCCTGCACGTAGTTCTCCCCGAACACCCGCTGGCCGGCGATCAGGGCCGCCTCGATCCGCTCGGGCGGCTGCCCCTTGCTCACGGCCACCAGGGTGACCGCCGCCGGATCGCGCCCGGCGGCGCGGGCGGCCGCGTCGATCCGCGCCCGCACGGCCGCGAGCGAGCCTTCGACCTGCGCCCGGACCTCCGCTTGCCGCACCGGGTCCCGCATGTATCCTCCGCCGCCGGGCCCGCGAGCCTGCGCCTCGAAGCGAGGGTGTCAAGGCATGACGTTCGACGACATCGTGGCGCCGCTGGGCGGCCGCCGCTTCCTCGACGAGCATCTGGGCAAGGCACCGCTGCACCTCGAGGGACCGCCCGAGAAGTGGGCCGGGGTCATGAACTGGGAGGTCCTCAACCGCCTGCTGGGTTCGAGCTCGATCTGGGCCGCCGCCTCGTTGCCGCTGGTCCTCGACAAGGAGCCCGTCCCTCCCGCGGCCTACTGCGCCCCCGCCCCGGGTCGCGACGGCGGCACCGTGCTCCGCCCCGACCCGGGCAAGGTCAAGGCGTTCCTGCGCAAGGGCGCGACCCTGGTGGCCAACGACATCGACCAGCTCACACCCGAGCTGCGCGCCTTCTGCGCCGCCATGGAGGGGGCGCTCGGCGGCAAGGTGCAGGCCAACCTCTATCTGTCGAGCAAGCGCCGCCAGGGCTTCGCGGTGCACTTCGACACCCACGACGTGTTCGCCGTGCACTGCATGGGCGAGAAGACCTGGATGGTGTTCGAGGGCCGGGCCCAGGACCCGATCGCCCATCCGATGTTCAAATCCCTGTCGGCCGAGCATCACGAGAAGGCCAAGGGCGCCTTGTGGAAGGAGGTGCGGCTCCGGCCCGGTGATCTCCTCTACCTGCCGCGCGGCCAGTACCACTACGCCCTGGCCGACGACGGCGCCTGCTGCCACATCGCCTTCGGCGTCACCTACCCGATCGGGCTCGACGTCGTGACCTACCTGTTCGACCGGATGGTGGCCGAGCCCCTGGCCCGCGCCAACCTGCCGCACGAGCCGGCGGCGCTCGGCCAGCGGCTCGCGGCGCTCGGCGAGCGGATCGCGGGCGTGCTCTCCGAGCCGCGCACCTTGAAGGACCTCGAGGCGCAGATGGCGGCCTTCCGCTACCCGCGCGAAGACTACGACCTGCCCGATCTGATCGAGCGCGCCGAGGAGCGCTACCGGCTCAAGACCAGAGACCTCAAGCTCGTCCAGAGCGGCGGCCGGATCGGGCTGGTGCGGGCGAGCACGCGCGAGGGCGTGCCGGTGCCGCCCGAGCTCGAGGAGCTGGTCGCCTGGGTGCTCGCCCGCGACGGCTTCGCCACGGCCGAGCTCGCCCGGGCCTTCCCCGACCGCGCGGGCGCCGCGATCGACCGGTTCCTCGCGCAGATGGAGCGCATGCGGGTGATCGAGGCGGCCTGATGCCGGCCGGCGTCCGCTGGCAACGGCAGCGCCCGATTGCCGCTCCTGCTCGGCATCTCGGTGAGGCCGACACGAGAGATTGAATAAGTCTGATCTGAACATGTGACCTCTTGGCGACACGACCTTGGCTGCCCGTGAATACTGCACCATGAGTGATTGCAGCAGGTGTGGCGGCGGTCTTCGATCGCGCCGGTGATCATCGGCAGCGGAGATCTCGGCCATGCGCCCGCACGATCGTCCTCGAACCTCCGACCGCGGCCGGCTCCTGGCAGGCACCGCCCTGGTCGGCGCCGCCCTGGGGATCGCTCCGGGCGCCGCGTCGGCGGAGCCGGGCCCGGAGCTGACCCCGGGCGGCAAGCTCGAGATCACCATCACCGGCTTCTCCCGGTTCCTCTGGGCGGTCGGCGACGTCAAGGAGAAGCTCGGCGGTCAGGAGAGCTCGAGCGACTTCCGCAACGACACCGAGGTCCACATCGTCGCCCGCGGCGAGGACCCCGCCACCGGACTGCGCTACGGCGCCACGGTCGAGTTCGAGGCCGACACCAACCGGACCGACAACACCGACGAGACCTGGGTGATCCTCGCCGGCGGCTTCGGCGAGCTGCGCCTGGGCGACCAGGACGGCGCCGCCGAGAAGATGCAGATCGGCGGCTTCTCCGTGGCCGTCGGCACCGGCGGCATCGACGGCACGGTGGTCGACACCGGCGAGGTCACGTTCGTCGCCAACACCGACGACGCCACCAAGATAGCCTACTACTCGCCGATCCTGGGCGGCTTCCAGCTCGGTGTGAGTTACACCCCGAACGCCAACAGCGACGGCGACAACCTCGCGGTCACGAACATCGACGGGTTCAAGGATTGGATCGAGGCGGGGCTCGTCTGGAGCGGCGAGCTCGGTGAGGTGGGCGTCCAGGCCGGCGTGGTCGGCGGCTGGGCGCGCGCCAACTTCGGCAATGGCGGAGACGACGAACTCGGAACGATCTTCGCCGGCGCCTCCATCGAGCTCTTCGGCTTCGGCTTGGCGGGCGGGCTCGGCACCGAGGAGGTGGCCGGGGTCGATCGCGACTGGCTCAACCTGGGCGTGCAGGCCTCGTTCGGACCGGTCGATCTGTCGGCCACCTACGGCCAAGCCACCGTCGATCCCGGCCCGGATCCGAGGAACCTCGTGCTCGGCGCCGAGCTCGGCCTCGTGCCGGGCGTGGTCCTTTCGGGCGAGGTCTCCTTCTTCGACGAGGATCGGGGTGCCGACGACGACGGTGTGCTCGGCGTCGTCCGTCTGGCGGTCGATTTCTGAGCTCGAAGGGGTGCCCGTCGCGCCCGCGCCGGCGAAACGGCTTGTTGCAGTCCCGACACAAAGCCCGCCGGACGGGCGGCACACCGGCTTGGACGGCTTGCCCCGTGTGGGGGCGGTCTGAATAAAGGGGCGGGTGCGGGTGGCGAGGCCTCGGCTGCGCCACCGGAACGGGGGGCCGGCGACGTCCGGCCGACCGACGGGTCGGGCTTCGAACGTGCACCTGAACCGAGGTGCGGAGGAGAGACCAAGCGATGACCTTCAAGAAGATCCTGTTGGGGACGTCCGCGCTGCTCGGTGCGGGCATTCTGGCGGCCGCCTCCCCGGCCTCGGCGCAGCAGGGGCCGGCGGTGACGCCGGGTGGCAAGCTCGACATCCAGGTGACCGGCTTCGCCCGGTTCGTCTGGGTGGTGGGCGACGTCAAGGAGCGCTTCGGCGGCCAGCAGTCGAGCTCCGACTTCCGTAACGACACCGAGGTGCACGTCGTGGCTCGTGGCCGCGACGAGGCCACCGGCCTGCGCTACGGTGCCACCGTCGAGTTCGAGGCCGACACCAACCGCAACGACAACACCGACGAGACCTGGATCCTGCTCGGCGGTACCTTCGGTGAGCTGCGCTTCGGCGACGAGGACGGCGCCTCGGACACCATGAAGCTCGGCGCCTTCACGCTCGCGGCCGGCACGGGCGGCATCGACGGCACGGTCGACCTGCCGCGCCTGGTGGCCGGCGACAACACGGGTGACAGCACCAAGGTCATCTACTACTCGCCGCGTATCGCCGGCTTCCAGCTCGGTGTGAGCTACACCCCCAACGCCAACAGTGGCGGTGACAACATCGCGGTCACCAATGTCGACGGAGCCAAGGACGTCATCGAGGCCGGCCTGAACTGGGTCGGTGATTTGGGCGGTGTCGGTATCAAGGTCGGTGTGATCGGCCACTACGGCGATTCCAACGACGGCGACAACGACGAGGACTTCAACAAGCTGTACGGCGGTGGCGTCGTCAGCCTCTGGGGCTTCGACATCGGCGGCGGTATCGGCACGCAGGACACGTTCGGTGTCGAGCGCGACTGGTTCAACGCCGGCGTCGCGGCGACCCTGGGACCGGTCCGGCTGTCGGTGACGGGTGGCAAGGTGCTCGACGCCGACGACGACATCGAGACCGAGGGTGTCGTGCTGAGCGCCACGATCGGCATCCTGCCGGGCGTGACCCTCGACGGCGACGTGCTCTGGTTCGACGAGGTCGGCCAGGGCGGCAACTTCGACGACGGCGTGGTCGGCTTGGTCCGGCTCGGCGTCAGCTTCTGATCTTTCCTCCCGCCTCGGGTGGGGTGGCGGCGGGCCTTCGGGCCCGCCGTCGCGTTTCGGGACCGCGCTGCAGGCGGGTGTCGCGGTGCGACCGGTCTGCCACTCGCCTTCGAGCCCGCTCGATGCTATAAGATGATCGTGCGGAAACGAGCATCGACGATGCGGCTGGCCACGATCCTCCTGGCTCTCGGCGGTGTGGTCGCGTACGGCGCGGGTGCGCAGGCGGCCGGGCTGCGCGCGGGCGGTGTGCTGGCGGGCGGCAGCGAGGAGCGTCTGGCCGCTGCCGGCAGATCCGCGTCGGGCGCGGGTGTCCTCGACCAGGGCCTGGCAGCGCCGGAGCTGCGCTTCGGCTTCACCCCTCGGGCCGGGGGCAGCCTGCTCGTCGACGCCGCCGAGGAGCCCGAGGCCGGCTCGCTCGGTTTGCAGCTCGGTTTCGCCTCGGGTACCGCCGGGCTCGGCAGGCTCGACGGGCTCGGGCTCGTGCCGCGGGCGCCATCGCTCGCGGCGGATGGGGCGGCAGACGGCCTCGCGGTCGGTGGTGCGCTCGCCTGGGCCGGCTGGACGCTCGGCGGCAGCTACGCCTTCGGCACGCAATCCGGCACCAGCCTCGACCTCTGGACCGGCCAGCTGGGCTACGGCCCGGTGACCGCCCGCCTCGGCTACGGCCAGGAGGTGGCGGTCGGGCGCCTCGAGCGCGAGTTGTGGCTGTTCGGTACCGACGTCGCTACATGGTCGTGGCTCACCCTCGAGGGCGACGTGGCGGTGACCGCCCAGCCCGACCGGGAGCCGACCACCGTCGGGCGGCTCGGGCTGCGTCTCAACTTCTGATCCGCCCGGAGCGGGCCGCTGGCGGCGGGCGCGTAGCGTGCTAGGATCGCCGCGGCGCCGCGGTGGGCGCGCCTCGGGAAGAGCGACATCGGCAATGAGCAAGGGGACGCGCCTCGGGCGGCTGTTGGCCGCCGCTCTGGTGATGGGTACGCTGGCGGCCTGCGGCGCCGACGTCCAGTACCCGGACTGGTCGCCGTTCGATCCCAAGGATCAGGCCCGACGCGAGCGCTACGGGACGGTGACGGGCTCGGACGGGGTCACGCTCCTCAGCACCGGGCGGCGCGGCACGGAGCAGGTGGCGGCGACCGGCGGGGCCGGCGGCGGTGGGATCGGCGTCAACGCCTTCCTCTGGCGGGCCAGCCTCGAGACCCTCGACTTCATCCCGCTGCTGTCGGCCGACCCGTTCGGCGGGCTGATCATCACCGACTGGTACCAGCCGGCCGAGGTCCAGGACGAGCGGTTCAAGCTGCAGGTGTTGATCCGCGACGTGGTGCTGCGCGCCGACGCGGTGCGGGTGTCGGTGCTGCGGCAGCGGCGCGACGCGCGCGCCGGCTGGGTGGACGTGCCGGCGGACCCGCGCACCGCCACCGAGCTCGAGGACAGGATCCTGACGCGGGCCCGGCAGATCCGCATCGCCAGCGCCGGCGGCTGAGCCGGCTGGAATGCCCGCGGGCGCCTCGGGCGCCCGTCGCCCCGCAACAGGTCGCGAGCAGAGGAGCGATGTCCCGCTACAACAGCCGCGCGAGCGAGGCCAAGTGGCAGCGCATCTGGGAGGAGCGCCGGACCTTCGAGGTCCGGGCCGACCCTGGCCGGCCCAAATACTATGTGCTCGAGATGTTCCCCTATCCCTCGGGCCGGATCCACATGGGCCACGTCCGCAACTACACGCTCGGCGACGTGGTGGCGCGGCTCAAGCGCGCGCAGGGCTTCAACGTCCTGCACCCCATGGGCTGGGACGCGTTCGGCCTGCCGGCCGAGGGGGCGGCGGCGCGGCGCGGCATCCACCCCGGGACCTGGACCCGCGGCAACATCGCCGAGATGCGCGCGCAGATCCGCTCGATGGGCCTGTCGCTCGACTGGACGCGCGAGCTCGCCACCTGCGATCCGAGCTACTATCGCCACGAGCAGGCGATGTTCCTCGACATGGTCGAGCGCGGGCTCGTCTACCGGCGCGAGAGCTGGGTCAACTGGGACCCGGTCGATCAGACCGTGCTCGCCAACGAGCAGGTCATCGAGGGCCGCGGCTGGCGTTCCGGCGCGCCGGTCGAGCGGCGCAAGCTCGCCCAGTGGTTCTTCAAGATCACCGCCTACGCCGACGACCTCCTGGCGGCGCTCGACCGGCTCGAGCGCTGGCCGGAGAAGGTCCGCTTGATGCAGCGCAACTGGCTCGGCCGTTCGGAGGGCGCGCGCATCACCTTCGAGCTGGTCGGGCGACCGGACCGGCTCGAGGTGTTCTCGACCCGCCCGGACACGCTCTTCGGCGCCTCGTTCATGGCGCTGGCACCCGACCACCCGCTCGCCAGCGAACTCGCTGCGGGCGATCCGGATCTGGCCGCCTTCGTGGCCGAGTGCCTTCGGGGCGGTACCTCCGAGGCGGCTCTCGAGACCATGGAGAAGCGCGGCCGCGACACCGGGCTGCGCTGTCGCAACCCGGTGGCGCCCGACCGACTGCTACCGGTCTACGTCGCCAACTTCGTGCTCTCCGAGTACGGTACCGGGGCGATCTTCGGCTGCCCTGCGCATGACCAGCGCGACCTTGAGTTCGCCCGGACCTACGGCCTCCCCGTCCTGCCGGTGGTGCTGCCCGAGGGCGTCCATCCGGCGCGCTTCGCGATCGGGGCCGAGGCCTACGTTGGCGACGGGCGGCTTTTCAACTCGGGGTTTCTGGACGGCCTCGACGTCCCGGCCGCCAAGCGCCGCGTGATCGCGGAGCTGGAGCGGCTCGGCTGCGGTCGCGGCGAGGTCACTTGGCGGCTCCGCGACTGGGGCGTGTCGCGCCAGCGCTACTGGGGCTGCCCGATCCCGATGGTCCACTGCGAGGCCTGCGGGGTCGTGCCGGTGCCGAAGGAACAGCTGCCGGTGCTGCTGCCCGAGGACGTCGACATCACCGGCGCCGGCAACCCGCTCGACCGCCACCCGACCTGGAAGCACACACCCTGCCCGCGCTGTGGCCGGCCGGCACGGCGGGAGACCGACACCTTCGACACTTTCGTCGAGAGCTCCTGGTACTTCGCGCGTTTCTGCGACCCGACCAACCCCGAGGTCCCGTTCGACCGTGCGGCAGTCGCCTATTGGCTGCCGGTCGACCAGTACATCGGCGGGATCGAGCACGCCGTCCTGCATCTCCTCTACTCGCGGTTCTTCACGCGCGCACTGCGCGACTGCGGCTATCTCGACCTCGACGAGCCGTTCGACGGCCTGTTCACGCAGGGCATGATCACGCACCGAACCTATCAGGACGAGCGGGGCGAGTGGCTCGAGCCGCAGCAGGTGGTCAAGGACGAGACGGGCGGGCTGCGCACCCGCGACGGCCGGCCGGTGCGCGCCGGCCGGGTCGAGAAGATGAGCAAGTCGAAGCTCAACACGGTCGATCCGAGCGAGATCATCGAGACCTACGGGGCCGACACCGCGCGCTTGTTCATGCTCTCGGACAGTCCGCCCGACCGCGACCTCGAATGGACCGACGCCGGCGTCGACGGCGCTTGGCGCTATCTCAACCGACTGTGGCGGATCGTCGAGGAGCGGCGCGAGCGGCTGCCGCCCGTCGGCACGCCCGTGGCGCGCGCCGGTCTCGCCGGCGCCGATCTCGAGCTCGCCCGACAGACCCACCGCACCATCGCGAGCGTCACCGACGCGCTCGAGCGCTTCCACTTCAACAAGGCGGTCGCGCTCGTGCGCGAACTGACCAACGCCGTCGAGGCCTATGCCGGTGTCAACGGCGCGCTGCTGCGTGAGGCACTCGAGACCTCGGTGCGGCTGATCGAGCCCATGACCCCGCACCTGGCCGAGGAGCTCTGGGAGCGGCTCGGCCACACACGGCTGCTGGCCGAGTCCCCCTGGCTCGTGGCCGACCCGGAACTGCTCGTCCAGGACCAGGTGGTGCTGCCGGTCCAGGTCAACGGCAAGCGCCGCTCGGAGATCACGATCGCCAGGGGCGCCGACAGCGCCACGGTCGAGGCGGCGGCGCTCGCCGACCCGGCGGTCCTGCGGGCGCTCGAGGGCAGGAACCCGCGGCGGGTGGTCGTGGTGCCCGACAAGATCGTCAATGTGGTGGCCTGAGCGACGCCGTCGCCTGTTGGCGCTGCTCGCCCTGGTCCCACCCGGCTGCGCCCTCGCGCCCCTCCATGGCGGCGGGACCGGCGCGCGGGTCAACGGCGAGCTCGCCGCGATCGCGGTCGACGCGCCGCGCAACCGTCTGGGCCAGATCCTCGCCGGCGAGCTGCGCCGCGAGCTCGACCCGGCCGGCCTCGGCCGGCCGCCGAGCTATGCGCTCGTCCTTCGCCTCGATCGGGAGAAGAGCCCCCTGGCGGTCCAGCTCGACGATGTCACGACCCGCTTCGATCTGACGCTCGCCGTCCGCTTCGACCTCGTCCGCAGGGTCGACGGACAGGTGCTCTACCGCTCCGCGGTGCGCCGGGTCGCGAGCTACAACGTGGTGCGCGCGCCCTACGCCACGCTCGCGGCCGAGCAGGACGCCGAGCGGCGCGCCGCCAAGGAGCTGGCACGCGAGATTCGCACCCGGCTCGCCGTGCACCTCGCCTGGGGGACGGCATGAAGCTGCCGCCGGCGCGGACCGAGGCCTTCCTCGACCGCCCCGATCCGGCCCTTCCCGTGGTCCTGCTGCACGGGCCCGACGCCGGACTCGTGGAGGAGCGGGCGCGGCGGCTGGCGGGCACCGTGGTCGAGCAGCTCGCGGATCCGTTCCGGGTGAGCGAGCTGGACGGCGACCGGCTCGCGGTCGAGCCGCAGCGGCTCGCGGTCGAGGCGCAGTCGCTCTGCCTCCTGGGCGGGCGGAGGCTGGTGCGTGTGCGCGGCGCCGGCGATCCGGCGGCCCGGGCGCTGGAGCTGCTGCTCGGCCTCGAGCGCATCGAGGCCCTCGTGCTGGTCGAGGCGGGCGAGCTCGCGCCCGCGTCGCGCCTTCGCCAGCTCGCCGAGCGCTCGCCGCAGGTGGCGGTGATCGGCTGCTGGCCGGAGGGCGAGCGCGAGCGGGCGCGCACCGTGCGCGCGCTCCTGGCCCGGCTCGGTCTGGAGGCCGAGCCCGAGGCGCTGGCCTTCCTGGTCGATCAGCTCGGTGCCGACCGGGGCGCGACCCGCGCCGAGCTCGACAGCCTGGCGCTCTATCTGGGTCCCGATGGCGGCCCCTCGGTCCGCCTCGAGGACGCCGCAGCGGTGGTCGGCGACAGTGCCACCCTCGCCCTCGACGACGCCGTCCTGGCGGCGCTGCTCGGAGACGCCGGCCGGCTCGAGCGCGACCTGTCGCGGCTGTTGGCGCTCGGCGAGGCACCGGTGCGGATCCTCCGCGCCACGACCGCCCTGCTCGTCCGCCTGCTGCGGCTGCAGGCCGAGATCGAGCGCGGGATCGGCACGGAGGCGGCGCTCGCCGCGGCGCGGCCGCCGGTCCACTTCCGGCTCAAGGAGCGGCTCGCCCTGGCGCTCCGCCGCTGGCCCGGCGACCGGCTGGTGGCCGAGCTCGCTCGGCTCGTCGAGGTCGAGGCCGACATCAAGCGTGGCGGGCGGCCGGACACCCTGCTCTGCCGCCGGGCGCTGGCGACGCTCTGCGACCGCGCTGCCCGCCGCCTCGAACCCTGAGCCGAACGGCCTGCCCGGAAGAGAGGACCAGGAGGACCGCGCGGGCCCTCCTGGTCCAGCTCGCCGCGTCCGGGGACGCGACGCTCGGGCCGATCTGTAGGCCGGGGACAGGCGCTGCGTGCGACCCGCTCTCGGACCTGCGCTCTCGGGTCGCAAGCCCTGTGCCAGGTCGCCCCGATCGGCTAGCTGGCCGTCGAGGCGGGGCGCCGCGCGCCGGTGCTGGACAGGACTCGGGCAGGCGATGGGCAAGGCATGGGCAGGCAGCGCAACGGACCGCGTCGAGCTCGCGGTCGCCGGCGGCGGGCTGACCGGGCTGGCGCTCGCCGCGGCGCTCGCCCGGGTGGGCTGCGAGCTCGCCCTGGTCGAACAGGCGCCGCTAGCGAGCCTGGTCGAGCCCGAGCACGACGGGCGGGTCACCGCGGTCGCGCGCGGCACCCGGCGCTTCCTCGCAAGCCTCGGCGCTTGGGCGGCGATCGAGCCCGACGCCGAGCCGATCCTGGACATCCTCGTGGGCGAGGCCGGCAGCCCCGTGAGCGTGCGCTACGATCATCGCGAGGTCGGCGGCGACCCACTCGGCTGGATCGTCCCCAACCGCACGCTCCGGCTGGCGCTGCAGGCGGCGGTCGTCGACCGGCCGGGCGTGCGCGTGCTGGCGCCGGCGCGGATCGCCGCCGCGGAGCCAGGCCCCGGGGCCATCCGTCTCCACCTCGACGACGGCCGTTCCCTCGAGGCGGGTCTGCTCGCGGTGTGCGAGGGCCGCCTCTCGCCGACCCGCGATCTGCTCGGCATCGGCGCCGAACGCTTCGACTACGGCCAGCTCGCGATCGTCGCGACCCTCCTGCACGAGCGGTTGCACGCAGGCCGCGCGGTCGAGCGCTTCTTTCCCGATGGACCGTTCGCCGTCCTGCCGATGCGCGGCAACCGTTCCTCGATCGTCTGGGCGCTCGAGTCCGAGAAGGCCGCACTGATGCGTGCGCTCGACCCGGTGGAGTTCGCAGCCGAGGTCGAGGAGCGCTTCGGCGATCTTCTGGGCGGCATCGCGCTCGAGGGGCGGCGATGGTACTTCCCGCTCGTGCTGGTCGAATCGGAACGAGCGATCGCGGCCCGGGTGGCCCTCGTGGGCGACGCCGCGCGCGGCATCCACCCGATCGCCGGACAGGGCTGGAACCTCGCGATCCGGGACGTGGCGGCGCTGGCCGAGGTGGTCGAGGACCGGCTGGCCCTGGGGCTCGATCCCGGCGACCGGCTGGCGCTCGAGCGCTACGCCGCTTGGCGCAGCTTCGACGGCTTGGCGCTCGTCTCGATCACCCACGGGATCGACCGCCTGTTCGCGAACGACCTCGTGCCGCTGCGCCTGCTGCGCAATCTGGGCCTGGGCCTGGTCGAGCAGGTGCCGCCGGCCAAGCGCTTCTTCATGCGCCACGCCATGGGCGTCCTGGGCGAGTTGCCGCGCAGCATGCGCGGCTGAGCCGACGCCGCGACGCTGCGCTGCGGGCGGACCGCCCGGAGCGCGCGCTCGCCTCGGTGCTCATCTCCTGCGGAGCCGACCGTCGCCCCCGCGCTCAACGGTCCGCTCGACCGGATCGACGAAGCGGCCCCGCGATCAATCGTCGCCGACGGCGTCCGAAAGGACCACGACCTCACCCGCGGTCCCTGCGGGAACGCCGACACGAGCAGGCGCGGGTTCCCGGCCGAGCCGCGCGCCTTCGCGAACACGATCGACGGCCGCCTCGCCGTCGGCACGGACGAGCGGGGCGGTGTGGCGTCCGCTCTGGAAGACCGCGCGGTCGATCGCGACCTCCTCGCCACGACGGCGCCGGTCGCCGAGGCGCTGCCCGGTGGTCGCGGCGGCTGTTCGACGAGATCACTGACGCCGCTGGGCCCGGAGCCTCGGGGACGCCGATGCCGGCGGGAATTGTCGCGGTCTTCGAGCCGTGGGTCGGGGTTCCTGGACTGGTCGGGCGAGCGCGTCCGGCACCGAAGTCGGGTCGTGCGGGCCTCAGTCGGGCACCGGTGCCCGCGGGTCGAGCAGTCCTTCCGCCCGCAGCTCCGCCCAGAGCGCCGCTGGGATCGGCCAGCGCATCCACTCGATCCCCTGCAGGACCTCGGCCCGGCTGGTGGCGCCCGGGATCACCGCCGCCACCGCCGGGTGGGCGAGCGGGAACTGCAGCGCCGCCGCCGGCAGCGGCACCCCGTGCCGGGCGCAGACTGCCTGCAGCCGTCCGGCCCGCTCCAGCGCCCAGGACGGCGCCGCGCCGTAGTCCCACTTGGCGCCGGCGACCGGGCCCGTCACCAGGATGCCGGTGTTGTAGGGCCCGCCGATCACGAGCCCGATCCCCTTTCGCGTGCAGAGCGGCAGGAGCTCGTCGAGCGCGCCCTGCTCGAGGAGCGTGTAGCGGCTGGCCAGGAGGACCGCGTCGATGTCGGTGTCGTGCGCGAAGCGGAGCGCGGTCGCGACCTCGTTGAGCCCGACCCCGACGGCGCCGATCACACCCTGGTCGCGCAGCGCGCAGAGCTCGGGGATCGCCTCCTCGACCGCCTGCCGGTAGTGCCGTTCCAGGAGCTCCGGGTCCCCGAGGGTCCAGAGGTCGACGTCGTGGACGTAGACGATGTCGATCGTAGCGAGCCCGGTGCGAAGGCAGGATTGCTCGAGCGAGCGCAGCACGCCGGCGCGCGAATAGTCGAAGGTCGGCTTGAACGGCAGCCCGTTCGGGCGCAGCCCCTCGACCCGCTCGCCGGGCCGGATCGGGCTCATCCAGCGACCGATCTTGGTCGACAGCACGAAGCTCGCGCGCGGAAGGTGCCGCAGCACCTCGCCCATCACGAGCTCGCTGCGCCCGTAGCCGTAGAAGGGCGAGGTGTCGAGGTAGCGAAGGCCCGCGTCGTAGGCGGTGCGCACGCAACCGCGCGCCTCGTCGGGATGGATCTGGAAGCGAAAGCCGCCGATCGGCGCGCCGCCGAAGCCCATCGCCGTGACCTCGACCCGCGACCGGCCGAGCCGCCGCCGCTGCAACGGATCCATCGCCCGCCCCCCCTGCGGTCCGCCGCGACCGCCGGAGCCATCCTGCCCGGCCGCCGCGGCGGCGCGAAGCCCGATCGCGGCAGGTCCGCCGCGCACGGGAGGCCCGCCACCCGCAACCCCTCGTTAACTGGACGGTGCTAGGCTGGCCCTGTGGCCGGATCCGGAGGCGCCGTGCGCGGCATCGCCCTGCTCGTCGTCGTGGTCGGTGCGGCGGCCGCCTGGCCGGGCTTGGCACCGCGCCTCCTGGACCACGCCGCCTCCACCGGCAGCGAGCGCCCGGCCCCAGCCCGGCCCGGTCCGGCGGTCGAGGGCTGGAACCGGATCAGCGTGCCCGCCGGCCCGAACGGCCAGTTCCTGGTCGAGGCGCAGGTCAACGGCGTGCCGGTCACTTTCCTGGTCGACAGCGGCGCCAGCGCGGTCGTGCTGAGCCCGGAGGACGCCCGCCGGGTCGGCCTGCATGCCGGCCAGCTCCGCTTCACCTTGCGCTTCCGCACCGCCAACGGCGTGGTCCGCGCCGCGCCCGTCACGCTGCGCGAGCTGCGGATCGGCCAGCTCTCCCTGCCTCGCCTCGAGGCGGTCGTGAACGAGGCGCCGATCGGCGTTTCGCTCCTCGGCACGAGCTTCCTCGGCCGGCTCAGGAGCTGGCAGGTGCAAGGCGGCAAGCTGCACCTCGACTGGTAGCGCCCCCCGGGCCACCGTCCCCGGGACACGTCGCCCCCCGCTCCGACGAACGGCGCCCCGGTGCCAGTGTCCGGGTGCACACCCGTTGCAATACTGCTAAGCAGGCCTTGGCACGACACCCCCGGGGTGTCGTCCCTGGGAGATCGCCCGTGCCGGTCTGTCGTTCTTCGATCCTCGGCACCCTCCCGGGGTCGGTGTTGCGCGGCGGACCCTCGTCGAATCGGGGCGGCGGATCGGCGCGGGCGGCGTGGATGGGGCTGTTGGTCGGCCTCCTGGTGCTGCTGCCGCTCCTCCTGGCGCGGCCCAGCACCGCCGAGTCCGGCGCGGCTGCGACCGCGCCGGCGCCGGCGCCGGCGGCCGTGCAGGAGCTCCTGCGGGTCCTCGACGACCCGGCGGTGCGGGGCTGGCTCGAGGCGCAGCTGCGTGCGCCGACCGCGCCCGCGACGGCCGAGGCCGAAGCGCCGTCCGAGATGCTCGAGGAGCAGATGACGGACGCGCTCGCCGGCGCGCGTGGCCGGCTGATCGGCATCGTCCGGGCGGTGCCCACGGTGCCGCGCGAGCTCACCCGGATCGGCGCCACGCTCGGCGGCGAGATGCAGGAACACGGCCTCGGCTGGGTCCTGCTCCTGCTGGTGGGCTTCGTGGCGCTCGGCTTCGGCACCGAGGCGCTTTTTTGGCGGCTGTCGGCGCCGGTCAGGATGCGGATCATCGCTTCCAGCCTGGCGACCCCGGCCGAGCGCATCAAGGCGGTCGGCATGCGGCTCGGCTTCGGGCTGCTCTGGGTCGGATCGTTCGCGCTCGGCAGCGTCGGCGCCTTTCTACTCCTCTCCTGGCCACCCACCCTGCACACGGTCGTCCTGACCTACCTCGTGGCCTTCCTGCTGATCCGGCTCACAGTCGTCGCCGCTCGCTTCTTCCTGGCTCCCGGGGCGCCGCGCTTCCGGATCGTGCCGATGGGCGACCCGGCCGCGGCCTACTGGGCGCGATGGCTGGTGCTGCTGGTCGGCTGGTTCGTGGCCGGCCGCGCGACGCTCGGCCTCCTTGCCACGCTTGAGACCGCGCCGCCGGTCCTCGACCTGCTACGCAGCCTGCTCGCCCTGGTCTGGCTAGGCCTCGGGCTGACCGCAGTCTGGCGGCGGCCGCCGCGCCGGGAGCCTGGAACGCCGCCCGCGCGCTGGCTCTCCTGGGGCATCTCGACCTACCTCGTGCTGCTGTGGCTGTGCGTGCTGGTCGGCGCCACGAAGCTCTTCTGGCTCGGGCTCGCCGCGGCGCTCGTACCGCTCATGATCCGCTTGGTCGACGATTCGGTCCACATGCTGCTGCGCCCGGCCGACGGTGAGGGCGAGGCGGCCCGGATCCCGAGCCCCGCGGCGGTCTGCCTCGAGCGCGGGCTGCGCGCGCTCGTGCTGATCGGCGCCATCCTGTTCGTTGCACAGGTGCTGGGTCTCGAGCTCGCCACCCTCGCCGCGGGCGAGACGATGGCGACGAGGCTGCTCGCGGGCGCCCTCAAGGCCGGCATCATCCTGCTCGCCGTCGACTTCCTCTGGCACCTGTTCCGGGCCTGGATCGACCGCCGGATCGCGGAGGCGCAGACCCCGGGCGAGCCGGACAGCGAGGAGGCACGGCGACACGCGCGGCTGCGCACGCTCCTGCCGATCCTGCGCAACGTTGCCATGATCGTGGTCGCGACCATCGCGGTCCTGATGGCGCTCTCGGCCCTCGGCTTCGAGATCGGGCCCCTGATCGCCGGCGCGGGCGTGGTGGGTGTGGCCGTCGGCTTCGGCGCGCAGACCATCGTGCGCGACATCATCGCCGGCATGTTCTACCTGATGGACGACGCCTTCCGGGTCGGCGAATACATCCAATCGGGCAACTACAAAGGGACGGTCGAATCCTTCTCGCTGCGCTCGGTCAAGCTACGCCACCACCGCGGGCCGCTCTATACGGTGCCGTTCGGCTCGCTGGGCGCAATCCAGAACCTCAGTCGTGACTGGGTGATCGACAAGATCACCGTCAGCGTCACCTACGACACCGATCTCGACAAGGTGAAGAAGATCATCAAGGAAATCGGCAAAAAGCTCACCGAGATCGAGGAGTTCAAACCGAACATCCTGGAGACCCTGAAAATGCAGGGTGTCGATCAGTTCGGTGACTTCGCGATCCAGATCCGCATGAAGATGAAGACCAAGCCGGGCGAGCAGTTCACGATTCGCCGCTACGCCTACGCGCTGATCAAGAAGGCGTTCGCCGAAAACGGCATTCAGTTCGCCTTCCCGACCGTCACGGTGGCGGGCGGCGCTCCCTCCGATGCCAGCGTCGCCATTGCCCGGCAGGGGCTCGAGCTGGTCCAGCCCAAGCCGGATGCCGCCTGAGCGGTGACCTTAGGCGGCCTGCCTCCACTTGATCGAGCAGCCCATCGAGGGCGTCTGCTCGGCCGGCCCCCTGCCCGTCTCGGCCACGAGCCGCATCGCCTCCAACAGCTCGCGCCGGGCGCCTTCGACCGGGCTTCGGCCCGACGCGTCGAGCCGTCCGCGATACTGCAGCTCGAGCCGAGCGTTGTAGCCGAAGAAGTCGGGGGTACAGACCGCACCATAGGCGCGCGCCACCTCCTGGCTCTCGTCGTGCAGGTAGGGAAACGGGAACCGCTTCTCCTCCGCCCACCGCCGCATGTTCTCGAAGCTGTCGTCGGGATAGGCGACGGCGTCGTTGGCGCAGATCGCGGCCGTGTGCACGCCGAGCGCCCTGAGCTCCTCGGCGTCGTGGATCAGCTTGTCGATGATCGCCCTCACATAGGGGCAGTGGTTGCACATGAAGACCAGCACCAGCCCCTTGGGCCCGGCGACGTCGGCCAGCCGATAGCGGCGGCCGTCCGTCGCCGGCAGATCGAAGTCGTGCGCCTTCTCGCCGAAGTTGCAGACCGGCGGCACAGCTGCCATCGTCCATCTCCCCTGGCGCAGGTTGCCCAGTACCCGCCCGACGAGCCCGATCATCCGGCTCCGCTCCTGCGCGCGCTCCACCCGACCCAGAGATGGCGCCGGCGGCGCGGCGGGCAAGCCCCGCGGCCGCACCGCACCGCCCACGGGCGCGTCCGGATCGCGCCTTGAGCCCGCCTCGTGCCGACGGCCGCGCGCTGCTCGCCTGGGCGCTCTGGGACTGCGCCACCTCGCCGTTCGCGGCGATCGTCGTGACCTTCGTCTTCCCGGCCTACTTCGCCCGCGCGGTCGTCGGCGACGAGGTCGAGGGGACGCGGCTCTGGGGCTGGGCTCTCGGCACGAGCGGGCTCGTGGTGGCGCTGGCCGCACCGATGCTGGGTGCCGTCGCCGACGCCGGCGGCCGGCGCAAGCCCTGGATCCTCGGTACGAGCCTCCTGGCGGCGTTGGCCTCGGCCGGGCTCTGGTGGGTCCGACCGGAGCCCGAGGCGGCCATTCTGGCGCTGCTCCTAGTCGGCACGGCCAACGCCGCGCTCGAGCTGGGCGCGGTCTTCTACAACGCGCTCCTGCCCGACCTGGCGCCGCCCGGCCGGATCGGCCGCTGGTCGGGGTGGTCCTGGGCGATGGGCTACGGCTCGGGTCTGGCGGCGCTCGTGCTCGTCCTGTTCGGGCTGGTGCTGCCCGAGGTCCCGCCGCTCGGCCTCGACCGGGCCGCGGCGGAGCCGGTCCGACTGGCGGGCCCGCTGGTCGCGGCCTGCCTCCTGCTGTTCACCCTGCCTCTGGCGGTCCTCGTCCCCGACCGGCCGCGCCGCCCGCTCGGGGCACTTGCGGTGCTGGGTGCCGCCCTCGGCCGCATCCGCCGGCTGCGCCGCCTGCTCCGCGAGGCGCCCGCGATCGGCCGGTTCCTGCTGGCCCGGCTGCTCTACAACGACGGGCTCAACACCCTGTTCGCCTTCGGCGGGCTCTACGCCGCCGGCACCTTCGGGATGAGCGTCGACCGGGTCATCCTGTTCGGCATCCTGCTCAACCTCACGGCCGGTCTCGGCGCCTGGCTGATGGGCCACCTCGACGACCGGATCGGCTCGCGCCGTACCATCCTCGTGGCGCTCGCGGGCCTGCTCTGCTTCGGCGCGCTGGCGCTCGCCACCACGAGCGTGGCGGTGCTCTGGATCGCGGGCGGGCTGCTCGGGCTCTTCGTCGGCCCGGCTCAGGCGGCGAGCCGGACGCTCATGGCCCGCCTCGCACCCTCCGATCGGCGCGCCGAGCTGTTCGGCCTCTACGCGCTCACCGGGCGGATCACCGCCTTTCTCGGGCCCTGGGCGGTCGCCGCCGTGACCGCGCTGGCCGACAGCCAGAGGGCCGGCATGACGGTCATCCTGCTGCTGCTCCTGGCCGGGTTCGGGCTCCTGCTGAGCGTGCGCGAGCCCGAGCGCGGCTAGAGTCCCGAGCCGCCACCGCGGCCGCCCGAGGCGAGCCGAACGCCCTTCGGGCCCGGTTCGCCGAGCGGTCGCCCGGACCACCGACGGGGCCCCAGCAGAGGTCCCGGCCGCGGGAACCAGGGCCGCCGCGGGCGGGATCGCGGTTGGTGGGATCGCGCGGCGCCCCGAGCTCCGGCGCGCCGGGCCGCGCCGCCCGCCCGCCCGAACGGGCGGCGCCGCCGCACTCGAGCGGGCCGGCGGACCGCGCTCGGCGCCTCAGGAAGCCGTCCGGCCGGCCGTCGAACCCAGGGCACGAAGCCGGTCGGGGACCTCCTCGGCCGGCATCGGCCGGCCGAACAGGAAGCCCTGCAGCTGGTCGCAGCGCATCGCCGCGAGCCGCGCCGCGTTGGTTTCGCTCTCCACGCCGGTCGCCACCACCCGACGGCCGAGCCCGTGCGCCAGCCGCACGATCGAGCGCGCCACGATCCGGCTCTGCGGCTCGGCCTCCATTGCCTGCACCAGCAGGCGCGGGATCTTGAGCTCGGCCACCGCCAGCCGCGGCAGGTGCACGAGCGAGGAGCGACCGCAGCCGAACTCGTCGAGCGCCACCTCGCAGCCCGTGGCGGCGACCGCGGCGAGCTGCGGCAGCGCTGCCTCTACGTCCGCCATGACCGCGCTCTCGGGCACCTCCAGGACCAGCCGGTCGGCCCGCGTCTCCCAGTGCGCGAGCGTCAGCCGCAGGAGTTGCGGCAGCTCGGGCAGCTTCAGGCAGGCCGGCGCCAGGTTGACCGCGACCGGCAGGTCCAGGCCTGCGAGCCGCCAGCGCCGCTGCTCCCTCAGGCAGGCGTTCAGAGTCCAGAAGGCAAGCTGCGGCACGAGGCCGGTCTGCTCCACCACCGGCAGGAACTCGCCGGGGTCGAGCAGGCCGAGCTCGGGGTGCGGCCAGCGCAGCAGCGCTTCGACACCCACGAGTGCGCGGCTGTCGGCCGCCACCTTGGGTTGGTAGAGGAGCTGCAGCCGGTCGGCGGCGAGCGCCTCCTTGACGTCGCGCCGCATCTCGAGCCGCCGCCGCGTGCTGTCCGGCTGCTCGACGTTGCACACGACGAAGCCGAGCCGCTCGCGCTTGGCCTTGTACATGGCGGCGTCGGCCTGCTGCAGGAGCGTCGCGAGGTCGGCGCCATGGTCCGGGAACAATGCCACGCCAATGCTCACCCCCACCTCGAGCCGGGAGCCGTCGACGGTGAAGGGCGCCACGAGCTGCTCGACCAGCCGCTCGGCGACCCGGCAGGCGGTCTCGAGGCCGGTCGGCGGCCCGAGCAGCACGGCGAACTCGTCGCCGCCGAGCCGCGCCAGCGTGTCACTGCGCCGCAGCGGCCGGCCGAGCCGCTCGGCGACCTGCTGCAACAAGAGATCGCCGACCTGGTGGCCGAGCGTGTCGTTGACCTCCTTGAACCGGTCGAGGTCGAGCAGCATCAACCCGAGCGGCTGGCGATGCCGCTCGGCCTGCAGCAGCGCCTGGCCGGCGCGATCCTGCAGAAGGCGGCGGTTCGGCAGACCCGTGAGCGGGTCGTGCCAGGCGAGCTGCTCCATCTGGGCCCGCTCGCGCGAGCGGGTGGCGGCATCGAGGAGGCGTACGGCATGACCGCCGCGCAGCGTCGCCACGCGGGCCTCGACTGCGAGCGCCCGGCTGGACTCGTGCACGGCCTCGAGCTCGACCGCGGCGCCGCCGAGGGCGAGCTCGGCGGCGCGTGCCGGGTCCTTGAGGTCCGGCAGGTAGCGGCCGGCCGTGCGCCCGAGGAGCGGCGCCCCGAGCAGGCGGCGGGCCGCCGGGTTGGCGTAGGTGATCGTTCCGTCGTCGGCCACCACCAGGATCGCGTCGGGCAGCTCGTCGACCGGCGGCGGTCTGCCCGGCTCGCCGCTCGGTCCCTGCGGGCGGGCGGCGTGCAGCAGCGAGCCGGCGGCCAGCGCCAGCGCGTCGAGCGGCACCAGACGGAGGGCCGCGAGCAGGCCGAGCACGGCCGCGACCAGCGCCGGGCCGTCGCGCTCGGCCGACCGGCCGCGACCGGCGGCGACGAGCGGGACCGCGGCGAGGGCCAGTCCCGGGCCGACCAGCAAGCCGGCGCTCGGCCGCCAGGGCCCGCCGTCGAGCCAAGCCTGGAGCGGCGCGGCGGCGGGCCAGACCAGCGCCAATGCCGTCGCGAGGCCGACCAGCAGCAGCGCCTGCGTCACGAGCCTCTGCGTACCCGGATCCATCCGGCCCCTTGCCCCGGTCCCTTCAGACCCGTCCGAGGCTAGGGCGACGGGATTGACGCCGGGTTAACGGACGGCGCTCGCGGGGGTGTCAGCTCACCTGTGGGTAGTTGGGCGACTCGCGGGTGATCGCGACGTCGTGCACGTGCCCCTCGCGCACCCCGGCCTGGGTCACCCGGATGAAGCGGCAGCCCTGCTGCATCGCCGCCACGGTCGGCTGGCCAGTGTAGCCCATCGCCGCCCTGAGGCCACCCACCAGCTGATGGACGATGTTGGCGACCGGGCCGCGATAGGGGACCCGGCCCTCGACCCCCTCGGGCACGAGCTTCAGGCTGTCGCGCACCTCGGCCTGGAAGTAGCGGTCGGCCGATCCCCGGGCCATCGCACCGAGCGAGCCCATGCCGCGATAGGCCTTGTATGAGCGCCCCTGGTAGAGGAACACCTCGCCCGGGGCCTCGTCGGTGCCGGCGAGCATCGAGCCGAGCATGGCGCAGTCGGCGCCGGCGGCGATGGCCTTTGCGAGATCGCCCGAGGCGCGGATGCCGCCGTCGGCGATGACCGGCACCCCCTTGGCCCGGCAGGCGGCTGCCACCGAGCGGATCGCGCTCAGCTGCGGCACGCCCACGCCGGCCACGATCCGCGTCGTGCAGATCGAGCCCGGGCCGATCCCGACCTTGACCGCATCCGCGCCGGCCGCGACCAGCGCCTCGGCGGCCTCGCCGGTGGCGATGTTGCCGGCCACGAGCTGGACCGCGTTCGAGAGCCGGCGGATCGCCTGGACCGCCTCGACCACGCCCTTGCTGTGACCGTGCGCGGTGTCGACCACGATGACGTCGCAGCCCGCTCCGACGAGCGCCTCGGCGCGCTCGATCCCGGCCCGCCCGGTACCGGTCGCGGCCCCGACCCGGAGCCGGCCCTGCTCGTCCTTGCAGGCGGAGGGGAAGCGCTGCGCTTTCTCGATGTCCTTGACGGTGACGAGACCCTTGAGCCGGAAGGCCTCGTCGACCACCAGGAGCTTCTCGATCCGGTGCTCGTGCAGGAGCGCCATGGCCTCGGCGCGGCCGACGCCTTCGCGCACGGTGATGAGCCGCTCGGCGGTCATGAGCTCGCGGACCGGCCGCTCGCTCCTCGGCACGAAGCGCACGTCGCGGTGCGTCAGGATGCCGACCAGCCGTCCGGACGGCCCCTCGACCACCGGCAGGCCGGAGACGCCGTGCCGGCTCATCAGGTCGAGCGCCTCGGAGAGCGGCGTCTCCGGCCGGACGGTCAGCGGGTTGACCACCATCCCGGCCTCGAACTTCTTGACCTGCAGGACCTGGGCCGCCTGCTCCTCGATCCCGAGGTTGCGGTGCAGGATCCCGAGCCCGCCGTGCTGCGCCATGGCGATCGCCATGGGCGCCTCGGTGACCGTGTCCATGGCCGCCGAGATCAGGGGGATCCCGAGCTCGATGGCGCGGGTCAGCCGGGTGCGCACGTCGACCTGGCCCGGCAGCACCTCGGAATAGGCGGGCACCAGGAGGACGTCGTCAAAGGTCAGGGCCTCGTCCAGGCTGGCATCGGGGAGCGTCGGGGACATGGCATGTTCCGGCGGGGACACGGGCCTCCTATACCCCCGGACCCGGAACCCCTCCAACCATCCCGTTCCTCCATCCGGCGACCGGGGATCGCCGACCCGCGCTCACGTCGCCGGCCTGCCGAGAATGGCGAGCGCCACCGCCTCCGCGAATGCCGGCTCCAGGTCTCGGATTCCGGTCGCGGCGCCATAGATCCCGCCCCAGGCGAAGGTCTTCGCGACCTCGTAAGCACCGAGCTCGCTACCGTCGCGCCCGTCACGTAGTCTCAGTCGGCCATCGATGTGCATCTGGCCGAGGCCCGCGAGCATCGCCCGGGCGAACGCATTGCCGGCATCGTAGCGGGTCATCTCGAGCTCGGCCCGCAGGTCGGGGATTGGCGCCGAAACGGTCGCCACGACGCCCCCCTCGGCGGCACCAACCCTGGTTTCGACAGTGGCGAAGCGACCGGGTGCCATTTCGGCGAGCTGCGCCAGCACCAGCTGTCCGAGGCGGGCGAGATCATCTGGCTCGACCGCAACACCCGGGCTCGCCGACAGCTGGAGATCGAGCGCCCGGAACGCCTCGAGTTCGGCCGCACTGGTCGAGGTGCCGACAGCGCGCACCGCGCCGGGCGATCCGGCGCAGCCCGCGAGCAGCGCCACCACGATGAGCAGAGCCGCGACGTGCGGGCCGATCCGGAGCAAGCGGTAGGCTCTCACATCACCAGCCCATGGTCAGAATTGAGTCCACAGGATCGAGTACCATCGGGCCGCAAGCGACGTCAACGGAGGAGGCTGCCGCCGGTTCGGCGGCATGGCGTGCCCGACAGGCCCGCTCGCCGAGCCGTCGGCCTGCGGCTCGCCTTGACGGCGCGGGTGGCCCGGCGTTGAAGGACCAGCGGGCCGGTCGCGGCGACCGAGGCACTCAGGGGGAGGCTCAGATGGCCGGCGAGAGCAGGAGTGACGGCAAGCGGCGGCTCCGCTCGCAGGAGTGGTGGGACGATCCGCACGAGCCGGACATGACCGCCCTCTACCTCGAGAAGTACGTCAATTTCGGCCTCACCCGCGAGGAGCTGCAGTCCGGCCGGCCGATCATCGGCATCGCGCAGACGGGCTCCGATCTGGCCCCCTGCAACCGCCACCATCTGGACCTCGCCAAGCGGGTCGCCGACGGCATCCGCGATGCCGGCGGCATCCCGCTCGAGTTCCCGGTCCACCCGATCCAGGAGACCGGCAAGCGGCCGACCGCGATGCTCGACCGCAACCTGCAGTATCTCTCGCTGGTCGAGGTCCTCTGGGGCTACCCGATCGACGGCGTGGTCCTCACCACCGGTTGCGACAAGACCACGCCGGCACTTCTGATGGGTGCCGCCACGGTGAACATCCCGGCCATCGTGCTCAGCGGCGGCCCGATGCTCAACGGCTACTACCAGGGTGGGCTCGCGGGCTCCGGCACGATCCTCTGGCACGCCCGCCAGCTGTGGGCCAAGGGCGAGATCGGTTACGAGGAATTCCAGGACATGGCGGTGGCCTCCGCCCCCTCGATCGGCCATTGCAACACCATGGGCACGGCCTCATCGATGAACGCCATGGCCGAGGCGCTCGGCATGAGCCTGCCCGGCTGCGCCGCGATCCCGGCGCCCTACCGCGAGCGCGGCCAGATGGCCTACGCTACGGGCAGGCGCATCGTGGCCATGGTCCACGAGGACCTGCGGCCGTCCCGGATCCTGACCCGGGCCGCGTTCGAGAACGCGATCGTCGCGGCCGCGGCGATCGGCGCCTCGACCAACTGCCCGCCGCACGTGATCGCGATCGCCCGCCACATGGGGGTCCCGCTCGACGTCAAGGACTGGGAGCTGGGCCGCGACGTGCCGTTGCTCGTGAACGTCCAGCCGGCCGGCGAGTATCTCTGCGAGGAGTATTTCCGGGCCGGCGGCCTGCCCGCGGTCCTCAAGGAGCTCATGAAGGCCGGCCGCCTGCGCGGCGAGGCGCTGACCGTGACCGGCCGCAGCATGGCCGAGAACCTGGCCGGGCTGCCGTTCGCCGCGGACCGGCGGGTGATCCGGCCCTACGAGGATCCGCTGATGCCGGAGGCGGGCTTCGTCGTCGTCTCCGGCAACATCTTCGATGCCGCAGTCATGAAGACCTCGGTCGTCACCCCCGAGTTCCGCAAGAAGTATCTCGAGCATCCCGAGCATCCGGGCGTCTTCGAGGGCCGGGCCGTGGTGTTCGACGGTCCCGAGGACTACCACGCCCGGGTCGACGACCCGGAGCTGGAGGTCGACGAGAACTCGTTTCTGTTCATCCGCTACTGCGGGCCGGTGGGCTACCCAGGGGCTCCCGAGGTGGTCAACATGCGGCCGCCCAAGAAGCTCATCGAGAAGGGCATCAAGGCCCTGCCGACGATCGGCGACGGCCGCCAGTCCGGCACCTCGGAGAGCCCCTCGATCCTGAACGCCTCGCCCGAGGCTGCGGTCGGCGGCAACCTGGCGATCCTCGCGACCGGCGATCCGGTGCGCCTCGACCTGCGCTCCGGCCGCCTCGACGTGCTCTTGACCGAGGACGAGCTCGCGCGCCGGCGCGCCGACCTGGCCGCGCGCAAGCCGCCGATCCCGCCGAGCCAAACCCCCTGGCAGGAGATCTACCGCTCGCTCGTGGGCCAGCTCTCCACCGGCGCCTGCCTGGAGCCCGCCGTCCTCCACCTCAAGGTCGTCGAGACCCACGGCCCGGCGCCGCGCCGAAACCACTGAGGCGCCCCGACCTTCGCAGCGGCGGGCCACCGTTCGATCAGCGGCGCCGGCAACGCCGGGACGATCTCGTACAGTCTACGGAAGCCATGCCGACCCGCGGAGGCACCCGGAGCGGTCCGCGTCCGAGATCGCGCCCGCCACCGGGGCCGGCGGGGGCGCGGCGTTCGGCGGTCCGCGGCTGCGGGAGGGGCCGGGCCGACCGGCGTGGCGCCGTCGGGTTGCCCGACCGCACCGCCCGTGGATATCCTCGCTTCGTCGCGCTCGGGCGCGGGGTGACGAGCGATGGCGGCGCTGCGCTGGGGTTTGATCGGCGGCGGCGAGGGCAGTCAGATCG
>CAZDFD010000006.1:0-94759 GCA_964504655.1 uncultured Geminicoccaceae bacterium
CGATCGCCTGCTCGGAGTGGAAGGTGCCCTGGGCGCCGGTGAAGCCCTGGCAGATCACCTTGGTCGAGGCGTCGACGAGCACGGACATCAGGCGGCCTTCCGGACGGCGGCGACGACCTTCCTGGCGGCATCCGCGAGGTCGTCGGCGGGGATGATCGAGAGACCCGATTCCGACAGGATCTGCTTGCCGAGCTGGACGTTGGTACCCTCGAGGCGGACCACGAGCGGGACGTTGAGGTTGACCTCGCGCGCCGCGGCCACCACGCCCTCGGCGATCACGTCGCAGCGCATGATGCCGCCGAAGATGTTGACCAGCACGGCCTCGACGTTGGGGTCGGACAGGAGCAGCTTGAAGGCCGCGGTCACCCGCTCCTTGCTGGCGCCGCCGCCGACGTCGAGGAAGTTGGCCGGCGCCCCGCCCTCGAGCTTGATGATGTCCATGGTCGCCATGGCGAGCCCGGCGCCGTTGACCATGCAGGCGATGTTGCCGTCGAGCTTGATGTAGTTGAGCTCGTGCCGGCTCGCCTCGATCTCGTGGCGGTCCTCCTCGTCGAGGTCGCGCAGCTCGACGACCCTGGGCTGGCGATAGAGGGCGTTGGCGTCGAAGTTCATCTTGGCGTCGAGGGCGACGAGCTCGCCCTCGGCGGTCACGACGAGCGGGTTGATCTCGACCAGGCTCGCGTCCCGGTCGGTGAAGCAGGCATGGAGGCCGCGCATGAAGGCCACCGCCTTGCCCACCTCCTTGCCGGCGAGGCCGAGGCCGAAGGCGAGCTTGCGGCCGTGGAACGGCTGGAAGCCGGTGGCAGGGTCGATCGCGACCTTCAAGATCTTCTCCGGGCTGTGCTTGGCCACCTCCTCGATCTCGACCCCGCCCTCGGTCGAGGCCATGAAGGTCACCCGCGAGGTCGCCCGGTCGAGCACCGCGCCCAGATAGAGCTCGCGGGCGATCCGGCAGCCCTCCTCGACATAGACCCGCTTGACGATCCGCCCCTGCGGCCCGGTCTGGTGGGTGACGAGCGTCATGCCGAGCATGGCGTCGGCGAGCTGGCGGACCTCCTCGATCGAGCGGGCGAGCTTGACCCCGCCGCCCTTGCCGCGGCCGCCGGCGTGGATCTGCGCCTTGACCACCCACACCGGCCCGGGCAGCTCGCGCGCCACCTGCTCGGCCTCCTCGGGCGTGTAGGCGACCCGGCCCTTGAGGGTGGCGACGCCGTACTCGCGCAACAGCGCCTTGGCCTGGTACTCGTGGATGTTCATGCCCGCCTCGTCGCTGCCGCGCCCGGCGGCGCCTCAGAGCTTGACCGCGTCGCAGAGCGAGCGGACGGCCGCCACCGAGCGGTCGAACATCGCCCGCTCCTCCGGGTCGAGGACGATCTCGACGATCCGCTCGACGCCGCCCGCGCCGATCACCACCGGAACGCCGACATAGAGGTCGCGCACCCCGTACTGCCCGTCGAGCCGGGCGGCGCAGGGCAGGAGCCGCTTCTGGTCGAGGAGGTAGCTCTCGGCCATGGCGATCGCCGAAGCGGCCGGGGCGTAGAAGGCCGAGCCGGTCTTGAGGAGGTTGACGATCTCCGCACCGCCGTCGCGGGTCCGCTGGACGATGGCGTCGACCCGCGCCTGCGTGGTCCAGCCCATCCGCACGAGATCGGGCAGCGGGATGCCGGCGACCGTCGTGTAGCGCACGAGCGGCACCATGGTGTCGCCGTGGCCGCCCAGCACGAAGGCGGTGACGTCCTCGACCGAGACGCCGAGCTCGCTCGCCACGAAGTAGCGGAAGCGGGCGGAATCCAGCACCCCGGCCATGCCCACCACCTTCTGCGGCGGCAGGCCGGAGACCTTCTGCATCACCCAGACCATCGCGTCCAAGGGATTGGTCACGACGATCACGAAGGCCTGCGGGCAGTGCCGGGCGATCGCCTCGGCCACGCCCTTGATCACGCCGGCATTGACCGCGATCAGGTCGTCGCGGCTCATGCCGGGCTTGCGCGGCACGCCGGCGGTGACGATCACCACGTCGGCGCCGGCGACCGCGGCCAGGTCGTTGCTGCCGGAGAGGGCGGCGTTGAAGCCCGCCACGGGTGCCGTCTCGGCGAGATCGAGCGCCTTGCCCTGCGGCACGCCCTCGACCACGTCGACCAGCACCACGTCGCCGAGCTCGCGCTGGGCGGCCAGGAGCGCCAGCGTCCCGCCGATCTGGCCGGCGCCGACGAGCGCGATCTTCCGTCGAGCCATGGGTCACCTTCGCGGGCGGGACCGCCGCGGCACCGCGGCCTGGGCGCTGAGCCTTCTAGCCGCAGGTCCCCGACCGGACAAGGCGAGACGGCCGCGGCACCCGCATGCTGCGCTGCGACATTCGGCGCGACGGCCGGCGGTGCCGGCCGGCTCAGACGGTCGCCCGCTCGCCGAAGGTGGTGGCGCTGTCGATCGTGATCAGGCTCGGGTCGACCTGGTTCAGGAGGTGGAAGACCGCCGAGAAGCCGTAGGCCGTACCGATGCCGTCGCGGTCGGCCTCGACCGCCACGTCGTTGGCGCCGCCGGAGCCGTCGAGGTCGCCCACCACGAAGCGCAGGAACTGATCGGCGTCGGCCCCGTCGGGGTCGAAGGCCGTCCCGCGGAAGAACTTCTCGAGGTCGAGCCGGTCACCCTCCGCGGTGCTGAAGTCCTGGACGTCGTCGCGGCCGTCGCTGAGCGCGGTGTGCACGAACCGGTCGGCGCCACGGCCGCCCACCAGGAGGTCGCGGCCGCCGAGCCCGATCAGGACGTCGTCGCCGTCGCCGCCGCTCAAGGAGTCGCTCCCGCCGCCGCCGATCAGGAGGTCGTTGCCGCCGAGCCCGAAGATGGCGTCGTCGCCAAGGCCGCCGAACACCGCGTCGGCCAGATCGGTGCCGAGGAAGGTGTCGCCGTCGTCGCCGAGCACGACGCCGTCGTCGCGGATCTCGAGCGCGACGACGGCCGGATCGCTCACCGCACCCCGCTCGTCGGTGACGGTCACCGTGATCTGGCGGGTGCCCGGCTGGATGTCGCCGCTGGTGCTGCGGAAGACCACGGCACCGAGCGCCTTCTCGTAGGCCTCGAGGTCGTCGAGGCCGCTGAAGGCGAGCTCGGTCGGCGAGACCTGCTCGACCCGGATCGCCGTGCCGTCGACGATCCCGTCGCCGTCGGCGTCGGCGGCGTCGTCGAGGGCGAGGCCGTCGCCCGCGAGGCCGCCGCTGCTGATCCGCACCGAGGCGGCCTCGAGGGCGTCGCCGTCGGCGTCGTCGAGCGCCGCCTGGATCAGGCCCTTCTGGTCGCCGAGGAACAGCACGTCGCCGAACGAGGCCTCGGAGAACCGCGCCGAGAACTCGACGTCGTTGAAGTCGCGGTCTGCCGTCCCGACCCAGGGCTTGCCGGTGGCCGGATCGAGCGTGCCCGGGACCGGCACCCGGGCGCCGAGCGGCCCGGCCAGGTCCTCGAACTTGGCCACGACCTCGCCGCTCACGTTGTCGAAGCCCGAGAGCACGTAGGCGAGGCCGAACGGGTTCAGGGGGTTGCTGCCCGGCGTCGAGGGGTCCGGGTCGTTCGCGACGAACACCACCGGCAGGACCGTCTCGAGGCCACTCGGGGCGATGTGCACGACCGCGGGCGGGCCGGTGAGCGTATCCAGATCGGCCGGCTCGCCGGTCACCGGGTCGCGGATCTCGATCCGGCCGGTCGAGAGATCGACGCCCGGCAGCTTGCCGCCGTTCTGCACCATGAAGAAGCCGAGCGTGGTGCCGGCCGGCACGAGCCCGAGCGAGACGCTGTCGCCGGGGGTGAGCGGGCCGGGGGCGCCCGGGAAGCCCGGCGGGTCGGACTGGTCGTTGACCTGCGGGAAGAGGATGGCGGCCTCGCTGATCCGGCCGTCCGGTCCAACCCGGAAGCCGCCCAGCGAATTGACGAGCCCGGCCGTCTCGCCGCGGAACACGATCTCGATCACCCGGTCGGTGTCGAGCGTCACGAAGCCCGGCGGCAGGCCGTTGACGTCGTCCTCGTCGACCGGCCCGCCCTCGCCCGTGGGCGGGGTCGGGGCGTTGCCGGGCGGGTTGAAGCCGACCGGGTCGGCGGTGATGGTGGCGACGACCGTCGCGGTCACCTCGACCGTGGGCGGGGTGTTCGGCGGCGGCTCCGGGCCGTCGTCCTCGGCGCCGACGACGTCGTCCTCGACGTCGCGGATCTCGAACGCCACGGCGCGTCCGAGCTCGGTCGGGCCGAGCGGGCCGGTGGCGTCGATGCCGGTGCCGATGTCGCCGGCCGAGTAGGGCGAGAAGCTGGCGTTGCCCGAGGTCGCGGGCTGCGGGCCCGAGGGCGGTGCGGTCGGGATCACCGTCTGGCCGGCGGCGTCGACGACCGCGCTCTCGAACAGGAAGGCGTTGCCGACCGGCGGCCGGCCGGCGACCGAGATGGTCGCACCCGCCGCCGCGAAGAAGCCGTCGAGCGTGAGGACCCCGCCGGTGGCCGTCTCGATCACCAGGTCGTCGCCCTGCACCAGGTACTTGGCCTGCGGCGGCAGGAACGCCGCGTCGGGCAGGACGAGACGCATGCCGGGCACGACCTGGACCTCGGCCGGCTGGCCCGGCGGTGGCGGCGGCAGCTCGACCCGGCCGGCCTGCGGTGCCGCGGTGGCGGGCGGCGGCGGTGCGGCGCCGGCCGGCCCGGTGGCGGCCGGCCCGGCCGCCTGCGCCAGCACCAGAGCGGGAGCCGCGGCCGCGCCGCCGCCGGGGGCCGCGGCGGCCGGCGCCGCGGGGGCGGGCGCCGCTGCGGCGGACGTCGGGGCGGCCGGTGGGGTCATCGGCGATCTCCAGGGTGCGGGGGCCGGTGGACGATCGGGTAGCGTGAGCGGACGGTTTTGTTAACGCATAATTAGGGTATCCCCGCTCATCTTCCGTCTCAATCGCAAGGGTGCAACGGTTGGTGTATCGGAGTGCGCATTAACGCTCTCGCGAACGAAGGGCACGCCGGATGATCCGCAAGACCATGCGCATCGGCGAGGTGCGCACCTCGATCAAGCTCGAGACCGAGTTCTGGAGCTATCTGAAGGAGGTCGCCGACGGCCGGGGGATCCGGCTGTCGGCCCTGGTCAACGACGTCGCGGCGGCGACCCCGGACCGCACCAACCTCGCCTCGACGCTGCGGACCTTCTCGCTGATCCACGCCCGGCTGCGCTCGAGCTCGCTGCAGAGCGAACTCGACCGGCTGTCGCTCGCCGGCAACAGCAACGATCTGGTGCGCGTCCTCGAGGCCTGCCCGCTGCCGAGCCTGGTGCTCGACGCCGAGCGGCAGATCAAGCAGCTCAACCGCGCCTTCGCCCTCTGGCTCAACCTGGATGCCAAGGCCACGATCGGCAAGCGGCTCGACAACATCATGATCCTCAGGGGCCCGAGCATGAAGGAGATGTGGGCCAGCCTGATCGACGGGCGGCTCGGCCGGGCCGGCTTCAACGCGACCTACGTCTCGCCCGGCAAGGTGCGCACCTCGCAGGCGATCGCACTGGCCCTCGGCGGCGGCCAGACCGAGCTGCAGCGGCGCGGCTACGTGGTGATGTTCGAGACCTTGGCCGGGCGGACCTGAGCGGATGCCGCGGCCGCGCCGCGGTCCGGGCCAGCCGTCAGCGCGGCGCCCGCTTGGCCAGGATCCGCTGCAGGGTGCGGCGGTGCATGCCGAGCCGGCGTGCGGTCTCCGAGACGTTGCGGTTGCACTGCTCGAACACCCGCTGGATGTGCTCCCAGCGCACCCGGTCGGCCGACATCGGCTGCTCGGACGCCCCGGTGCTCTCCTCGAGCTCGCCCCGCAGTGCCGCGATCACGGCCTCGGCCGCGACCGGCTTGGCCAGGTAGTGGGCGACCCCGGCCTTGAGCGCCAGCACCGAGGAGGCGATGCTGTCGTAGCCGGTGAGCACGACGATGCGGCAACCGGGTCGGAGCTCCTTCAAGGTGTCGAGCAGCTGCAGCCCGTGGCCGTCCTCGAGGTTGAGGTCGAGCACGGCACAGTCGGGCGGCGTCTCCGCCGCCACGCCGTAGGCCTCCTTGAGGCTCGCCGCGGTCGCCACGGCGAAGCCCTCGCGCTCGAGCGCGCGCACCAAGTTGCGGCGCAGGGGCGCGTCGTCGTCGACCAGCAGCACCCGGACCGCGGAGGTTCCGCCCGGATGCGAAGGCGGTTGCCGCTCGCTCGCCATGGTGCTCGGCCTCCCCGACCGAGGGCGGCCTCCCGCCGCCCGCTCAGTTCATTCCTTGGGCGCCCGCTTGTTGAGGATCCGTTGCAGGGTGCGGCGGTGCATGTTGAGCCGGCGCGCGGTCTCCGAGACGTTGCGGTTGCACTGCTCGAACACCCGCTGGATGTGCTCCCAGCGCACCCGGTCGGCCGACATCGGGTTGGCGGGCGGCGGCGGCAGGCCGGAGCCGGTCGCCACCAGCGCGTCGATCACGTCGTCGGCGTCGACCGGCTTCGCCAGATAGTCGATCGCCCCGGCCTTCACCGCCGCCACCGCGGTCGCGATGTTGCCGTAGCCGGTCAGGATCACCACCCGCGCCTGCGGGTGCAGCTCGCGCAGCTTCTTGACGAGGTCGATGCCGCTGCCGTCCTCGAGCCGCAGGTCGACCACCGCGTAGTCGGGCCGGATGCTGTGCGCCAGGCTGATGCCCGCCTTGAGGCTCTCGGCCGGGAACACCCGGAAGCCGCGCCGCTCCATGGCGCGCTGCAGGCTGCGCCGGAGCGGCGCGTCGTCGTCGACCAGCATGAGCACGGGCCCCTCCGTCGGGGCCGCCCCGCCGCCCGCGGGCTCGAGGCTCATTGGTCCTGCTCCTCCTGCGCGCGCTCGAGCTCGGCCAGGGGCCAGACCACGGTGACGCGCGCTCCGTTCGCGTGGTTGTCAAAATGGACCACGGCACCGCTGCGGGCAAGCAAGGTGTTGGCGATGAAGATGCCGAGGCCGAGCCCGCCCTCGCCGCGCCGGGTCGTGAGGTAGGGCTCGCCGACCCAGTCCAGGAGCTCGGGCGGGAAGCCCGGGCCGTCGTCGCTGATCTCGAGCGTCAGCCGCTCGCGGCCGGGCCGCACCATCAGCACCACGCGGCTGCGGGCGTGGCGGAGCGCGTTGTCGATGAAGTTGGCGAGCGCGTGGCGGAGCGCCGGTGGCAGGACGAGCTCGGGCTCGACGCCGCCCTCCTCCGGCTCGACCCGCACCTCGAGGGCGACCCCGGGCCGCCCGAAGCCCTCGGCGATGGCCTGCAGGAGCGCCCCCATGGGCGCGCGGGCGAAGCGCGCGTCGGCGGCGTCCTGCGGCCGCCGCCCGAGGGTCTGCAGGATCTCGCGGCAGCGCTGCGTCTGGGCCTGCAGCTCGCGCACCTCCTCGGCGAACGGGCTGTCCGCCGGCAGGCCGCGGACCAGCTCCTTGGCGATCACGGCGATCGTGCCGAGCGGGCTGCCGAGCAGATGCGCGGCCGCCGCCGCCTGCCCGCCGAGCGCCGAGAGCTTCTGCTCGCGGGCGAGCGCCAACTGGGTGGCGGCCAGCGCCGCGGCGTGCCGGCGGGCCTCCTCGGCGATGCTCCAGGTGAACATCGCGACCAGGATCGCCGCGAGCCCGAGCGCGGTCCAAGTGGCGAGCAGGTAGAGCCCGGGCAGGGTCAGGGGGCCGCCGCGGAACGGCAGCCCCGGCGGCAGGACCGCGAGCAGCACCGCCCCGGCCACGGCCAGGAGCGTGATCGAGACCGTGGGCACCACCCCGAGCGTGGCCGCGGCCATCGCGACCGGCAGCAGGAGCAGCACCGCGAAGGGGTTGTGCAGCCCGCCCGCGAGCAGGAGCAGATACCAGAGCTGCACCACGTCGTAGGCGAACAGCGCCGTTGCCGGCCACTCGCCGAGCCGCGCCGCCGCCCGGAACGAGACCACGAGCGCCAGGTTGAGGAGCCCGGAGAGCAGCACCGCCGGCAGCATCGCCGCGAGCGGCAGCTCGATGCCGAGCGAGAAGTGCACGAACAGCAGCGTGAACAGCTGGCCGATCACCGCGATCCAGCGCATGGTCGCGATGGTGTGCAGGCGCACGCCGCCCGGGCCGCTCGCCGGCCCGAGCAGGCGCGCCAGCGCGGCGCCCGCCGGGCCGCCGGGCCGCGTCGTCGGTGCGGCCGCCACGGCGGTCGCCGACCGGACCTGGTCCGTCATCGCTCTCGTCCCTCGTCGCCCGGGCGTCCCTCGTCGCCCGGACGTCCCTCCTGGCCCGGACCCGCCGCGCGGTCCGGGCGTCCCGCGCGGGGCGGGTGCCACCGTGCCCGGCGGGCGACGCCGCGGGCCCGCGAAGCCTCCGGGCCGGCCGCGCCCGGACCTCATGGTGCGCCCGCCCGGCGGTCCGCGTCGACCGTCCGGGTGGCTTCTGTCAAGAACCGCCGCGGGCCGCGGCCGACGCCGTCGGGCCCGAGGTGGAGGAAGCGCGACGATGGGCGGCGAGCCGGCCCGGGGAGGGCAGCGGCCGGTGGCCCTGATCGGTGCCGGGCACGTGGCCGCGACCCACGCGCAGGCGCTGCGGCGGCTCGCCGGTGTGCGGGTCGCGGCGGTGGTCGACCCGGTGCGGGCCCGGGCCGAGCGGCTGGCCGCCGCCTGCGGCGCGCCGCTCGTGCTGGCCGACCCGGCCGAGCTCGTGGCCGCCGTCACTTGCGCCGCCGCGCACGTGCTGGTGCCGCCGCCGCTGCACGCCGCCGTGGCGGAGCCCCTGCTCGCCGCCGGGCTCGACCTCCTCGTGGAGAAGCCGCTGGCTGCGAGCGGCGCCGAGGCGCGCGCCCTCGAGGCGGCCGCCGAGCGCCGGGGGGCGGTCCTCGCCTGCAACCAGAACTACCTGTTCCACCCGGCCTTCCGCAGGCTCCAGCAGGTGCTGGCCCGGGGCGAGCTCGGCCGACTCCGCCACGTCGCGCAGATCTTCCGGCTGCCGCTGCGCCAGCTCGACGCCGGCCGGCTCGACCACTGGATGTTCCGCTCGCCCCGGAACCTCCTGCTCGAGCAGGCGGTGCACCCGCTCTCGCTGCTCGACGAGCTGCTCGGGCCGCTGTCGCTCGAGGATGCGCGGCCGGGCCGGGCGGGCCCGCTCGCCGCGGCCGGCGGGGCGCCGACCGAGTGGCGGCTCGCGCTCACCGGCCCGGGCGGCACCGCCCAGCTCGCCTTCGCGGTCGGCGCGCCGTTCCCCATCTGGCAGCTCCTGTGCGCCGCCAGCGACGGCCTCGCCCGGCTCGACCTGATCGACGGCCGGCTCGACCTCGAGCTGCCGGGGCCGGCCCACGAGGCGGTCGACCGCTTCCGGCGCGGGGCGCAGGGCGGCCTCGACCGGCTCGCCCGCAGCGGCCTCGAGCTCGCCCGCGCCGCCCGCCACCAGCTCGGCCTCGGGCCGCGCCCGGACGCCTTCTTCGCGACCATCGCGGGCGCCGTCGGTGCCTTCCACGCGGGCCTCGGCCGCCGCCATGCCGGTGGCCTGGATGCCGGGCGCGGCCGACGCTTGGTGGAGCTGTGCGAGGCGATCGCGCGGGCCGCACCGGCGCCGACCGCGCGGCCGCCGCGACCGCGCCCGGCGGAGCCACGCCGGCCCGAGGTCCTGCTCGTCGGCGGCACCGGCTTCATCGGCCGGGCGGTGGTGGCGGCGCTGCTCGCCCGGGACCGGCCCGTGGCGGTCCTCGCCCGCTCGGTCGAGGCGCCGGTGCCGCCGCTCGACGATCCGCGCGTGCGGCTGCGCGCCGGCGACCTGCGCGATCCCACCACCCTCGAAGCGGCGCTCGAGGGCGTCCGGGCGGTCGTCAACCTGGCGCATGCCGGCGAGGCGCAGGAGCCCAGCGACATCCTCCGCGCGATCGTCGAGGGCGCCAGGGGCCTGCAGCGGGCGGCGACCGCTGCGGGGGTCGCCCGGCTCGTCCAGGTGAGCTCGATCGCGGCCCTCTGGCTCGGCGATCCGCGCAGCGTGGTGACCGGGGCGACCCCCGTCGACACCCACCCCGGTCGCGCGCCCTACGCCCGCGCGAAGGCGCTCGCCGAGCTGGCGCTGGCCGAGCCGGCGGGCGGCGCCGGCCCGGAGCTCGTGATCCTCTGCCCGAGGCTCGTGGTCGGCGCCGGCACGAGCCCCCTGCACCCGGGCCTCGGCACCTTCAACCGGCCGCAGCACTGCCTGGGTTGGAACGACGGCCGCAACCCCCTGCCCTTCGTGCTGGTCGAGGACGTGGCCGAGGCGATCGTGCGCGCCCTCGAGGCGCCCGGCGTCGCCGGCCGGGCGTTCAACCTCGTGGGCGGGGTGCGGCCGAGCGCGCGCGCCTACCTGGCCGAGCTCGCCGCCGCCCTCGGCCGGCCGATCCGCTTCCATCCGCAGCCGCTCTGGCGCCAGCAGGCGGTCGAGCTCGGCAAGTGGGCGGTCAAGCGGGTCGGCGGCCGCCCGGCACCGCCGCCGAGCCTGCGCGATCTGCGCTCGCGCGGGCTCGTGGCGCGCTTCGACACGGCCGATGTCGAGGCGGAGCTGGCGTGGCGGCCGGTCGCCGACCCCAGCCGCTTCCACGACCGCGCGATCCGGGTCCATGCCGACGACCGCACCTGAGCCGCGGCGCCACGTGCTGCACGTCTTCGCCACCTTCGGGGCAGGCGGTTCGCAGGTGCGCCTCGCACGGGTGAGCCGCGCGCTCGGCCCGCGCTACCGACACACGGTGGTGGCGGTCGACGGCGAGTTCGGAGCGCTGGCACTGTGCGATCCGGCCCTGGTCCGCCCGCTCGCCGTGCCGCGCCCGGCCGGACGGCTGCCGACCCCGGCCCACCTGCTGCGCCTGCGCCGGATCCTGGCCGGCGAGCGGCCCGACCTCCTGCTCACCTGCAACTGGGGATCGATCGACTGGGCGCTCGCCAACCGGCTGGCGCCGCTCTGCCCGCACCGCCACATCGAGGAGGGCTTCGGGCCGGAGGAGGCGGGCGGCCGCCAGCTCCGCCGTCGGGTCTGGACCCGCCGCCTGGCGCTCGGCGGCGCGAGCCGGCTGGTCGTGGTCTCGCGCGGGCTCGAGGCGATCGCGCGCGGCCGCTGGCGGCTTCCGGCCGAGCGGGTGGCGCGGATCCCGAACGGCGTCGACTGCGCCGCGCTCGCCGCCGCCGCGCCGGCCGTCCCGCCGCTGCGCCGCCGCCCCGGGGAGGTCGTGGTGATCGCGGTCGGCGGGCTCAGGCCGGAGAAGCGGCCGGACCGGCTCGCCCGCATCGTGGCGGCACTGCCGCCCGAGCCGCCGGTCCGCTTGGTCCTGGTCGGCGACGGCCCCGAGCGGGCGGCGCTCGAGCCGCTCGCCGCCGCGAGCGGTGGCCGGATCGAGCTGCTCGGCCACCGCGCCGAGGTCGCGGGCCTTTTGGCCGGGGCCGATCTCTTCGCGCTCACCTCCGACACCGAGCAGATGCCGATCGCGCTCGTCGAGGCGATGGCGGTCGGGCTGCCGGTGGTGGCGACGGCGGTCGGCGACGTGCCGCACATGGTCGCGGCCGAGGGCCGGCCCTTCCTGGCGGCGCCGGCCGACGAGGCGGGGCTCGCCCGGGCGCTCCGCGAGCTGGTCGCCGACCCGGCGCTGCGGCACCGGCTCGGCCGCGCCAACCAGGCCCGGGCGCGGGCCTGCTACGACGCCGCCGCCATGCTCGAGGCCTGGGCGGCGCTGCTCGACGGGCACTGGCCGCCGCCGCCACCACGGGACGGCGCGTGAGCTGGACGGCGGCCCTGATCCTGGCGGGCGCGCGGCCGGTGCGCTGGCCGGCCGACGCGCCCTTGCGCCTGCACCTCGTGATCGACACCGAGGAATCGTTCGACTGGTCGGGCCCGTTCCGCCGCGACGGCCACGATCTCGGGGCGCTCGCCGCGCTGCCGGAGCTGGTCCGCCGGCTCGGCCGCTCGAGGGTGGTGCCGACCTGCGTCGCCACCTGGCCGGTGGTCGCCTCGGCGATCGGCCGGGCGGTGCTGGGCGGGCTCCTCTCCGACGGCGCGATCGGCCTCGGTGCCCATCTCCACCCCTGGGTCACCCCGCCGCATCGGGAGGCGCTCGGGCCCTGCGCCTCCTACGCGGGCAACCTCGACCCAGCGCTCGAGGCGGCCAAGCTCGAGGCGCTGACGGGCGCGATCGGCGAGGCGTTCGGGCGGGCGCCGCGGATCTACAAGGCCGGCCGCTACGGGCTCGGGCCGGCGACCGCCGCCACCCTCGACCGGCTCGGCTACCGGATCGACCTCTCGACCTATCCGGGCCGCGACTTCGGCCTCGACGGCGGGCCCGACTATCGGGGCGCGCCGGACCGGCCGTTCCGCTTCGGCCCCGGGGCACGGCTGCTCGGGCTGCCGATGAGCTCGGGCCATCTGGGCGTCCTCGCCGGCTGGCCCGCGGCGGTCCGCCGGCTCGACCGGCCGGCCCTGGCGCGGCTCGGGCTCGGCGGCCCGCTCGCCCGCGCCGGCCTGCTCGAGCGGGTCACCTTGACCCCCGAGGGCTTCACCGTGGCCGAGCAGCGGCGGCTCGTGCGGGCGCTCGTCCGGCGCGGCCACCGGGTGCTCTGCCTGTCGCTGCACAGCCCCTCGCTGGCGCCCGGCAACACCCCCTACGCGCCCGACGCCGCCGCCTGCAGCGCGCTCTTCGACCGGATCGAGGCGATCCTCGAGCTGGTGCTGGACGAGCTCGGCGGGCGACCGACCACGCCCGAGGAGCTGCTCGCCCTGGCCGCAGCGGCGGAGCCCGACGCTCCCTAGTCGCGCAGCCCGTCCCGGCTGGTCAGTCGCGCAGGCCGTGCTGGCGCAGGAGGTCGTAGAGGGTCGGGCGGCTGATCCCGAGCAGCGAAGCGGCCTGCGAGATGTTGCCGCCGGTCCGCGCCAACGCCCGCGCCAGCGCCTCGCGCTCGGCGCGCTCGCGGGCCCGCCGCAGCTCGAGGCCGGCGGCCCGCCCGTGCGGCCCCTCGAGGTCGAGGTCGGCGGCGGTGATCCGCCGGCCCTCGGCCATGAGCACGGCGCGCTTCAACCGGTTCTGCAGCTCGCGCACGTTGCCGGGCCAGGGATAGGCGTCGATCGCCTGCAGCGCGTCGGGGCTGAAGCCGATGAGCGGCCGGCCCTGCTCGCGCGCGTAGGCCTCGAGGAGATGGCGGGCGATCAGGACCGCGTCGCCCGGCCGCTCGCGCAGGGGCGGCAGCTCGACCACGATCTCGGCCAGCCGGTAGTAGAGGTCCTCGCGGAAGCGGCCCTCGACCATCGCCCGCAGAAGGTCGCGGTGGGTGGCGCAGACGATCCGCACGTCGAGGGGGATCTCCTCGCGGCCGCCGATCCGCTCGATCACCCGCTCCTGCACGAAGCGCAGCAGCTTGGCCTGCAGCTCGGTCGGCAGATCGCCGATCTCGTCGAGGAAGAGCGTGCCGCCCTGGGCCAGCTCGAGCCGGCCCGGGGTCTGCCGGTGCGCGCCGGTGAAGGCGCCACGCTCGAAGCCGAACAGCTCGGCCTCGAGCAGGGTCGCCGGGATGGCGGCGCAGTTGATGGCGACGAAGCGCCGGTCGCGGCGCGGCGAGCGCTCGTGCAGGGCGCGCGCCACGAGCTCCTTGCCGGTGCCGCTCTCGCCGGTCAACAGCACGCTCACCTGGGCCCGGGCGACCCGGTCGACCATCCGGCAGGCCGCCAGGATCGCCGGGCTCGCGCCGACCACCCCGGGCAGGCCGGGGTCGCTCGTGCCGGGCCGCGCCCGGCGCAGCTCGGCCTCGAGCTCGCTCACGAAGAAGGCGCGGTCGACGAGCGTGGTCAACAGCGCCGCGTCGACCGGCTTGCCGTGGAAGTCCTGGGCGCCGGCGGCGATCGCCCGGAGCGCGTGCTCGCGGCCGTCGCGCCCGGTCATCACCACGACCCGGGTGGCCGGGCGCAGCGCCAGGATCTGCTCGAGCGCGGCGAAGCCCTCGCCGACGCCCGCCGGGTCCGGCGGCAGGCCGAGGTCGAGCAGCACCACGGCCGGCTCGCGGGCGCGCAGGAGCGCCAGTGCCTCGGTCCGGTCGACCGCCTGCAGGACCTCGTAGCCGGCGAGCTGCCAGCGGAGCTGGCGCTGCAGCCCCTGATCGTCCTCGACCACGAGCAGGCGGCGCGTCCCGCTCATGCGGCCTCCTGGAAGCGCGGCAGGAAGATCCGCGCGGTGGTGCCGCTGCCCGGCCGGCTCTCGACCTCGAGCCGCCCGCCCAGGCTCTCGACCAGGTCGCGGGCGGCCACGAGCCCGAGGCCGAGACCGTTCGGCTTGGTCGTGACGAACGGCCGGAACAGGCGCCGGCCGCCCTCCGCCCCGGGCATGCCGGGCCCGCCGTCGCGCACCTCGATGACCGCCATGTCCCGTTCGCCCCGCAGCCCGAGCTCGACCGGCCCGCGCTCGCCGGTCGCCTCGAAGCCATTGTCCACGAGATGGCGGAGCGCCGCCAGGAGCCGCTCGCCGTCGACCCGCGCCGGCAGCCGCACGGGCCCGGCCACGAGCCGCGGCCGGCGCCCGGGCCGCGAGCCGTGCGCCGCCGCCACCAGCCGCACGAGATCGGCCTCCTCGCCGCCGCCACCGACCCGCAGTCGCTCGAGCAGCCGGCGCAGCCGGGCCACGGTGTCGTCGAGCGAGCGCTGCAGGTCGCGGCGGAACTCCGGGTCGTCGAGGTGACGGCGGGCGTTGGCGGCGGCGAGGGCGAGCTCGGCCACGGCGTTCTTGAGGTCGTGGACCAGGAAGGCGAAACGGCGGCTGAAGGCGGTGAACTGGCGCGCCTCGGCGAGCGCCGCGGTGGCGCGGTCCTCGGCCAGGTAGGAGGCGGCCTCGCGGCCGAGGATGCGGAGCAGCCGGCGCTCCTCGGCGGCGAGCCCGCGGCCGGCCCGCGGCTCGGCCAGCACCATGAGCCCGAGCAGCTCGCCGCGGTGCACCAGCGGCAGCACCAGCCAGCCGCGCGGCGGCGCCGGCAGCCAGCCCGGCCAGGGCGGGGCGTCCGGCACCGCCGCCAGCCGGTCGAGCTCGAGCGGCCCGTCGAGCCGGCGCAGGAGCGCGCCGAGCCCCCGCGCCTCGACCAGGGGTGTCGGCGGCCGGTCGAGGTTGCGGATCGCGAGCAGCTCGAAGCGGTCGCCGCGGCCGCACAGCCACACCGCCCCGCCGGTCGCGTCGACCGCCTCGCCGACCGCCCGGATCACCCGCAGCGGCAACCCGTCGTCGCTGCCCTCGGCACCGCCGCCGACCGTGTCGATGAAGCGCAGCCACTCCTGCTCGTAGTCGAAGCGGGCGCCGACCAGCCGGCCGAGCAGGCGACGGGCCAGGGCCTGCACCCGACCCGAGGCGACCGCCAGGGCCAGGAGGAGGAGCGCCGCGAGGCCGGCGGCCAGGGCCAGCCCCGGCGCGGCCGCCGGCAGCTCCTCGCGGAGCTCGTCGCGGAGCTCGTAGGACAGCCAGCCGACCGCGCCGCCGTAGAGCGTCACGAGCCCGGCCAGGAGGGCGCCGGCGGCGAGCGCCCGCCCGCGCACCGGAAGGAGCGCCTCCTGATCGAGACGGCGCAGCGAGACGAGCACCAGCGGCGCCGCCAGGAGGGCGAGCGCGGCCCGGCCGAGGGCGAGCCCGTCCGGGGCGGTCCCGGGCGCCCGCAGCAGCCGCTCGGCCGCGAGCAGGTCCAGGGTCAGGATCGCCGCCACCGCGGCGAGCAGGTACTTGAGCTTCCAGAAGCCGTCCTCGTCGAGCTCGCGCAGGAGCCTGGCCAGGACCAGGAGGCCGAGCAGGGCCGCGGCCGCCTCGACGGCGGCGTGCAGCCGGCTCGACGGCGGCTCCAGGCTGGCCGCCAGGACGAGTGCGAGGCCGGCCAGGAGGAGGCCGCGCCGAGCGGCCGGGTGGAGCTCCTGCCAGAGCCGATGGCCGCGGCCGAGCCAGCCGGCGAGGGCCGCGGTCCAGGCGATCGGCTCGAGCAGCGCCGCGGCGCGCGCGAGCGGCTCGGCGCCGGCCAGGCCGCGGGCGGTGGCGCTCAGGCCGGAGGCGAGCGCGGTCGCGAACAGCGCCGCCTCGAGCGGCCCGCGCCCGGGCCCGGCGCCGGCGCCGGTCGCGCGCACCGCGAGCAGCCAGATCGCCGCGAAGGTGACCGCCGCCGCGGCGGAGAGCCAGAACTCCGGGGAGCCGGGGGCGGGCATCGGCCGCTCAGCGGACGCCGTTGCCCCAGACGATCACCCTGAGCGTCTGCGCCAGGATCAGGAGATCGAGGAACAGGCTCCAGTTCTTGACGTAGTACATGTCGTATTCGAGCTTGGCCCGCGTGTCGGCCAGATCGGCCGCGTAGGGGTGGTTGAGCTGGGCCCACCCCGCGAGGCCCGGGCGCAGCCGGTGGCGCTCCGGGAAGTAGGGCAGCTGCTCGGCGATCTGGGCCACGAACACCGGTCGCTCGGGGCGCGGCCCGACGAAGCTCATCTCGCCGCGCAGCACGTTGACGAGCTGCGGCAGCTCGTCGATCCGGGTCCGCCGCAGCAGTCGGCCGACCCGGGTGACGCGGCGGTCGCGCAGGGCGGCGTAGCGCGGCCCGTCGCGCTCGGCGTCGACCCGCATGCTGCGGAGCTTGAGCATCTCGAAGGGCACGCCGTTGCGGCCGACCCGGGCCTGGCGGAACAGCACCGGCCCACCGTCCTCGAGCTTGACCGCGAGGGCCGCCAGGGCGAGCACGGGCGCCGCCGCCACCAGGGCCAGCGCCGAGAGCACCACGTCGAACAGCCGCTTGGCGACCGCGTCGAGCTTGCCGTGCCCGAAGCCGTCGTTGAACACGAGCCAACCCGGCTCGAGCCGCTCGAGGTCGACCCGGCCGGTCTCCCGCTCGCAGAAATCGTGGTACTCGCAGACCCGCACGCCGGCCAGCCGGCAGCGCAGCAGGGCACCCATCGGCAGCCGGCCGCGGCGGTCGGTGGCGGCGACCACCACCTCGTCCACGGCCGCCTCGCGGCAGGCCTCGAGCAGCCAGCCCTCGTCGTTGACGCCGGCCGGGAGCGCGCCGAGCTCGATCGCCCGGACCACCCGGAACGGCGCCAGCCCGAGCCGCCGCTCGCAGGCGAGGAGGTGGGCGATCGGCCCGGGATCGCCGAGCGCCAGGATCCGCCGGCGGAAGGCGTCGCGGCCGACCTGCCAGAGGAACAGCCGGCGCAGCGCGAGCGTGGCGGCGAGGCTCGCCGGCATCGCGATGACCAGCCCGGAGCGCCAGATCTTGAGCTCGGGCAGGACGTAGGCGATCACCGCGAGGAGCACGAAGCCGAGCGCGAAGGCGCTCAGCACCCGGATCGCCACGGTCCGCATGTCGCCGACCGCGGCGCGCTCGTAGAGCCCGATCGAGACGAAGCTCGCTGCCATCACGAGGGTGTAGGTGAGGGCGGTCGGCAGGTACGCTCTCAACTCTGCCGCGAGGAACTCCGGATCGGCATAGCGCGCAAAGTATCCAATATAAAAACAGGCGAGGAACACGCCGCACTCGATCAACCCCAGAGCAAGCAGGCGCGGCTCGATATGATGCCGGAAGATACGCATCCGTCCCGCCGTCTCCCCCGCCCGATTATTTCCTTGGTTCCTTCGTCACGTGCTTAAGGATATCATTTGCGGCGGATGGTCAACTCCTATTGAAGGGCGGCCGCGGGGCGGGCGGCCCCGGGGACGGGCGGAGCGTGGAGGATCTCGGGCGCAGGGTGGCCGCGGGCGCGGCCTGGATGGTCGGCCTGCGGCTCGCCACCCGGGTCCTGGGCGTCGCCAGCATGCTCGTGCTGGCGCGGCTCCTCACGCCCGAGGATTTCGGCCTGGTGGCGCTCGCCACGACGCTCGCGGCGCTCCTCGACATCGCGAGCGACTTCAACTTCGATCTGGCGATCATCCGCGACCGGCGGGCCGGGCGACCCGAGTACGACACCGCCTGGACGCTCAGCCTCGCCAAGGGGGTCTTGCTCGCCGTCCTGCTCCTGGCGCTCGCCCGGCCCTCGGCCGGCTTCTTCGCCGAGCCGCGGCTCGAGCCGGTGCTCGCCTGGCTGGCGCTGGCGGCCCTCCTGCAGGGACTCGGCAACATCGGCACGGTCGACTTCCGCCGCGACCTCGAGATCGCCCGCGAGTTCCGCTTCCACCTCTACGGCCGCCTCGCCCAGTTCGTGGTCGGGATCGGGCTGGCGCTCCTGTGGCGCGACTGGCGGGCGCTCGTGGCGGCGATCCTGGCGCGCCGGGTGGCGCTCCTGGTCGCCAGCTACACCATGGCCGCCTACCGGCCGCGGCTCTCGCTCGCCCGGCTCGGGGCGCTGGTCGACTTCTCCAAGTGGGTGCTCGCCAACAACGCCCTGAGCTTCGTGCGCGAGCGCGTCGACGCCCTGATCGTGGGCAAGCTCGCCGGCCCGGCGCCGCTCGGCCTCTACGCGATCGCCCAGGAGATCGCCGACCTGCCCACGACCGAGCTGGCGCAACCGATCGCCCGCGCCGCCTACCCGGGCTTCGCCCGGATCGCCCACGACCGCCCCCGCCTGGCCGACGCCTACCTCGAGAGCCTCGCTCTCGTACTCGTGATCTGCCTGCCGTGCGGGCTCGGCATCGCGCTCCTGGCCGAGCCCCTGGTCGGCCTGCTCCTGGGCCCGGCCTGGCTCGAGGCGGTGCCGCTCGTGGAGGCCCTCGTGCTCTACGGGCTGATGCGCGCCGGCTCGACCATCACCGGCCCCATCTACCTGGCGCTCGGCCGGGTGCGGATCGAGCCGGTCCTGCTCGCGCTCTACCTCGCCATGCTGCTGCCGCTCCTGCCCCTGCTCGTGGTCCGCCTGGGGGTGATCGGCGCGGTCCTGGCGCTGTCGCTGTGCGCCGCCGTCAACCTCGCGCTCAACCTCGTGATCGCGAGCCGCCTGCTCGGGCTCGGGGCGGGCCGGATCGCCGCCGTGCTGTGGCGGACGCTGCTCGCCGCGGCGGCGATGGCGGCCGGGGTCGCCGCGGCCGCCGCCGCCGTCGAGCCGCCGCTCGCCCGCCTCGTGGCCGGGATCGGCGTCGGCCTGCCGTTGTTCGTCGCGAGCCTGCTCGGGCTCTGGTGGCTGTGCGGGCGACCGGCCGGGGCCGAGCGGACGCTGCTCGCCCGGCTCGGCGAGCTGGTCGGCCGGCCGCCGCGCGGCCGCGCCGCGGCGGCGCTCCGCCGATGAACCCGCCGGCGACGCCCGCGGCCGGACCGCTGCGCACCCTGGTGCTGTCCGGCCTCTATCCGAGCCGGAGCCGGCCGAGCTTCGGTGTGTTCGTCGAGAACCGGCTGCGCCGGCTCGCCGCGACCGGCAGGGTCGCGCCCGAGGTGCTGGCACCCCTGCCCTGGTGCCCGCCCGCCCTCGCCCGCGACCCCGAGCGGCGCGCGCTGGCCCTGACCCCGGCGGCCGAGCGCCGCCACGGCATCCCGGTCGAGTATCCGCGCTACCTGCACCTGCCGCGGCTGGGCGTGCCCCTGCAGCCCTGGGCGGTCTACCGGGCGGTGGCCCCGCGCCTCGCCCGTCGGCTCGCCTCCGGCGCCCGCGTCGATCTCATCGATGCCCACTACGTCTACCCGGACGGCGTCGCCGCGGCCCTGCTCGCCCGGCGCTTCGACCTGCCGCTCGTGATCACGGCCCGCGGCAGCGACCTCAACCTCCTGGCCCGCGACCCGCTGCCGCGGCGCTGGATCCGCTGGGCGATCGGCCGCGCCCGGGGTCTGGTTGCCGTGTGCGCCGCGCTGGCCCGGGTCTACGAGGAGCTGGGCGCCGACCCGGCACGCATCCGGGTGCTGAGGAACGGCGTCGACCTCGAGCTGTTCCGCCCGCTCGACCGCGCGGCGCTGCGCGCCGCGGCCGGCCTCGACGGGCCGGTCCTCCTGACGGTCGGCCAGCTGATCGAGCGCAAGGGCACCCATCTCGTGCTCGACGCCCTGGCCGAGCTTCCGGGCTGCACCCTCCTGGTGGTGGGCGAGGGACCCGAGCGCGGCGCGCTCGGGCGGCGCGCCGAACGCCTGGGCCTCGGCCACCGGGTGCGGTTCCTGGGCGGCCTGCCGCACGAGCGGCTGCCCGAGCTCTACAACCAGGCCGACTGCCTCGTGCTCGCCTCCTCCCGCGAGGGCTGGGCCAACGTCCTGCTCGAGGCGATGGCCTGCGGCACGCCCGTGGTCGCGACCGCAGTCTGGGGCACGCCCGAGGTGGTGGCCGGACCGGCCGCCGGCCGGCTGGTGGCCGAGCGGTCGGGCCCGGCGATCGCCGAGGCGGTCCGCTCGCTCCTGGCCGATCCGCCGGCCCGCGCCGCCACCCGCGCCTACGCCCGGGGCTTCGGCTGGGAGCCGACCACCCGCGGCCAGCTCGAGCTGTTCGGTGCGGTGCTGGCCGAGGCCGCCGGCCGGGGCCGGGGGCGCGCGTGAGGATCCTCTACCACCACCGCCTCGCCTCCAAGGACGGCCAGCTCGTCCACGTCGACGAGCTGGTGCGCGCCCTAGGCCGGCGCGGCCACGCCGTGACCGTGCTCGCCCCGCCGCTCTACGAGGACCGACCGTTCGGGGCCGAGGGCGGCATCGTCGACCGGCTCAAGCGCAGCCTGCCGGCGGCGCTCTACGAGCTCCTGGAGCTCGCCTACGGCCTCCTGGCCGGGCTCCGCCTGCTGCTCGCGACGCGGCGGCTCCGCCCCGATCTCCTCTACGAGCGCTACAGCCTGCACACCCCGGCCGGCGCGCTGGTCCGGGCGCTCACCGGCACGCCGCTCCTGCTCGAGGTCAACGCGCCCCTGGCCGAGGAGCGGGCGCGCTTCGACGGGCTCGCCCTGCCGCGCCTCGCCCGCGCGGTCGAGCGGGCGATCTGGCGGCGGGCCGACCGGATCCTGGTCGTGACCGAGGTCCTGGCCGGCCGGGTGCGGGCCGGAGGCGTGCCGGCCGAGCGGATCGTCGTGACGCCCAACGGCGTCGACCTCGAGCGGCTGGCGGCGGCACCCGGGGAAGCCGAGGCGCGCCGCGCGCTCGGTCTCGAGGGGCGGCTCGTCCTGGGCTTCGTGGGCTTCGTGAAGGCTTGGCACGGGCTCGACGCGGTGCTGGAGTGGCTGGCCCGGCCGGACCGGGCGGCGGCGGTGCTCCTGGTCGCGGGCGACGGCCCGCACAGCGCCGCCCTCGCGCGCCGCGCCGCCGAGCTCGGGATCGCGGACCGGGTGCGCTTCCTCGGGATCGTGCCGCGCGAGCGGGTGCCGGCCGTGGTGCGCGCCTTCGACATCGCCCTGCAGCCGGCCGTGGTCGACTACGCCTCGCCCTTGAAGCTGGTCGAGTACATGGCGCTCGGCCGGGCCGTTCTGGCCCCCGACAGCCCGAACATCCGCGAGGTCCTGCGCCACGGGGAGAGCGCCTGGCTGGTGCCCCCGGACGGCCTCGGGGCCGGCCTCGACCGGCTCGCCGGCGACCCCCTGCTGCGCGCCCGGCTGGGCGCCGGGGCCCGCGCCGCCGTGGTCGAGCGCGAGCTCACCTGGGACGCCAACGCGCGCCGGGTCGAGGAGCTGGCGCGCGCGCTGCTGCAGCCTCCGGACCGGCCGCTCGAGGCGCCGGCCGGGGCCGGTCCACGAGCTCGCTGATCAGGGCATCGAGCGGCGCCAGGGTCGCGGCCCAGTCGTGCGCGCGGAGCACGTAGGCTCGGCCGGCGGCGCCGATCGCCCGGGCCCGTGCCGGCTCGCGCAGGAGGCCCAGGATCGCGGCCGCGAGCCCGGCGGCGTCGGATGCCACGAGGAGCTCGCGGCCGGGGGTGGCGTGCAGGCCCAGGGCCGCCTCCGGCGTCGCCACCACCGGGCGGGCCATGGCCATCGCCTCGAGCACCTTGTTCTGCACGCCCCGGGCGATCCGCAACGGCGCCAGCGCCACGTCGGCGCGGCCGAGCCACGGGCGGACGTCCGCGACCCGGCCGGTCACCACGAGCTCGGGCGGGGCCGCGAGGCGGCGGACCGCGGCGGACGGCCGGGCTCCCACGACCGCGAGCCGCACCGGCCCGAGCTCGGCGCGGAGCCGCGGCAGGACCTCGCCCGCGAGCCAGAGCACGGCGTCGACGTTGGGCGGGTAGTCCATGACCCCGGTGAAGACGAGGCGCGGGCCGGGCGCCTCCGGCCAGGGATCGGGGCCGTCGAGGCCGGCCGGGTCGAAGCGGGCGGCATCGACGCCGTTCTCGAGCACCCGCGTGCGGCCGCGGAGCTCGGGGGCGCGGGCCTCGAGCAGTTCCGCCTCGGCACCGGTCACGAGGAAGGTGGCGGCCGCGGCGGCGGCGGCGCGCCGCTCGAAGGCGAGCAGCCGCTCGGCCTCGCGCGCGAGGAGCCAGCGGCGCGGGCCGCGGGCCCGCTCGGCCAGCGCCCGCCACTTCTCGGAATCGCAGTCGACCAGGTCGAGCAGCCAGGGCCGGAGGCAGGGCGGGTCGACCAGGAGGCCGGCCGGGCCGCCCGAGACGACGAGGGCGAGGTCGGCGCCCGGCAGGCGGGCCGCGAGCCAGCGCCGCATCGCCGGGTCGCGGTAGGCCGCGAGCGTGAGCGGCGCGCCGCGGGCGAGCCCGCCGAGCGCCCGCAGGCCGAGCCGGAGCCGGCCGAGCGGGCGCAGCTGCACCTCGGCGCAGAGCCGTTCGAGGACGGCCGCGTGGCCGGCGTCGGCCGGATCGTCGACGAAGGCGCCGAGCCGCACCCGATGGCGGGCCGCCAGGTGACGCAGCAGGTTCCAGGAGCGGATCTTGTCGCCCTTGTCCGGTGGCCAGGGCGGCCGATGGGCGAGGAATAGGATCTCGGCCAAGGCGTCAGCCGATCCGCCGCGCGAGCCACGGCCCGAGCCGGTCGGCGAGCGCCCGCGGCAGCCGCGGCCAGGCGCGCACGAACAGCCGGCCGAGGCCGCGGTTCGGGTCGAGCTCGGGTGCCGGCCGGCCATCCGGCGACCAGTGCGCATAGACCACCGGCTCGGGCGTGAAGCCCCAGTGCCGCTTGAACTCGGCGTGGCCGCTGCCGACCTTGCTTCTGCCGAAGTCGAACAGCCGGCAGCCCCGCTCGACGACCGCCCGGCGCATCAGCGCCTCGTACATGAAGTCGTGCGCGGCGAGCGCCCGCGCCTCGGGCACGGCGCCCGCATAGTAGGGCAGCACCGCGTCCCGGAAGTAGAGGCTCTGGACGCCCGCCACCGGCCGCTCGCCGTGCAGCACCACGAGGGTCTCGCAGCGCGCGCCGAAGCAGCGCTCGAGGGCCTCGAACCAGGCGGCCGGCAGGACCGGCGTGCCCAGCCGGTGCACCGAGGCGGCGTAGAGTGGCCGGAAGCGCCGGCAGCCCGGGTCGGGCTCGATCCGCAGGCCGAGCGCCCGCCCCTTGCGCACCATGTTGCGCTGCTTGCCGCGCAGCGCCCGGAAGTTCGCCTCCGGGTCGGGGTCGAGGCGTCGCCGGAAGCTCTCGTGGCGGCCGCCCACGGCCTGCCATCCCGGCCGGTCGGGCGGTGGGCAGCGCAGCTCCACCCGGCGCGCGCCCAGGGCCCGGGCGAGCGCCTCGGCCTCGGCCACGAGCGCGAGCGCGGTCTCGGGCGTGTCGGCGAGCGGGCCGCCGGCGACCGCGAAGCCGGTCCCGAACAGCGCCCGGCCGAAGAGCGGGCCCGCGACCTCGACCAGCGGCAGCACGCCCGCGATCCGCCCGGCGCGCTCGGCCAGGAGGCTCGGGCAGGGCCGGCCGAGCCCGCTCTCGACCGCCGCGGTCCAGGCGCTCAGATGGAACGGGGTGCCCTCCGGGTGGGCGTGCACGAAGGCGTCCCAGGCCGGCCGGTCGGCGGGCGCCGCGCGGCGCACCCGCGGCGGCGGCTCGGGGCGGCTCAAGGGGTGGCGGCCGCGAGCGCCGGGTGGGCCCGGTCGAGCCGGTCCCAACGGGCGAGCGCGAGCAGCCGGCGCAGCCGCCCCTCGACCGCCGCCAGTCCGCCATAGTGGCGCAGCCGGGTGGCCGGGTCGAGGCCGGCCGGACGCGGCTGGTCGGGGTCGAGCTCCCAGGGGTGGAGGTAGAAGACGACCGGCGCGTCGCCCGCCCGGGCCGCCCGGGCCAGCGCCCGTCGCGACCAGACGGCGGGCAGCAGCCGGAACCAGGCGCCGCCGGCGAAGGGCAGGTTGCCGAGCGGCCCCGCCCGGAGCGTGCTGACCGGGATCTCGAGCACCCCGTCGGCGCGGTGCGCGCGGCGCGGCGCGGCGGCGCTCCGATAGGCCGCGAGGCTCACCGGGTGGGTGCTCGAGCTGTAGCCGTGGCCGGTCTCGGCCAGCACCGCGTGCGCCCAGGGGGTGGCCGGTCCGAGCGAGAAGCTGGGCGCCCGGTAGCCGCGCACCGCGACCCCGGCGATGTCCTCGAGTAACCCCTTGGCGCGCTCCAGATCGGCCCGGAAGCGGGCGCGGTCGAGCGCCGGCAGGGGCTCGTGGCCGTAGCCGTGGCTGGCCAGCTCGTGGCCCTCGGCGACGATCCGGCGGACCAGGCGCGGCTGCCGTTCGGCGACCCAGCCGAGCACGAAGCAGGTGGCGCGGGCGCCGCTCGCGGCCAGGAGGTCGAGCAGCCGGTCGCTGCTCGCGGCGACGCGGCTGTCGAGCCCGTCCCAGGTCCGACGCGGGTACCAGCGGGCGAGCGCATGGGCGTGGAAATGCTCCTCGACGTCGATCGTGAGGGCGTGCACGGGCGGCGCGGCGGGTGCCGGCTCAGGCACGCGGGCGCTCCCCCTGGCCGCCCCGAGGCGCGCGACCGGCGGCCATCAGCAGGGCCAAGTCGGCGAGCCTGCGGCCGGCCTCGGCCTCGAGCCGGCGGCGGCCGCGCTCGAGGCGGCGCAGCTCCTCGCGCAGCCGCTCGAGCTCGGTCTCGGCCGCGGCCCGCCGCCGGCGCTCGCGGGCGAGCTCGACGCGCGCCCCCTCGAGCCGCCGCCGCAGCCGGGCGAACGCCCGCGCCCACGGCTCCGGTCCGGCCGCGGCCGCGCCCTCGGGCTCCTCGGCCGCGTCGCCGAGCTCGGCCGCGACCGCCCGCGCCTCGGCGGCGCCGAGCTCGTGCCGCTGCTCGAGCGCGCCCACCACCAGGAGACGGGCGCACAGGAGGTTGACCCGGCGCGGCACGCCGCCCGTGGCGGCGTGGATCACCTCGAGGCAGTCCGGGCCCAGCCGCGGGTCCTGCCGCCAGCCGACCCGGGCGAGGCGGTGCTCGACATAGGCCCGCAGCTCCTCGGGCGCGAGCGGCGCCAGCCGGTGGCGCGCCGCGAGCGGCTCGGCGAGCCGGGCCGAGCCGGCCCGGGCGAGCCGCGCCGCGAGCTCGGGCCGGCCGAGCAGCAGCAGGCGAACCGGTCGGTAACCCGCGGCGCTCGGCGCGGCGAGCCGGCCGAGGCCCTCGAGCGCCCCCTCCTCGAGGGCCTGCGCCTCGTCGACGACCAGGAGCAGCCGGCCGCCGCCGGCCGCCCGGCCGCGCCCGCCGCGGCGGAGTGCCCGCAGGAGCCCGGCGGCGGCGCCCGCCCCGGGGTCGAGGCCGAGCCCGGCGGCGACGGCCGCCATGACCCCGGCCTCGCCGCCGCGCGCCGCCCGCCCGGACAGGACCAGCACCCGCGCGGTCCCGAGCCGGGCCGCGAGCAGCGCCGCCAGGAGGGTCTTGCCGGTGCCGGCCTCGCCGGTCAGCAGCACCGGTCCCTCGCCCCGCCGCAGGCCGTGCGCCAGGCAGCCCAGGGCGGCGCGGTGACCGGCGCTCGGGAAGTGGAAGGCGGGATCGGGGGCGATCCCGAACGGCCGGCCGGCGAGCCCGTAGAAGGCCCTGTACATCGCCGCCTCAGAGCTCCTTGACGGCGCGCAGGAAGATCGTGTTGGCGGTCACGTCGGCGTCACCCGAGGCGTAGCGGCGGAGGAAGTCGTAGCCGAGCTCGATCCGCGTCCCCTGGCCGATCCGTCGGCGCCAGACCAGGGTCGCGGCGAGGTCGTCGGCGGTGGTCTCGTCCTCGTCGACGCGGCGCTTGTCGTAGGCGAGGCGCAGCTCGAGCTGGTGGCGGCGGTCGAGATCGCGGATCAGCCCGAGCTCGACGCCACCTTCGAGGTTGCTGTTGCCGCCGGCCTCGGGCCGGGTCGACTGCAGGTAGCCCGCCAGCACCGCCACCGTCCGCTCCCGCTCGTGGCCGAGCGTGAGCCGCCCGCGCTTGACCTCGTTGACCTCGTCGTCGACCGAGATGCCGCCGCGCGGGGTCAGCTCGCGCAGCAGCCGGGCGCGCTCGCGCGCATCGACGTCGACGGTCTCCTGGACGGCCTCGCGGTTCAGCCGCTCGGGGTCGGTCAGGACCGTGCGGACCTCGTCGAAGCGGGTCCTGAGCCCCTGCTCGTAGCTCGCCCGCAGGAGCGTGCGCGGCGCCACCTCGAGGTCGAGCCGGGCGTCGACCGCGGTCTCGCCGAAGGCCTGACCGGCGGTCGCCCGCAGCCGGCCGCCGGGGCCCAGCCGCTGCTCGACGCCGAGCCGCCAGAAGGGCGCGCCGCCGCCGCCGTCGCCGAGCGTCTCGTCGGAGAGATAGGACCAGCCGGCGCCGCCGAGGAGCGCCGTCGAGGCCGACACCGGCACGCTCAGGTCGAGCGTGGCGAGCCCGGTGTCGCTCTGCCGGGCCGGAGCGTTGAAGGAGCGGGCGAGATCGACGTGATCGGCGGCCAGGGCCGCGGTCCAGCCGATCCGCTCGACCCCGGCCGGCCGGCTCACGAGCGCGATCGCGGTGTGGGCGCGGGCGTCGGCGAGGTCGGACTCGTCGAGATAGGAGACCTCGGTGTAGCGGTAGCGGAGCGTGCCCTGGCCGAGCTCGCCGAGCGACCGGGCGAGGAACGGGCTGAGCGAGCCCGAGATCCGCGTGGTCCGCTCGTCGAGGTCGTTGAACTCGGAGCGCGGGCGGAGCTCGCGGCCGCTCTCGAACACGTCGCCGACGTCGCCCGCCAGGTCGAGATAGAGGCTGTCCTCGACCAGCGTGGCGCGCGCCGTGGCGTCGAGGGTGTGGCGCAGGTCGTTGCCCGAGCTGGTCTCGAGGAACAGGAGCTGCTTGGCGGCGTAGTCGACCCGGCCGCGGACGGCGCCACGGTCGCTCGCCAGGCTCAGGCCGGCGCCGACCGCGGCCACGGCGTCGCTCTGGGCCTGGTCGTCCGGCTGCAGCTTGACGTTGTCGGTGACCGCGGTGCCGAGCTCGATGCGCGGCACCACCTGCCAGTTGCCGAGCGCCACCGGCGGCGCCAGGAGCGCCAGCCAGCCGGCCGCGGCGCCGGCGCTGGTGGCGAGCCGGGCGGTGCCGCCGCCGGGCGCGGCGCGGCGGCCGCTGCGGGCGTAGGCGGCGTAGGCCTCGGCGGCGCGGCCGGGCGCGCGGTTGAGGAGGAGCTGCACCTCGGTGTGCTCGGTGACCAGGGCGATCGCCCGGTCGACCGCCTGGCGGGGGGTGGTCTGGGCGCCCACCACGAGCACGGTCTGGCCGGCCAGATGGGCGAGCGCCTGGGCCTCGCTGCTGGCCAGGAGCGGCGGCGTGTCGATCACCAGCACGAGCTCGGGATCGGCGGCCAGGACGGCGTCGAGCAGGGCGCGCATCCGCCGGCTGGTCAAAAGCTCGGTGAAGCGCGGGTCGGGCTCGCCGGGCGGCACCACGACCAGCCGGTCGAGGCTGGTCCGCAGCAGCACCGTGGCCGGGTCGACCGGCCGCGGCCCGAGCAGCTCGGCGAGCCCCGGGGCGCGCGGCAGGCCGAGCGCCGCGACCGCCTCGGCCTTGATCGGGTCGGCGTCGAGCAAGAGGACCCGGGCGTCGCGCTCGAGGCCGAGGCTCAGGGCGAGGTTGACCGCGAGGAAGGTCTTGCCCTCGCCGGCCAGGGCGCTGGTCACCGCGATGATCCGCTCGCGCGGCGGGGCGGCGGCGGCGAACGCCCGCTCGAGCAGGGTGCGCTTGACGAGCCGCAGCTCCTCGCCGAGCCCGGTGCGGCCGCCCTGCGGGTCGAGGAAACCGCGCGCCAGGAGCCGCGCCCGGTCGAGGGTGTGACGGCCCGGCGCGCCGGCGGGAGCCTCCCGCCTCACGTGGCGCCGCTCCCGCCGAGCCGCTCGGCCACGAGCGTGCGCAGCGGGGTGGTGAGCTGCAGCCGCTCCGCCACCGCCACGCCCGCGACCAGCGCCAGGAGCAGGCCGACGGCCGCGGCGAAGGCCACGTCGCCGCGCCGCCGCCGGGCCCGGGCGGCCGGTGTCAGGACCTCGCTGACCGCGCCCAGCACCCGCAGCGGATAGGCGCCCTGCAGCTTGCGGACGCTGTCGAACGGATCGGCGGCGAGCCCGCGCAGCATCACGAGCCCGACCCCGAGGCCGCCCGCCAGGAGCGGCACGGCGGCGAGCAGCAGCAACCGCGGCGGGCTCACCGGCACCAGCGGCAAGGCCGCGGGCTCGACCACCCGGAAGGTGACCCGGTCGGCCCGGGTGTCGACCTCGGCGGCGATCCGGGCCGCCTCGCGCCGGTTCAGCAGCTCGTCGTAGTTGCGCTTGATCACCTCGTAGTCGCGCATGAGGCGCTTGAGCTCGGCCTCGGTCTCGGGGATCGTGCGGCCCTGCGCGAGGAGGCCCGCGAGCTGGGTCTCGGCGCGCGCGAGGCGGCTCGCCTGGTTGGCGATCTCGGCCTCCTTCTGGGCGATCCGGACGCGGATCTGCTCGTAGACCGGGTTCGACACGGTGGTCGCGACGGTGCCGTCGCCGCGGCCCGCGCCGCGGCCCTCGAGGGCGGCGATCGCCTCCTCGGTGGCGAGCACGTCGGGATGGCGTTCGGTGAAGCGGGCCCGCAGCTCGACCAGCCGGCGGCGCAGCGCCGCGAGCTCCTCGGCCGAGCGGCGGCCCTCGCCCGTCCCGTTCACCGCCGCGCGCGCGGCGCTCACCGTCGCCGGCACGCCCGCCAGCTGGCGCTGCAGCGCCACCTGCTCGGCACGCGCCGCGTCGAGCTCGCGCTGCGCCTCGGCGATCTGCCGGCGCGCGTCCTGCAGGCTCACGAAGTAGCCCTGATCGCCGGTCAGCGAGCCGGCGTTGCTCTTCTGGAACTCGGCCAGCCTGCGCTCGGCCTCGTCGAGCGCCCGGCCCTGCCCGGCGATCTGCTCGTCGATGAACCGGCGGGCGACCTCGAGCTCCTCGCGGCTGACGCCGAGATTGGTCTGGACGAAGATCTCGAGCAGCGCCGACACCACCCGCTGGGCGGCCGCCGGGTCGCGGTCGCGGTAGGCGACCGTGAACAGGTTCCAGCCCTGCGAGGTCACCCGGATCGAGGCCTTGAGCTCGGCCACCAGCCGCTCGGCGGCGATCGGGTCGGGCGCCCGGGAGGCGAGCCCGGCCCGGTCGATCACCCGCTCGAGGTTGGGCCGGCTCAGGATCGTGCGCTGCATCACGTCGAGCTGGCGGCTGAGGTCCATCTCGACCGTCAGCCCCTTGAGCAGCGGCCCGAGCATGCCGTCGGTGTCGGCGAAGATGCGTGCCGTGCTCTCGTAGCGGCTGGGCAGCAGCACCACCGCGAGGCAGCCGGCGAGGGCCACCGCCCAGGCGACGAGGAGGCAGGTCCAGCGGCCGCGGCGGACCAGCCGCAGCAGGCCGAGGAGCTGGTCGAGGGTCTGCTGCATGGCGGCTCAGAAGATCGCCTCGGGCACGATCAGCACGTCGCCCGGGGCGAGGCCGGCATTGGCCTCGATGTCGCCCTGGCGGAGCAGATCGGCGACCCGCAGCCGGTAGCGCTGGGGACCGTCCGGCGTGCGCCGCACCAGCACCGTGCGGTTGCCGTCGGCGAACGCGGTCAGTCCGCCCACCGCGATCACCGCGTCGAGCACGCTCATGCCCGGGCGCCAGGGCAGGCTCTGCGGCCGCACCGCCTCGCCGACCACGCGGACCTGCTGATCGATCGGCCCGAGGAAGTCGGTCACGATCACCGTCACGAGCGGCCGCTGGACATAGTCCTTGAGCCGCCGCTCGAGCTCGCGGCCGAGCTCGGCCGGCGTGCGCCCGGCGGCCTCGACGTCGGCCAGGAGCGGCATCGAGATGCGGCCGTCCGGGCGGACCCGGACCTTGAGCGAGAGGTCGCGGTCCTGCCAGACGAAGATCTGCAGGTCGTCGCCGGTGGCGATCCGGTAGGCCTCGGACCCGGCCGGGACCTCGACCGGCGCCGGCTCGAGCGGCGCCTCCGGCAGCGTCGTGCAGCCCGCGACGGCGAGCAGCACCGCCCCAAGGACGCCCCGGCCGAGACGTCGCCAAGCCGCCGCAGCCCGACCCCGCCCGCTCGCCCGATCCGTCACCCGGTCCATCCCGAGATCCGCCTCCTGCCGACGGCCTGCACCTGCCATACCCGCCGCCGGCACTCAAGTTGCGCGCGACCCCTTCCGGCGTACCCGGCAACATTATGGTGAACATCGGTTGACCTTGTCTCTTCCAGGTTTGCTAACGGGACTTTCCGCACCAGCCGGGACCGGTCGGTGCTCTGGAGCTTTGGGGTTTTTTCCTTGGTTGTCCGGCTCAACTTCGACGCACGAGCGCGACCGCTCCGGCACGCCGCCGGCAGCGCCCGCGCCGCGGCCGGCCGGCGATGAGCCGGCCGGGCTCCGTGCTCGTCACCGGCGGCGCCGGCTACATCGGCTCGCACGTCGTCCTGGCGCTGCTCGAGGCCGGCTGGCCGGTGGTGGTGATCGACGATCTGAGCAGCGGCCGGCTGCGGCCGTTCCACCGCGGCTGCGCGCTGGTCGTGGCCGACGTCGCCGACCGGGCGACGGTGGCCGCGACCCTGCACCGCCACGACGTCGCGGCGGTGGTCCACTTGGCCGCCTCGATCGTGGCCCCGGCGAGCGTCCGCCACCCGCTGCCCTACTACCGCAACAACCTCGCGGCCTCGCTCGGCCTGCTCGAGGCCTGCGTGCGCCACGGCGTGGCGGCCTTCGTGCTGTCCTCGACCGCCGCGGTCTACGGCGCGCCGACCCGCTCGCCGGTCGGCGAGGACGCGCCGACCGTCCCGGTCAACCCCTATGGCTGGTCGAAGCTGATGGTCGAGCGGGTGCTCACCGACGCCGCCGCGGTGCACGACCTGCCGTTCGTGGCGCTGCGCTACTTCAACGTCGCCGGCGCCGATCCGGCCGGCCGCGCCGGGCAGGCCGAGAGCGGGCCCGCCCACCTCCTCCGGGTGGCGCTCGACGCGGCGCTCGGCCGCCGCCCCGAGGTCCCGGTCTACGGCGACGACTACCCGACCCCCGACGGCACCTGCGTGCGTGATTTCGTGCACGTGAGCGACCTCGCCGCCGCGCACCTGGCGGCTCTCGACCATCTGCTGGGCGGCGGCCCGAGCGCGGTGCTCAACTGCGGTTACGGGCGCGGCTTCTCGGTGCGTCAGGTGCTCGCCGCGGTCGAGCGGGTGACCGGGCGCCCGCTCGCCGTCCGGCCGGCGCCGCGCCGCCCCGGCGACCCGCCCGAGGTCGTGGCCGACGCGACCCGCATCAAGGCGCTGCTCGGCTGGCGACCGTGCCTCGACGATCTCGAGCTGATGATCGGCCACGCCCTGGCCTGGTCACGCCGGTCGGGCCGGCCGCCGGCCTCAGCGTGAGACGGCGAGCCCGGCGCGCAGGAGGGCGAGTTCGCCGTCGATCGCCCGCGCCACCTCGAGCGCGTCGCCGCGCAGTGGCGCCGGCTCGGCGAGGAGCGCGACCACGCGCCGGGCGGCCTCCGGCTCGCCCGGCTCGCCCGCCGCCCCGAGCAGGGCGCGGGCCGCCTCGGCGTCGCCGCCGGCGGCGAGTGCGACGGCCACGCGCAGCCGCAGCCCCGGCCGCTCGCGGCCGGGCTCGGGCGGTGTGCCCGCCGCGAGCAGCCGGCGCCCGGCCGCGGCCGCCGCCGGCCAGTCGCGGCTCCGCCAGGCCTCCTCGAACTGCTGCGCCGCCGCCGTTCCGGGATCGGCCGGCCGGCCGTCGGCGCCGCGCGCCTCCGCCGCGGCGCGCAGCGCCCGCACCCGTGCCGTGGTCTCGGGCAGGGCCGCGAGCGGTCCGGCCTCGGCCCGCAGCAGGTCGAGCGCCGCGGCCGGCTCCCCGGCGGCGAGCCGGAGCTCGGCCAGCTCGAGGGTGGTGAGGGCGCGCTCGGACCCGCGCAGCCGCGGCACCACCTGCTCGGCCAGGAGCCCGGCGGCGGCCGACGGCAGGGCGGCCGCCGCGAGCCGCCGCGCCAGGGCCAACATCGGCGCGGTGCCGGCCTCCCCCTCGGCGAGCAGCTCGGGGAACCGGCGCAGCAGGCGGAGCGCCGTGACCGGATCGGTGGCTCCGGCATCGGTGCCGGCCAGGGCGGCCGCCAGGAGCGTCCGGCCGCGCTCCACCGCAGCGGCCGCCCGCGGGGTCTCGGGGTGGCGGGCCACGAGGTCGCGCCCGGCCTCGAGCGCCTCGGCGGTCCGGCCCGCGGCGGCCAGGGTCTCGGCGAGCCCGTCGAGCATCTCGGGCGCGGCCGGATGGTCGCGCCAGTGCAGCCGCTGGCGTCCGAGTTCGGCGAGCGTCTCGGCCGGCCCGACCCGGCCGCGCTCCTGCTCCAGCCGGGCCAGCCGATAGCGCGCCTCGATCGCGGCGGTGCGGTCGGCGCCCTCGGCCGTGGCCCGGAAGGCGGCGGCGGCCTCCTCGAGCGCGCCGTCGCGCTGGAGACCCAGGCTCTCGACCAGCTGCAGCCGCGCCGCCTCGCGGGGCTCGGGGCCGCTCCGCCGCGCCAGGTCGACCACCGCGAAGGCCGCCGCGGTCCGCCCGATCTCGACCAGGATCCGCGCCAGGAGCGGCGCCAGCCGGCGCTGCAGGGCCGGCGGATAGCCCTGGAACGCCCGGCCGCTGGCGGCGAGCGCCTGACCCGCCGCCCGCCAGTCGCGTTCCTGGCCGGCCACGAGCCCGCGCCACAGCGCGACCTCCGGGTCGGCAGCGAGGCGCGGATCGTCGAGCAGTCGCGCCGCCACCCGCGGCCGCTCGAGCAACGCCGCGGCCACACCGACGAGCGCCCGGGTCGCGGCGTCCGACGGCGGCTCGGCCGCCGCGTCGAGCGCGGCCGGCGGGTCGCCGAGCAGCGCCAGGGCCTCCGCGGCACGGCCTCGGGCCAGCTCCGCGCGGGCGAGCTCCCGGCGGGCGCGGTCGGGGGCGGCGTCGCGCTCCGCGCCCGCCGGCGCCGGTCCGGCGCGCGGCCCGGTCGCCTGCGTGCCCTGGCCGGCGCGCCCCGCCGCCGGGTCGCGGGCGAGCCCGATCGGCGGCTCGGAGGTCCGGCTCGACGGCTCGGAAAGCCCGCCCGGCGGCGCCGGTGGTGCGGGTACGGGCGTTCGGACGGCGGCCGGGGACGGCGCGGTCGTGCCGGAAGGTGCCTCCGCCGGCGGCCGCGGCTCGCCCGAAGGGACCGGAGCCGCCGGCGGGCTCGGGGTCGCTGGCGCGGCCGTCGCCGTCTCGTGGCCCTGGAGCGGACCGTCGACCGGTGCCGGGAGCGGCGCGGCCGCGCTCGCCGCGGCGGGCCCGTTCGCGGCGTCGGCCGTGGGCGGGGTGGGCGGCGCCGCGTCGAGCCGAAGGCCCCCGGGACGGCCGATCACCGTCGCCCCGTCGACCTCGCGCGCCCAGAGATCGTCGGCGACCGGCCGCCAGGCCAGACCGTGGGCGGCCGGGAGGAACTCGAGATCGACGAGCTCGCGCGCCGCCGAGCGCGGCGATCCGGCGTGGGTCGTCAGGACCGAGACCTCGCTGCCGAGGAGCTTCGCCGGCAGCCGGACGACGCGGCCGCGGGCCTCGACCGCCAGCGCCGGCGGGTCGGCCTGCCGCCGCGGCACCGCCTCGTCGGCCGGCGCCGGTGCCGGCCCGCGTCGCAGTTCGAGCCACCAGCCGTCCGCCTTCGGCAGCGCCCGGATCGCCGCCGGCTCGGCGAGCTCGAGCCGCAGCACCGTGGCCTCGGGATGCGCCTCACGGGTCACCGCCCTGAGGAGCGGCGCCGCGGCGGGTGGGGGCGGCGCCTCGGCCACCTCGACCGCGTCGACCACTCGATCGAGGACCACCCAGGCGGCACCGGCACGGACCAGCACCGCGATCGCCGGCCGCGGCGACACCATGAGCCGCACGGAGGCACCGTCCGCGCTCGCGAGCGGCAGGACGCACAGCCGGTCGCCGCCGTCACCGCAGCCCGGCGGCCAGGGCGATCGCGGGCCGAGCGCCGTCGCCTCGGGCGGCGGACCCGGGACTCGCGGGCGATCGACGGCGCTCGGGGTCTTCGAGCTGCCCGGCGACGGCGGACCCGGCGCGTCCCCGCCGGACCGTGGATTCGGTTGCAGGTCGAGGACGATCTGGTCGGGCCGGCCGGCCCGGGGCAGCGCCTGCGTGCCGGGCGCCAGCTCGACCCCGAGCGTGCCGCCGTCGACGGCGACGCCGCCCACCGCCGGCGCCAGCGCCTCGAACCGGCGCGCGATCGCCGGCAGGAGATCGGCCGGCCCGGTCAGCTCGAGCCGTGCCGGAGCCGTGCGCACGCCGAGCTCGCGGACCCGCGGTCCCTCGAGCACGACCCGCAGATGGGTCGGGTGACGCCCGGTCCGGATCCGCAGCCCGCGATCCGTCGTCTGGACTGGCGCGGCCGGTGCGGCCGCGGGCTCGACCGCGGCCGGATCGGGCCCGCTCGAGGCGGGAAGGAGGTCGATCGCGAGCCGGTCCGGCCCGCTCTCCGCCCGGCGTGCCGACACGCCCGGCGCGAGCGCCAGGGCCAGCTGCCGACCACCCTCGCGGAGCTCGGCGGCCACGAGCCAGAGGCCGGCCGCGGCCGGGACCGGCGGCACCGTCAGGGCGAGCGGCTGCAGGAACCGCAGCCGGGCCACCCGGCCGTCGGCCTCGAGCCGCGCGGCCGGCGCGGTCGGGGCCACGACGACGATCCGCACGAAGCGCGGATGGGCGACGATCCGCATCGCCGCCTCCTCCGCCCGAGCGCCGCCGAGACCGGCGAGTGCGGCGATCCAGATCGCGGCCAGGCGGACCAGGAGCGTTGCGGCGCGGCGGCTCACGACCGGCGTCCGCGTGTGCCGGGCCGGGATCGCCGCGCAGCGGCGAGCCGGGCCGATCGCTCCGGTCGGGCGCAGCCAAGCCGGCGCGGTTCGCGGCCGGCGCCGGCTGGCGGGATGGGCGACACCGGCTCGGGCGGCATCCTCGAGGCCTCGTGGTGCGCTGCCGGGGGCCCGGGCCGGCGCCGCGCGCCGGTCCGACCACCGGGTCGCGCCCGAGGCTAGGGCCGCAGCGTCAAGGAAGGGTTAAGGCCGCCGTGCCCGGCGGCGTCGGGCGTTCAGAAGCCCGCCGGCGGCTCGACCCCGACCGAGCGCAGCCGCGCCCGGACCTCGGCCTTGAGCCGTGCCAGCCCGTCCTCGGTCCGCGCCTCGGCTCGGGCGACCAGGACGGCCTGGGTGTTGGAGGCGCGCACCAGCCACCAGCCGTCCGCGGCACGGACCCGCACCCCGTCGGTGGTGTCGACCACCGCACCGTCGCGGGCCAGCGCCGCGGCCAGCTCCGCCACCGCGGCGAACTTCCGCTCCTCGGCGCAGTCGAAGCGGACCTCGGGCGTGCTGAACACGGTCGGCATCGCGTCCCGCAGCTCCGCCAGCCGTCGTTCGCCGCGGGCCAGGATGTCGAGCAGGCGAACCGCCACGTAGAGCGCGTCGTCGTGGCCGTAGAACCCGTCCTTGTAGAAGATGTGGCCGGACATCTCGCCCGAGAGCGGCGCTCCGGTCTCGGCCATCTTGGCCTTGATCAGCGAGTGGCCGGTCTTCCACATGAGCGGCTTGCCGCCGAGCCGGGCGATCTCGTCGAACAGTACCTGGCTCGCCTTGACGTCGGCGATGATGGTCTCGCCCTGGCGCCGGGCCAGGAGGTCGGCGGCCAGGATCATCAGGAGCTGGTCGCCCCAGAGGATCCGCCCCCTGCCGTCGACCACGCCGATCCGGTCGCCGTCGCCGTCGAAGGCGATCCCGACCTCGGCGCCGCGCGCCTCGACCGCGGCGATCAGGGCCTCGAGATTGTGCGGCTCGGTCGGGTCCGGATGGTGGTTGGGGAAGCGGCCGTCGACCTCGGCGAACAGGCAGTGGTGCCTGCCGGGCAGGCGACCGGCGAGCGCCGCCATGGCCGGCCCGGCGGCGCCGTTGCCGGCGTCCCAGACGACGTCGAGGCCGCGCCGGCCCCGATAGTCGCGCGCCAGCCGGTCGACGTAGCGGCCGAGCAGGTCGACCTCCTCCTGCCGGCCGGTCCCCGCGTCGACCTCGCCGGCGGCGGCCATCCGGCCGAGCTCCTGGATGCGCTCGCCGAAGAACGACGCCTTGCCGAGCATCATCTTGAAGCCGTTGTGGCTCGGCGGGTTGTGCGAGCCGGTGATCTGGATCCCCGCGTCGGCGCCGAGCTCGTGCACGGCGAAGTACATCATGGGCGTCGGCCCGAGGCCGAGGCTCACCACGTCGGCGCCGGCCGCGAGTATGCCCCGGATCACCGCCGCGGCGAGTTCGGGCGAGCTCAGCCGGCCGTCCCGGCCGACGCAGATCCGCCGCCCGCCGGCCCGCCGGACGATGGTCGCGAAGGTCCGGCCGATCGCCAGCGCGTCGGCCGGATGCAGGGTCTGGCCGACGATTCCGCGGATGTCGTACTCGCGCAGGATGGTCGGATCGAACCGGTGCCCGCTCGCCATGCCTCCCCTCCCTCGCCGCGCCCGGCTCAGCCGCGCGGCCGCGCCGGCGGCCGGCCGACGCTCGTGTAGGCGAACCCGGCCCGCAGCACGCGCTCGGGGTCGAACACGTTGCGCAGGTCGACCAGCACCGGCCGGCGCACCAGGGTCCGGGCGCGCTCCAGGTCGAGGCCGCGGTACTGGTTCCACTCGGTCAGCAGCACCACGGCGTCGGCGCCGGTGAGCGCCTCGTAGGCGTCCTGGCACCAGTCGACCCCGGGCAGGAGCTTCTCGCCCTCGCGCCGACCCTCGGGATCGTGCACCCGGACCCGGGCGCCCTCGGCCTGCAGCGCCGGGACGATCACGAGGCTCGGGCTGTCGCGCATGTCGTCGGTGTTGGGCTTGAAGGTGACGCCCAGCACCGCCACGGTGCGGCCACCGATCTGGCCGCCCATGGCGTCGACGATCTTCTTGACCATCAGCCGCTTGCGCGCCTCGTTGACCTGCACGACCGTGTCGACGACACGGAGCGCCACACCGTGCAGCTCGCCGGTGCGGAGCAGGGCCAAGGTGTCCTTGGGAAAGCAGGAGCCGCCGTAGCCGGGCCCGGCGTGCAGGAACTTGCGGCCGATCCGGCCGTCGAGGCCGATGCCGCGGGCGACCTGCTGGACGTCGGCGCCGACCCGCTCGCACAGGTCGGCGATCTCGTTGATGAAGGTGATCTTGGTGGCGAGGAAGCTGTTGGTCGCGTACTTGATCAGCTCGGCGGTCTCGATGGTGGTGAACAGGATCGGGGTCTCGATCAGGTTCAATGGCCGGTAGAGCGCGGCGAGCTTGTCGCGCGCCGCCGCGGTCTCGACGCCGCACACCACGCGGTCCGGACGCAGGAAGTCCTCGATCGCCGAGCCCTCGCGCAGGAATTCGGGGTTCGAGGCGACGTCGATCGCCAGATCCGGCCGCAGCTCCTCGAACAGCCGCTTGAGCCGGCGGCCGGTGCCGACCGGCACGGTCGACTTGGTCACCACGAGCGCCGGATGGTCGAGGAGCCGGGCGATCTCCTCGGCCGCGGCGAGCACGTAGGAGAGGTCGGCGTGGCCGTCGCCGCGCCGGGTCGGGGTGCCGACCGCGATGAAGATCGCGTCGGCGTCGGCGAGCGCCGGGCCGAGCGCGCTCGTGAAGCGCAGCCGGCCGGCCGCCCGGTGGCGGGCGACCAGGTCCTCGAGGCCGGGCTCGTAGATCGGGATCCGCCCGGCCTCGAGCAGGGCGATCTTCTCCTCCGCCTTGTCGACGCAGGTGACGTCGACCCCGAACTCGGCGAAGCAGGCGCCCGAGACGAGCCCGACATAGCCGGTGCCGATCATCGCGATGCGCATCGAGGGGTCTCCGCAGGTCGCTCACAGATAGCGGGCGAGGTGGGCGCGCAGGGCCGGGCCGAGCTCCGGCCGCCGCGTCGCCAGCGCCACCACCGCCTCGAGGTAGCCGAGCTTGTCGCCGCAATCGAAGCGCCGGCCCTCGAAGCGCAGCCCGTGGAACGGCTGGCGGCCGATCAGCCTCGCCATCGCGTCGGTCAGCTGGATCTCGCCGCCGGCCCCGACCTCGTGCCGGGCGAGCGCGTCCAGCACCTCGGGCATGAGCACGTAGCGGCCGATCACCGCGAGCCGCGAGGGGGCGGTCTCCGGCCGCGGCTTCTCGACGAGGCCGCGGACCTCGACCACCCGGCCGTCGTCCGCGCCGGGCGCCACGATCCCGTAGCGCCCGGTCTGCTCGGCCGGGACCTCCATGACCGCGAGCACGTTGCCGCCGGTCCGCCGGTGCACCTCGAGCATCTGGGCGAGGCACGGCACCGGCGCATCGATCAGGTCGTCGACCAGCATCACGGCGAACGGCTCGCGGCCGACCAGGTGGCGCGCGCACCAGACCGCGTGGCCGAGGCCCTTGGGCTCCTGCTGGCGGGTGTAGACGAGGTTGCCGGGCGCCGGGGTCTCCCGCCGCAGCGCCTCGAGCTCGGCCTCGCGGCCGCGCCGGGCGAGCGTGTCGAAGAGCTCGACCGCCCGGTCGAAATGGTCCTCGATCAGCGTCTTGCCGCGGCCGGTGACGAGCACGACCTGCTCGATCCCGGCTGCGAGCGCCTCCTCGACCGCGTACTGGATGAGCGGCTTGTCGACGACCGGCAGCATCTCCTTGGGCAGGACGCGCGTCGCCGGCAGCATCCGCGTGCCGAGCCCGGCCACCGGCAGCACGACCTTGCGCACGCTCGCCATCGTCTCTCCTCGGCGCGACGGCCGGCGCCCCCGCCCGGGCCGGGCGGGCCCGAGCCCGCATGCCCGCGGCTTCTAGCGTCGGCTTCGTTAAGATTTCAACAACGGCCGGAGCCGCCCGGACGGCCGAGGAGCAGCTCCTTGGCGGCGTTGATCTGGGCGGCGAGGAAGGTGCTGCCGCCGTGGTCGGGGTGCAGCCGCGCCATCAGCCTGCGGTGGGCGGCGCGGATCGCCTCGGCATCGGCCTCGGGCCCGACGCCCAGGATCGCCCGGGCGGTGCGCTCGTCCATCGCGGCCGCCCCGGCGGCCGGCCCGCCGCCGGAATTCGTCCCGGCCGCCCGCCAGCCGGGCTCGCGGCGGTCGAGATAGGCCTCGAGCAGCGCCACCGAGGGCGGGTCGTCGCGCCGGGCGGTCGCGAGCAGGCCCAGGAGCTCGGCCCGGTCGAGCCCGTCCAGGCTTCGGCCGGCGAGCGGTCCGGTGCGCACCCGGCCGTCGAGCCGGCCACTGGCGCGGTCGAGCTCCATGACCAGGAGCTCGGTCTCGACCCGGGCGCTGCCGGCCGCACCCGCACCGCCCTCGAGCGGGTCGGCGCCGCGCCGGCCGCGGATCAGCGAGCGCAGCGCCATGCCGGCGGCCGCCAGCGTCACCGCCGCGAGCCCGTAGCGGCCGAGCAGGATCAGCCCGCTGCCGGCGAGCGCGCTGAACACCGCCACGAAGGTCCGCGCCGCCTGGGCGAGGTCGTTGGTCGAGACGCCCGCGAGCCAGCGGCCGGCGACCAGGAGGACGGCGAGCAGGGCCGCCCCGGCCGAGAGATAGGCCAGCATCAGCCGCGCACCTGCCCGGCCAGCAGCCGGACCGTGGCCGAGGGTCGCCGGCGCAGGTCCTCGAGGACGGCGGCACCGCCGGCCGCGTAGGCGGCGACCGCACCCAGGAGCTCGCGCAGCTGCTGCGGCGAGGCCCGGTCGAAGCGGCAGTAGGCGCCGCCGGTGAGCCGCGCGATCTCGCGCAGCGCCCGCTCCGCCCGGGCGTCGCCGCCCTCGTGGAAGACGAACACGCGCACCCCGCGGATACCGAGCTCACCCGCGAGCCCGGCGAGCTCGTCGACCTCCTCCTCGACCGCGTCGCCGATCAGCGCGAGCGCGCGGACCGGCCGCCGCCCGGCCTCGGCGACGGCGTGCCGGAGCACCCGGCGGATCTGCGTCTGCCCGGCCCGGCAGCGCACCCGGCTCATCAGATCGACCAGCGCGCGTGCCTCGGTCACCCAGGCGCTCGCCTTGCACTCGTCGAAGCCGCGCCAGAACACGAGCTGCACCTCGAGGCCGCCGAGCCGCGCCGCCTCGACGAACATCTGGCCCTGCACCGCGCAGGCCTGGTCCCAGGTCGCCTCGCGCGAGGCGGTGGCGTCGATCGCCACGATCAGCCGGCCGCGCCCGGCGGCAGGCGCCGGCACCCGGCCAAGCTCCTCGAGGAACGCCTCGACCGCGCCGTTGCGCCGCTCGCTCAGCCCACGTCCGCTCATGCTCGTTTATGTCGGCGCGCCGCGGCGCATGTCCAGCCTCGGCGGTACGGAGACGGGCGATGCGTCGAAGCTTCCCGCAATGATAGATTAGATAGGCATATTTGCTCGCTTTTCAGTTGACATCACGTGGACCCGGCCGGACTCTCGCGACCCGACGACGCGCGCGGAGAAACCGAACATGCACGCCCGCTGGCCGGTAGTCGCGACGGTGGCCCTGCTGCTCGCCGGGGGTGCCGCCCCGGCGCAGACGCTGCGCTTCTCCTTCCAGGGCGACGTCGGCACGCTCGACCCCTACGGCCTGAACGAGACCTTCACGCTCGGCTATCTGGGCAACGTCTACGAGGGGCTCACCACCCGCGGCCCCGATCTCGCGATCGAGCCCGGGCTCGCCGAGCGCTGGGAGATCCTGGCCAAGGACCGCTGGCGGTTCCATCTGCGCCAGGGGGTTCGGTTCCACGACGGCAGCCCGTTCACCGCCGACGACGTGCTGTTCTCGGCCGAGCGGGTGCGCCGGCCCACCTCCGATCTCAAGACCCGGCTCGCCACGGTCCGCGAGGTGGTCAAGGTCGACGACCACACCGTCGACTTCGTGACCGAGGTGCCCAACCCGATCCTGCACGCCGAGTGGGACACCTGGTACATCATGGACCGCGAGTGGGCGGAGGCGAACGGCGCCACCGAGCCGGTCAACATCAAGGATCCGCGCTCGAGCTTCGCCAACTTCAACACCAACGGCACGGGGCCGTTCCGGGTGGTCTCGCGCCAGGCCGATGTGCGCACCGTGGCCGTGCGTCACCCGGGCTGGTGGGGCCGGGCGCCGGGCAACCTGCAGGAAGTGGTGCTGCAGCCGATCGCCAACGACGCCACCCGGGTCGCGGCGCTGCTCTCGGGCGAGCTCGACCTGATCCTCTCGCTGCCGATCCAGGACACCGACCGGATCGCCCGGACGCCCGGCGTCCGGGCGCTCACCGGGCCCGAACTGCGCACCATCTTCCTGGGCCTCGACCAGGCCCGGGACGAGCTCGCCTACGCCACCGTCAAGGGCCGCAATCCCTTCAAGGACCGCCGCGTGCGGCAGGCCCTCTACCAGGCGATCGACATCGAGGCGATCGCCAAAAAGGTGATGCGCGGCCAGTCGACGCCGAGCGCCGCCATGGTGGCCCCGGGCATCCAGGGCTTTCCCGCGGAGCTGCGGCGCTGGCCCCACGATCCGGCGGCGGCGCGCCGGCTGTTGGCCGAGGCCGGCTACCCGGACGGGTTCGGCGTCACCCTCGACTGCCCCAACGACCGCTACGTCAACGACGAGCAGATCTGCCAAGCGGTGGTCGGCATGCTCGGCCGGATCGGGATCAAGGTCGGCCTCAACGCCCAGACCAAGTCGATCTACTTCGCCAAGGTCCTGGCCGCCGGCGGCTACGACACGAGCTTCTACCTCCTGGGGTGGACGCCGGGCAGCCTCGATTCCTGGAACGCACTGCACAACCTCGTGGTCACCCGCGACCGGAGCGGCGCCGGCGCCTTCAACCTCGGCGGCTACTCCAACCCGCGCATCGACGCCCTCGCCCGCGAGGTCCTGACCGAGACCGACCTCGCCCGCCGCTCGGCCCTGATCGGCGAGGCCTGGCGGCTGCTGCACGAGGACGTGGGCTACCTGCCGTTGCACCAGCAGGCGCTCGCCTGGGGCGTGCGCGACGGGATCGAGCTCGTGCAGCGGGCCGACAACCAGTTCCTCTGGCGCTGGGTCGTGAAGCGCTGAGCGTGGCGGCGCGGCCACTGGCAGGGATCCCGCCGACGCGGTAGTCTCGAACGATGAACGCGCCCGAGCGTGGACGCTGGTTCGCGCCGTTGCTGATGTGCCACGAATGTGGCCTGGCCCAGACCGAGGGCCCGCTGGCCGGGCCCGGCCTCCTCAGCTGCGCGCGCTGCGGCGCCCTCCTGCGCCGCCACGCCCCGGGCTCGGTCGAGCGCGCGGTCCATCTCAACCTGGCGGCGCTGGTCCTGTTCGCGGTCGCCAACGCCCATCCGTTCCTGACCTTCGCCTTCGAGGGCCGCGGCCAGGTGGTGGTGCTGGCGAGCGGGGTCTTGCGCCTGTGGCAGGAAGGCATGCCGCTGTTGGCGCTGTGCGTGCTGGCCGCGAGCCTGCTCTTCCCGCTCGCCAAGATGCTCGCCACGCTCTGGGCGCTCGGGCCGCTCCTGCTCGGCCGCGAGGTGCCGGCCCAGCGGCTCGCGCTGCGCCTGGCCGACCGCCTGCGCGCCTGGGCGATGCTGGACGTGTTCCTGCTCGCGGTGATCGTGTCCTGGGTCAAGATGGCCGACCTCGCCACCCTCGAGCCGGGTGTCGGGCTCTGGGCCTTCCTCGGCACGCTCCTGCTCGCCACGGCCGCCGACGCGACCCTCGACCACCACGACGTCTGGCAGCGCTTCGGCCGCCAGGCGACGCTCGCGACCCTGGCCGACCTGCCGGCGCGCCGGATCGCCTGCTGCCACGCCTGCGGGCAGGTGGCGGGGCTGGTCCGCGGCTCGACCCCCTGCCCGCGCTGCGGCGCGTCCCTGCACGCGCGCCGGCCGGCCGCGCTCGCCAGCTGCACCGCCTTCCTGGTCGCGGCGCTCGCCTTCTACCTCCCGGCCAACCTCCTGCCGGTGATGATCGTGACCTCGCTCGGCCGCAGCGAGCCGAGCACCATCCTGGGCGGGGTGGTGCTCCTGGTCGAGCACGGCATGATCCCGATCGCCCTCGTGGTGTTCACGGCGAGCGTGCTCGTGCCGGTCTTCAAGTTCCTGGCGCTCGGCCTGCTCGTGCTGAGCGCGGCGCGCGGCAGCGGCTGGCGGCGGCTCGAGCGGACCCGTCTCTACCGGATCGTCGAGCTGGTCGGCCGCTGGTCGATGGTCGACGTGTTCGTGGTGGCGCTCCTGGTGGCGCTGGTCGATCTGGGGGCGCTCGCCACGATCGAGGCCGGGGCCGGCATCGGCGCCTTCGCCCTCACGGTGATCCTGACCATGCTGGCCTCGGCAAGCTTCGACCCGAGGCTGATCTGGGACGCGCGGCGATGACGGGCCTGCGGTCGACCGACACCGACCTCCTCGCCGGAGAGCTGCCCGAGGCGCGGCTGGAGACGCGGCGGCGGTCCGGGGTGGCGCTCGTTTGGCTGGTGCCGGTGGTGGCGATCCTGATCGCCGCCTGGATGGTCTATGTGAGCGTGCGCGACCGCGGCACCACGATCACCGTCTCCTTCGAGAGCGCCGAGGGCCTCGAGCCGGGCAAGACCAAGGTCAAGCACAAGGACGTGGCGCTCGGCACGGTCACCGGCGTGCGGCTCGCCCCGGATCTGGCGCGGATCCTGGTCTCCATCCAGATGGACGCGGGCGCCGAGGGGCTGCTGCACGAGGGCACGGCGTTCTGGATCGTCCGGCCGCGGATCGGCGCCGGCGGGGTGTCCGGCCTCTCGACCCTGATCTCGGGCGCCTTCATCGAGATCGACCCGGCCACGAGCGGCGCCGACCGCCGCGACTTCGTCGGGCTCGAGGAGCCGCCGCTGATCCGCTCCATGGCGCCCGGCACCCGCTTCGTGCTGCACGCCGAACGGCTCGGCGGACTGTCGCGCGGCGCGCCGATCTACCATCGCGGCGTCGAGGTCGGTCAGGTCCTGGGCTACCAGCTCGACACCGAGCAGCGGCGGATCTCGGTGCCGATCTTCGTGCAGGCGCCGCACGACCGGCTGGTGACGACCGCCACCCGGTTCTGGGACGCGAGCGGCGTGCGGGTCGGCACCGGCGCCGCCGGGATCGAGGTCCAGCTCGCCTCCCTCCAGTCGCTGCTCCTGGGCGGCATCGAGTTCGACGACGCGCCGGGCGCCGTCGGCGCCACCCGGGCACCCGCCGAGACGGACTTCCCGCTCTACGACGACCGGGCGAGCGCGGTCCGCGCGAGCCTCACCAAGAAGCTGCCGATGCTGGTCGAGTTCGAGGGCGAGACCCGCGGCCTGCGGCCGGGTGCCGCGGTCGAGACCCGCGGTCTGCGCATCGGCACGGTGGGCGAGGTGCGCCTGGCTTGGCACGAGGGCACCAACGGCCTCGTCATCCAGGCGCTGATCGAGGTCGAGCCCGAGCGGGTGACCCCGATCGACGCCGAGACCGGCGCCGTGAGCCGCGCCCGGACCCTCGAGGAGCTGGTCGCCTCCGGCATGCGCGCCCAGCTCAGGACGGCGAGCCTGCTCACCGGCGAGCTCTATGTCGACCTCGACTTCCACCCCGAGGCGCCGGTCGTGGCGATGCGCACGGCGCGCGGCCTGCCGGTGGTACCCTCGGTGCCGACCGAGCTCGAGACCCTGAGCGCCTCCCTCTCGGGCGTGCTCGAGAAGGTCGCGGCGCTGCCGCTCGGCCCGCTCGTCGAGGAGCTGCGCGGCACGGTCCGAGCGATCGGCGACGTGACCCGCGGCCAGAAGATGACGGCCGCGCTCGACAGCCTGGCTTCGACCCTCGACGCGTTGCAGCGGATCGCCGCCTCGGCCGAGGAGCAGACGCCCGGCCTGATGCGCAGCCTGCGCCAGGCCGCCGACCAGGCCCGCGACGGGGCCGCCGCGCTCGAGCAGCTCCTGGGCGCCGAATCGCGCACCCGCGCCGACCTCACGGGGCTCCTGCGCGAGGCCGCGGCCGCGGCCCGGGCGCTCAGGGGCTTCGCCGAGCTCCTGCAGCGCCACCCCGAGGCGCTCCTGCGCGGCCGCGCCGGAGGCGAGCGATGAGCGGCACCCCGCCCCGCCCCGGGCCGCCTTGGCGCCGGCTGCCCCGCCGCCGGCTGCTCGCCGCCGCCTCGGGCCTGCCTCTCCTGGCCGCCTGCGCCGGCTCGCCGCCCACCCGCCTGCACCTCCTCGCGGTCGAGCCCGAGGGGCCGCTCGAGGGGGTCCGCCGCAGCCCGCCGATCGCCCTCGGCGTCGGCCCGCTCGAGGTGGTCGACTATCTCGAGCGGCCGGAGATCGTCACCCGGCGCGGCCGCACCTCCCTCGCCCTGGCCGAGCTCGACCGCTGGGGCGAGCGCTTCGAGGTGATGTTCGGCCGGGTGCTGCGCGAGAGCCTGGCCCGGCTGCTCGCCACCGACGCCGTGGTCGAGCTGCCGACCGACCGCGACGTTCAGCCCGAGCTGCGGCTGGCCCTGCAGCTCCTGCGCTTCGAGGCCGAGGAGACCGGCGAGGTCGTGCTCGAGGCGCGTTGGCAGCTGCTCGGGCGGACCGGTGACCGGCCGCTGCGGCTCGAGCGCACGCGGGTGAGCGAACCGGTCGCGGTCGGCCCCGCCACCGACGGGATCGCCGCCGCGGGCGGGATGGAGGGCGTGGTGGCGGCGATGAGCCGGGCGCTCGGCGAGCTGGCGCGGCAACTCGCCGCGGCGGTCGCGGCCGAGGACCGGGCCCGCGCCCGGCGGCCGGCGGCGGCCCGCCCGACGGCCCGCTGAGGCGGCCTTGGCGAGCCTGCTCGTGCTCGGCTCGAAGCCGGCCCCGGCGCTGCCGCCGCGCGCCGCCTTCGATGCCGTCGCCTGCGCCAACGCCTCCGGCCACTCGGCCCGGGCGCTCGGCCTGCCCGACCCGGTCTTCACCGTCGTGACCGCGGTCCTGACCTCGGGCAAGGCCTCCGACGAGCACTCGCTGCGCCGCCTGCAGGGGCTGCGGACCGGTCGCCTCTGGCACATCCGCCGCCCCAAGGCGGACGCGGGCGGGCCGCTCGCCCGGCTCCTGGCGGCGGTCCGCATGCGGCGCATGTCGGTGGCCGAGCTGCGCCGCCGGCTGCGCGCCCTCGACTTCCGCTACGAGGAGCTCGTGAGCCGACCCGCCCGCTTCTACCACGATCTCGTCCTCGGGCTCTGCGAGGGCGATCCCGGGCTCGCCGAGACGATCGCCCGCAAGCAGCCCTCGACGGGGCTCGTCGCGGTCGCCCTGGGCCTCGCGGACGGCCGCTTCGAGCGGGTCTTGATGGCCGGCTTCGACTTCACCTTGACCCACGCCTACGGCGACAATCCCCTGATCGCGCGGCGCGGCAGTGCGGCGAGCGCGCACGCCCCGACCGACGTGGCGATCCTCCGCCGCCTCGCCGCGCTGCGCCCGGACCTGTGCACGAGCGAACCCCTCGTGCACGCGCGCACGGGCCTGCCGCTGCTGGCCGCCGGTGCTCCCGAGGGAGCCGCCGCGTGAGGCGCCTGCTCGAGCTCTGGCGGCGCCACAAGGACGAGCGCCGGCGCACGCGCAAGCGGCTGCCCGAGCTCGAGGCCGCCGACCTCGTGCTGGTGAGCCACGCCAAGTCGGGGCGGACCTGGCTCGTGGCGCTGATCTCGCACGTCCTCCATCTGACGCGCGGCGTGCCGGTCGACGAGCTCTGGGACGGCGACCGGTTCCACCGGCTCGACCCCGGGATCCCGAAGCTCTTCACCACCCACGAGCGCAACGAGCCCGAGCCGATCCGCCGCCGCCTCCCCGAGCTCGTCCGCGACCGCCGCCTGCTGCTCCTGGTCCGCGACCCGCGCGACGTGATCGTCTCCTGGTACCACCACCACGCCCGCCGCTCGACCCCGCGCACCCGCGCCCGGCTGGGCCTGCCGCTCGACATGGAGCGGGTCGATCTCGCCGCCTTCGCCGCCGACGCGGGCTTCGGCCTGCCGAGTGTGGTCGCGTTCCTCGAGCGCTGGGGCGCGATCGCCCGGGCCCATCCGCGCGCCCTCCTCGTCCGCTACGAGGATCTGCGCGCCCGTCCGGAGGCCGAGCTCGCGCGCGTCCTGGCCTTCCTCGGGCTGCCGGCGCCGGCCTCGGTGCTCGAACGCGCGGTCGCCTTCGCCTCGTTCGAATCGCTCAGGGAGAAGGAGGCAACGGGCTTCTTCCGCACCGAGAAGCTGCAGGCGCGCGACCCGGGCGACCCCGAGAGCTTCAAGGTGCGCCGCGGCAAGGTGGGCGGCTACCGGGACGAGCTGCCGGCCGAGGTCGTGGCCCGGCTCGACCGGCTGGTGGCCGAGCGGCTCGACCCGTGGCTCGGCTACGGTGCCGCGCCCGGCGGATCGCGTACCGCCGCGAGCATGTAGTTGACCGACGGGTCGGGGCTCGTGACGAAGCGCTCGTAGGCCGGCTCCCAGGCCACGCCCGTCAGATCGACCGGGCGCAGCCCGGCGGCGCGCAGCCAGCGGGCCAGCTCGGAGGGCTTGAGGAAGCGGCCCCAGCGGTGCGTGCCGCGCGGCAGCCAGCCGAGCAGATACTCGGCCGCGACGATCGCCAGCACCCAGGAGGCGAGCGTGCGCGACAGCGTCGCCAGCACCACGAGCCCGCCCGGCCGGGTGGCCCGGGCGAGCGCGTCCGTGAACGCGGCCGGGTCCGGCACGTGCTCGACCACCTCGAGCGCCGCCACCAGATCGAAGCGGCGGCCCTCGGCCACGATCGCCTCGAGCGTGCTCGCCCGGTAGTCGATCGCGAGGCCCTGTGCCCTGGCGTGGCGTTCGGCCGCCTCGATGTTGGCGGGCTCGGGGTCGATGCCGGTGACCCGCGCGCCGAGCCGGGCCAGCGGCTCGGCCAGGAGCCCGCCGCCGCAGCCGACGTCGAGCACGGCGAGGCCGTCGAGCGGCCTCCGTCCGGGCCCGGTCGGCAGGTGCGCGCGGGCCTGGCGGAGCAGCCAGTCGATCCGCACCGGGTTCATCAGATGCAGCGGGCGGAGCGGACCCGCGGGGTCCCACCAGCGCTCGGCCAGGGCCTGGAACTTGCCGAGCTCGGCGGGGTCGACGGTGGCTGGTTCGGCGCGCTGCTCGGCCTTGCCCATGGGTCCGTCCGCCTGTACGAGAGCCGAAGCCTTGAGGCCTGCGTCCACGGAGGCGGCAACGACCGCACGCCCGGCGCGGCGGAGCGCGAGACGGTTCCTTGGCCCTCCTCGTCCAGAAATATGGCGGCACCTCGGTCGCCGATCTAGACCGCATCCGCAACGTCGCGGCGCGGATCCGGCGGACGGTCGAGGCGGGCGATCGGGTGGCTGTGGTGGTCTCGGCCATGGCCGGCACCACCAACCAGTTGGTCGCCTGGGTGCACGGGCTCGATCCGGCCGGCTACGACCCGGCCGAGTACGACCAAGTGGTCTCGAGCGGCGAGCCCGTGACCATCGGGCTCCTGGCGATCGCGCTCCAGGGCCTGGGTGTCGGGGCCCGCTCGTTCCTCGGCTGGCAGGCCGGGTTCCGCACCGACGCCGGGCACGGCAAGGCGCGCATCCTGGCGGTCGAGCCGGGCGCCGTGCGCGCCTGCCTCGAGGAGGGCCGGGTGGCGGTGGTGGCGGGCTTCCAGGGCATCGGCCCGGACGGCCGCGTCACCACCCTCGGGCGCGGCGGCTCGGACACCTCGGCGGTGGCGCTCGCGGCGGCGCTGGGTGCCGAGCGCTGCGACATCTACACCGACGTCGACGGGGTCTACACGACCGACCCGCGGATCGTCGCCAAGGCCCGCAAGCTCGACCGGATCGCCTACGAGGAGATGCTCGAGATGGCCTCGGTCGGGGCCAAGGTGCTCGAGACCCGCTCGGTCGCGCTCGCCATGCGGCATCGGGTCCGCGTGCAGGTGCTCTCGAGCTTCGAGGACCGGCCCGGCACGCTGGTCGTGGACGAGGACGAGATCGTGGAAAGCCAGATCGTGAGTGGGATCGCCTACAGCCGCAACGAGGCGCGGATCACCGTCCAGCAGGTCAAGGACCGGCCGGGCGTGGCGGCGGCGGTGTTCGGGCCCCTGGCCGAGGCCAACATCAACGTCGACATGATCGTCCAGTCGGTGTCGCGCGACGGCAAGTTCGCCAACATCACCTTCACGGTCACCAAGGCCGATCTGCCGCGCGCGCAGGCGGTGCTCGGCCGCCACCAGCAGGCGATCGGCTTCGAGCGGCTGGTGGCCGACCCCGAGGTCGTCAAGATCTCGGTCATCGGCGTCGGCATGCGCAGCCATGCCGGCATCGCCCACCAGATGTTCCAGACGCTGGCCGAGAAGGGCATCAACATCCAGGCGATCTCAACCTCGGAGATCAAGATCAGCGTGCTCATCGCCGACGAGTACACCGAGCTGGCGCTGCGGGCGCTGCACAGCGCCTACGGCCTGGACGCGGCCTGAACCGGTGGCCGCCGCGCGGGCCTCCGACCTGCTCGAGGCGCTCTGGGCGCGCGGCCGGCGCTTCCTCGGCTGCGAGCTCGCCGTCATGGGCGGCGCCATGACCTGGGTGAGCGAGCGCAACCTCGTGGCGGCGATCGGCGAGGCCGGCGGCTTCGGCGTGCTCGCCTGCGGCGCCATGCCGCCCGAGGCCTTGGCCGAGGAGATCGACGCCACACGGGCGCTCACCGACCGGCCCTTCGGCGTCAACCTGATCGTCATGCATCCGGCACTCGACGAGCTCGTGTCGGTGTGCCTCGACCGGCGGGTCGGGCACGTCGTACTGGCCGGCGGGCTGCCGCCGCGCGAGGCGATCGTGCGGCTCAAGGCCGCGGGCCTCAAGGTGCTGGCCTTCGCCCCGGCGGCGGCGATCGCCCGGAGGCTCGTGCGCCAGGGCGTGGATGCGCTCATCGTCGAGGGCCACGAGGCGGGTGGCCATGTCGGGCCCGTGGCGACCTCGGTGCTCGCCCAGGAGATCCTCCCCGTGGTGCCCGAGGTGCCGGTGTTCGTGGCCGGCGGGATCGGCCACGGCGAGGCGATCGCCGCCTACCTCCTGATGGGTGCGGCCGGGGTGCAGATGGGCACGGTCCTGGTCTGCGCCTCGGAATCGATCGCCCATCCGGCCTTCAAGCAGGCCTTCGTGCGCGCCCAGGCGCGCGACGCGGTGGTCTCGCCGCAGGTCGACCCGCAGTTCAAGGTGATCCCGGTGCGTGCGCTCGCCAACGCCGGCACCCGGCGCTTCGTCGAGACCCAGCACGAGGTGATCGGCCGGCACCGCCGCGGCGAGCTGTCGTTCGAGGAGGCCTCGCTCGCGATCGAGCATTTCTGGGCCGGGGCGCTGCGCCGGGCGGTGATCGAGGGCGACGTCGAGCACGGCTCGCTGATGGCCGGGCAGAGCGTCGGCCTGGTCCAGCGCGTCCAGCCCGCGGCCGCCATCCTGGCCGAGCTGGTCGAGCAGGCCCGCGCGGCCCTCGGCCGGCTCGCCGACCGCTGCCCGCGGGTGGTGGAGCCGGCGTGAGCCCGCCGATCGGCGGCTGGGCCGCCGGCGAGCCCGCCGCCGAGAGCCGCCGGCCGAGCGAGGTGATCCCGGCCCGCCGGCTGCTGCGCCGGCTGGTGGCGGCGGTGGCCGAGCCGACCGGCCCGCAGGAGCGGCTCGACAAGATCGTCAAGATGATCGCCGCCGATCTCGTGGCCGAGGTCTGCTCGGTCTACGTCCAGCGCGCCGGCGACGTGCTCGAGCTGTTCGCCACCGAGGGCCTCGCCCGCGAGGCCGTGCACCGCACCCGGCTGCGGGTCGGCGAGGGCCTGGTCGGCACCATCGCCGCCACCGGCGACGTCATCAACACCGCCGACGCCCAGAGCCACCCGAACTTCGCCTATCGGCCGGAGACCCGCGAGGAGATCTACCACTCGCTCCTGGGCGTGCCGATCCTGCGCAGCGGCCGGGTGGTGGGCGTGCTCACCATCCAGAACACCGCCCGGCGCGGCTACGGCGAGGACGAGATCGACGCGATGCAGATCATCGCCTCGGTCCTGGCCGAGATGTTCGCCTCGGGCGGCATCATCGACCGCGAGCGCTACACCGACCTCGGCGCCCCGCCGGCCGAACGGCGCCGGCTCGAGGCGCTGCGCCTGGTCGAGGGCATCGCCATCGGCCGCGCCTGGCTGCACGAGCCGCGGATCGAGATCAGCCGGCTCCTGGCCGACGACCCGGCCGTCGAGCGCGCCCGCCTCGAGGAGGCGACCCGGGCGCTGCGCAGCTCGCTCGACCGCATGCTGGCGCGCGCCGATCTGGCCTCGGGCGAGCACCGCGAGGTGCTCGAGGCCTACCGCATGTTCGCCAACGACGCCGGCTGGCTCAGGCGCATCCGCGAGGCGATCGACACCGGGCTCTCGGCCGAGGCCGCGGTCCGCCGCATCCAGGAGCAGACCCGGCTCAGGATCGGCCACGCCGCCGACCCCTACCTCAAGGAGCGGCTGCTCGACCTCGACGATCTGGCCAACCGGCTGCTCCTGCACCTGGCCGGCCGCAGCACCGCGCACGACCCGGCGGCGGTGCCCGAGGACTGCATCCTGGTCGCCCGCTCGCTGTCGGCGGCCGAGCTGATCGAGTTCGACCGCACCAAGCTCCGGGGCGTGATCCTCGAGGAGGGCTCGAAGACCGCGCACGTGACGATCGTGGCGCGGGCCTTGGACGTGCCGCTGGTCGGCCGGGTGAGCGGCGCCATGACCCTCTTCGAGCCCGGCGACCCGGTGGCGCTCGATGCCGAGAACGGCCTCGTCTTCCTGCGCCCGAGCGAGGACGTGCTGCAGGCCTTCGCGCGCACCGTGCAGGCGCGCAACGAGCGCCGCCGCCAGCTCGCCGCGCTCCGGGACCTGCCGGCCAGGACCCGCGATGGCGTCGAGCTCTGGATCGGCATCAACGCGGCCTTCCTGGCCGACCTGCCGGCGCTCGCGGAGAGCGGTGCCGCCGGCATCGGCCTGTTCCGCACCGAGCTCGGCTTCATGACCCGGCCGGCCTGGCCGTCGATCGAGGAGCAGACGCAGGCCTACCGGCGGGTGCTCGATCTCGCCGGCGACCGCCGGGTGGTGTTCCGCACCCTCGACATCGGCAGCGACAAGCATCTGCCCTACTGGCGCGCCCCGCCCGAGGACAACCCGGCCATGGGCTGGCGGGCGATCCGCATCGCCCTCGACCGGCCGGCGCTCTTGCGCGACCAGCTCCGCGCGCTCCTCGCCGCCGCCGACGGCCGGCCGCTCGCGATCATGTTCCCGATGGTGGCCGAGGTGGCCGAGTTCCTGGCGGCGCGCGGCCTGCTCGAGCAGGAGGTCGGGCGGCTCGCGGCCGGCGGCGGCCGACCGCCCGAGCGCCTCGAGGTCGGCGTGATGTTCGAGGTGCCGGCGCTGTTCTGGCAGCTCGACGCGCTGTTGGCGCAGGTCGACTTCGTCTCGGTCGGCTCCAACGATCTCCTGCAGTTCCTGTTCGCCTGCGACCGCGGCAACCCGACCTTGGCCGAGCGCTACGACGTGCTGGCGCCGGCCGCGCTCGGCTTCTTGCGCGATCTCGTCGAGCGCTGCCGGGCGGCGGGCGTGCCCCTGACCCTGTGCGGCGAGATGGCGAGCCGGCCGCTCGAGGCCATGGCGCTGGTCGGCCTCGGCATCCGCCGCCTGTCGGTCGCGGCGAGCGAGATCGGCTCGGTCAAGGCCACCGTCCGCTCGCTCGAGGCGAGCCGGCTCGCCGCCTACCTCGAGCCGCTGCTCGGCCTGCCCGACCGCTCGCTGCGGCGCCGGCTGATCGCCTGGGCCCTCGACCACGGCGTGGTGTTGCCACCGGGCACGACCACGACCACCTGAGGCGTATGCGGCGATGCAGCCCGGGCCGAAGCGTTTGGCGGGCGACGCACCGTCTGCTATCGTGCCGCCCGGATGCCGTTCCGGGCGTCCTTCTCCTCGCGACCTCGGACCGGTCATGAGCAGTCAGGCAAGCCGACAGACCGCGGACCTTCGCGACTCGCCCGCCGGCCAGCTCCGCCGGGTCGGCGGTGTCCTGCGCGAGGCCCGCCAGGCCCGCGGCGAGGACCTCTACGCCGTGGCCGAGGCGCTGCGAATCAAGCCCTCCTACCTGTTCGCCCTCGAGGAGGGCGACCTCGGGATGACGCCGGGCCGGCCCTACGCGCTCGGCTTCCTGCGCACCTACGCCGACCATCTGGGCTTCGACGGCGCCGAGGTCGTGCGCCTGGTCAAGCAGACGCTCGACGGCGCCCCGCCCGAGCCCGAGCTCGTGGTGCCGCAGCCCGAGCGCGACGACCGCCGCCCCAGGGGCCTCCTGGTGGCGGCCTCGATCCTGCTCGCCGGGCTGCTCTACGGCGGCTGGCACATGCTCGGCCGCGACCAGCCGGTGCTCGAGCGGGTGGCAGCCGTGCCGGGCGAGCTCGGCCGGCTGGCCGGCGACCTCCTGGGCGGCCCGCCCTCGCTGCCGGCGCCCCCGCCGACGCGGGTCGCGGCCGCACCGCCGCCCCCGCCGCCCCCGCCGGCCCAGTCCCTGCCGACCCGGCCGCTGCCGAGCCCGGCCCCGCCGGAGCCGGCCGGGCTGCAGGTGCTCGTGGCACCCGAGCCCGTCGAGGCGGTGGCGGCGGCGCCGCGCTTCCTCGGCGGGCGCGATTCGACCTCGGCCCAGGCGGCCGAGCGACCGAGCGCGCCGGCCGAGGTCTCGCCGGCCACGCTGCTCGCGGCCCTCGACGGCGAGCGGGCACGGCCCGGGCGCGACCTCGGCGGCCCGGCCGAAGGCCGGGTGGTGCTGATCGCCCGCGACAGCGCCTGGGTGCAGATCCGCAGCGCCAGCCGCGACTATGTGCGCACCCGCACGCTCGATCCGGGCGAGCGGCTGGTGCTGCCCGAGCGCGACGACCTGGCGCTATGGACCGGGAACGCCGGCGGCATCGAGGTGGTGGTCGAGGGCCGTTCGCTCGGCCTCTTGGGCGAGACCGGCAAGGTGGTACGCGACGTGCCGCTGGTACCGGGGCCGCTGCGCGCCCGGCTCGGCCAGAACTGAGGCTGCGGCCGGCCCGGCGCGGCGCCGGGCGGAGGGAGGACGTCATGGTGGCGCTCGCCGAGATCCGGCGGCACGGGACGCACGCGGTCCGGATCGGCGCCGTCACGGTCGGCGGCGGCGCCCCGGTCGTGGTCCAGTCGATGACCAACACCGACACCGCCGACCCCGACGCCACCACGGCGCAGGTGATCGAGCTCGCCCGCGCCGGCTCGGAGATCGTGCGGATCACCGTCAACACCGAGGCCGCGGCCCGGGCCGTGCCGATCCTCCGCGACCGGCTCGACCTCCTGGGCCTGCGCGAGCTGCCGCTCGTGGGCGACTTCCACTACAACGGCCACCGGCTCCTGGCCGAGGTTCCCGAGCTCGGCCGCTGCCTGGCCAAGCTCAGGATCAACCCCGGCAATGTCGGCTTCGGCGACAAGCGCGACCGCCAGTTCGAGCAGATGATCGAGGCGGCGCTGCGCCACGACCGGCCGGTCCGGATCGGGGTCAACTGGGGCTCGCTCGACCAGGACCTGGCCGCCCGGCTCATGGACGCCAACGCCGCCCGGCCCGACCCGCAGCCGGCCGACGCGGTGCTGCGCGAGGCGCTCGTCCGCTCCGCGCTCGAGAGCGCCGCGCACGCCGAGCGGATCGGCCTGCCGGCCGACCGGATCGTGATCTCGGCCAAGGTCAGCCGGGTGCAGGACATGGTCGCGGTCTACCGGGAGCTCGCCCGCCGCGCGCGCTACGCCCTGCATCTGGGCCTGACCGAGGCCGGCATGGGCGCCAAGGGCATCGTCGCCACGACCGCGGCGCTCGGCCTCCTCCTGCAGGAAGGTATCGGCGACACGATCCGCGCCTCCTTGACCCCGGCCCCGGGCGAGCCGCGCGCCACCGAGGTGCAGGTCTGCCAGCAGATCCTGCAGTCGCTCGGCCTGCGCTCCTTCACCCCCCAGGTCGCCGCCTGCCCGGGCTGCGGGCGGACCACGAGCACGGTGTTCCAGGAGCTCGCGGGCGCCATCCAGGGCTGGCTCGCGGCGCAGATGCCGGTCTGGAAGGAGCGCTATCCGGGTGTGGAGACGCTCAACGTCGCGGTCATGGGCTGCATCGTCAACGGCCCGGGCGAGAGCCGCCACGCCGACATCGGCATCTCGCTGCCCGGCACCGGCGAGAGCCCGGCGGCACCGGTCTTCGTCGACGGCCGCAAGGTGGCGACGCTCCGCGGCCCGGGCATCGCGCAGGAGTTCCAGGCGATGGTCGAGGCCTATGTCGAGCGCCGCTACGGGCGGCGCGACGCCGCCTGAGCCGGGCCGGCGGCGCGAGGCCGTCGCGCCGCGGTGACGGGCCCCCGGCCGGCTGCTAGGAGCGGCCCGCACCTCGAGCCAGCCGGGAGCGCCCTCCATGTCCGAGCCCACCTACGACGTCGTCGTGATCGGCGGCGGCCCGGGCGGTTACGTGGCCGCCATCAAGGCCGCGCAGCTCGGCATGAAGGTCGCCTGCGTCGAGAAGCGGCCGACGCTCGGCGGCACCTGCCTGAATGTCGGCTGCATCCCCTCCAAGGCGCTCCTCCACACCTCGCACCTCTACGAGGAGGCGCGCCACGGGCTCGACCGCTTCGGCATCCGCACGGGCGAGGTGCGCCTCGAGCTCGGCGCCATGCTCGACCACAAGGACAAGGTGGTCGAGGGCCTGACCAAGGGCATCGAGTTCCTGTTCAAGAAGAACAAGGTCACCCGCCTGCAGGGCAGCGGCCGGATCCTCGGCCCCGGCCGGGTGGTGGTCGAGCGCGACGGCGGCGCCGAGGAGCTCGCCTCTCGCCACGTGGTGATCGCCACGGGCTCGGAGGTGGCGCCGCTGCCGGGTGTGACCATCGACGAGGAGCGGATCCTGTCCTCGACCGGCGCCCTCGACCTCGAGCGGGTGCCCGAGCATCTCGTCGTGGTCGGCGCCGGCTATATCGGGCTCGAGCTCGGCACGGTCTGGCGGCGGCTCGGCGCCAAGGTGACGGTGGTCGAGTTCCTCGACCGGATCACCCCGGGCATGGACCAGGAGATCGCCCGCGAGCTGCAGAAGCTGCTCGCCCGCCAGGGCCTGGCCTTCCGCCTCTCGACCCGGGTGGTGGGCGTGGAGACCGGCGGCGAGCGTCTGGGCGTGGTGGTCGAGCCGGTCGCGGGCGGCGCCCAGGAGACGCTCGCCTGCGACGCCGTGCTCGTGGCGATCGGCCGGCGGCCCTGGACCGAGGGGCTCGGCCTCGCCGAGGTCGGGGTCGCCCTCGACGAGCGCGGCAGGGTCCGGACCGACGGCCGGTTCGGCACGACGGTCCCGGGGATCTGGGCGATCGGCGACGTGATCGAGGGGCCGATGCTCGCCCACAAGGCCGAGGAGGACGGGGTCGCCTGCATCGAGACGATCGCCGGCCAGAAGCCGCATCTCGACTACGACCTGGTCCCGGGCGTGATCTACACCCACCCCGAGGTGGCCGCGGTCGGCCGGACCGAGGAGCGGCTCAAGGCCGAGGGTGTCGCCTACCGGGTCGGCCGGTTCCCCTTCGCGGCCAACAGCCGCGCCCGCGCCGTCGGCGCCTCGGACGGCTTCGTCAAGATCCTGGCCGATGCCGCGAGCGACCGGGTCCTCGGGTGCCACGTGATCGGCCCGGACGCCGGCACGATGATCGCCGAGCTGGCGCTGGCCATGGAGTTCGGCGCCACCGCCGAGGACGTGGCGCGCACCAGCCACCCGCACCCGACGCTCGCCGAGGCGATCAAGGAGGCGGCCCTGGCCGCCTGGTCGAAGCCGATCCACGTCTGAGCGCGGGCGCTTGCCCGGCGGCTCGTCCTAGGCTAGTCTTCCTGATCGGGCCCGGCCGGGGGCACGGCGGGGTCGCCGCGGCACCGCGCCCGCCCACTCGTGCACGACGGTCCCGAGCCGGCGTGCGGGCGCCACGGGATCGTGGCGTGCACGACGGTCCCGAGGCGAGGTGCGGAGGCCGCGCGATCCGCCCGTGCACGACGGTCCCGAGCGCGGGCCGGGGCCGCGGGTGTGGGCGCTGCACAACGGTCCCGAGCCGGGCCGCGGAGGCCGCGCGAGCCGCTCGTGCACGACGGTCCCGAGCTCAGGTGGCCGGGGCCGGCCGCACCCGGACCAGTTGCTTGCCGAGGTTGCGGCCGGTGAGCACCCCGAGGAACGCCTCGGGCGTCCGCTCGAGGCCGTCGGCGACATCGTAGCGGGTGCGCAGGGCGCCGGCGCGCACGAGGCTCCCGAGCCGCGCCCAGGCCTCGCCCCAGCGCTGCTCGAAGTCGAGCACGAGGAAGCCCTCGATCCGCGCCCGGGCGACCAGCACCTGGCGGAGGAAGCGCGGGCCGATGTCGGGCCGGCCGAGCCGGTCGGCGAGGGCGACCGTGCCCACGACCACGATCCGCGCCCGGGGTGCGAGGTTCTGGAGGACGGCGTCGTGGATCGGACCGGCGGTGTTGTCGAGGTAGAGGTCGACGCCGGAGGGCGCGAGACGGCGGAGCGCCGCCGCCAGATCGGCCTCCTCGCGGTGGGCGATCCCGTCGGCGTAGCCGCACTCCCGGCACCAGGCGAGCTTCTCGGCCGTGGAGGCGACCGCGAGCGGCCGCGCCCCGGCGAGCGCTGCGAGCTGGCCCGCGAGCTGGCCGACCGAGCCGGCCGCGGCCGAGACGAGCACCGTGTCGCCCGGCCTGACCCGGCCGGTCTCGAAGAGCGCGAACCAGGCGGTGACGCCGTTCAGGCCCAGCACGTCGAGCCACGCCTCGGGCGGCGCCAGGGCGGTGTCGACCCGCCGGCAGGCCTCGGGCCGCAGGACCGCGTAGTCCTGCCAGCCGAAGCCGAAGTCGGTGACCAAGAGATCGCCCGCCCGCCAGTCCGCATGGCGGCTGTCGACCACCTCGGCGACCGCGCCGCCGATCATCACCTCGCCCGGCCGCACGCCCTGGGCGTAGTTGGCGAGCGGCGCGATCCGCGCCCGCATGTAGGGGGCGACGTCGAGCAGGAGCGAGCGGGCCAAGACCGTGCCCGGCTGCGGTGCGGGGACCGGCCCCTCCGCGAGCCGCCAGTCCTCGGGCCGCGGCATGCCTTCGGGGTGCCGCACCAGCCGCCAGCTCCGGTTGACCTCGCCCATCGCCCGTCTCCCCTGCCCCGGCCGGCGTTGCCGCCCCGCCGGGCCCTCGCTATAGCGCCCGCCCGGATCCCGGCCAGAGGGAGGCGGCCTTGAACCTGTTCACCCAGCTCCAGGCGCGGGCCGCGGCGAGCCGCCCGATCCGCGTCGGCATGATCGGGGCCGGCAAGTTCGGCACCATGTTCCTGGCCCAGGCGCGGCGGACCCCGGGTCTGCACGTCCTGGGCATCGCCGACCTCGCCCCGGACCGTGCCAAGGCCAATCTCCGCTACTGCGGCTGGGAGGAGGAGCGCTTCGCCGCCGCCACGCTCGACGCGGCAGCCAGGAGCGGCGCCACCTGCGTGCTCGAGGACGCCGCGGCCCTCCTGCGCCACCCCGCGCTCGAGGTGGTGATCGAGGCCACGGGCGACCCCAAGGTCGGCATCCGCCACTGCCTTCAGGCCATCGCCGAGCGCAAGCACATCGTCATGGTCAACGTCGAGGCCGACGTGGTGGCCGGGCCCCTGCTCGCCCGCAGGGCCCGCGAGGCGGGGGTCGTGTACAGCCTGGCCTACGGCGACCAGCCGGCCCTGATCTGCGAGCACGTCGACTGGGCGCGCGCCTGTGGCTTCGAGGTCGTGGCCGCCGGCAAGGGCACCCGCTACCACCCCTCCTTCCACCAGAGCACCCCCGACACGGTCTGGGAGCATTTCGGCCTGTCGCGCGAGAAGGCCGAGCGCGGCCGGATGAACCCCAAGATGTTCAACAGCTTCATCGACGGGACCAAGTCCGGCATCGAGATGACCGCGGTCTGCAACGCGACCGGGCTCGTGCCGCAGCCCGACGGGCTCTCCTTCCCGCCCTGCCCGGCCCGCAGGCTCGCCCAGGTCTGCAAGCCGATGGCCGACGGCGGCTGCCTCGCGGTGCGCGGCACGACCGAAGTCGTCTCCTCGCTCCACCGCGACAAGAGCCCGGTGCCGGACGAGATCCAGCAGGGCACCTATGTCGTGGTCGCCTGCGGCCACGACTACGTGAAGTACTGCGCCGAGGAGTACCGGCTGGCCCCGGACGACACCTTCTCGTTCATGGCGATGTACCGGCCGACCCATCTGATCGGCCTCGAGCTCGGCATCTCGGTCGCCTCGGTGGCGCTCAGAGGCGAGCCCACGGGCGCACCGGTCGGCTTCACCTCCGACGTCGTGGCCACCGCCAAGCGCGACCTCGCCGCGGGCGAGATCCTCGACGGCGAGGGCGGCTACTGCGTCTGGGGCAAGCAGGTGCCGGCCGCGGTGAGCCTGCGCGAGGGCTTCCTGCCGCTCGGCCTGGCCCACGACGTCGAGCTGCTCGCGCCGGTGCCGGCGGGCGGCAGGATCCGCTGGTCGGACGTGGCGATCGACGAGCGCGACCAGGCCGTGCAGATCCGCCGCGAGCTCGAGCGGTCGTTCTCGGCGTGAGTCCCTCGGGGCGATCATCAACTATGAGTTGAAAATCGTCCGCCCGACAGCTAGGATCCGGCCACCGCATCGGGGGCGGAGGGACGGCTCGTGGCATCGCTCGGGGTCGATCTGGAGAGGGCGCTGCGCATGAGCACGGCGCCGGTGGGTGTGTTCGCCAATGCCGAGGAGCAGTTCGCCGACGACAGCGGCGTGCTGCTCGTGGCGGGCGCCCGCGAGCTCGACGTGCTGGGGACCGATCTCGCCTACGACGAGGCCGACGACGACGACGACGGCGACACGACCGAGCTCGTCGACGGCACCGTCGAGGCGGTCGACGCCTTCGTCGACGAGGAGGACTGGTTCTCGATCGAGGACGGCGAGGTCGACGCGGCCGAGATGATGGCGGCGATCGACGACGACGATCCCCTGGGCTTCTTCGGCCTGTTCCTCGGCGACGCCGACGAGATCGAGGGCGGCGACCTGGCCGACGAGCTCTGGGGCTTCGAGGGCGACGACCTGATCCTGGGCGGCGACGGCAACGACGTGCTGGACGGCGGCGAAGGCGACGACACGCTCGACGGCGAGGCCGGCGACGACCTGATGCGCGGCGGCGAGGGCGACGACGTCTACACCGTCGATTCGAGCCGCGACCGCATCCTCGAGCTCGAGGACGAGGGCGAGGACACGGTGGTCGCCGACGCGAGCTTCCGCCTGCCGGACGAGGTCGAGATCCTGGTGTTCGAGGGCACCGACGACCTCGACGGCGTCGGCAACGAGCTCGACAACGAGCTGTTCGGCAATGCCGGAGACAACCAGCTCGCCGGCGGCGAGGGCGACGATCTGATGGCCGGCGGCGACGGCGACGACACCTACCTCGTGACCGAGGAGGGCGACGAGGTCGAGGAGGCCGAGGCGGAGGGCGACGACGAGGTGCTCTCGTCCGTCTCCTTCGAGCTGCCCGACCATGTCGAGGCCCTGACCCTGGTCGGCCGCGACGAGATCGACGGGACCGGCAACGATCTCGACAACACGATCACCGGCAACGGCCGTGCCAACGTGATCGACGGCGGCGGCGGTGCCGACGGCATGGCCGGTGGACGCGGCGACGACACCTACGTCCTCGACGATCCGGGCGACGAGATCGAGGAGGAGGCGCGCGGCGGGGTCGACACCGTCCTGGCCGACGGCGACGTCGATCTCGACGACTACGCCAATGTCGAGAACGTCGAGCTCGAGGGCACGGGCGATCACGCGGCGAGCGGCAACGCCCTTGCCAACCTCCTGGTCGGCAACGAGGGCGACAACACGCTCGAGGGCCTCTTGGGCAACGACACGCTCGAGGGGGGCGACGGCGACGACGAGCTCCGGGGCGGCGTCGGCAACGACGATCTCGACGGCGGCGACGGCGACGACCTGCTGCGCGGCGGGCTCGGCCGCGACCTGCTCGAGGGCGGCCAGGGCGCCGACGATTTCGTGGTCGGCGACGGCCTGCGCTCGCGCGCGCTCGTGGCCGACTTCAGCCAGGCCGACGGCGACCGGCTCCTGATCGGCGATCTGCTCTCCGGCTTCGACCCCGATACCGACGATCTGGTCGACTTCCTGAAGCTCACCGGCAAGGGCGACACGACGGTCGTGGCGGTCGACGTCGACGGGCCCGGCCGCGGCAGGGCGGTTGCGGTTGCCATCGTGGAGGGCGACCTCGGCACCGATCTGGCGACGCTCGTGAGCGAGGGGGTGATCGACCTCGCCTGAGGGGGCTCAGAGCTCGATCACGAGCTTGCCGAGGTGCCGGGCGGCCCGCAGCGCCTGCAGCGCCGCCGCGGCCTCCTCGAAGGGGAACCGGCGGTCGATCACCGGCCGCAGCCCGGTCGCCGCGACCGCCCGTCCGAAGGCCTCGAGCATGACCCGGCTGCCGACATAGACCCCCTGCAGCCGGATCGCCTTGCGCATCACCGGCGTGGGGTCGATCTGGCCGCCGGTCAGGACGCCGATGAGCGCGATGTGCCCGCCCGGGCGGGTCGCCGCGATCGAGCGGGCGAGGGTGCCGGCGCCGCCGACCTCGACCACGTGGTCGACGCCGAGGCCCCGGGTGAGCTCGAGCACCGGGCGCTCCCAGTCGGGGGTGGCGCTGCGGTCGACCGTGGCCCAGGCGCCGAGCCCCCGGGCGCGCTCGAGCTTGGCGGCGCTCGACGACACCACGATCGCCCGGGCGCCCGTGCGCGCGGCGAGCTGGAGGGCGAAGATCGAGACCCCGCCGGTGCCGAGGCAGAGCACCGTCTCGCCCGGCCTGAGGCGGCCGCTCTCGAAGAGCGCGTGCCAGGCGGTCAGACCGGCGCAGGGCAGCGTCGCGGCCTCGGCGAGGTCGAGCTCGCCCGGGACCGGCACGACCCCGCCCTCGCGCAGCAGCACCTCCTCGGCGAGCACGCCGTCGATCGCCCCGCCGAGCGCGCTCGCCATCGCCGGGGCGGAGATCGGGCCGGCCTCCCAGGCCTGGAAGAAGCAGGACACGACCCGCTGCCCGGGGTGCACGGCGGTCACGCCCGGCCCGACCGCCAGCACCTCGCCGGCGGCGTCCGAGCAGGGCACGCGCGGCAGCGCGATGCCGCGGCCGAGCGGATCCTCGACGTTCAGGAGGTCGCGATAGTTGAGCGCCACGGCGGCGACCCGGACCAGCACCTCGCCCGGCCCCGGCCGGGGCCGCGGCCGCTCGACCAGGGAGAGCCCGTCGATGCCGGGCCGGCGGATCTCGAAGGCGCGCATCCCCTCCTCCCCTGCTGCAGGGGCTGCTTAGAGCCACCGCTCGAGGATCGCCACCGCCTCGGCGATGCCGGTCGGTGCCACCGGCTCCGGCCGCGGCGCGGCGGCGAGCGCCCGCACCGCCGCCGCGAGTGCGTCGGGCTCGCCGGGCAGGGGCCGGCCGAGGCCGAGCCGCTCGATCCAGCCCTCGAGGTGCGGCGCCTCGGGCCAGTCCGGGCGCCGGAGGAACAGCACCGGCGTGCCGGCCACCGCCGCCTCGACCAGGAGCCCGTAGCCGGTCTTGGTGATCAGGAGGTCGACGCTCGCGAGCAGGTCGGGAAAGGGCAGGCCCGCCGGGCCCACCGGCACGAGGCCCCGGCCGGCGGCGCCGTCGGCGAGCCAGACCACCCCGTCGAGCGGCGGCAGGACGGCGAGCGGCCGCGGCATGGGGATGCCGCCGAAGGCCACGAGCACGAGGACGGCATCGGCCGGCAGGGCCAGCCGGGCGAGGAGCTCGGCCCGGTGCGGCCGGCCCCGCCGGGCGACCGGCCCGACCGGGCGGCGATCGGGGTGCCAGGGCATCTCCAGATGCGGGTGGAGCTGGACGAAGGGGAACGCCGCGTAGGCCTCGCGCAGCCGCGTGGTCAGGGCGGAGGAGGCGAGCCCATAGGCCTCGAGCACGCTCGCCCAGTCGAGCGAGGAGACCGCCACCGCCGGCACCCCGGCCGCGGCCGCGGCGGCGAGACCGACCGGGCCGACATTGGCCACGAGGAGGTCGGGGTCCAGGGCGCGCAGTGCTGCGACCTCGCGTGCCAGGACGGTGTCCCACTCCCGCTCGAGCCGATCGTACCAGGCGCGGGTCGAAGGCCGGTCGGGCTCGACCGGGCTCAGCATGCGCAGGCCGATGTCGGGTGGCGCCGGGGCGCGCGCGAAGGGCCGCTGGAGCATGCCCTCGAGCCGCTCGTCGGCCAGATCGCTCCGCACCGTGAGTTCCAGCCGCGGCCGGCGGGCGCGCAGCCCGGCCAGGATCGGGGCGAGCTGCCCGAGATGGCCGAGGCCGTGGCCGGTGACGTCGACCACGAGCCGGGGCGCCGCACCGGCCGGCCGCGCGGCCGGGCCCGGACGGGGATCGACGTCGGGCATCGCCGTGCTACTTTCCGCCAGCGTGGGGCCGGGCGGCCGCGATCCGGGGGCCGGCCTTGGCACGCCGGGCGCGAGCGGATAGCTTCCGGCGGCGCTCGGGAACGGGAGTGGGACGGATGGGCACGTTCAGCCTGTGGCACTGGCTCGTGGTGCTGGCGGTGATCCTGATCATCTTCGGGGCCGGCAAGCTGCCCTCGGTGATGGGCGATCTCGCCAAGGGCATCAAGAACTTCAAGGCTGGCATGAAGGACGACGAGGCGACCGCGCAGCTCCCCAAGGAGGAGCCCAAGAGCGAGACCAAGACCGCCGCCTGAGCGCTCAGAGCCCCGCGTCCCAATAGGGCGGGTCGCCGAAGCGCCCGAGCAGGAAGTCGACCAGCGCCCGTACCCGGACCGGCGGGCGGCCCCCCGCCGGCCAGACCGCGTGGAGCGCGAAGCGCGGGACCTCCCAGCCGTCCAGCACGCGCACGAGCCGCCCGGCGCGGAGCGCGTCGCCGACGATGAAGGTGGGCAGCAGCACGATGCCGAGCCCTGCCTCGGCGGCGCCGGCGAGGCAGTCGCCGTTGTTGGCGACGAACCGGTCGTCGACCACCACCGTGGCGCGCCGGCCGTCCCGCTCGAGCGGCCAGCGCTGGCCGGTGGCGAGATACCCGTAGTGCAGGCAGCGGTGGCGGAGCAGGTCGTCCGGCTCGACCGGCCGGCCGTGGCGCTCGAGATAGGCCGGGGCCGCGCACAGCACGATCCGCACCGGCGCCAACTGGCGGGCGATCATCGAGGAGTCGGGCAGGTCGCCGATCCGGAGCGCGAGGTCGAACCCCTCCTGGACCAGATCGACGAACCGGTCGCCCAGCACGAGCTCGATCCTGAGCGAGGAGAAGCGTTCGGCGAAGGCGGCGAGCGGCGGCCCCAGATGGCGGATGCCGAAGCTCATGGGCGCGCTGAGCTTGAGCCGGCCGTGCGGCTCGCCGCGGCGGCGCGCGAGCTCGTCCATGCCCTCCTGGAACTCGGCCAGCATCCGCCGGGCGTGCGGCAGGAAGGCGCTGCCCTCGCCGGTGAGCCCGACCCGGCGGGTGGTGCGGGCGAGGAGGCGGGCGCCGAGCCGCCGCTCGAGCGCCGCCACCCGCTTGCTCACGAGCGCGCGGGCGAGCCCGAGGCGGGCGGCCGCGGCCGAGAAGCTGCCGGTCTCGGCGACGGTGGCGAAGGCCTGGACGAGGTCGAGGCGATCCACGTTGCCGAGCCCGCTCCACCGCTCCGCCACGCCCATAGGCGGGCCGGCCGCGGCGGTCCAGGCCGCCCCGGCGCGCCCGCCCGGCGCGGCCTCAGCCCGGTCCGTAGAGGTAGGCGCGCTCGACCGGCCGCCAGGCCGGATCGTCCCAACCCAGCATCTTGCCGGGGTTGAGCAGGCCCCTCGGATCGGCCTCGCGCTTGAAGGCGAGCTGGCGGTCGTCGACCTTCTTCATGCCGCCCTCCTCGAGGGTGAAGGCGTGCGGGTTGAAGATCGGGCACCCCGCCGCCTCGTGCGCCTCGATGATCTCGGCGAGCCGCTCGTCGCTCGTGTAGCGGACGATCTGCAGCCCGAAGCAGGCGACCTCGCCGCCGAAGCGCACGAACTCGAGGTGCAGCGGCAGCTCGCGCCCGAACCGCGCCGCCATCTCCTCGACCTTGGCCAAATGGCCGGGGGGCGGGAACAGGGTCTGCAGATAGGTGATCGAGCGGTCGTGCCGGAGTGCGTGCAGGGTGGTGTGGTTCCAGCTGTACTCGAACAGGGGCAGCCGGGTGCCCGTGGCCTCGTCGGTCCAGCCCTGCCAGACGAGCCGCCCGGGGTGCAGCCCGACCAGCTCGAGCAGGGCCTCGAGGGCGTGCTCGGCCACCATGACGAGCACCGCCGTCTCGCCCGGGGCGATGCCGCGCTCGGGGAACAGCCAGTCGTGCGGCACCGGCGCCTCGACCACCGAGACGAGCTTCTTCAGGATCGCGTCCTCGCGGGCGAGCGCGTCGGCGAAGCGGCAGGCGGCCATGAGGTCGCCGAAGCCCAGGATCGCCTCGGCCCAGCGGTAGGCGGGCGCCAGCGGCAGCTCGAGGGCGGTGATCACGCCGTTGGTGCCGTAGGCGTGGTTGACCTTCTGGATGTCGGCGCCGCGCAGCTCGAGGGCACGCGGCCGCGCCTCCATCGTCAGCACCCGCAGGCCCAGGATGTTGCCACGGTCGCGCAGGAGGCCCCAGGTCACCGATCCGATCCCGCTCGAGCCCCCGGCGACGTAGCCGCCGACCGTGCCGGTCTTGTGGGTCGAGGGATGCAGCCGCAGCTCCTGCTGGCTGTGGGCGATCGTGGCGGCGTCGAGCTCGGCCATCTTGAGACCGGCCTGGACGCGGACCCGGCCCCGCTCGATGCGCTCGATCAGGCCGAGCTCGGACAGGTCCAGGACGATCCCGCCGCGCAGCGGCATCGCCTGGCCGTAGTTGCCGGTGCCGCCGCCGCGCACGGTCACCGGGACCTCGTGGTGGAACGCCGCGGCCAGCGCCCGCACCACCTCCGCCTCGCTGCGCGGGGTCACGACCGCCTCGGCGGTCACCGCGTCCAGCCGGCGCCTGAGCACCGGCGAGTACCAGTAGAAGTCGCGCGAGCGGCGCTTGACCCGCTGCGGCTGGGTGTCGACCGCGAGGTCGGCGAGCTCGGCGAGCAGGGCGTCGATCGGCATGGTGTCCCTCGGGCTCGGGCCGGTCGTGCACCCGGCCCTTCGGCGTGGTTGCCGGAACCGGTCCCGGCGTTCCCGGGAGGGGTCCTAGCGAAAGCCGTGCCGGCCGTCCAAGGGCCGGGCGAGCGCGCCGCCGGGCTCAGCCGACCACGACCTCGAGCGGGAGGCGCGAGAGGCTCTCGGGCCCGGCCGCGGTCACGAGCGAGGTCCGTCCGAGGGTCATCGCCAGGCCTTTGTCGGAATCGACCAGGATCATGTGCAGGAACAGGACCATGCCGGGCTCGAGCACGACCGGGTTGTCGGCGTGGACCATCGGCCAGTCCATCCAGGACGGCGCATAGACGGCGCCGAGCGAGTAGCCGCAGGCGTTGAGCCGGTGCGCGCGCAGGCCGTGGCGGTCGAAGGTCGCCGCGTGCGCCTCGAACACCTCGCCGAGTGTGCGGCCCGGCCGCAGCCGTTCCTCGCAGGCGGTGAGCGCCTCGAGGCAGACGGCGTGCATCTCGAGCTGGCGCGGATCGGCCGGGCCGACGAGCAGGGTCCGCATCAGGCAGGCATGGTACTGGCGCCAGACGCCGGCGATCTCGAGGGTCAGCTGGTCCTGCGCGTCGAGCCGCCGGCGGCCGGAATGGTAGCGGCAGAGCAGCGCCTCGCGGCCGGAGCCGATGATGAACGGGTTGGCCGGGTAATCGCCGCCGGCGCGGAAGATCGCCTCGTGCATGGCGGCCAGGATGACGGCCTCCTCGGCGTGGGGCCGGGCCAGGCCGATCGCCGTCTCGAGCGCGCGGTCGGCGAGCTCGCCGGCACGCCGCACGTAAGCGAGCTCGGCCGGCGACTTGACCAGTCGCAGCCGGCTCACGAGGCGCGAGGCATCGACCAGGTGGACCCGCCCGTCGAGCGCCGCGGCGAGGCGGGTGCCGAGTGCCGCGGTCAGGCCGTGCGCCTCCCACTCGACCCCGACGCGGCGGCCGGCGAGGCCCTTCTCGGCGAGGATCCCCGCGAGCTCGCGGGTGGGCTCGGCACCCTCGCGGTCCTCCCAGACCCGGATGTCCTCGAGGATCGAGGTGAGCTGCGCCTGGCGCAGGTCGGGAGCCCGGGTGAGGAGGACGAGGTCGCCCGCCGCGCTCGCCACCAGGCACTGGAAGAAGCAGAAGCCGAAGCTGTCGTAGCCCGTGAGCCAGTACATGCTCTCCTGCTTGAAGAGCAGCAGGCCGTCGAGCCCGGCCTCGGCCATCGCCGCGAGCAGCCGGGCCTTGCGCGCCGCGAGTTCGGCCCCCTCGAAATGCAGCATGGCGGACGGCCTCCGGCTCTGCGACACAGCCCCGGGCGGCGATCGCCGGCGTTCGACGCGGCCGGCCCTCGCGACGGAGCCGGAGCTTGGACGAGGGTAGACGGACGATCCTGACGGCGATCGGGCTCATGACCGCGGGCGGCCTCCTGTTCGCCGTCATGAACGCGATCGTCAAGGCGCTCCTGGCCCGCTACCCGATCCTCATGCTGCTGTGGGCCCGCACCTTCTTCCACGTGCTGGCGGTCGCGGTGGTGATCCCGGGCGCGGTGGTGGGTGCCCTGCGCACCCGCGAGCCCGGCACGCAGCTGCTGCGCGGCGCCCTGCTCGGCACCAGCACGCTCCTCAACTTCGCAGCCCTCATGTTCCTGCCGCTCGGCGACGTCGCCGCGATCACCTTCCTGTCGCCGATCCTGGTGGCCGCGATCGCGCTCGTCGTGCTGCGCGAGCGGGTCGGCGCGCTGCGCTGGCTGGCGATCGGCACGGGCTTCCTCGGCGCGCTCCTGATCGTCCGGCCGAGCGGCGCCGGCATCGGTCCGGGCGCCCTCCTGGCGCTCGGCTGTGCCGCGGCCTACGCCGTCTACCAGATCAGCACGCGGATCGTGCGCGAGGCCGAGCCCCTGGTCTCGCTCCTGTTCAGCGGGCTCGTCGGCGCGGTCCTGTTCAGCGCGCTCCTGCCGTTCGGCTGGCGGACCCCGGCGCCGCTCGATCTCGTGCTCATGGTGGCCACCGGCGTGCTCGGCGCGGTCGGCCATCTGATGATCATCCTGGCGCTGCGCCGCGCCGAGGCGTCGCGGGTGAGCCCGTTCAACTATCTGCAGCTGGTCTGGGCGATGGCCGCGGGCTACGTGGCGTTCGGCGACGTGCCGTCGGGTGCGACGCTCGCCGGTGCCGCGGTCATCGTGACGAGCGGTCTCTGGCTGTACCGGCTCGACACCGCCGAGCTCGACCGGCGGCGCGCCGCCTCGGCCGGCTCGGGCGGCGCCTGAGCCGCGCTCGAGGGAGCACCGCATGGCGCATTGGCTGCTCAAGACCGAGCCCGAGGACTACAGCTTCGAGCGCCTGCTCGAGGACGGGCACACCGAGTGGACCGGGGTCCGCAACCACCAGGCGGCGCGCAACCTGCGCGCCATGCAGCCGGGGGAGCGGGCGTTCTTCTACCGCTCGGTGGTCGATCCGGCGATCGTCGGCATCGTGAAGGTCGCGCGTGCCTGGCAGCCCGATCCGACCGACCCCGCCTGGCCCGCCGTCCGGGTCGAGCCCGAGCGGCGGCTGCCGCGCGAGATCCCGCTGCGGGCGATCAAGGCCGATCCGCGCTTCGCCGATCTGGCCCTGGTCCGCCAGTCGCGGCTGTCGGTGGTGCCGGTCGGCGCGGCGCACTGGAGCCTGCTCTGCGCCATGGGCGGCCTCGAGGGCTGAGCCGCGCCGGCTCAGCCGCCGCCCCCGCCGGGCCGCAGCACCAGCGCCTCGGGGGGCACCGCCTTCGGCGGCGGAGCCGGCTGCGGCAGGGGATAGAAGCGGGGCTCGCGCTCGTCGAGCGACGGCTCGAACGGCGCGCGCATGGCGAGCTCGGCGCCGACGCGGCGCGCCGCCCGGCCGGCGTCCTGCAGTTCCTGGCCGAGCCGCCGACTCCAGGGCAGGCGGTAGGCGCGCGGCTCCTCGACCCCCGGCAGCCGCAACCAGAGGTGGATGGCGCGCCCCTCGTCCAGCTCGAAGGCGAGCACCACCGCCTCTTGGGCCCGGGCCATGAACCACTCGTCGCGCACCGGCTTCGGCCGCCCCGGCAGATCGGCCAGGGCCGTGTAGCCGAGCGGCAGGGCGAGCGTGGCGAGCCCGGTGGCCGCCAGCTTGACCGCGGGCCGCCTCGGCGACCAGACGGCGATCCAGGCGAGGCACGCCACCAGGAGCGCGAGCCCGGCGAACAGCGGCACGAGCGAGCTCACGACGGCCTCCGCGCGCGCAGCGGGATCTCGAGGTCGTGGACACTGCCTGCGATCAGGCCGCCGCGCGCGTCGAGGCGGAAGCGGAAGGCGGTCCGCTCGAGCCCCTCGCGGTCGAGCTCGACCGTGGTGGCGACCAGCTGCCGGGCGCTCTCGCCGACCGACGGCTTGACGCTCGCCACGACGGTGACCGGAACCGGCAGCACCTGCCCGGGGTTGCGGTAGAGATGCAGGTTGACGACGTACTCGCCGGGCACCACGCCGCGCGAGTAGGCGACCTCGTAGTTGAGGCCGGAGACGTCGCCCCTGTGGCCGAGATCGTCGCGCAGCAGGTTGAACAGGCGACCGCCCTTGTTGGAGTAGCCGACCGGGACGTCGCCCGGGCCCTGCACCCAGAGGTCGACATCGGCGTCGACCGCGTCCGGCCAGCGGATCTCGACCACCACGTTGCCGGGCGGCTCGAGCCCCTGCGGCTGCGGCTTCGCCTTGGCCGGGTTGATGTGCGGCAGGATCAGGACGACGCAGGCGACGAAGCCGGCGAGGGCCAAGGTGATCAGGTCGCGGAAGACGATCGCGCCGTCCGCGTCGTCGCCGTCGTCAGGCCCGAGCATGGGCCTCGCTCCGCTCGACCAGCCGCCCGTAGAGATGCGCGGCACCGCTCTCGAGCAACCGGCAGTTCAGGATCAGCCAGATGTTGAGCAGCGAGCCGGCCAGCGTCGTGTAGAGCGCCACCGCCATGCCCTCGAGCAGCCGCGAGACCATCGGCCCGATCGCCGCGGCGTCACCGACGGTCGCCGGATCGATGCCGGCGAGCGCCAGGATGAAGCCCACCACGGTGCCGATCAGCCCGAGCAGCACGAGCAAGCTCGCCAGATACCGCGGTCCGCTCAGCCGCTGCTGCAGCTTGAGGCGGAGCAGGGCCGCCATGGCGGCCCGGCCGGCGCCGTCGCGGCCGGCGGTGGCGGCGTGGAACCAGGCCGCCTTGGAGCCGCGCGGCAGGATCCCGGCCTCGACCGCGTTGAGCTCGGCGCTCAAGCGGACGGCGCGCACCGCCGCACCGATCAGGCCGGCCGCGAACACCGCCACGATCAGCTTGACGAGGTGCAGCCGGTCGCTCTCGAACATGTCGCTCAGCCAACCCTGCAGGGCGGCGGCCACGACCAGCGCCGCCGCCAGGATGTTGAGCAGGGCGAAGCGGAACAGGAGGAGCCATCGCCGACCGAGCTCGCGGCCGACCGCCAGCCAGTCGGCGAGCCCCGGCCAGAGCAGTCGCACCTCGCCCGGTGTCACGGCCTCGCTGCGCGCCATGTCCGATCTCCCTCGCGGCGCCGGCGGACCCGCCGGCGTCGCGCTGCACCCGCCGCGCGTCGGCCGGCCGGACGATCGCGTCGACGCCCGCCCCGCATCCTCGCTGGTCAACCCTAAGGGCGAGTTAACGGCCCGCCCTCGCGCACAAGTTCATATTCCCTGATCGCGGCGTCGAAAAGAACTTTCGCCGTGAAATAAGCTCAAATTCTCTCAACTGTCCGGCACCCACCCACGGCCGCGCCGCGCGCACCGCCGGTGCCCGCAGCCGCTCCGCAACGCCGGCACCTGAACGCATCGCGGCCATGTTCTGCGCTATTTGCAACTGTAAGGGTTCATGATATGCGCCCGCGTTACTTGCGGAGCGCAAAGGGAGCTTGCGATGACCCTCGACGAGCTGAACGCGGCGGTCGCCCAGTCCACCGGCATGACCAAGGCCAAGGCGGCGGAGGCGGTGCACGCCGTGCTCGGCGGCATCCAGGACGCGCTCAAGCGCGGCGACCGCGTCGCGATCGCCGGGTTCGGCGTATTCGAGGTCGCGCACCGGGCGGCGCGCGAGGGCCGCAACCCGCAGACCGGCAAGCCCATCGCGATCAAGGCCAGCAACTCCGTGCGCTTCAAGGCCGGCAAGGGGTTGCGCGACGCCGTCAAGGCCTGAGGCGGGCGGGCGCCGCCCGCCGGGGCGGGGGTCGCGATCGACACGGTCGCGACCCTTTCTATTTCGAGTGACCGCAGCGAATACTTGAGAGCCGCGGAAGCGCACCGGGGGACGAGCGGGGCGCCGCGGGGGGGCGCGGTGGCTCTCGCCTCGCGGACCGCGGCGGTCTAGGCTCGCCCGGTCGAACCGGCGGCGGCCTCGCGCCGGTCAACCGATCGGCGAGCCCGCGATGCGCGACCTCGTCCTTGCGGCCATCGTCGCCGTGCTCGTTCCGGCGATCCTCGTCCGCCCGCATCTCGGGCTCCTGGCCTATGTCTGGGTCTCGTTGATGGCCCCGCATCGGCTGGCCTTCGGCTTCGCCCAGGAGATCCCCTGGGCCCAGCTGCTGTTCCTCCTGACCCTCGCCCGCTGGCTCGCGTCGGGCGAGCGCAAGCTGCCGCTCTGGGGTCCGCTCAGCACCCTGCTCGCGGCCTTCACCGCGCTGTTCACCCTGTCCGCGGCGCAGGCCTGGGCGCCCGAGCCGGCCGCCGAGAAGCTCGACTTCGCGCTCAAGATCGTGCTCGCCCTGGTGCTGACCACGATCCTGATCGACCGTCCCGAGCGGTTGCGGCAGCTGGTCTGGACGGTGGCGCTGTCGATCGCCTTCTACGGCGTCAAGGGCGGCCTGTTCGTGCTCGCCACCGGCGGCGCCCATCAGGTGCTCGGGCCGCAGCCGAGCCTGATGGCCGACAACAACGGCATCGCCCTGGCGCTCGTCATGGTGCTGCCGCTGCTGCAGTACCTGCACGAGACCAGCCGGCCGGTCTGGCTGCGGGCGGCACTCCTCCTGGCGAGCGGGCTCACCGCGCTCGCCGTGCTCGGCACCTGGTCGCGCGGCGGCCTCCTGGCACTCGTGGCGATGGCCGCCGTCCTCTGGTGGCGCTCGCGCGCCAAGCTCCCGCTCGCCCTCCTGGGCGGCTCGGCCGCGCTGGCGCTCGCGCTCGTGATGCCGGACGCCTGGTACGCGAAAATGGGCACCATCGACGAGTACGAGCAGGACGTCTCGGCCCAGCTCCGCTTCACCGCCTGGAGCTACGCCACCGAGGTGGCGCTGCAGAGCCCCTGGCTCGGCGGCGGCTTCCGGGTGTTCGTGCTCAACAACATCCGGCACGGGGCGGGCGGTTCGTCGGAGTATCTGAACGCCCACAGCATCTACTTCGAGGTGCTGGGCGAGCTCGGGTTCCTCGGGCTGGCCCTGTTCCTCGGGCTCCTCCTGGGCGGGCTCGTCATCGCCGGCCGGCTGATGCGGCGCGAGCGCGAGCGGCCCGACCTGCACGAGCTCACCCGCCTCGGCGCCGCGCTGCAGGTGAGCCTGGTCGGCTACGCGGTCGGCGGCGCGCTGCTCAACATGGCGTTCTTCGAGCTGTTCTACCATCTGCTCGCGATCCTGATCGTGGCCGACCGGCTGGCCCGGGTCGCGCCGGCGCCGCTCGCCGAGCAGGTGGCGGCGGCTCCGCTCGACCGCCGCGAGCTGGCGCGGCGGCTGCTCGCCGGCACCTGGGAGAACGGCGCCGCGGGCGCGGTCAGAACCGGCGGCTGAGGCGACCGCCTCTTGCCGTCGGACGGGACGGATGCCCACATTCGCTCGGGTCGGTCGACGCACGGGGGTGCCGGGTCGGGCCGTCCCCGGCCCGACGCGACCAGTCCGTTGGGCCCAGGCCGATGCAGCAGTCGAGCGGGAGGAAGGCGATCATGCTCGTGGCGTGGAAGCGGTGGCCGGTGGCGTCGGTCCTGGCGGCGTTCGGCGCCGCCCTGGTGGGGCCCTTCGGTGGCGCGGCCGTCCTGGCGGCCGACAAGCTCACCTTCGGCACCAACTGGAAGGCGCAGGCCGAGCACGGCGGCTACTATCAGGCTGTCGCCGACGGCACCTATGCCCGCTTCGGGCTCGATGTCACGATCCGGCCGGGCGGTCCGCAGGTCAACCACAGCCAGCTCCTCGCCGCCGGCCGCATCGACTTCAACATGGGCGGCAACCTGTTCGGACAGTTCAACTTCACCCAGAACAAGGTGCCGGTGGTCACGGTCGCCGCGATCTTCCAGAAGGAGCCGCAGATCCTGATGGCGCATCCCGGCACCGGCATAGCGTCGCTGGCCGACCTCAAGGGCAAGACGCTCTTCATCTCGAACGACGGCCGGCTGACCTACTGGCTCTGGCTCAAGCAGGTCTACGGCCTCGAGGATTCGCAGCTCAAGCCCTACACCTTCAACCCGGCCCCGTTCCTCGCCGACAAGAACAGCGTCCAGCAGGGCTACGTGACCTCCGAGCCCTACGCGGTGCGCAAGCAGGGCGGCTTCGATCCGGTGGTGCTGGTGATGGCGGACGCCGGCTACGACACCTATTCGACGACGATCGAGGCGTCCGCCAAGCTGGTCAAGGAACGGCCGGACCTCGTCCAGCGCTTCGTCGATGCCACGATCGAGGGCTGGTACAGCTACCTCTATGGCGACAACAAGGCCGCCAACGAACTGATCAAGAAGGACAATCCCGAGATGGACGACGGCCAGATCGCCTTCTCGATCGAGGCGATGAAGAAGTACGGCATCGTCGATTCCGGCGACAGCTTGACCCTCGGCATCGGGGCCATGACCAAGGCGCGCTGGAAGAGCTTCTTCGACAAGGCGGTCGGATGGGGCGTCTACCCGGCGAGCCTTCCCTGGGAGGAGGGCTTCACCTCCGCGTTCGTGAACAAGGGTCATGGCCTCGATCTCAAGAAGAAGCTGACGGGCCAGTGAGCCTCGCCATCGCCGCAGGCGAGCCTGTCCTCGAGGGGACGGACGAGCGGGCCACCGGACCGCTCGTCGGCCTCGAGCGGGTCGGCAAGACCTTCGCGAACGGCACGGTCGCCCTGGCCGGCCTCGATCTCTCGATCGGCCGGCACGAGTTCGTGAGCCTCCTCGGGCCTTCGGGGTGCGGCAAGAGCACCGCCCTTCGGCTGATCGCCGGCCTCAGCCGCCCCACCACGGGTCGGATCCTCGGCCCGGAAGGTGCCCCTCGGGGTGCCGTGGGCTTCGTGTTCCAGGAGCCCACCCTGATGCCCTGGGCCACCGTGTTCGACAATGTCTGGCTGCCGCTGCGGCTGTCCGGCCTCGGCCGGCGGCAGGCCGAGGGGCCGGTCGGCGAGGCGCTGTCGATGGTCGGCCTCGCCGACTTCGCCGGAGCCCATCCGCGCGAGCTCTCGGGCGGCATGAAGATGCGGGTGTCGATCGCCCGGGCGCTCGTCACCCGCCCGAGCCTCCTGCTCATGGACGAGCCCTTCGCCGCCCTCGACGAGATCACGCGCCTCAAGCTCAACGACGACCTCCTGGCGCTCTGGCGGGCGCAGAGCTGGACCGTCGTGTTCGTGACCCACTCGGTCTACGAATCGGTCTATCTCTCGACCCGGATCGTGGTCATGGCGCCCCGGCCCGGGCGGGTGGTGGCCGACCTGCCGATCGAGGCCCCTTGGCCGCGCGAGGAGGCCTTCCGCACCTCGCCGGCCTACAACGCGCTCTGCCGGCGGGTCTCGGCCGAACTGCACCGGGCGATGGGGAGCTGAGACCGTGGCCGCGACGCTCGAACCCGCGCCCGCCAGCCTGCCGACGTCCGCCGAGACGGTGGAGGGCTCGCCGTCCGCCGAGCGGCTCGCCCGGATCCTGGCCCCGACGCTGATCGCGATCCTCGTGCTGCTCGGTTGGGAGGCGATCGTCCGGCTCAACGACATCCCGCACTACATCCTGCCCGGGCCGAGCCTCGTCGCGGACGAACTCGTCCTGGCCTGGTCGACCCTCTGGCCCTCGCTCCTGATCACCTTGAAGATCGCGGCTCTGGCCCTGGCCGCCGCCATCCTCGGCGGGGTTGGTCTCGCACTCCTCTGCTCGCTCTCCCGATGGATCGAGATCTCGCTCTTTCCCTACGCGGTCGTCCTCCAGGTGACGCCCGTCGTTTCGATCGCACCCCTGATCCTGATCTATGTCGACAACACGCTGACCGCGGTCGTTCTGTGCGCCTGGATCGTGGCCTTCTTCCCGATCCTGTCGAACACGATGCTGGGACTGGCCTCGGCCGACCACAACCTGCGCGATCTCTTCGAGCTCTACGGCGCCTCGCGCTGGCAGCAGCTCCGCCACCTGCGGCTGCCCACGGCACTCCCCTACTTCCTGGGCGGGCTGCGGATCGCGGGCGGCCTCTCGCTCATCGGCGCGGTCGTGGCCGAGTACGTGGCCGGCACCGCCGGCACCGGCACCGGCCTCGCCTTCCGCGTGCTCGAGGCGCAGTATCGGCTCAACATCCCGCGCATGTTCGCGGGTCTGCTGCTGCTGGCGCTGACCGGCGTGGCGATCTACCTCGTTTTCGGCGCACTCTCCTGGCTCTTGCTGCACCGCTGGCACGAGAGCGCGCTGCAGCGCGAGCGCTGAGACCTAGTCGGCGCCGAGGGGTCCGCAAGCGAGGCTCGCGAGCGGCAGCGCCTGCAGCTCGCGCACGAGCGCCAAGAGCCGCCCGGCCACGTGGTCGAGGGTGCGGCGGCCCATCTCGGCGGTGGCGAGGCCGGCGTCGCCGGCGGCACCCGCGGGATGCAGGTCCTGCGCCATCCAGCCGAAGCCCGCGGCGCCGAGCGAGCTCAGGATGGGTGCCGCCGCGGCGCGGTGGCGGGTCGCCGGGGCGAAGTCGGCGAGCCGGTCAGGGCGCACCAGATCGGGTCGGATCGCCAGCACGAGCGCGGTCTCGAGCGCCCCGCCATGGATCCCGAAGCGCAGCTCCTCCTCGGGCAGGAGGTCCGGCGGCAGGCCGAGCTGTGGCCAGAGCACCGGCACGACCAGCATCCGATGGCGGATCCGCAGCTCCCGGGCGACGATCTGGCCGGTCGCGATCTGCCCTCCGTGGCCGTTCAGGATCAACAGCTTCCGGACACCGGCCCGGGCCAGCGAGGCGCCGATCTCGCACCAGGCCGCGGCCAGGGTCGCAGCCGAGAGCGTGAGGGTGCCGGGGAACGCCAGGTGCTCGTCCGACTTGCCGACCGCGAGCGTCGGCAGGACCAGGAGTGGGAGGCCCGGCTCGGCGCGAGCGAGCGCCGTCCTGGCCAGCTCCTCGACGATGAGCGCATCGACGCCGAGCGGCAGGTGAGGGCCGTGCTGCTCGATCGCGCCGACCGGCAGGAGTACCACGGTCGCCTCGGGATCGAGCCCGACCAGATCCGGCCAGGCGAGCTCGTGCCAGAGCCCGGGTAGCCGTGCCATCGATGCCTCCTTGTCGCCGCCCACCGACCCTGTTTACCAGCCCACGGCCGCAGCGTCGCCCGGAGAGCCCGATGCCCGTCCCCCTCCTCGACCTGCCGCCCGCGGGCGGCGTGCTCGGACAGGCGACCGTCCCGGCCTGCCTCGTAGCCGCGGCGCCGGGCGCGGCAGCGCCCGATCCCGACGGGCTGACGGCGCTCGACCTCGAGCTGCACCAGGGGCGGATCGCCCGGATCGCGCCGGCCGGCAGCCTCGTGCCCACCGTCGACCTCGCCCGGCGGATGGTCTGGCCCTGCCCCGTGGACGTGCACACGCATCTCGACAAGGGCCACATCTGGCCGCGCGCCGCCAACCCCGACGGCACCTTCATGGGCGCGCTCGGGGCCGTCGAGGCCGACCGGGTGGCCCGCTGGACGGCCGCCGACGTGGCCGCGCGGATGGAGTTCGGCCTGCGCTGCGCCTTCGCGCACGGCACCTGCGCGATCCGCACGCATCTGGACAGCATCCCGCCCCAGGCCGCGATCTCCTGGCCGGTCTTCGCTCGTGCGCGCGAGCGCTGGCGCGGACGGATCGAGCTGCAGGCCGTCTCGCTCGCCATGCTGGAGCACTATCGCGGGCCCGAGGGCCGAGATCTGGCCGACCTGGTCGCCGCGCACGGCGGGATCCTCGGGCTCGTGCCGCTGATGCAGCCCGGCCTCGAGGGCGATCTCGACCGCTTCTTCGCGCTCGCCGTCGAGCGCGGCCTGGAGATCGACTGCCACGTCGACGAGAGCCTCGATCCCGGCGCCCGCACCCTGGCCGAGCTCGCCCGGGCGGCGATCCGCAACGGGTACCGCGGCCGGATCCTCGCCGGCCATTGCTGCTCGCTGTCGACCCAGGAGCCAGCCGAGGTGGCGCGCACCATCGACCTGCTGCTCGAGGCCGGGATCGCGGTCGTCGCCCTGCCGATGTGCAACCTCTATCTCCAGGACCGGGCCACCGGCCGGACCCCGCGCCGGCGCGGCGTGACGCTCCTGCACGAGCTGGCCGGAGCCGGCGTCCCGGTCATGCTCGCCTCCGACAATTGCCGCGACCCGTTCTACGCCTACGGCGACCACGACCTCTTCGAGGTCTTCCGTGAAGGCGTGCGCATCGCCCATCTCGACCACCCGATCGGGCAGTGGCCGCGGGCGGTCACCGGCGCACCCGCCGCGCAGATGGGCCTCGCCGAGGCCGGGCGCCTCGCCCCGGGCGGGCCGGCCGACCTCGTGATCTTCGAGGGCCGACGGTGGAGCGAGGTGCTGAGCCGGCCCGAGGCCCGGCGCGTGGTGCTGCGCGCCGGCCGGCCGATCGACCGCACCCTGCCCGACTACACCGAGCTCGACGGGCTCGCAGGCTGAGCCACGCCCCGCCGCCCTCGGGACTCGTGTGCCTCGATCGCCGGCACGCCTCGCGTCGCCGCTCGGGGACGGCTCGGGAGTCGCGTGCACCGGACCGGGCGCTGCCCATGTGGCGACGCTCGCCGACCGGCTCGGGTCCCGCGTGCCGCGGACACGCCGACCCGCGGCGATCGCGGTCGGCCTGCCTCGGGAGTCGCGTGCCGCGGGCCCGGACCGGCGGCGGGCCGGCGTGCGCTCGGGAGTCGCGTGCCGTGGCGTGTCGGGCATCCGCCTCGCGGCCTTCGAGATGGCCCCCGTGCTGATCATGTAAGAACAGTATCCTACGCCGCCGACCGATGCAAGCCCGCCCCCGTCGATCGGCCGGCGACGCGGCCGGGATCGGGTGCTATGTGCCGGCAGCGACGGAGCTGGCCCGAGCCAGGGAGGTCAGATGCGCACGATCCGCGGGCCGGGGATCTTCCTCGCCCAGTTCATCGGGCCGGAACCGCCGTTCGACACGCTCGACGGGCTCGCGGGCTTCGCCGCCGGGCACGGCTACGTGGGCGTTCAGGTGCCGACCTTCCAGCCGGCGATCCTGGACGTGGTGGCAGTGGCCGAGAGTGCGGCGCGCGCCGACGAGCTGCGCGGCCCGCTCGCCGAGCGCGGGCTCGCGATCACCGAGCTCTCGATGCATCGGCACGGCCACCTCGTGGCCGTCCACCCGGCCTATGACGAGGTGGTCGACCTGTTCGCCCCGCCGACCCTGCGCGGCCGGCCGCGGGCCCGCCAGGAGTGGGCCGTGTCGATGGTCGGCGCGGCCATCCGCGCCTCGGCCCGGCTCGGGCTCGAGCGCCTCGTCGGCTTCTGCGGCTCGCTGCTTTGGCCCTACGCCTATCCCTACCCGCCGCGGCCGGCCGGTCTCGTCGAGGAGGCCTATGGCGAGATGGCCCGGCGCTGGCGGCCGCTCCTGGATCTGGCCGACGCGCACGGCGTCGATCTCTGCTTCGAGATCCACCCGGGCCAGGAGATCCACGACGGCGCCAGCTTCGAGCGCTTCCTCGACGCGGTGGGCGGGCACCCGCGCTGCAACCTGCTCTACGATCCCTCGCACCTCGTGCTGCAGCACATCGACCCGCTCGGCTTCATCGACCTCTACCACGCCCGCATCAAGGCGATGCACGTCAAGGACGCCGAGCTCGCGGCGAGCCCGCGGACGGGGGTGTGGGGCGGGTATCTGCCCTGGCTCGAGCGGGCCGGCCGGTTCCGCACGCCGGGGCACGGCCAGATCGACTTCAAGGGCATCTTCGCCCGCCTCGCGGCCCACGACTTCCCGGGCTGGGCCGTGCTCGAGTGGGAGTGTTGCATCGAATCGCCCGAAGCCGGCGCGCGCAAGGGCGCCGAGTTCATCAGGGCGCACATCCTCGAGGTGCAGCGGCGTGCCTTCGACGCCGGCATGACGGCCGGCCCCGACGTGGCGCGCAACCGCCGCCTGCTCGGCCTGGGCGACGCGCCGTGAGCGGCAATCCGGTGATCGCCACGCTCGGCCGCCGGGTGCGGCTCGGTGTGGTGGGCGGTGGCGGGATCGCGCTGATCGGCCCGGTGCATCGCGCCGCCGCGCGGCTGGACGATCTGGTCGAGATCACCGCAGGCGTGCTCTCCTCCGATCCCGAGCGCTCGCTCGCCCAGGCCCGCGCGCTCGGCCTCGCCCGCCCCTATCCCGACCTGGAGGCGCTGGTCGAAGGCGAGCGCGGGCGGCCGGACGGCATCGACGCCCTGGCGATCTGCACCCCCAACGACAGCCACGTCCCGATCGCGCTCAGGGCGCTCGGCGCCGGGCTGCACGTCATCTGCGACAAGCCTTTGTCCAATGATCTTGCGAGCGCACGCGAACTCGTCCGGGCGGTGCGTCGGGCGGGCCGGGTGTTCGTGCTGACGCACAACTACTCGGGCTATCCGATGATCCGCCAAGCGCGCGGCATGGTCGCCGACGGCCTCCTCGGCCCGGTCCATTTGGCCACCGTGAGCTACCTGCAGGGCAGCCTCGCGACCCGCGTCGAGGACAGGCCCGAGGCGATGCCGCCGCGGCTCGTCTGGCGGCTCGATCCGGCCCGTGGCGGGTCGAGCCACGCGCTGCTCGACATCGGCACGCACGCCCATCAGCTCGTGACCTACGTGACCGGCCGCGACGTCCGGGCGGTGATGGCGGAGGTCGGCGCGCTCGTGCCCGGGCGCACGGCGCACGACACCGGCCTCGTGCTGCTCCGCCTCGAGGGCGGCGCGCGCGGCGTGCTCGTCGCGAGCAAGGCCGCGGCCGGCGCCGACAACGCGCTCGCCCTCGAGGTCTACGGACCCGAGGGTGGGCTCGTCTGGGAGCAGGCCGACCAGAACCGGCTGCGTCACCTGCGGACCGGTGAGCCCGCCCGGCTGCTGTCCCGCGGCCTGCCCGGCAACCACGCCCTCGCCCGCCGGGCGACCCGGATTCCCTCGGGCCATCCCGAGGGCTTCCACGAGGCCTTCGCCAACCTCTACGCCGACTTCGCCGAGCAGGTGGCGGCGGCACTCGCCGGCCGGGCGCCCGACCCGCTCGCCTGCCACCTGCCGACAGCCGAGGACGGCGCCAAGGGCTTGGCCTTCGTCGAGGCCTGCCTCGAGAGCGCCGCCTCGGGTGGCTGGGCCGAGCTGGCGGCGATCGGCTGAGCGGCGGATCGGGCGGCGGTCGGACGGGGTTCGCCGCTAGCCCGGCCGCGGCGCGGTGATCGGTAGCCGCTCGAGACGGGCCTCGACCCGCTCGGCGAGGCCGGGGGCGTCGAGGTCCCGGTAGGAGGTCAGCACCCGCACGCAGGGGATCGCGAGGCCGAGCAGGCGGGCGGCGTCGATCGGGGTCGCCACGACCACGAGATCGGGTGCCGCGGCCGCGATCGTGGCGGCGAGCGCCGCACGCTCGGCGGCGGCGTAGCCGACCGCGGGCAGCACCGGCCCGAGCTGCGGGTGGTCCTGCCACAGCCGATCGAGCGGCGGTGCCGCATGGGGCCGCGGGTCGACGATCAGGGCTCCCGCCGCGCGGGCGAAGGCGTGGCCGGCGCCGTGGGGCAGACCGCCATGGGTCAGCGTCGGGCCGTCCTCGAGGACCAGGACGCGACGGCCGACGACATCCCCGACGGCACGGTCGGCCTCGAGCGCCGAGGCGGCACGCAGCAGAGCGGCCCGCGGGTTGAGTGCCCGAGCCTCGGCGAGCACGGCCTCGACCTGCGGCTCGGGTGCCGCGTCGGCCTTGGCGACGACCAGGAGATCGGCCATCCGGGCGCAGCTCTCGCCGGGGTGGAAGGCGCCCGCCTGGCCCGGCCGGAGCGCGTCGAGCAGGCACACCGTCACGTCCGGGCGGAGGAACGGGAAGTCGTTGTTGCCCCCGTCCCACAGCAGAAGGTCCGCCTCGGCCTCGGCCGCCGCCAGTACGGCCGCATAGTCCACCCCGGCGAACACGGTGAGGCCGGCCTCGAGATGCGCTTCGTACTCCTCGCGCTCCTCGATCGTGCAGCCCGCCCGGTCGAGATCGGCGGGGGAGGCGAAGCGCTGCACCCGCATCGCCTCGAGGTCGCCATAGGCCATGGGGTGGCGGATCACGGCCACCCGCCGGTCCGGGCGGGCGAGCGCCCGGGCCAGATGGCGCGTGGTCTGCGACTTGCCGCAGCCGGTGCGGACCGCGGTCACCGCCACGACCGGGCGACGGGCGGCGAGCATGGTGGCGCGCGGGCCGTGCAGCACGAAGTCGGCGCCGAGCGCCAGCGCGCGCGAGGCGGCGTGCATCACCTCGAGGTGCGCGACGTCGCTGTAGGCGAACACCACCCGGTCGACCCCGCGTCGGGCGGCCAGAGCCTCGAGCTCCACCTCCGCGAGGATGGGGATCCCCAGCGGGTAGAGGGGCCCGGCCAGATCGGGGGGATAGCGCCGCCCGGCCAGGCCCGGGATCTGCGCCGTGGTGAACGCCACGACCTCGCTTGCCGGGTCGTCGCGGAACATCATGTTGAAGACGTGGAAATCGCGCCCTCCGGCGCCGAGGATCACCGTCGTGACGCGGCCCGTGTGCATGCCCACCTCGCCAGCCCGAGCCTAGCCCATGCGGATCGAGGGCGACACGCGCCTGCTCCGGTTCCTCGCCCGGCACGCCCTGGTCGGGATCGGCGTGGGCTGGACCCTGCTGGGCGCCCTTCTGTGGCTCGACGTCGGACGGCTCGGCGAACTCTGGCTCGCCTCCGAGCACCCCGTGGCGACGTTGCTGCTCGCCATGGCCGGCTTCGCCGTGACGTTCGGCAGCCTCGCCATGGGCACCGCGATCTTCCTGTTGCCGCGCGACTAGCCCCGGGCCCCTGCGACGCGGCACCCCCTGGCCTCGACCGCCGCGCCGCGGTATATGTACGAGGCGAAGTCGGTGTTGCCAAGATCTACGAACTAGGATCGTAGATTGTGGTTCGGTGGGGAGACCGCCGGTGGGCCTCGAGTTCTTCCTGGATCGCCTGGGTGAGCCCTGGACGGCCGTCGCCGGCGGGCTCCTGATCGGGCTCCTGTTCGGCGCGGCGGCGCAGGGCTCGCGCTTCTGCCTGCGTTCGGCGGTGATCGAGTTCACCGAGGGGACACCCGGCGGCAAGTTCGCGATCTGGCTCCTGGCATTCGGAGCCGCGGTGGCGCTCACCCAGGCGGTCGTCCTGGCCGGGCTCGTCGAGCTCTCGCAGGCGCGCCAGCTGGCCCCGCGCGCGAGCCTCTCGGGAGCGATCCTGGGCGGGCTCCTGGTGGGCTCCGGGATGATCCTCGCCCGCGGCTGCCCGTCGCGGCTGCTGGTCCTCTCGGCGACCGGCAATCTGCGCGCCCTCCTCTCCGGGCTGGTGTTCGCGGTCGTGGCGCAGGCCTCGTTGCGGGGCGCCCTGGCGCCCGCCCGGGACGGCCTCGCGCAGCTCTGGGTGCTGGATGGCAGCGAGCTCACCGATCTCTTGAGCCTGCTGCGGCTCGACCATGCCGCAGGGCTCCTCGTCGGGCTGCTTTCGCTGGCGGTCGCGGTCGCCGTGGGCACCCGCACCCGGCTCGGCCCGCGCGCCTGGGTCGGCGGGGTCGGGGTGGGCGCCGCGGTCGCAGGGGCCTGGGTCTTCACCGCCGCCTTCGCCGCGAGCGCCTTCGAGCCGGCCGCCGTCAAGAGCATCAGCTTCAGCGGGCCGTCCGCCGACATGCTGATGCTGCTCCTGGCACCGGTCGGCCAGGCCCTCGACTTCGACGTCGGCCTCGTGCCCGGCGTCGCCGCGGGCTCGTTCGTGGCCGCCTTCCTCGCCCGCGAACTCCGCCTCGAGGGCTTCTCGGACGGCTGGAGCATGCGCCGCTACATGGCCGGTGCGGCGATGATGGGCTTCGGCGCGATGCTCGCCGGCGGCTGCGCGGTGGGCGCCGGAGTGTCGGGCGGTGCGGTCTTCGCGACCACCGCCTGGGTGGCGCTGTTCTTCATGTGGGTCGGTGCGGCGGCGACCCATTGGCTCGTCGACCGCGAGCGGGCCCCGCTCTCCGGTCTCGCGCTCGCCACCCGCTGAGGCGCCCGCGCCCCCTCACCGCAGCTTGGCGGCCGCCTCGACGAAGGCCGGGGTGACGAAGCGGGCGTAGTCGGCGAGCACCGCCTCGATCCGGCCGTGCGCCTTGAGGAACTCGGCCGTGCTGCGCAGCGTCCGGGCGGCACCGCCCTCGGCACCGCCGCCGAGCCAGCGCGCCGAGGCCTGCTCCTCGAGGGTCGGGAAGCGGCGCAGCGCGAGCTCCGTGGGTACGTCGGCCGGGTCGCCCCCGAGCAGACCCACGACCGCCTTGACCGCGGGCGCATCCGCCGTCCAGGCCGCCGGGTCGCGGCGATAGGCCTCGTCGGCCTCGGCCACCGTGCGGACCAGCCGCACGAGGAAGTCGCGGTTCCGCTCGGCCCAGCCCCGCGCGACCACGAGCCCGTCGAAGGTCGGCCGGCCCTTCTCGGCGAGCACGGCGCTGTCGATCATGACGCTGCCGGTCCGCTTGAGCCGGGCGAGCGACGGTCCCCAGAGATAGGCGGCGTCGATCTCGCGACGCTCCCAGGCCGCGACGATCTGGCTCGGCTGCAGGTCGACCAGGGTCACCGCGTCCGGCTCGATCCCCCAGAGTTCGAGCGCGAACAGCGTGTGGAAGTGCGCCGTCGAGACGAACGGCGTGGCGATCCGGCGGCCGCGCAGACTCGCCGGGTCGGTCGGGTCGATGCCGGACCCGGGACGGACCACGAGCGCCTCGGCGGCGGCGATCTCGCCGAGGATCCAGAAGAGCTGCAGGTCCAGGCCGCGACTGACGGCGGCGGCGAGCGGGCTCGAGCCGAGAAGGCCGATCTGCACCTCGCCCGCCGCCATCGCCGCCGAGACCTTGGCGCCGGTGTCGAACTTCACCCAGCGGACGGTGTAGCCCGTGTCCCGCTCGAGCCGACCCTCGGTGATCGGCACGGCCCAGGGGGCGGGCACGAGCTGGTAGCCGATCGTGACCTCGCGGGCGGCGGCCGCGACCGAACCGATGCCGAGCGCCAGCCATCCGAGGAGGGCCGCCCGGAGCGCGAGCAGTCGCATCGGTCTCGAGCCTCCGCTGCGGCGGGCCCGCCGCGGACGGGTCGTCCGACGGGCCGGCGCGGCCGATCCTCGCCGCCCTTGGTCCACTTGTGAACCACCGTCGGGCCGGGCGCGGCCCGGACCGCGGCATCCGGATACGTCCCGCGGCCGCGAGACCGAGCGGCTCAAGGGATCGTTCATCGCAACCGCCGATCCTGCCCCCTGCACGGTCAGCTGCTGGGAACGGGAGAGCGCGGTGCGCAGCAGGATCTGGGGCCTCGTCGTGGCCTCGAACCTCCTGGCCGCGGCCTCGACGGCCGAGGCCGTCGAGGCCGGCCTGTTCGGGACCCGCGAGTTCCGCGCCGCCTCGCTCGTGGCGCTGCCGCAGTGGCGCGGCGTGCTCGAGCGGGTCGAGGCGGAGCGGCCGCGTTGGCGCGCCTGCGCGCTCGATCCCAAGGCCTGCCCCGGCCGCGGCGCCGTCGCCTGGCGGGCGCTCCTCAAGGGCCTCGAGGGCGCCCCGCTCCAGGAGCAGCTGCACGCCATCAATCGCTTCGCCAACCAGCACCGCTACCGGGCGGACGACCAGAACTGGGGCCGCAGCGACTTCTGGAGCACGCCTCTCGAATTCCTCGCCCGCTCCGGCGACTGCGAGGACTACGCGATCTTCAAGTACCTGTCGCTGCGCGAGCTCGGCCTGCCCGCCGACCGTCTCCGCCTCGTCGTCCTCAAGGACACCCTGCGCGAGCTCGCCCATGCCGTGCTCGCGGTCTGGGACGAGGACCAGATCTACATCCTCGACAACGTCACCAACGCGATCCTGCGCCACGATCGGCTCGGCCACTACGTCCCCTACTACTCGGTCAACGAGGAGGCGCGTTGGGCGCATGTCGGCAGCAGCGCCACGCTGACCGCCCGGATCGATCCCCGCCTGCTGCTGGGCGGCCGGACGGGGGCGCCGTGAGCGTCGCCGCCGCCCTGCCGCTCGACCCCGGCGCGACCGCCGGCGGCGGGCGGCGCCCGCGCGCCGGGCTCACCGCGCTCCTCGTCGCCGGCGCCTCCGCCCTGGCGCTCGCGAGCGGCACCGAGCGCCTGATCGCCGAGCGACAGGCGGCCGAGCTCGCGGCCCTCGAGGGGCGCCTCGCGGCCCTCGCCGCCGGTCGCGCCGAGGTGCTCGCCACCTGGGTCGACGGCCTGGCCGGCATCGGCAACCGGCTGACCGGCTCCGAGCTCGTCCGGCTGTTCGCCCACGAGAGCGCGCTCGCCCGCTCCGACGATGGCCTGGCCACGGCCCTGGCCGAGCAGGGTCCCTACATGACCCTGCTGCTCGAGGACCTCGCCCGGCAGGGCGGGCTGATCGGCGTCGGGCTGCTCGCCGAGGACGGGACCTGGCTGGCGAGTGACGGCGCCGGTGGGCTGCACGGCGAGGCGCGGGCGGCGTTGCTGCGCGAGCTGGCGAAACCGCTGCCCGGGCCGCGCGCGCTCCTGCTCGAGGGTGGTCCGAGCGGCCTCGGCCTGGCACTCGCCCTGCCGCTGCCGGCGCCGGAGGCCGCGGCCGGGGCGCGCTCGGGCGCCGCGGTCGTGCTGCTGGCCCCGGCCGGCGAGCGGCTCGGCCGCCTGCTCGCGCCGCAGCCCCTCGACGGCCCGGGCGTGACCGCCCGCCTCGAGGCGAGCCAGCCGGGCGGCGGGGCGCTGCGGCTGCCGGCCGCCGACGCTCCGGTCGAGGGTCCGGTAGCCCGCGCGGCGGTGCGCGGCCTGCCCTGGAGCGTCGTGCTGCGGGCCGACGCCGCCACGGCGCTGGCGCCGCAGTCCGAGCACGCCTGGACGCTGCGGGCGCTCGCGGGCGGCTTGGCGCTGGCGCTCGGCACCCTGGTCGGGCTCCTGCAGGCGGCCCAGGCGGCCCGCCACCAACGGGCCCTCGCCGAGCAGTACCGCACGCTCGCCGGGCGGATCGAGGCAGAGCGCCGGCTGCTCGACGAGATCAGTGGCGCGGTGCCCGATCTGGTCGTCCTCAAGGATGCCGACGGCCGCTACCTGTTCGCCAATCGGGCGTTGGCGACCGCGCTCGGGCACGGCCAGGGCGAGCTGCTCGGCCGCCGCGAGGAGGACCTGCTCGAGCCCGAGACCGCGGCCGCACTCGCCCGCCTGGAGCAGGAGGCGCGCGCGACCGGCGCCGCGGTCCGGCCCGAGCTCAGGGTCCGCCTCGGCGGGCAGGAGCGGCTGCTGCACGGCATCGCGCTCGAGCTGCCCGACCCGGCCGGCGGGCACCGCCTGCTGCGGGTGATGCGCGACCTGACCGAGCTCGCCCGCGAGCGCGAGCGGGCCGAGCGTCTGCGCGAGCAGACCGTGGCGGCGCTGGTCCGCACGGTCGAGCTGGCCGATCCCTACCTGCTCGGCCACAGCCGGGCGGTCGCCGACCTCGCCGAGCGACTGGCGCTGCGCCTCGGCCTCGAGCCGCGGACGATCGCCACCGTTCGCCTGGCGGGCGAGCTGTCGCAGATCGGCAAGCCGTTCGTGCCGCGCGAGCTGCTCACCAAGGACGGTCGGCACGACCCCGCGGAGCAGCGGCAGATGCAGGCCCACCTGGCGCATGCGTTGCGCGTGCTGGACGGGGTCGAGCTCGACCTGCCGGTCGCCGAGGCCATCGCCCAGATGCACGAGCGCCTCGACGGCACCGGTTACCCGCAGGGGCTCGCGGGCGACGCGATCGGTCCGGCCGGGCGGGTGCTCGCGGTGGCCGACGTGTTCCTCGCCCGCACCCGGCCGCGGTCCTACCGCGACGCGGCGCCCCAGGCGGAGGTGCTGGCGGTGCTGCGCGACCATCCCGGCCGCTACGACGGCCGGGTGGTGCGCGCGCTCGAGGAGGAGCTCGCGGCCGCACCGGCCTAGCCGGCGGCGAGCGCGTCGCGGATCCCGTCGACCACGTACTGCGCGGCGAGCGCACCGAGCAGCAGGCCGAGCAGTCGGGACAGCACGCCGATCAGCGTCGGGCCCATGGCGCGCGCCAGCCGGCTCGCCACGAGGAGCGCCGCCCAGGTGAGACCGAGCGCGGCGGCCACGGCCGCGACGAGGGCGAGCCGGCCGGTCGCCGTGGGCTCGAGCCGGTCGGCCACGAGGATCGTGGTGGTGATCGAGGCGGGGCCGGCGATCAGGGGGATCCCGAGCGGGAACACCGCCAGATCGCCGCCGTGGCGGTCCTCGACGACACCCTCGGCGCTGCCGCCGCGCCGCTGGCCGCGCCGCTCGAAGACCATCTCGAGCGCCAGGAGGAACAGGAACAGGCCGCCGGCGATGCGGAACGCGCCCATGCCGATCCCGAGCGAACCCAGCACCTTCTCCCCGGCGATCGCGAACAGGAGCAGGACGACGGCGCCGAGCAGCACGGCCCGGCGGGCCAGCACGGCACGCTCGGCGTCACCGCAGCCGGGCGTCAGGGCCACGAAGATCGGCACGAGCCCGAGCGGATCGACGGTGACGAGGAGCGCGACCAGCGCGGTCCAGAACGGCTCGACCACCGCGCCGCCGCCGGCTCAATAGGTGGCGCGGCCGCCCGAGATGTCGAACACCGCGCCGGTCGTGAACGAGTTCTCGGCCGAGACCAGCCAGGCGACCATCGCGGCGATCTCCTCGACCTTGACGAACCGGCCGCGCGGGATCTTCTGCAGCATGTAGGCGATGTGCTCCTCGCTCATCTGCTCGAAGATGCGGGTACGGGCGGCGGCCGGAGTGATGCAGTTGACGGCGATGTCGTGCCCGGCGAGCTCCTTGCCGAGCGACTTGGTGAGGGCGATCACGCCGGCCTTGGCCGCGCTGTAGGCGGCGGCGTTCGGGTTGCCCTCCTTGCCGGCGATCGAGGCGACGTTGACGATGCGTCCCCAGTTGCGGGCGATCATCTGCGGCACCACCGCCTTGAGGCAGAGGAACACGCCGGTCAGATCGATGTCGAGGATGCGCTGCCACTCCTCGACCGGGTAGTCGACGAGCGGTCGGGTCGACCCGGCGATGCCGGCGTTGCAGACGAGGATGTCGATCCCGCCCAGCGCCCCGTCGGTGGCGCGCACCGCGGCCTCGACCTCGGCCCAGCGGGTGACGTCGACCGCCACAGTGGCGACCCGACCCCGGCCGGAGAGCTCGTGCGCCGCCCGCTCGGCCTCGGCCGGGTCGCGGTCCCAGATCGCGACCGCGGCGCCCGAGGCCAGGAGCCGCTCGACGATGGCCCTGCCGATGCCTTGGGCGCCCCCGGTCACCACCGCCCGACAGCCGTCGAGATCGATGCGGTTCATGGTGCCCCCCTCACCCGCCACCGCCGCTCGGCGGCGGCCCGGCAGAGATCGCACGCGGCCCGCCGGGCGGCAACGGGGGCGCTGCCGAGGAGCATCGGTGGCCCTGCGGGCCACAGCGGGAAGGCCGCCGCTTCACAACCTAAAGATGACCACGATCTCCGCTTGAAAAACCGCTTGCTGTGCCGCACAACAGCTCTTGCCGGAAAACGTGGCCCAACGGTTCTCAACCATAGGGAGAGAGGGGCGCATGCGAGGCACCCGGTCCGCGTCCCCCGGCCCGCCGCCGTCGGCGGCGACGCGCGGCCGAGGTGGGTCGTGACGGCGCCCGCGGAGGGCGAGCCCGGGGTGCTCCTGGTGATCGGGCCGTCGTCCCGCGGCACGGCGCCCGCGCCGGCCGGGGCCGAACGGCCGGCAGCGCCGAGCCGGACCGCCGAGCCGGCGCTCGTCCTGGCGCTCGGCGGGCTCGCCGGCGGTGTCGTGATCGGCTGGATGCTGGTCCTGGAGCATCTGGTGCCGGCGACGGTTCTGCTGCTCGGCTGCCTGGGCTCGCTCGGCCTCGCGGCCCGGCGCGGACGGGAGGCGTGCGCCTCGACCGCGGGCGCGCCGGCCCCGGCCGAGTCTGCCGCCACCGTCCCACCGGCCCAGCCGACCCGCGCGCCGGCGCCCCTGCCGATCGATCTGGTCGACGATCCCGATCCCCTGACCGGGCTCCCCGGGGAGCTCGCGATGCGGCTCGCCACCGGCGCCCTCCTGCGCGAGATTCCGGCCGGCGGGCGGGCGGCGCTGCTCGCCTTCGACCTCGACCGGCTCAAGGACGTCAACGCCTGCTGGGGCTACTCCGCCGGTGACGAGGTCCTGCGCCGCACCGCCGAGCGGCTGGGCGCGCTGGCCGGCGGGCGCGGCCGGGTCGGCCGGCTCGGCGGCGACCGCTTCGCCCTGCTGCTGCCCGATCTGGCGGATGCCGCGGCCGCCCAGGAGCTGGCCCGCGACGCGCTCGAGCGGCTCGCCCGGCCGCTCGAGGTCGCAGGCGTCGAGGTGACGCCGTCGGCGACCATCGGCGTGGCGCTCTACCCGGACCATGGCAGCGGCTTCGACCAGCTCATGCGCTCGGCCGAGCTGGCGGTGGACGAGGCCAAGCGCGAGGGCGGCGGACGGGTGCTCCTGTTCGATCCGCGCATGGACATGACGCTCAAGGCCCGCAAGGCCATGGAGCGCGAGCTGCGCCGGGCGCTCGAGGAGGGCCAGTTCCTGGTCCACTACCAGCCGCAGATCGATCTGGCGACCAGCGCCGTGATCGCCTGCGAAGCGCTGATCCGCTGGCGGCATCCCGACCGCGGCATGATCCCGCCGGTCGAGTTCGTGCCGATCGCCGAGAGCAACGGCCTGATCCGACCCTTGGGCGCCTGGATCCTCAAGGAGGCGCTCGAGGCGGCACGCCGCTGGCTCGACCACGGCTGGCCGGTCCGGGTCGCGGTCAACGTGTCGGCGGCGCAGCTCCGCCAGCGCGACCTGCCGGCGCTGCTGCGCCGCCTGCTCGCCGAGACCGGCGTGCCGCCGCACCTGCTCGAGCTCGAGGTGACCGAGAGCCTGTTCGTCGATCCGAGCCAGATCACCATCCGCCGCTGCCTCGACTCGGTGGCGGCCATGGGTGTCAGCCTCGCGATCGACGATTTCGGCACCGGCTACTCCTCGCTCGCCTGCCTCAAGCGGCTGCCGGTCGACCGCATCAAGATCGACAAGTCGTTCCTGCGCGAGGTCGGCCGCGACCCGGCCGACGAGGCGATCGTGCGGACCATCATCGGCCTGGCCCGCACCTTCGACCGGCGGGTCGTGGCCGAGGGTGTCGAGACCGAGCTGCAGCGCCGCTTCCTCGAGCGCGAGGGCTGCGACGAGGCGCAGGGCTATCACTTCGCCCGGCCGATGCCCGAGGCCGACGTCACGGCCTTCATGCGCGAGCGGGTGGTGCTCGCCCCCGAGCCGCCGCGTCGGCTCGCCCGGGCCGGCTGAGCCTGCGGGCTCAGACCGCCGCCTCGCCGTACCACAGCGTGACGGTGTGGCGGGCCTCGGCGAAGAACAGCCAGCGCTCGATCGCGATCGCGAGCGCCAGCGAGAGGGCAGCCACGAACGCTGCAACCAGGAGTGCCGCACCGCCAAGGGCGAGGCCGGCCGCGACCAGGGCCCAGGGCAGCGCCAGACCCAGGAGCAGCGCCAGCCGGCGCAGCCTCGCGGCGTGACGGCGCGCCACCCGGTAGCCCATCTCGTCGAGGAGATAGTTGCTCGCGCTGTGCGGCGGCTCGACCAGCCGGACCGGGCCGCGACCGGGAAGGCCGATCGCCGCATCGGCGGTGGCGATCGGCTCCGCGGCGTCGCCGGCCCGCCACCAGAGCAGCTTGAGCCCCCAGGCGACGGGCAGCGCCAGCAGCACGAGCCCGCCGAGCGCCCCCGGCACCGGGCCGAGCACACCCGCCAGGAGGAGCGCGAGCAGCGCGCCGGCGGCGAGCGCCAGCGCCAGGTAGGCGGGCGTGGTGAGCGGCTGGTGCCAGCGCGGGATCGGCCGCAGCGTGGCGTAGATCTGGCCCGTGCAGGCGACCGTGACGGCGGCTCCGAGCACCGCCAGCAGCGCCGGCAGGGTGGCGATCCGGCCGCCCAGCACCCAGAGCGCCGCCAGGAGGAGCGCCGGCGGGTAGGTGGCGAGCGCCGCCACGCCTTCGCGCGACAGCCACGAGGTCCGCCACTGGCCGACCGCTCGCCAGGCCCGCTCGGGCCGGCCCAGATGGAAGGTCGAGGCGAGCAGCCCGGCGGTCACGAAGGCGAGCGCGAGGCCGAGCCCGAGCGCCCCCGCCAGGGGCTCGGCCGGCACCAGCCCGGCGAGCCCGGCCAGACTCCACACCGCGAGCAGGCCGTAGCCCGCCCCGGAAAGCGTCGTGAACAGCAGGATCGAGGGCGCGGGGTGCACGCGCTCAGCCCCCGAGGAGGCGGTCGAGCCAGCCGAGGAAGCCACCCTCGGCCGGCGCATCGGCGAGCGCCTCGCCGACCTCGGCGAGCCGCCGCCCGGGCCGCGGCGGCAGGTACTTGTTGGTCGGCCGGTAGCCGAGTTCGGGCAGGAGATCGACCCCGCCGCGCTCGGCCACGAGGCGCGAGACCGCGCTCCCGGGATCGCCGAGATCGCCGAAATGCCGGGCCCTCGCCGGGCAGGTGGCGACGCAGGCCGGCTCGCGCTCGGCCTCGGGCAGCCGCGGATCGTGGATTCGGTCGACGCACAGCGTGCACTTCTTCATGACGCCGGTCGGGCGGTCGAGCTCACGGGCGCCGTACGGGCAGGCCCAGGCGCACAGCCCGCAGCCGATGCACTTGGCCTCGTCGACCAGCACGATCCCATCCTCGGCGCGCTTGAAGGAGGCACCGGTCGGGCAGACCGTGACGCAGGCGGCGTTCTCGCAGTGCAGGCAGGAGCGCGGGAAGTAGACCGTGCGGCCGCCCGTGCCGTCACCGACCTCGAAGCCATGCACCCGGTTCAGCCAGGTCCCGCTGGCGCGCGCGCCATAGGGCTCGAGGTCCGAGAGCGGCCCAGCATGGCCGCCGCCGTTCCACTCCTTGCACGCCACCACGCAGGCCTGGCAGCCGACGCAGGTGTCGAGGTCGATGACGAGACCCAGTCGGCGGGTGGGCGGCGGATCGGGCAGCGCCGTCATCGCTCCACCTCGCGCCCGGCCGGGCGGAACGTCGCCCCCCAGCGCAGCTCGCGCGGCGGCTCGGGCAGTCCGGGCGGTCGCGGCAGCGGCGCGAAGCTCGGCTCGGCGGTGGCCGGCTCGAGGTCGCTGGCTTTCTCCACCCGCACCCGCAGGTCGTACCAAGCGGCCTGGCCGGTGACCGGGTCGGCATTGGCGAGCCGGAGCCCCTCCTCGCCGCCGGCCGCGAGCTCGTCGATCAGGTGGTTCAGGAGGAACCCCATGGTCGCCTCGCCGCAATCGGCCGGCAGCCCCCAGGCGCCGCCACGCTTGCCGATGGCGTTCCAGGTCCAGACCGTGCCGGGCTCGACCCCGTCGACCAGCCGGGCAACCGCGCGCACCCGCCCGAGCCGGCTCGTGATCCAGACCGGATCGCCGTCGGCGATGCCGAGCGTCGCCGCCGTGGCGCGGGCGAGGCACAGCCGATTGTCGCCCAGGATCTGCCGGAGCCAGGCGTTGTGCGAGCCCCAGGCGTGGTACATGGCGGCCGGCCGCTGGGTGACGGCGGCGAGCGGGAAGCCGTCGGCGACACCGCCCTCGAGCTCGAGCGGCGGATACCAGAACGGCAGCGGGTCCAGGAACCGCTCGATCCGCGGCCGCAGCGCCGCGGGGGGCTGATGGGGTCCGTGCCCGCGGGCGGCCAGGCGGAAGCGCTGCAGCGGCTCGCTGTAGAGCTGCGCCAGGATCGGCTCGGCCTTGCCCAGGAGGCCGAGCTCGACCGCCAGCTCGAGATAGTCCCGGTTGACCGGCTTCATGTAGCGCCGGCCCGGCGGCAGCGGGTGCTCGAGGAAGCAGCCGTTGGCCGTGTAGGCCTCGAGCTGGCGCGGGTTGGGCGGGCCCTTGCCGACCCGCTCGCCCTCCGCTCCCCGCCAGCCGGCGAGCGGGCCGATCCCGGGAGCCCGCTCGTGGTTGACGAGGTAGTCGGCGTAGCCGCCCGGGTAGCGCGGGCCGCCGTCCTCGCGCACGAAGGCCGGCAGCCGCAGCCGGGCGCCGAGCTCGATCAAGACGTCCTGGAACGGGCGGACGTCGCGATCAGGGGCGAGCACCGGCTGGCGGATGGCGTCGCACAGCGCGTCGGCCTTGCCGATCGGCCGATCGAGCAGCGAGAGCGCGTCCCAGCGCTCGAGATAGGTGGTGTCGGGCAGCACCAGGTCGGCGTAGGCGACAGTCTCCGAATAGAAGGCGTCGCTGTAGATGATGCGGGGGATCCGGTAGCCGCCCGTGGCCGGGTCCCGGTCGGTCAGCATGGCGATCGTCCGGCTGGTCGCCATGGCCGAGTTCCAGGCCATGTTGGCCATGTAGAGGAACAGCACGTCGATCGGGTAGGGATCGCCGCGCCAGGCGTTGCCGATGACGCTGTGCATGAGGCCGTGCGCGGCGAGCGGCGCCTCCCAGGAGAACGCCTTGTCGATCCGGCAGGGGCTGCCGTCGGCCTCGACCAGGAGATCCTCGGGACCGAGCGGGTAGCCCAGGGGCATGCCCGGCAGCGGCCGCCCGGCGGCGACTTGGCCGGGCTTGCCGGCCGGCTTGGGCCCGGGCGGGATCGGTCGCGGGTAGGGCGTCTTGAAGCGGAACGCGCCCGGCCGGTCGATCGCACCCAGGAGGAGCTGCAGCAGGTGGATCGCCCGGCAGGTCTGGAAGCCGTTGCTGTGCGCCGAGATGCCGCGCATCGCATGGACCGCGACCGGCCTCCCCTCGACCTGCTCGTGGCGCCGGCCGCGCCAGTCGGTCCAGGGCTCCGCGACCACGGGCGGATCGTCGAAGGCGGCCCGCGCGAGCTCGGCGGCGAGCGCCCGGATCGTCGCCGCCGGCACGCCGGTCGGCCCGGCGGCGGCGTCCGGGCCGCAGGCCGGATCGAGGTAGCGCTCGGCCACGAGCTCCATCACCGGGCGGGCACGGCGTCCGTCGGGCAGCGTCACCGCCCCGCGCAGCGCCGGCCGGCTCTGTGGATCGTCGACCGGGCGCAGGACGCCGTCCCGACGGTCGCGGCAGAGCGGCCGGCCGGCCGGATCGCGGGCGAACAGGCCGTCGTCGGCAGCACCCGGTGCCTCGATCACCAGCCAGCCGGCGTTGGTGCACTCGGCCAGATAGGTCGCGTCGACGCGCCCGGCGCGCAGCAGCTCGTGAACGAGGGCCAGCACCAGCAGCCCGTCGGTGCCCGGGCGGATCGGCAGCCACTCGTCGGCGATCGCGGCGTAGCCGGTTCGCACCGGGTTGA